>DHSD01000022.1:0-43419 GCA_002411365.1 Ruminococcaceae bacterium UBA5295
ACCCGGCACGTGAAATTGGTGAAACCAATAGAATCGGAAGCATAAAAGTCGGCAAGCAGGCCGACCTTGTTGTGATGGACAAAGAGTGGAACATAGTTTCGGTATTTAAAAATGGAAAGCTGATGAGATAAAAGCAAATTTTATCTTAGAAAATGACGCATTACTTAAAAATTTTTGGGTTGCTTATTTGGTGCGGAAAGCTGCGAAAATTTCAATATTATAAATATTAATACAGATTGTCGAAGAACCCATCCGACGCATTAAGCGAAGGATGGGTTCTTTTTGCAATATGAAGCCGGAAGGATGGTAGTCCTTCCATTTTCCACATTGCCAGCTTTTTAAGATTCATGGCAGCGAACTTAAGTCTAACCCAATTTGTCACTTGAGCTAAGCCCCAGTAAAGATACTGGTCTGAGAAAACTCGGCAAAAAAGTAGCTTGAAGATAATTAGACAGTTAAATAGCTTATATTTTCTCTGTATGCAACCTCTGGTTTTTCTGCAAGGCATCATACTCCATGTAAATCAATAAATTATTAAAAAATACTGCCTATGAAGAGAAGCCTTGACGGAAGGTCGGCACGGTAATCTGCATCATTGGGGTCGAAACTGTTCTGAACCACACCATGGCAATTATTTCCCGCTGTGGAATGGATATAACGTTTACCGCCAACATACATTGCCACGTGCCCCGGGAAAAACAGAAGGTCGCCTTTTTTCATCTTTTCACGGCTTGTCTCGTGCATACAGAATTCCGGCTTCATATGGGCATCACGGTTTATAACGACGCCGTTAAGGAGATACGCCATAGAGCAAAGGCCGCTGCAGTCAATGCCGAGCGGTGTTTTACCTCCCCAGCGGTATTGTGTCCCCATATAGCTTATGGCTGTTTTCACAAAATTTTCCCGCAGCTTTTCCTCTTCTTCTTTATGCCATGAAGTTATGTACTTGCCGAGAAAAGCTCCCCATGCCCATCCTTCCCTGCCGTCGCATAGGCGGACCTTTTCCCAGCCTGAGCTGTTTTCTCCAGTTGGGCTCACAATAGCGCCGCGTGTAACTTCCTGCACAATAATTCCCTGAACTTTAGGCTGCATGAGAATATCCGCATGAGCCTGCATGACAGTTTTCTTTGGTGCCGTATCCCAGAAAGCCATGTTTTCCGCATCAAACGAAAGGCTATTTTTAAGGGTCCAGCCTTCATACTGATAGCGCGTGCGTACGCGGCACCATTTTCCTTTACGATCTATTACTTCCACTTTGTAGCCGAACAGCGCTTCGTCTGTAAGTTCCGCATCATCGTTTGCCTTGGCGCGCAACGGCAAAATCATTGAAGTAACCAATGCATAGCCCAACTGTTTATTTCCTCCTTCGAAATTTTATATGGCAAATTAAATCATGCATATATAAAATTCTGCTTAAAAACTATTTGCCCATAGTACGAATCAAATTTACCATCTCTACCGCACCTTCCGCACACTCAAAGCCCTTGTTGCCCTCCTTTGCTCCGGCGCGCTCGATAGCCTGCTCAATATTTTCCGTCGTAAGTACACCAAACATCACAGGGACTCCGCTTGCCAGTGCCGTCTGGGCAATGCCTTTCGAAACTTCATTGCAAACATAGTCATAGTGGTTTGTGCTGCCACGGATTACTGCACCAAGGCAGATAACCGCATCATATCTTCCGCTTTTCGCCATCTTTGATGCAATCAATGGAATCTCAAAAGCACCCGGCACCCACGCCACGTCTATACTTTCTTCCAGCACGCCATGCCTTTTTAGGCCATCCAGTGCACCTGACAGTAATTTTGAGGTAATAAATTCGTTGAATCTGGCAACTACAATTCCTATATGTATATTTTCAGATACCAGTTTCCCTTCAAAAATATTCACTAAAAAAACTCCTTTAATAATTGAGGATGTGCCCCATTTTCGATTGTTTTGTTTTCAGGTAAAATAAATCATATTGTGTAGCGTCCATCTGTATTGGTACGCGTTCCACAATTTTCATCCCATAGTCAGAAAGCTGGCGTATTTTATCGGGATTATTAGTCATAAGGCGCAGCGTTTTGGCTCCAAGGTCCCGAAGTATCTGCGCGCTGATGAAGTACTCCCTTAAATCTCCGGCAAAGCCAAGTGCCCTATTTGCTTCAACTGTGTCCATACCCTTATCCTGCAGTGCGTAGGCCTTAAGTTTATTAATAAGTCCAATCCCACGCCCTTCTTGCCGCATATAAAGCAGAACTCCACGGCCTTCATGTTCAATCTGCGCCATTGCATACGCCAACTGCTGCCCACAGTCACACCTGAGCGAGCCAAAAGTGTCACCTGTCAGGCATTCGGAATGTACACGGCACAGCAGGTTTTTTCCGTCCCCGATTTGCCCTTTCACCAAGGCAACATGATGTTTCCCATTAAGCTTGTTAACATAGCCACACACTGTGAAGTCCCCATACCGCGTAGGCAGTTTTGCAGTTGCTACACGTTTGACCAGCTTGTCATGCCGCTTCCTGTACTCCTGCAGGTCTTTGACTGTAATAAATGTCAGGCCATATTTATCAGCCATATGAATTAGTTCAGATGTCCTCATCATCCGGCCGTCGGTGCCCATTACCTCACAGCACAGGCCGCATTCCTTAAGCCCGGCAAGCCGGAGCAAATCCACAGTGGCTTCAGTATGGCCGCTTCTTTCCAAAACGCCGTTCGGTTTAGCCATAAGCGGGAACATATGGCCGGGGCGGCGGAAATCTTCCGGCTTTGCACTACTGCTTGCACAGGCGCGCGCTGTTATGCCCCGCTCTTCTGCAGAAATGCCTGTAGTTGTGCTTACGTGGTCTACAGAAACTGCAAATGCCGTTTCATGGTTGTCGGTATTATTTGAAACCATCTGTGGAAAATGCAGTTTTTTGCAAAGCTCTATGCTCATTGGCATGCAGATAAGCCCTTTGCCATGCATTGCCATAAAATTTACGTTTTCAGTCGTAGCAAACTCGGACGCGCATATCAAGTCCCCCTCGTTTTCACGGTTTACATCATCTGTTACCAGGATTATTTTCCCCTGGCGTAAATCCTCGATTGCTTTTTCCACTGTATCAAATGTTGGCATTGCTGCACCTCCTAAATTTCATACTGAGCAAGAAATTTTCTTGATATACTGCTTTGCCCCGCCGGCACGCGCAACAGTTTTTCTACATATTTCCCCACGCAGTCGTTTTCCAGGTTCACCACATCGCCTGTATGCTTTTTCCCAAGCGCAGTGCACTTTACCGTGTTTGGAATCACTGATACTCCAAAATCGTTTTCAGTTACACTGGCCACGGTAAGGCTGACTCCATCAATGGCAACAGACCCCTTCTCCACCACATATCTCAAAATTAATTTTGGGGCACGTATAGTAAACCATACCGCATTTTCATCTTTTTTTATGCTCCTGATGACTCCGGTCCCGTCGATATGTCCTGAAACGATATGCCCGCCTAAACGTCCGTTAAGCATTACGGCACGTTCCAGATTCACCATATCGCCAGCCTTCAAATTCCAGAGGTTGGAGCAATTAACAGTTTCGTGCATCACATCGGCAGAAAACAAGCTGTCTGTAATTGAAACGACTGTCAGGCACACGCCATTGACTGCAATGCTGTCGCCCATGTTTAAATCATCAAGCACTTTCGATGCTTTAACCGTGAGGACGGCTGAATGTGTGTTTTTCTTAATCGAGCGGACAGTCCCTATTTCTTCTATTATTCCTGTGAACATGCAACTACCTCGCTTTCCAGCAGGATGTCTTCGCCTAAGTGTGTCACCTCTGGTGCAGTCAGCTTGAACGCTTCCTTAAGGCTTTCCACACCAATTCCTTCCACTGGAGATTTTGCCCCGACTCCACCCAAAAGCTTCGGGGCAATATAAGCCTGCACCTTATTGACAACACCGCTTTGCAGCGCAGACCAGTTGAGCGTGCTGCCACCCTCAAGCAAGATGCTATCGATTCCTTTTTCCCCCAATTCTGCCATAAGTTCGTGCATATCTACCCGCCCATCATCCGGCTTTAATGCCATCACTTCACATCCTGCTTCTTGGTAACGGCGTATGCGCGATTCGTCCTCAGAGCATGTGGCAAAAATGGTATGGGCTTCGCCTGACGTCTTGACCACACGCGCGTCAAGCGGTGTCCGCAGCTTTGAGTCACAAATAATGCGCACCGGATTACGGCTGTTTTTTAAGCGGCATGTCAAAAGCGGGTTATCAGAGAGGACCGTGCCTACGCCAACCATAATGCCGGAGTACCGGTGCCTGTCCTCCTGCACATGCCGGCGGGCAGCCTCTCCGGTAATCCATTCCGACTGGCCAGAGTACGTAGCAATTTTACCATCCATAGTCATGGCGTATTTCATAACAACATATGGCATTTTCGTTTGGATAAAATGAAAGAACACTTCATTTATGGCAATACAGGGTTCGCGGAGCACACCCACTTCAACCTGTATTCCGTGCTGGCGCAAAATCTGTATTCCTTTACCGGCGACCAGCGGATTTGGGTCAACAGAGCCTACCACAACGCGCTTTATGCCGCTTTCTAAAATTGCCTCTGTGCACGGCGGCGTTTTCCCGTAATGGCAGCATGGCTCTAATGTCACATACAGCGTTGCACCTTTTGGCGATTCGGTACATGAAGCCAGTGCCTTCCGTTCCGCATGCATTCCTCCATACTTCCGGTGAAAACCGACTCCAATTACCCGGCTGTCTTTCACGATAACGGCCCCAACCATAGGGTTCGGGTTAACCCAGCCACATCCATTTTTCGCACATTCCAGCGCTATTTTCATATAAGCTTCATCAGACAATCACAACACCCCTAAAAATAAATTAACACCTGAAAGAATTACAAATGTCTTTCAGGTGTTAAAACTCAGGTGTATTTGAAATGCCTGTAAAAACCATCACGCGCACAAAGCAAACCGTAAAGGTAATATAACAGCATTACCGAAAAAATCATTTCGGCATCACATACAACTTCAACACATCTTCTTCTATCCAGACTTTACTGTCGGTTTTGGAGTTTCACCAAATCCTGACTTGAACACATTGCCAAGCCCTGCGCTTACGCGCTCGCGGACTATACCGCCGATCGGGAATTTCACCCTGCCCTGAAGACATAAAACTATTCAAATGTCATTTCCATTATATGCTTATTTAAGGAAAAATCAATATTTACCATAAATTTTTTTTACAGGGAAGCTTCCGTGTTTATATAAACTGTATTTTTATCTGGATTCCATTTTTACAGCTACTTTTAAGGCTATCATTGGATCCTGGCTGGCAATCCGATAAACTGTTTTGTGGTCTTGCCAATTAATGGTTGTTTCATGGTTATTTGCCCAGTCTTCAATCCTGATGACACCGATTTCATGGGGCACCGGCAGCATATTAGTCGACAGATATGTAACAGCACCTTTAGCCAGCTCTATGCCATCCGGATATTTTGCATATTTATAAGCCGGATCTCCGGGGCCTTCCACATGTAAGCACCAGCGTCCTTCATTCCATGTTATATAGTAGTGGCCGGCAGCACCTTCACACAAGGATTTAATATTATGCCCGAGGTCTACAATCATTTCCTTGTTAAGTGAAGATATATTAATCGTACTATAACCATTGCTGAGAATTACTTTCTTTGCGCTCGCCTCATCTCTATATAATGTTCCTTCTACTGACGCAATCGGCGTGCCTTTTGAAGCTGCCTGTGAATTGATTGTCACAGCATGGTTTGTTTCGTAAAAATTCACTTTGTAATTTGCTGTCTTTGAAGCCGTTGTTGCTGCCAAATGGTGGTTTTTTGCTGTAGGTACACTTGCCGGCAGCATTACAGATACTTTTGTATTCAGCGCTTTATTTACTTGATTTATTACAGAAGGCTGTGCCGGAGTGCTGTAGCTGGCCGGCGAATTCTGGTTTTTTGGCTGGCTGCCTGCATACGCCTGTGTGCCGCTGCTTACAGGGCTTGAGTCTTCGCTTGCATCAGGCGCCTGAGGTGCAGATGGCTGATCCTGTGCAGCCTGCGAAGATGCGCCTGAGCTGTTAGTGTCAGCTTTTTTGGGTAAACCCCACCCCAGTGCACAGCCTGAAAACATAACTGCCATCATGAATATTAAGCTAATTAACCATGCAGATTTTTTCCTGTACTTCATAATGCTTACCAGCCTTTCTTTTAATTCCGCCTTGCCTTCACTTAAAGTAGTCGCAGGAATGCCTGCGGGATACTTCTTAGCAGCTGAAAAAGTGAGCAGTGTGTTTCCGTACTGCCGCATTTCAATGGCGGACATATTGCTTATAACAGTCTCATCACAAGAAAGTTCACATGCCTTGCCTATTTCTTTGCGTATAAGCACCATCAACGGGTTAAACCAGTGCAATGACGTCACTGCCACAACAAACCATTTGTAAAGAATATCTTTCCGCCTATAATGGGTAAGCTCATGGCGCAGGATATTCCTCAGTTCTTTCTCCATCGCGTTGTGAACATATGCAAAACGTGGAAGTATAATGACAGGCTTGATAACCCCTATAAGCACAGGGGTTGTAACATTGCTGCTGCAAGTGAGCCTTACACGGCTATTGCCGGCCATTTGCCGGAACAACTCAATATCATCCTTATTGGGTTTAAAGCATGTCCGCTTTATACGGCGCGAATAATATGCGTATGATATTATAAACCATCCAAAGCTGATTATGGAACCTGAGAGCCATAGCCATAATAAATTATTTTTGATAAAGTCCCATACTGGAAGAGGAGGCTCAGCTGCTGCTGCATGCGGCGAATTTGTAATTCCATTATCAGTTTGTTCCGCCGGAGCAACCTGAGTGTTAATGGAAGCTCCGGAATTACCGGCGCCCTGCTCTGCTGCTGTGTGGGTGTATGCCCGGCCAGCTGTTTCCGTATTTGGCTGCCTGGCATGAGGAATGGCATCCATTACGTTTACAGGTGAAGTAACCGGCAGAATAAGGCGCAGCAGCACTAAAAGCCAGATATAATATAAAAAGGCCTTCGATACCCTGTTTTTCAGCAGGGGTTTAAATGCAAATAGTAAAAATGCCATTATGGAGCCTGAAACGGAAAGAGATAGAACCGTCATAAAAGCACTATTCATGTCATTTCCTTTCCTGCTTTCCTCCGTTGAACATTTTATAAAGTTCAGCGATATCTTCCTCACTAAGCTGCCCGTCAGAAACCAATGACGCTACAAGTTTTTTGGCACTGCCAGCAAAAATTTTATCCAGAAACGCATTTGTGGACCATTTTTTATATTCTTCTTCGGATACCAATGCACTATATATCCCGCGCCTTTCCAACTTAACGGCTCCCTTTGCCTGAAGCCGCCTTAAAAGTGTCTTTACTGTGGAATCCTCCCATCCGCAGCGGACGGACAGCACCTGGCGGATTTCAATAAGCGGCACAGGTCTTTCTGCCGCCCACAGCACACGCATCACCTCGAGTTCAGAATTTTGGATTTTACCGGCAAGTTTTTTCATAGTGTCCTCCAACATAGTTTACGCCAGTAGCCCTTTCGACAAAGCTTACACCAGCAGCCCTTATTTGTCAAGTATATCCAGTAATATTTTTAAAAATAATGGAAGTACTTGTCAGGTACTTCCATATGCCAGAATTTATAAATATAATTTCCTCATCTTTAAATATTGCCTGTTTTATCCACGGCAAAAAGATTATAATGATTTAAAATGTAGAGTGTAACACAATGTCGGTTTGGAAGCTATTTATGTCCTCAATGCGGCAATTTTCTAAATGATGGTACGGAAGAAAACATGGGAATTTGCCCATTGTGCGGCTGTGCATACGGCTAAAAAGGAGTGGAAACATTTGCCAATTTATAATTTTACTGTTCCCGCAAAACGGATTTTCGAAAGCAATATTCTGCTTATAATCTGCTGTGCATTTTATTTGGCGTGGTGGCTGCTGGCATTTAAGCCAAATGGTGCCATAAAGGGCATGAAAACAGGGTGGCTTCTCATACCCGCTTTCGCCGCAGGCCTTGCAGCTATTATTTTTGCAGTCAGAGGCATTACTTCATCTCAGGCCAAAGCGGCATTGTTTCCAAATTGGTCGCTTCTTTTGGGCGACATTGCGTTATACATTATACTGTTGTTTATAACACGCCTGCTGTTTAAAAGGCCTGTTACGACTGAATTATTTCTCATAGTTGGATGGGCCGCGCTTGCGCTGTCTGAAATTGACACACTGTATGGGATTGGGGTGTTTTCTCATATCCTTGCGGTTATATTCGTTGCCGTCGTTGCAGCTGGCACGTTGATGAATTTTATCTGTTATATGCTTTACTACAATCTTGGAAAACGCGCAGGGTATTTCGACGGCATGATTCCGTTAATAGGCGTGGCGCTTATCACACTCAGCATATCTATAGCCATGCTGTCGGCTTAAAAGCTGAGCCTTACCAATGAAATTTACTGTCTGCCATTATGGAAATGCGCAAACCCATTAGGGTTTGCGCATTTCAACCAACCTGTTTTTCCATAGCAGATCGGATGTAATCTTCTACTTTTTCCTGCGGAATTTCAAGCGAATACGAGAATTCTTCCTTTACAAACTTTTCTGCTGTTTTAAGCATATCATCATCAGTGCCCGAAAGCTTTTTGCCGCTTTTCTGCAGTTCTCTTTTACGCTCAAAAAGGCAGCGTATCATAAGCAGAAGGTCTTCCTCCATGCCCCGGTTCAAAATTTCATGAAAAAAATTGGTACGTGCAGTTCTGTCATCTATCCAGCTAATTTCTTTCCCGATTGCGCCCGCAAGCAGAGAATCTACCTCTGACTTTGTCATAGCAAAGCGCATCCTTCCGGTCAAAGTTTTGTTTTCAGTTGGAACGAAAATTTTGGAATTTGGATTGCCGGCAGGGCTGAGAACATAATAAAGGCGGCTTGGTGCCTCCAGCGACGGGCGAAGTGCTTTGATGTCTGACACAAAGCACATACCGCTTGACCCGTAAATCACGCAGTTACCCTTTTTAAATTTCTGAGCTGCCATAATCTTTCCTCCAATGGTCTTCGCTGTTTATTATCGGAAATCAGTCTATAAAGCCTGGTCCCGTAATATTTTCAGAAGATTTAATCCCGCCATTAAGTTTTCAAAAGGCAGAACGAGCATGACCAAATAATATTAATCTCCTTATATATTTTAACAATTTGCCGCGTGAAATGCAACCTGCTGTGAAATAGCCATTTTTTGCTATGCTGTCATTGAAAAAAATCTTTATGGGTGAAGTATGTAAATAAAAAAAGCAGGCACCGAAAATTTTCAGTGCCTGTTGATTTTTAATGTCGCTGTGCATTTTAAAACGGGCTACTGCCCGATTAATGAAATCAGTATTTTTTCCGCTTCCTGTGGGTTCGCACGGCCACGGGTAGCTTTCATGACCGCACCTACAAGCGCCTTGACGGCCTTCTGCTTCCCGCCGAGATAATCCTTTGCAGCATTAGGGTTGGCATGTATCGCCTGTGCGCAAAGTTTTTTCAAATCCTCTGCGCTTATTCCGGCAAGGTCTTTTTCACTGAGGAACGCCGAAGCGGGCTTACCGCTGTCGAGCATTTTTTCCAGTGTAGATTTCAACTGGTTCTTGCGGATTTTGCCTTCGTCGAACAGCCGCACAAGTGCGCTGAGGTTTTCTGGCGGAATATTTATATTGAAACTGTCTTTTTCACTCTCATCTTTAATGCGTGCGAAAATCGGTCCGGTTATGCAGTTTACAACAGTGCGCGTATTTTTAACGCCATTTGCGGCCTTTTCAAAATAGTCTGCAATGCGACGGTGCTCAATCAGCATCTGTGCATCACCTTCAGTAAGGCCGTAATCATTTACGAAGCGGTGCAGGCGTTTCTGCGGGTCTTCGGGCATCTTCGCCTTTGTTTTTTTTACCATATCATCCGTAACACGGACGGCGACGAGGTCTGGCTCGCGGAAATAGCGGTAGTCGTCAGCATCTTCTTTGCCGCGCATACCTTCGGTGCAGCCCGTGCCTTCATTGTAGCGGCGCGTCTCCTGCACAACTTTTTCGCCGCTTTCAATCAGGTCTATCTGCCTGTCAATTTCATACTGCATGGCTTTTGTCATGTGTGAAAAAGAATTCATGTTCTTTATCTCAGTGCGTGTGCTGAGCTCTGTGGAACCTTGCGGGCGGACAGAGATATTAACGTCGCAGCGGAGGGAACCTTCCTGCATCCTGCAGTCTGATATGCCTATATAGCGCATGATCATCTGCAGCTTTTCCACATATTCTATGGCTTCATCTATGCTGCGGATATCCGGCTCCGAAACTATCTCAATAAGCGGGACGCCGCTGCGGTTGTAGTCAATAAACGTATTTCCACGCTCATGCACGAGCTTTCCGGCGTCCTCCTCCATGTGTATGCGCGTAAGGCGGATTTTCCGGCCGTTTGAAAGCTCCACATAGCCATGCCTGCACAGCGGCTGGTCGTACTGTGAAATCTGATACGCCTTTGGCAGGTCGGGATAAACATAGTTTTTGCGATCCATTTTCGCGTCGGGGTTAATTTCACAGTGCGTCGCAAGCCCAGCCATTACCGCATACTCAACAACGGCTTTGTTGAGCTTTGGCAGTGTGCCGGGAAGACCAATGCAAACAGGGCAGCAGTGTGTGTTGGGCTTGCCGCCGAACTCAGTAGTGCATGAGCAGAAGATCTTCGTTTTTGTGGAAAGCTCAATATGGGTTTCGAGCCCGCAGACAACTTCGTAATTCACAGCGAAACCCCCATTCCTGTATCTTTAAACGACGTTTCACGTGCTGCTGATTCGTACATGTTCGCAAAATTGAGCACAGTGCTTTCCGAAAACTTCGGCCCGAGAATCTGCATGCCTACAGGCATGCCGTCGCTGCCAAAACCGCACGGCACACTTACAGCCGGCAGACCGGCAATGTTTACGGGAACTGTGCATATGTCTGTCTGGTACGTTTCCACAGGGTCTTTTGCCGCATAATTTTCGGGAAACGCTGTCATTGGCACGGTAGGCGCAAGGATAACGTCGCATTTCGAAAAAGCGCCGTCAAAAGCCTGGACAATAGCTCCGCGCAGGTCCTGCGCTTTTTTATAGTAAGCGTCGTAATAGCCTGAACTCAAGACATAAGTCCCGAGGAGTATGCGGCGTTTGACTTCTGCGCCGAAGCCTTCGCTCCTTGTTTTGCATATCATCTCGTTGCGGCTTGTGTAGTGTTCTGTCTGGTAGCCGTAGCGTATGCCGTCGTAGCGCCCGAGGTTAGACGATGCCTCGGCGCATGCGAGGATATAATAAACGGGGAGGCTGTAATGGATAGACGGCATACTGAATTCAACGGTTTCGGCACCGAGTGAGTGGAAAACATCTGCGGCTTTGAGCAGGGCTTCTTTTACGTCAGACCGTACGCCGTCAAAATACTCTTTCACTATCCCGATTTTCTTACCGCGTATGTCATTTTCGAGTGCAGGCAGAACCGGCTCTTTCTGCCCGCTGCTTGTGGAGTCCATTTTATCATAAACTGAAATCACGTCATATACGCGCGCGGCGTCTTCTACACTTGACGCTATTGGGCCTATTTGGTCGAAGCTTGAAGCGTATGCAATAAGTCCATAGCGCGATACCGTACCGTACGTAGGCTTAAAGCCGACGGCTCCACAGAAGCTTGCAGGCTGGCGTATGGAACCGCCTGTGTCCGAGCCAAGGGCGTAAGCCGCAAGGTTGCCGCTGACTGCGGAGGCAGCCCCGCCGCTGCTCCCGCCTGCGACACGCTTCAGGTTGTGCGGATTTTTTGCCCCGCCGTGGCACGACGTTTCGCATGAAGAGCCCATGGCGAACTCGTCCATGTTCGTTTTGCCGAGGAGGACGGCTTTCTGATTCTTAAGCACCGACCATACCGTAGCGTCATATATCGGCACATAGCCGCCAAGTATCTTTGAGCAACACGTTGTCTCCATGCCTTTTGTGGAGATGTTGTCTTTTAATGCCATAGGTATGCCTTCAAGCGGTGCAAGTTCTTTCCCGGCAGCAATGTCCTTATCGACTTCGGCAGCCGTTTTAAGCGCAGCGTCAGCCGTGACATTTATATAAGCATTAAGGGCACCATTCTCTTTCCCGATGACACTCAGGTATTTTTTTGTAAGTTCCGTACAGCTTATTTCCCCTGAGGACAGCATTTCCTGCAGCTGTGCGATTTTTCCGTACTTTCCCATATAAAAGCTCCTTTACCGGCGCCGCCGCACAACGAAGTACCCGTCTTCGCTGTCTTCGGCGTTTTTCAGAATGTCATCACGGCTGTAAGACAGCTCTGCAGAGTCCTCGCGGAGGACGTTGGAAAGTCCATTTATGTTATCAAAATCTGTTGATTTATCGGACGATGCGGCGTTTATCGTGTCGGCAAACCCGATGATTTTATTCATGTCTTCCGTAAGGGAATCAAGCTCTTCCGGAGTGACTGAAAGTTTTGCGAGGTTTGCAATTTTAAGTATTTCTTCATGTGTTACCATCTTTAAAGCCTCACTTCCGCAGCCTTATATGGACTTCGCGCAGCTGCTGCTCGGTAACCTCGTTAGGTGAGCCCATCATTACGTCCTGCGCGTTGGAGTTCATCGGGAACGCTATAACTTCACGGATATTGTCTTCGCCGGTAAGCAGCATGAGCATGCGGTCTATGCCTGGCGCCATGCCTGCATGCGGCGGTGCCCCATACTGGAATGCGTGGTAAAGTGACGTAAACTTTGTTTTGAGCTCTTCTTCAGTGTAGCCCGCAATTTCGAACGCCTTTTTCATTATGTCTATACGGTGGTTTCGCACAGCACCTGAAGAGAGCTCAATGCCGTTGCACACGATATCGTACTGATATGCAAGCACATCTTCAGGGTTCTTTGTCATAAGTGCTTCCATGCCGCCCTGCGGCATGGAAAAAGGATTGTGCATGAAAATAGTCGCGCCTGTCTCTTCATCAATCGTAAACATAGGAAAATCAGTTATGAAACAGAAATCGAAGCGGCTGCCATCTATAAGCCCGAGGCGCTTTCCAAGTTCCTCGCGTATTTGGCCGGCAAATTTCGGCGCCATATCGGCATCGTCTGCAATGAAGAAAAGCACACAGCCGGGTTTCATGCCGGAACGGCGGACGAGCTCGCTGCGCCTGTCATCCGGGAGGTACTTATTTATAGGCCCCTGGTATTCGCCGTCCTGCGTCACCTTGATGTAGCCGAGGCCTTTCATGCCGATGCTCTCGGCATACTTCAGCGTGCCTTCAAAAAAGCTGCGCGGCTGGCCGGCACAGTCCGGAACATTTATGGCACGGACTGTTTTGTGCTGGAACGGCTTAAACGATGTACCGTCAAAAATATCGGTTATGTCGAGTATTTCAAGCGGGTTGCGCAGGTCAGGTTTATCTGTACCGTATTTCAGCATTGACTCCGCATATGGGATACGCCTGAACGGAGCGGGAGATACTTTTTTATTTGAAAACTTGCGGAATGTGTCGCCTATCACTTCTTCCGCAACAGCAAAAACATCTTCCTGTGTTGCAAATGCCATTTCAAAGTCGAGCTGATAAAATTCGCCGGGCGAGCGGTCCGCACGTGCGTCTTCGTCACGGAAGCAGGGAGCAACCTGAAAATACCTGTCGAACCCCGAAACCATAAGAAGCTGCTTAAATATCTGCGGTGCCTGAGGCAGCGCATAAAACTTTCCCGGATGGCGGCGGCTCGGTATCAGATAATCGCGCGCACCCTCGGGAGATGAAGCGGACAGGATTGGCGTCTGCATCTCCAGAAAACCAAGGCTTGTCATTTTCTGCCGCAGATATGAGATAAGCTCTGAGCGCAGCACAATATTGCGGTGGACTTTAGGGTTGCGCAGGTCGAGGTAACGGTATTTAAGCCGCACGTCTTCTTTAGTTTCGCGCGAGGACATAATTTCAAACGGCAGCGGCGCCGTTACCTTCCCAAGGACTGTTAGTTCGTCAACATGGACTTCGACAGTTCCTGTCGGGATTTTCGGGTTGACCGTGTCTGCATCGCGCAGCACTACTTTTCCTTTTGCTGTGAGGGTGCATTCTTTATTGATATCCATCAGCATTTTTTCATCATGTATGACTATCTGGACAACACCGTAATGGTCGCGCAGGTCTATAAACTGCACGCCGCCGTGGTCGCGGATATTTTCAACCCAACCCGCCACGCGGATTTCTTTCCCAATATCATTTTCACCGACTTCACCACAGAGGCGCGTGCGGTACTGATTTGCACGGATCATGTTCCGAAGATCCCCCTCTTTTTATACTTTGACTTATTAACCGATTATAGCATGAAACAGGCACGCTTTCAACGCACATGATAATAATTGCTCAGGGAAGTCCACATGGCAATCACAAATGAAAAATTTTTGCAGTCGTGGCACATTCCAGACAACAGTGTTGCCTACACTTCTCAAAGCTATATAAAATCTGTAAACAATAAATTATTCATAAAACTTTATTAATTTAATGAATTTATATTGACAATTTATAAGATGTCAGTACAATGATATATGAATCAATCATAAACGTCCATAACAATCATTAATCGGTTAAATATCAGCCATGATCAATTATGAAAGCGGAGCAGCGTATGTATGAAGAGGAACGTCTCAAAAAGATCTGCAAATATGTCCAAAATCAAACAAGAATATCAATCCATTCATTATGCGATATTTTTCACATATCTGAATCCACTGCGCGTAGAGATTTAACAGAACTTGAAAGGCGGAAACTGCTGAAAAGGACACACGGCGGAGCCGTCTGCACAAGCGCTGTTGGAATTGAGCCATCATACAGGGAAAAACGTGACAAGTACCATCAGGAAAAGCAGAAAATTGCTGCCTGTGCGGCAAAACAAATAGAAAATGGAGATTCACTGCTAATCGATTCAGGCACAACAACTATGTGCCTTGCCCCATACCTCTGCAAGTTTGAAAAGCTTACAGTTGTAACGAATTCCATCTTTCTGATGCAAAAGCTTTCCTGGTATTCCAATATTACGCTAATATGCGTTGGCGGCACGTTGCGTTCCAATACTATTGCACTGGTCGGGCCAGTCTCAGAAGAAAATTTAAGCCATATACATGTTGACAAAGCATTTATGGCTACAAATGGCATTGATGCTGAAGCAGGTTTAACTACACCGAATCTGGCTGAGGCATCTGTTAAGTCTCGCATGATAGCGTCTTCCGAACAGGTCTACGTTTTAGCGGACCATTCAAAGATTGGACATGTTTCATTTGCCAGTTTTGGGAAACTGGCAGATGTAGAAGTATGCATTACATGCCATCCTATTTCAGATGAACAACAGCAGAAAATAAAGAATAAGGGAGTACGCTTTTATTTTGCAGATAGCGAAGACTATACACACTAAATTGGAGGCAATTATGGGAAAAACTGTTCTTACGGTCACACTTAATCCATCAGTTGATAAAACAGTTACAGTGGAAAGGCTTATTCCATATGGCTTGAACCGTGTTATTAAGTCTGAAACCGATCCAGGTGGAAAGGGAATAAATGTTTCCCGGGTTTTGCACAGTTTTGGCATAAAAACCACTGCTGTTGGATTTATTGCAGGCCATACAGGAAAACTGTTACAAAACTTTTTAATTCACAGCCATATTGATAGCAATTTTACGGAAATTCCGGGTGAAACACGAACAAACGTTAAAATATTTGATCAACAAGCAAAAAAGATTACGGAAATAAATGAAAGCGGATGTGAAGTTTGCTCTGACGACCTTTTACAGTTTAAAAAAAATTTTGAAGACCTTTGCGCTGAAACCGCAGTTGTTGTTTTAACAGGCAGCATACCGCCGGGTGTACCTGATAATATCTATGGGGAATTTATACACATTGCAAACGAAGCGGGAGTGCAGACGATTCTCGATGCAGATGGAGAAGCACTGAAAATAGGAATTAAAAGTAAACCATTTGCTGTTAAACCAAACTTACACGAATTGGAAGGGCTGGTGGGGCGAAAGCTTTTATCGCTTAACGATATTGTCTATGCTGGCCAAAAACTTATTTTGACGGGTATAAACACTGTGATTGTTTCCATGGGAGGAGATGGCGCTGTCGTTATTAATAAAGATGAAGCTTATAAAACAAAGCCATGGACAATTCAGCTAAAAAGTGCGACAGGAGCGGGTGATTCCATGGTTGCTGCATTGGCGTACTCAATATTGCAGGGACTAACGCTTGATGAAATTGCACGCATTACAACAGCGGCAGGCACGGTTACGGCGTCTAAGCCGGGAACGCAGCTTTGCACGAAAGCGGAGATCCTAAAATCAGCCCGGCTTGTAACACTTAATCGTGTAAAGCCATAACTCTGATAACTCTAATCTCTGTGCTTTATACTGAAAGTTTGGCTAAGCAGAGATTATAAAAAAATTATGGGAAGGAAATTGCATATGAGAATCAATGAATTGTTGACATTGCGTGGAATAAAACTGAATGCATCAGTAACAAGTGAAGAAGATGCAGTTGAACAGATGATTAATTTGCTGGATGCAGAAGGCTGTATCAGCGACAAAGGAGCATTCCGAAAGGGAATCTTTGCGCGAGAAAACCTTAGCACAACTGCTGTGGGTGAGGGTATTGCCATTCCGCATGCAAAAGTGGATGCTGTTTTAAAACCAGGAATTGCCGCTATGACAGTTCCTAACGGTGTCGACTATAGCGCACCGGATAAACAGCCTGTTACTTTGCTTTTTATGATTGCAGCACCAGCTTCAGGGTATGGTAATAATATACATCTTAAAGCACTGCAGCATTTAGCCATTCTGTTAGCAGAACCGGGATTCAAAACAGAATTGCTTAAAGCAGATGGCCCTGAAAAATTTTTGCAGTTGATTACGGAAGAAGAAGCCAAAAAATTTGCGGCCAAACAAACGCAGGAGGATAATGCTTCTGGCAGGAAAATGCCATCAGGCAAAGCGCAGATTCTTGCTGTTACGGCCTGCCCTACCGGAATAGCCCATACATTTATGGCTGCTGAAAAGCTCACACAACAAGCCCAGAAGATGGGAGTTGCCATAAAGGTGGAAACAGATGGAGCCGGGGGCGTTGAAAACGCACTTACACCAGAAGATATTGCATCGTGTGACGGCATAATTGTTGCAGTAGACCGTGAAGTCGAGATGAACCGCTTTAATGGCAGGCCGGTTATTAAAACAAGTGTTACAGCTGGTATTAATAAACCGCAGGAACTTATTCAACAAATACTTGATGGGAAGGCACCAACTTTTCACAGCGCTTCAAAAGAAATGGAAGTGCAGCATGTTTCAGGTAAAAAGAACAATACGGGTTCTAATATCTACAAACAGCTTATGAATGGCGTTTCACATATGCTTCCATTTGTGATTGGCGGAGGCATCCTGATTGCAATCGCGTTTTTAATAGATTCAGCAAGCGGTGTTACAGGTGGGCCGAATTTTGGCTCAACAACACTTGCCGCCAAGTTTTTCAAATGCGTAGGCGGTTTTGCTTTTAATATGATGCTTCCGGTCCTTGCAGGTTTTATAGCAATGGCAATAGCTGACCGCCCAGGTTTGGCTGTAGGGTTTGTAGGAGGAATTTTGGCAATGAACGGCAGCACATTCAGTGACCCAGCAGGCGGCAAAGTAAGCGCTGGATTTTTAGGCGCATTATTTGCTGGTTTTATTGCTGGTTACTTGATACTTGGCTTAAAAAAGTTGTGCAGCCATTTCCCAAAATCCCTGGAAGGAATAAAATCCATCCTGATTTATCCTCTGGCAGGTATTTTTTTAATTGGGATTGTGATGTCACTGATTAACCCACTAATGATCTGGATTAATGTTGGCTTAACTGGTCTCCTTTCCAGTATGAATACAAATGCGGCTGTTGCCTGCGGATTAATTATAGGAGGAATGATGGCTACAGACATGGGCGGCCCAATTAATAAAGCCGCTTATCTATTTGCTACCGCTTCGCTTTCTTCCCCAGGCGCTAATGGAATGGGATTTAAAATTATGGCTTCATGCATGATAGGCGGCATGGTACCTCCACTTGCCATTGCACTGTGCACTACTCTTTTCAAAAATCGCTTTACTCCAAAAGAGCGCCAGTCAGGGCTTGTAAACTATGTTATGGGTCTATCTTTTATTGCAGAAGGAGCAATTCCATTTGCAGCGGCTGATCCACTTCGCGTTTTACCTTCTATGATTGCAGGCTCTGCTGTCAGCGGTGCCCTTTCAATGGCATTTGGATGCCAACTCCACGCACCGCACGGAGGTATCTTCGTCCTTCCAACTATTACAAATCCATTTGGCTATTTTATTGCTTTGGTTGCTGGAATGTTTGTCGGCTGTTTCATTCTTGCACTGTTAAAGAAGCCACTGCCGAAAGAGGTTTATGATGCAAAGCTTGAAGAAGGGGCAATCGATAATACAATATAATGCTTTCAGAAAGCAGTGGGCAACATGTTTATCTCCTTATTGCTGTTCCTTCGCCAGGGCAACAAGTATATCGGTTACTTTGTCCATTGCCTGAACCGGAATAAATTCGAAGCGGCTGTGGTAATTGCAGCCGCCTGTTGGCAGGTTGGGGCACGGCAGGCCTTTCAGCGAAAGCATGGCGCCGTCTGTTCCTCCGCGTATCGGTGTGGGCGTCAGATTTTTAATGCCACATTTAAGCATGGCTTTTTCCACACGGCTAATGATTTCCATATGTTGTTCTATGACCGGCTTCATATTATAATATGAGTCTTTAATGTCAAGCTCGAATGTGCCGCTGCCGTATTTTGCATTGAGGTAATCTGCGGCGCGCTTCATGTATGCTTTGCGCGCTTCAAATTTTTCTTTGCTGTGGTCGCGGATGATGTATTTGAGCACGGCCTTTTCTTCGCAGCCCTCCATGTGGAGCAAATGGTAGAAGCCGTCGCGGCCTTCCGTATGCGCTGGTGTTTCGGCCGGCGGAAGCATTGAGTTAAACTCCATACCGAAGAGTATAGCATTTTTCATCTTGTTTTTGCCGTCCCCCGGGTGGGTGCACACTCCGTTGACTGTCAGTTTTGCGGATGCGGCGTTGAAGTTTTCATATTCGTAGTGCCGCACGTCGCCGCCGTCAACGGTATAGGCAAAATCCGCGCCGAAGTTCTTGATATTGAACCTGTCTGTGCCGCGGCCGATTTCTTCGTCAGGCGTAAACGCAACAACGATTTTTCCATGTGGTATATTTTGTTTTTGCAGAGTTTCGGCAGCAGTCATTATTTCTGCAATGCCAGCTTTGTCATCGGCACCGAGAAGCGTAGTGCCGTCGGTTACAATTAAGTCCATGCCTTTGCAGTCTCCGAGGACTCCATACTCTTCAGGACTCATGACTATATGCTTTTCGGCGTTGAGCACTATGCTGCCGCCGTCATAATTTTTAACGATATGCGGGTGAATATTGGCACCGCTTGCAGAAGAGCTTGTGTCCATGTGGGAAATCAGCCCGATTACGGGCTGCCTGCTGCCACAGTTTGAAGGTATGCTGCCATAAACATAACCATACTCGTCCATGCGTGCGTCGGCAATGCCGACGCTTTTCATTTCATTTACAAGATATCCGGCAAACACTTTCTGGCTTTCAGTGCTTGGGCATACGCTTTCAGGCGCGTTTTCGTAAGAAGTAGTGTCGTATTTCACGTAATTTAAAAGTCGTTCGTAAGCTCTCATCTTTATTGTCCTTTCTCTCTCGTGCCGCCTTAAACCAGGCGGCTTTTTTATACTTTTTTATCATACTCTGTTTTTTATCGTCTGAAAAGGTGCAGCACAGTTTTTAAGCGGCATGGCAAGCCACAGTAATTTTGCATGGCCATGTTTACACGGCAGCATAAGGAATAGCATAAAATTCATTTAAAAACAAGTTGACCATGCGGATTTCAGGCATTGCACGGCGTCTTCAATATTGCCTATCGGTATGCTGGCAAAGCTGAGGCGTATCTTCCCGTCTTCTGTTTTCTGCACACGCACGCCGTTCTTCATGGCGAGGCGGCAAAGCCCATCGGCATTTTTTTTTGTGTGCACAGTCAGGATAAGCGTGAGCGGCGTTTCTTCGAGAAGAATGTCTATTTTTTTACCAAAAGCATTTTTCAGCGCTTTTATAAGCCTTTCGCTTTTTGTGCCGTAAAGCTTTCTAAGGCGGCGAAGATGCCGTTCCATCTGGCCGCTGCGTATATATTCGGCAAGCGCAAGCTGCTCAACTTTTGATGCAGTCTGGTTATAATTCGCTGCGCGCGGAAGATATTTTTTCAGCAGCTCCGGCGTAAGCACCATGTAGCCTATCCGGACTGACGGCAGGAGCAATTTTGAAAAAGAACCAAGATATACTACGCCGCGCCCGCCCGCGATTCCCTGCATTGCTGGCACGGGACGCGCTCTGTAGCGCAGCTCCCCGTTGTAGTCGTCTTCAATTATAATCCCGCCACTGCGGTGTGCCCAGCGCAGAAGCTCAGTGCGGCGGCTTACCGGTATGCTTGAGCCAGTGCATATCCTGTTGGAAGGGTTGATGTAAGCGAGGCGCGCGCCGCTTTTTTCAAGCGCATCCATGCTGATGCCGCTGCTGTCACCGGGCAGCTTCAGCACAGAAATGCCGTAATCTGAAAAAACCTGCTCTGCCTGTGGAAACCCCGGCTCTTCCATTGCAACGGAACGGCGCCGCTCCATAAGCCCGCAAAGAAGGGAGAGGAGCGGCTGCGTTCCTGCGCCTATTACAATCTGCCCAGGCGTGGCGATAACTCCGCGCGTGCCGAAGCTGTATGAAGAGAGCGCTTCACGCAGTTCGATTTCACCCTGATGCTCGCCGTATGAGCAAAGGACGTTTTCACGGTTAAGGGCGCTGCGCACATTGCGCCGCCATATTTTAATATCCGTATGGCCTATATCGACACAGTCGGTGCCGAAATTATAGCGCACCGCTGGTGAAACAGTGCGGTGAAATACGGGCGGCACGGTCCTTCGTGCAGGCCCTTCACGCCTTGCGTCAAGTGCAAAATACCCCCTGTGCGGCGAAGAATGTATATATCCTTCGACGCATAACTGCTGATAAGCCGATTCGACTGTTGTGCAGCTCAGGTGCAAGTCGTCAGAGAGGCGCCTTACCGATGGCAGGCGGTCGTTTTCCTTCAGGCCGCCAGACTCCACGGCCGTGCGGATACTGAGATAAAGCTGGCGGTAAAGCGGCACACCCGAGTTCCTGTCGAGCTGGATATAGTCATACGTCATGCTGCACTCCTGTAATAAGATCTGTACTGATTAAATTTTTACGGACTGTATATTTTAATGCAAACAGTTTTCAGCTATCATGATAGCACAGAAAAGAAATTATGCAACAGCCGCACATAAAGAATTCATGCTGCGGCCCGAAAAAGGAGCGGACTGCAATTGAAAAAAGAAGCTTCATTGCGCCTTGGCGTGATTACTGCTCTGCTGGGCGCACTGATTTTTATTGTGACAGCCTATGTGCTTCACATACCGACGCCCGCTACCGGGGGATATATACACCTCGGCGACGCGTTTGTCTATATTGCGGCAAGCCTGCTGCCTGCGCCGTATGCTGTTACGGCTGCAGGGATAGGCGAGGGGCTTTCGGATGCGCTGACCGGCAGCATAGCCTATGCGCCGTTTACATTTGCGATAAAGGCTGCAATGGCCCTGTGCTTTACTTCATCAGGCGAAACGATAATCACAAGGCGTAACGCCGCCGCTTCCGCAGCAGCAGGCGTAATATGCATAGGCGGCTACTACCTGACCGAAGCTTTCATGCTGCACAGTTTCGTTTCGCCTGTTGCTGAAATCCCGGGCAATGCTGTTCAGGCGACTGCAAGCGCGGTGGTTTACCTGATTCTTGGCCGTGCACTTGACGGCGCAAAGCTGAAAAAAAGTGTTGCTGCATTTGTTAAATAAAGCTGGGGGCAATAATAATGAAAGTAAAATGCATTTCGAAAAATTCAAATGTTAACCTTGCCGTTACAGGCCTGATGGCGGCTTTGGTATTTATCGCTACAATGTTTTTCAAGGTGCAGATACCTGTTGGCGGCGACAAAACGATGCTCGGTTTTGCAAATGTTTTCTGCATACTTTCCGGGTTGCTGCTTGGACCTGTTTACGGCGGCCTTGCGGCCGGCATAGGCTCATGCCTGTTTGACCTTGTCGGTGGATGGGCTTCCAGTGCGCCTGTTACACTTGTGACAAAATTCATAATGGCGTTCGTCTGCGGAGTGATTGTCTGGAGCGCAAAAAGCGGCGAAAAAAAGCTTTCACGCGTGATTGTGGGCGCAGTGACGGGTTCACTTACATACTGCGCACTCTATATCGCATACAGCTGGGCGAAGCTGGCGCTTGTAGGATCAGCATGGCAGGCTGTTAGGCTTCAGCTTTCAGTAAAAATTCCGGTCACGCTTATTAATGCGCTGGTTGCAGATGCTATAGCTGTTCCGCTTTTTTATGCGCTGCGCAATTCGCTTAAAAGGGCCTTGCCCGATCTTAAACAATGAAGGAGCAGGCGTAAAGGCGTGAATATATCAGCCATTTTTTTCATAAATATTGAGGTATTTGCCAATTGAAATAATGCAATAAACTGGTATGGTTATTACATTATTAAAGTATTGTATAGATACAATCCATTAAAAAAATGATAAAATTGATTTGTGTATCCACAGTTGCAGTTAATAGTTCAGAAAGGATGATCCGCTATGGAAAACTTTAAAGATAAACTGGAATTCTTCGGCCTTAAAACCGCCATGAGCTACCTTGACAGCAACCCTCAGAAAAACATTCCTAAACTGCTGGGCTGGCTGGAAAAATTTGATAAGGATGAAAGGCACAACAGGTCTTACAAAATACTTGATGAAGCTGTGAAAGACCCGAACAACAACTGGAACCGCCTGATTTCTGGCTTTTACAACAATGTAGATGATGGCTACCGCAAAAAGTCATTTGAAAACATGTTGATAAACTTCATGGGCGGCAAAAAGATCCATGAAAATGAGGAAAAATATAATTGCAATATCCCATGGGCCATACTGATGGATCCAACTTCGGCATGCAACCTTCGCTGCACTGGATGCTGGGCCGCGGATTACGGCCATAACCTCAGCCTCAGTTACGAGCAGATGGACAATATTATCGAGCAGGGCAAAGAGCTTGGCTGCTATATGTACATACTTTCCGGCGGTGAGCCGCTAATGAGGAAAGACGATATCATCAAGCTTTGCGAAGCACATAATGACTGCACTTTCCTTGCATTTACAAATGGGACAATGATTGATGAGGCTTTTGCTGACAATGTCCTGCGCGTGAAGAACTTCGTCCCGGCAATCAGCATTGAAGGCAATGAGGAAGAAACCGACTTCCGCCGCGGGAAAGGCACTTATCAGAAAGTAATGCGTGCCATGAAGATTATGCGCGAAAAAAAGCTGCCGTTTGGCGCATCGCTTTGCTATACAAGCAAGAATGCGGATACTATAGGCAGCGACGAATATATCGATTTTCTTATCAACCAGGGGTGCATTTTCGCGTGGATATTCACTTATATGCCTGTAGGTGTTGATGCAGTCCCTGATCTGATGGCGACTGCTGAGCAGCGCAAGTTTATGTATGACCAGATCCGTAAGTTCCGTAATACAAAGCCGATCTTCACAATGGATTTCTGGAATGACGGCGAATATGTTAACGGCTGCATAGCAGGCGGTGCTTCGTACCTGCACATCAATGCTAATGGTGATATTGAGCCATGCGCGTTTATCCATTACTCAGACTCTAATATAAAAGACAAAACGATACTGGAAGCGTGCCGTTCTCCGCTTTTCATGGAATACCGCCGCAGCCAGCCTTTTAACCATGATATGCTCCGCCCATGCCCGCTGCTTGACAACCCTCCGCGACTTGCTCAGATGGTGAAAAAGTCAGGTGCAAAGTCCACAGACCTTGTACATCCGGAAGACGCCGACCAGCTTTGCTCAAAATGCGTCGCGGCTGCAAAGAACTGGGCACCTGTTGCAGATGATATCTGGAAAACAAGCGCGGCAAAAGAGCGCTGCGCAGAGCGCGAAACAAGAGAGAAAAACAAAAAAGAAGAAATTGCAAAAAAAGCAGGCCAGACTGTTTGAAGCTGACCTGAGCCGGTAACTTTGGATTTCTGCCTAATATGAGCCTTTGCACGAAGAAAATTTTTCTCCGTGCATTTTTTATATCTAAAAGGGCATTTTGAATTTATTAGGATGCTTACGGCTACCGCAATTCCCGGCGCTTTCGCAAGTATCCTGCACATATTCAGTTTCGTAACGAAAAAAAAGCAGCTTAACACTGCTTCCCACTGTTTCCATTTTCGGTTTACCCCAACTCTTGGCATAGAGCCTTTTTTATTTACATATCTGGCTTTGCCGTAACCCTTCGTATGCCAATAAAGCAACCTGCAGCAAGGGCAGCACAGAATACTGCCGCTACAAGGTGCGGGTTTGCGAGCGCAGCATTTTCCGTAACAGTGATAAGGCCAAAAAATACCTTTACTGAGCCTTTCTGAAGGATTTCTTTAAGATTGCAGTTGGCAAATATGTAAAATCCGGCCTCCCACACAGCGGCTGCGGCCGCAATGATTCCTGCAGCCGTCAGTTTCGCTTTTCGGCTGCCCGGCGAATATTTTCCTGCCATCTGCCTTCCCCCATGAAAATTTGTTTCAATGACAGCATAGCAGAAAATCACATATCAGTCAATTCGCCGTTGCATATCCTGAAAACGAGCCTGCCGCCTGCACATAAAGAAGGCGTGCCCCCTGCCTTACTGCGGCACAGGACACGCCATTATTTTAATTTTTTTCCAATAAAATTACAAGTGCGAGGTTATTTCATGTTCTGTTCATAGCTCTTGATCATGTTCTTTACCATCTGGCCGCCAACAGAACCGGCCTGTTTAGACGTAAGGTCGCCGTTATAGCCCTGCTTCAGGTTAACGCCGACTTCAGTGGCAGCTTCCATCTTGAACTTGTCAAGTGCAGCACGCGCTTCTGGGACAACATTGTTGTTTTTTGACATAACCAATACACTCCTTTTCAGATTCATTATCCTCATGCGTTTGCCTTACTATTTTGCTGCTCTGCTCCGGATTTATAACCGGAAATCTTTTCAAAAAAAAGGTATCATATTACATATCCGTTTTCGGGGTCAATATCAGACAGGAGCAACACTGCACTCACAAGCAAAATCTGCTCCGGGCTGCGCGGTTTTGAAAATTCCACATGAAAGTCACGCGGTTCCTGCATATTTCCGCCTGCTGTTACAAGATTCCTCTGCAGGCTCACGTCAGCACATCCGCTTTCAAGCCCGGCAAGGCTCAATGTGTCTTTTGGATCCGTCCCGCACGAAACGGCCGTAACCCTGCAGCCATGGAGAAGCTTGGCCACACTTTTGTTGTGAGACGCCATAACACACAAAAAATCATCCGGAACAGAAGCAGGCTTTGTCTGCACAATTTTATCCTTTATAACTAAAATTCCGTGCGGAAGTCCGATATCCGGTATCTCGCTGCTTTCACAAAGCAAATACCCCGCCGGACTGCCACTCTGCACAACGCAGCCCCTACCGACAAAAAATACGCCGCCATAACGTGAAAGCGCCGGAAAAAGCGCTTCCCTCACAGAAGTTTCATCTGGGCTGCCACAGAGCAAAACAGGCATCATAATCTACACACTTCACATTTATCATTTTTAAAAGCAGAAATAGCCGTGCGCACTGGCTGTACGCATTCACTCTCTGCAACAGGTTTTACCGCGTGTACTTTTTATTTTATGCTATGTCCGCACGATTATGAATAGTTTTATTTTCCACAGCTTTTATTATTGCAAAATTAAAATATGACGATGTGCATCATGGGCATATGCGGTTATTTGCTGCTTAAAAAATCAAGCTTTTCAGCAAAACATGTATTTTTTCTCCCGCGCTGCAACGTAGTCTTTCGCAGGCAGAGTAACGGAAATCAATCCGATACGGCCATTTTACATTTTCAAACCATTTTTATTTTAACAAAAGATTTCATGAAACGTCCCTGCCGAACATATCAATTTAAAAGCGATTCCCCTTGTTTTGGGCAATTCGAATGTATTCCATCAGGAAAGGTCCGCACCGTTGGAAAAGGTTCCAAAGAATTCTGGTGCGGCTCGTTTTAAGTGTATATTGAAACCGCAACTTAAGCCGAAAGGCAGAAAGGTTAGGCAAATACTATGGTACAGCAGGTTATTGACGCATTGGTTCCAATACTCATTACCGTTATTGTTGCCATTTTCACAGCTGCCATTAAGGCCGTAGGTGATGCAGGGGTAAACCTAATTAACGAGAAAGCCGCCGCTGTCAAAGCCAAAGCAAGGCAGGACAAATGGAATCACTGGATGGACTTTTCCCGAACAGCGTGGAATATTGTTGACGAGGAATTTCGCATTACTCCGAATCTTGACAAAACCATCGCTACTAAACAGGCCGAATTTGAAACGCAGATCAAAAAGTTGATCCCGGGAGTAACGGATGATGAAATTGAGCAACTCCGGCAGGCCGTTGCAGGTGAAGTCAACAAAGGTAAAGCCGCGATTGAGAGACAGGCTGCAGACGAGCGGAGCAACGGCTTAGTGGTAGACAATAAGTTGCTGACGCAGCCGATTCCTCACACCAGACAGAGGCGCAGGTAGAAAGACAGGCGCAGCGGGATTTTAGCATATATAGACTTTGCAGCAAGCTACATTGGCTCATTTCGTAATACAAGATAAGGTCGTCAGGTTGATTTTCCGACGGCCTTATTTTATTGCTTATCCAATCAATTGATTTTGTAATCTATTTGAACTCTAATATGCAGACTTTTTCATCTGTTTATTGGATCAAAACGAGAAAGCCCATAAAAAGTGCCGAGCTGTGTTAATAAAATTATTTTTTTACACGCGGCAAATGGATAGGAATCAAGTCTTTAGATGAAGTGATTAAATTGGACTGCGTTTCGTTCGCAGTGGCTGAAGTTACAATAGCGGTTATATTGCCGACAGGCATAAAGGTCGGATTTGTCCCGAGGTTGTCATCGGCCAATACTAAAATTCCATATTCATTTTTATAAACTATACCGGAGGCCACGATTAATGTTCCCGAATATACCGTCACAGAAGTTGAGAGAGGCAGATAATCGTGATAAGCGGTGATTAGATTTTTATCGCAGCCCGTGGGAAACGCCGGAGCGGTCAGGTACGTGATTAAAGGATTGTATACCATACCGGCGGGCAGTCCGATTGCGGATATTGCATTAAGCGGCACGGCTCCATATCCTCCGTCACCCAAAACGGCAAGCGTTCCATAGGTTGCGTCTGGAGAACCATATAGTTTTACTGGAATTCCGCTGACGGTTGTGGCGTTAAAACCTTTTGTATAGATTGATATCGTCGCTGTAGGATAAAAGCGGATGAGCTGTGTAATAAGATTTGCCAGTTGTGCATAACTAAAGCAGATAGCGGTGTTATCTAATTTGGTACTGGAATAGGTGAGTACCAGTTTTGGAAAATAAAGCTCATAGAGAACGGCGTTTTTAGCAAATCCCACAAGTGTTTTGTCATTTGAGTTGGTAAGGACAATTCCATTGTTTTGTGCGCCGTTTAACCAGCTATTAATTAAATCAGTAACATCAATGTTTACAGCTATATTCATATCTGTATTGCTGATACTGACTGCCGATGAGGTTGCCGTAAAAGATGGACGAGTATTATATGTGACCGTCGAAGGATTAAAATAAGAAATTGCTTTATTAACTACAATAGGGCTGGGCGATACACCGCTTTTTGCAATCATTGTGAGTTGAAGTTTAGCATTATCCACCTGTTTTACAGGCAATTCGGGAAGTGTTATTCGAACCAGACTGATGCAATTCAAAAGTTTCACGTCAGTACCTGTATACATCAGCGGATAAAAAGAAAAATTACTATTCGGTTGTGCCGAAGATACAAAAGTGGCATCCGATATATCTAATATCATAGTTGGCATAATTTTTCATACCTTCTTTCCGGTTCATAATATGTTTGTACCACTCCTGACGTACAAATTTTGTTATAAAAAAAGAAACAGCGAAAAGCCATTTATGATTAATCTCCTGTGGACTTATTTTTGCAGATTCAAAAATGTTCTTGTATTACTTCAAACAGTTCCAGCCAAGTTGTAGAATTGTTTGTATTATTCCTGTTTTGCAGTCATAATCAAAATTGCTGTAAGCGTATATTATGTTTATGGTTTTCTATTTAATTTCACATTGCTATCTACTTTTTCATACTATATAATCGGTAGATGATGTGTCTATTGTTATATTATCAATAATATACTAAATTGAAATGTGAGATGGAATATATGGCTATTATTAATAACCAAGCGCAAATCAGTTTCCACTACGGTGCCCATACCGGTTCGGCAATCTCCAATATAGCATCAACGAATCTGGAAGGACCCTTAACTGCGAGTAAAAACGCACTGGAAAGCGTTTATCACAGAGATGAGCAACTCACGTATATCATAACAATGGCTAATACCGCTGCAACTGCATTGAGCAATGTAGTCATTGTCGATAACCTTGGCACAACTCCACTGGGAAGCATCAGTATAACTCCTTTGGATTATATTGGACCCGCGATGTTATATATCAACGGTGCATTTATCTCAACATTATCTCCTACTATAGCTACGGAATCAGTGACGTTTACCGTCCCGACTTTACCTGCACATTCTAACGCTATGATCATCTATGCCGCAAAAGTAAACGATCAGGCGCCGTTAGCCATTGGATCACTTATTATCAACGAATCAACATTAACAGCAGACGGGCTTACTGATCCGATAAATGCGGTGAAAGTACTTGTGGTAGACGCATATGCCGATGTCGATATCATCAAAGCAATGTCGCCAAATCCTGTGATTGACGGAAGTCTGCTGACCTATGCATTCACAATGTACAATTATGGTAATACGCTGGCTTCAAGTGTTGTGCTCTCAGACACATTTAATCCTGCGCCGGAATCAATCTCTGCTGTCTCCGTCAACGGGACACCTGTCACAACATCTGATTATTCGTTTGTCGGCGGAGATTTCACACTGCCGGCCTCGGCATCATCGTATTCACTGACAATCCCTGCTGCTACCTTTACGCGGGATCCGGTTACCGGAATCGTAACCGTCAGCCCAGGTACAACAACGGTGGAAGTTTCTGGAATTATTTAACTGATTTTAATTTTGTAAAAACCAAATCATGCTTTTTGTTTAACAATTGTAACGCTACAATTTATAAAACGAGCGTCGGATTAATTACCGGCGCTCGTTTTTTCTCCCCATCATATCAACAACCAATCCTTTTATGGATAGGCAGCCCGTTCGAGCACACCTTGTTTACAGTGCCATCCGGCAGCATAAGGGGTTTTGCCGCCGTTTTATGAGTCCGCTTCATGCTGTAACACAATATATGCCTTTTATGACCGGTTCATGTCTATGCTTTCTAAAATATTCGGATATTATAGTCCGCCGCACGCCATGTATTGCAAGTAGGACTAAAATAAATGCCTGCCATATTAACTACGCAGAATTAGCCCGTGTTTATATAGTCTGAATTCATGCTGTTTGCCCACTATTCAGCTTGTTTATAAATGGAAATTTGGTGTATTTCCGCATAACACACCACCCTGACTGCCTTTGATTTTATCACTTTTGGTGTGTTTGCCCTCTGCATTTTTATGGTATCACTCCATGTTGCCTAACTGGTGCCGCGGCTTCACTTTGCCAGGAATCTACATAGCATGTTTTTATGCATTTTTTACATTTTGATTTATATAAAGTCGTGTTACTCATTCTATTTTGTATAATAGAACTATTGACAATTGTCGAAAAGAAGAATAAGCTAAGGCTATTGGATGAATTTTGCATAATTGTATACAACTTATCTGCATTATTCGAATTAGTGGTTAGTTTCCCACTGTTTGCGGCGTGTTTTCTCATAGCTCCTATGATACTCCGCTGCTTTGTGGCAGGGAGATTCATTAAAAAGCTTTATCCCGCTAATCCAAATTCATAGACTTGGGTAGAGTAACTAATTAATAGCAAAAAAGGAGGCGCATGGAGTGCGTAAACATCACCTTACGTATCTCCGAATGGCAATATGGAAATCAAGGACAGGCATACTCAGATAAGATTGGTAATTATAGGCGTTGGTGCCTTGCTGTTGGTACTTTGCTTGGTTGTAGTATTTACTTTGTTTATGAAACCGAAAACAACTGATGCCTATTTGAAATGTAAAGACAATATTTCAACACTGAATGTTACGCGCTCAAATAACACAAAGATGGTTTGGGATAACAAAAATTATAAGATTGTTGTCTTTTTATCGGATAAATCCGGCAATTGTCTAAGCAACCTACCTATCCTAAAAGAAATTCGCGAAATATACTGCAAAAATCAAGGCATCGAACTTATGCTGCTCTGGGAAAACAAAATACCCGAGGAGGAAACTAAAAAGTACGATTTATATGATAACAGCTATTCTTTGGGAAATGTCAGAATATCTTCCTCGTTAAATACAATTTTTATAGTTGATCAGAATAACAATGTGGTCTTTGTGGATAGTAAAGGATATAAAAATGCAATTTCATTTTTATCCGAGAAAAACCTGACAAACAAAGAAAAACTGATCTCTAATGCTAACGATTTTATTGTACATAATATTGTAAAAAACAGTACTGGCCTGCAGAACCTAATATATTTTAGTATGCCAGGATGTAAGGACTGTAAAGAAGCCACTCCTAAAATATATACCCCGGAGATCACAAAAAAGTTTAATATAACGCGAATCGAGCGTGACAAAAATGCGGCAAAAGGAGACATCGTCGACAAACTATCCATATTTAAAAATGTATATGACATCCATTGGTATCCATCTTTTTTAATTATACATAGCAATGGCAAATGTGATATGGTGCGTAAAATAGATGTACAACAATTACAGCACGCAATATTAAGTTACGCGGATTAAACGAAGTTTCGATATATGAGTAAAAGCAGTGTTAACACAGTATCTAAGCCATTCCGACAGCTTTGGTGTGTTTGCCCTCTGCATTTTTATGGCATCATTCCAATTATCCAAAAGTCAGTATTTGCGTGCCCTTTTGGCTCGTTCAACCGGCATTAATTACGCTGTTTTTTGCTTCTCCGAATCGGCAATATGTTTCCACTTGCCGGTGCAGTACTCGGCATAAGAAATGATGAGATTGGCAAACCAGCCGAGAGGCACTGCGCTCCAGACCATGGATATGCCGTAGCTCGGCGCTAATGTAACGGCGACCGTCACACGTATGACAAGGTTCACAAGGTTCGCAATGGTGAACATTTTCATGTCACCTGCCCCTCGCAGCAAACCATCTGTCACCATTTTAAGCCCAATCAGAATATAGCACCACCCCATGAACCTAAGGTATGAAATCCCCGTCTGCGAAGCGAGGTGCGTGCTGTTGTCGCCAAGGAACATTGAGATAATCGACGTATTGAAAATTTCAAGTACAATGCAGATGATGGCCGCAAAAAGCGCAACAATCCATCCGCTGACATGGTAACCCTTTACAATGCGTCCTTTCCTTTCGGCCCCTATATTCTGCGCCGTATAGGCTGAAATCGCGTTTCCCATCGCCTGCATAGGTACTATACAGATGCTCTCCACACGCATAGCTGCCGAAAAGCCAGCCAGCATTTCCGCCCCAAAGCTGTTGACAACCGACTGAACTAGCATCATGCCGATAGAAACAGTCGATTGTTGAAGAATCGACGGCAGCGCTATGCGAGCCATGTTTTTCAGCTCGGTGCCATTAAATATCTCAACCTTTCCAGAAGGGTACGAGTGCAGCTCCCTAAGCAACAGCACAAATGAAATCACGGCGGAAATACCCTGAGCAATCAATGTTGCCCACGCAACTCCGGCCACGCCGAGATGAAGTGAGCAAACCATGTAGACATCGAGGAATATATTAAGCACGGAAGAAAAAATCAGTAGGTAGAGCGGGACGCGCGAACGGCCTATGGCATTGAACAAAGCCGAGATGACGTTGTACATGAAAAGAAACGGAAGGCCGATAAAATAAATATTGAGATAGACAATGGTCATGTCGAGTATGTTTGCCGGCGTGTCGAGCAACTGCATGAGCGCTTTGCAGCAGAACAGCCCTACAATCCCGAGCACCGTACCAAGCACGAGAAAAGCCAGCAGCGCAGTATATGAAGCCTGCTTCATCTTCCCATATTCGCGAGCGCCGAAATATCGGCTTATGATTACCGATGCGCCCACCCCGCCGCCTATTGCAACGCAGATAAACACGTTTGTGACAGAATACGACGCACCAACAGCAGCAAGCGCGTTTTCGCTGACGCAACGCCCCACTACTATAGAATCGACCATGGTGTAAAATTGCTGAAACAAGTTGCCTATAATCATCGGCAGCGAAAAAACGATAAGCGCTTTCAACGGCTTTTCGTGTATAAGATATTCTTTGTCCATTTTATAATGTATCCTTCTTTTTTTCTGTCCACGCCTACTATCATAGATCCAAGCATTATATAAAAATGTAAAGATACTATACTATCAGTACAAAGTGCAAATCATTATTTCTCCGGTCTATTCTTCTTCGAGAAATTTTTTGAATTTCGAAAGGAATCCGGAGAAAAATTGAAGTTGTTCCGCCGACGCATCTGTCAAAAAGGTTAATATTACTGCGCAGTATTTTTCATGGGCCTTTTTATGGTTTTGGCAGGCGGTTTCGCCTTTTGATGTAAGGTGCATAACTATTTTTTTGCAATTGGTTGGGCTGGTTTCTTTTACGATCATTTTCTTGCGTTCCAGCCGCTTCACCGTCTGTGAAGCCGCGCCTCTCGTAATTCCAAGTAGGCAGGCAATGCCGGAAATGTGCAGACCAGGGTGTTCCATTATGCACTGAAGCATATGGATTTCCGAATGGTAAAGCTCCGTATCCGTGCCAAACGTCCTCGCCTTGCTGTCTTTTTCGTAAAACTCGCAGATGAGGTTTAGCAAGTCTTCGCCTATCTGTTCTTTTTTATATTCCATGGCTTTATTGTATAGTATATATACAATAATGTCAACATTACGGCATGTGCCAATTCTTCACCATCCGTATGAATAGCTATAGCTTTTTTCAGTGTGCTTACCTTTTTATCCTTTTTCTTTGCAAAAGTCCTTACTTGTAATTCTTTCTATAATTTATATTCCATAATATGTCATTTACTTTATAGAAATTTATTCCATGCTTGAAAAAAAGCAGTGCTACCCCCATCGAGTATGTTAGGGGCAGTCACTGCCGTTTTTTACGCTCTTCAAATAGATTTAATAACGAGATTTTCTCTATCAACTGGCGTAATAAATTATTCTCATCTAAAATCATGGGAAATTACAACTATTCATTTTGAAGAAGCATTTGCACTGTTTGACTTCGGTATCTGCATCCCGGCAACATCAATCGTGTAATTGCTTTTATAAATCAATTGAGACACCGGGACAATCTTGTACCCCTGCGCCTGAAGCGTCTGGAGGACGGTCGGCAGTGCTGCCGGTGTGTTTTTTGCGCCGTTGTGGAACAAAACTATAGAACCCGGTTTCACCCGAGAAATAACACGCTTTTCTATCTGCTCAGGTGTCGGGTTTTTCCAGTCTAAGCTATCTACGCTCCACTGTATTGGATACATCTTCATTCCGTTAACAGTTTTTATAAGCGTATTGTCATAGTCGCCGTATGGCGGCCGGAAAAGCATTGGGCTGGTACCAGTTGCGGATTTTATTTTTTCATTACAGGCACTTATCTGGGCCTCCATATTCTGGTGTGTCAGCTTAGGCATGTGCGGGTGAGTGTTCGAGTGATTGCACACCTCATGCCCTGCTGCTGCCAGTGCTTTTGTCGAATCTGGATATTTATCTACCCATGCGCCAACGACAAAGAAAGTTGTTTTTACATTATATTGTTTTAAAATATCAATAAGTTTTTGGGTTTCCTCATTCCCCCATGCAGCGTCAAACGATATGGCAATTTTTTTCTCATTAGTCTGCACATTGTAAATCGGCAGGTCACGCTTTGGCGCTGCGGCATTTACAGCCTGCACTCCGCGAACGCATCCGCACACAATAAGTATAGCCGCCAAAATAAAAAAAAGGATTGCAAGCACCCGCTTCTTCGTCACAGTGAAGACACTCATCGCAATTACCCCTTTCGAATCAAAATATATGCTGATGATGGCCCCTCTATAAGCTCAATAAATGAAAAATCCCTACTATACAGCTAAAGTGCTGTACAGTAAGGATTCATTGTATTATATTTTAAACCGCAAACTTAAATGCCGCCATGTAAATCAGTGGACTTTATTCCTCAGTTACTTTTTTGCCTTCCACTGCATTTTCAAGTGTATGCCAACCCAAAACAGCACACTTCACACGCGCAGGCATGTGAGCGACATCTTTAAGGGCAATTGCTTCATCAAGCGGTTCAAGTTGCTTTTCGTCAGTAATTTCACCTTTAATCATACCAAGAAAAAGCTTCACGAGTTTTTTGGCTTCTTCTACAGTTTTGCCTTTAATCAAGTCAATCATTATTGAAGCAGAAGCCTGTGAAATGGCGCATCCTATACCAGTAAAGCCAGCGTCTTCAATTACTCCGTCCTTTACGCGCAGCTCCAGCGAAATTTCGTCGCCGCAGCTTGGGTTTACACCTTTTAAGGTCGCCGTCGGGCTGTCTATGTGGTGCTTATTGCGCTTTGAATTATTGTGCTCCGTCAAAATCTGTGTGTATATCTGATTAAGTTCCAAGGCCAAGCCACCCCCTTACACGCTTGAGGCTGCTAAGGAACTGGTCAATATCTTCACGAGTATTGTAAAAGTATAGGCTTGCACGGCATGTTGCATTAACGCCGAGATAATCCATTAGCGGCTGGGCGCAGTGGTGGCCAGCGCGTATCGCAACGCCGTCGGCGTCAAGTATGCTTGCTACATCATGCGGATGCACCCCGTCGACATTAAACGAAATCACGCCGCAGCGGTCACGCCTATTTTTAGTGCCACCATACACAGTGATATGCGGAACCTCGGCAAGCCCGTCAAGTGTATAGTTAAGCAGGGCCTGCTCGGTTTCGGCGATTTTATCATAGCCGACTTTCTGCAGATAGTGTATCGCCGCTTCAAGCCCTACTGCTCCGCCCACATTTTGTGTGCCTGCCTCGAACTTCTGTGGAAGCGGCGCAAATGTGGCAGACTGTTCGTGAACATATTCAATCATCTCTCCGCCGCGGAGGAAAGGCGGCATTTTATTGAGGAGCTCTTCTCTGCCATACAGCACGCCTATTCCCATTGGCGCCATCATTTTATGGCCTGAAAATGCCATAAAATCAGCGCCGAGGTCTTTCACATTCACTTTAAAATGCGGTATGCTCTGCGCGCAGTCCACAACAACAACAGCGCCTACCGAATGTGCTTTATCCGCAATTTTACGGACAGGGTATACAGAACCGAGGACATTCGAAACATGGGCCAGTGCCAAGATTTTCGCTTTCGGCGTTATTTTTTCCATCTCATCGTCCGTCAGGCGCCCCTCCTTGTCGGGATAAAGATAGACAAGCTTCACGCCTTTGGCCTGTGCCACCATCTGCCACGGCACGAGGTTGCTGTGATGTTCGCTGACAGGCAGGACTATCTCGTCGCCTTCATGCAGAAAATTGAGGCCATAACTGTAAGCTACAAGGTTGAGCGACTCGCTCGCATTGCGCGTGAAAATGACTTCACAGTCTTTATCAGCTCCTATAAACTCCTTAACAGTGTGGCGGGCATTTTCATACCTCTCCGTTGCTTTCACGCTAAGCTCATAGAGTCCGCGGTGCGGGTTTGCGTTTTCCGTGCGGTAAAACTCATCCACTGCCCGTAGAACAGGAACAGGCCTCTGAACTGTGGCAGCATTGTCAAGGTACGCAAGGCGCTTACCGTTCATCTTTTCATTTAAGATTGGAAAATCTTCAGCCCATGGATTCAAGTTGGCTCAGCCTCCCCTTTACAAAATCCGACACTTCTTTTTTGAGTTCCATATCCGGTATTCTGTCTATAACCGGGTGGAACTGCGCTTCAATTATAAGCTTTTTCGCTTCCGCTTCGCTTAGCCCGCGCGACATAAGGTAGAACAAGCGTGCTGCGTCAATCCTTCCTGTAGACGCGGCATGCTGGCCATCAACGTCCTCTTCCTGGCACAGGATAAGCGGTGCCGTGCGGTTCCTTACTTTCGGGCTGAAAAGCAGGTTGTATTCATTCTCATGGCCTACAGCCTGTTTGGCGCCGCGCACAAAATCTATTGTGCCGCGGAAAGTCTTCTGGCCCTCGTCGAGCAGCGCGCCGCTCACATTAATATTGCTCGAAGTTTTCCGGCCTGTATGCTGCGCAATGTAGTTTATATCTATCGAGCGCTGATGGTCACCGAGATATATGGCATTCATGTTAAGCTGGCTTTTCGTACCGCCAAGGCGTGTTTTTACACCCGAAAAAGCATGTTTGCCGCCAAGCTCTGCCTGCACAATATCTATTTTTCCGCCCTCTTCTGCAAAAGCGCCTACATTGTCAAAATGCGTGCACCCGTCACCGAGAAGCTGAATCTGCATAAGGTGTATCACAGCGCCTTTTCCGGCATACAGTTTTGTAAGGCCTCCGTGGAAGCCCGGAACATCGCCCTCTGACCGGTAACCCATAACGACTGTTATCTCGCTGCCCTCTTCTGCCGTAATCTCATTGCAGTCAATAACAGTCGGATTTTTTTCGCTTATCTCATAGTTGAGGACAACAGGTTTTTCTGCCTTCGTTCCCGCTGCAGCACAGAGTGAAACGCCGCAGTTGCTATGGCTCTCAACAAAATCAGCCGTATCTTTGCCCATGCCTGTTTCCGCATCAGATACCGGGAATGGCTTTTTTGTTAAAGACACACCCTCTGGCAGAGATCCGGCAAGTGCTTTCCCTCTATAAGGAGCAGGGTCCGAAAATTTCTCCTGCAAGCCCGTATCATTTATTCCAAGCCGGTTCCATGTGCGGACCGGCAGCATATTTACATTCCTTAAAGCTACATCCATATCTGTTCCGCCCACGGCTCAGCCGATAGCGCCCTCCATTTCCAACTTAATAAGGTTGTTCATTTCAACCGCATATTCTACAGGCAGTTCTTTGGCAATAGGCTCAGCAAAGCCTGTAACTATCATTGCCCTTGCGTCTTCTTCAGACATTCCGCGGCTCATGAGGTAAAAAATTGCATCGTCGCTTATGCGGCCTATCTTCGCTTCGTGCCCAACATCGACATCGTCATTCTGTATATCCATAACAGGTATCGTATCGGAGCGTGAGCGGTCATCAAGCATCAACGACTCGCAGTTAACAGATGATTTGCACCCGTAAGCCTGTGGCAGTATAACAACCGAGCTGCGGTAAGTGCAGGTTCCACCATCTTTTGAAATCGACTTTGTACTGATGTCAGAATACGTATGCGGCGCCGCATGCACCACCTTTGCGCCTGTGTCAAGGTTCTGGCCTTTACCGGCAAATGTAATGCCGGTGAACTCCATGCGCGAATTTTCGCCATTCAGTATGCTCATCGGATAAAGGTATGAAACGTGTGAGCCGAACGAACCCGATACCCACTCCATATTGCCGCCTTCTTCAACGAGCGCGCGCTTTGTGTTCAGGTTATACATATTCTTCGACCAGTTCTCTATTGTTGAATAGCGCAGGTGCGCGTTTTTTGCAACATAGAGCTCAACACACCCCGCATGGAGATTTGCAACGTTGTACTTCGGCGCCGAGCACCCTTCAATGAAGTGAAGGTCCGCACCTTCACCAAGTATAATCAGCGTGTGCTCAAACTGGCCGGCTCCCGGCGCATTGAGGCGAAAATACGACTGCAGCGGTATTTCTACCTTAACATGCGGCGGCACATACACAAACGAGCCACCAGACCACACCGCACCATGGAGCGCCGCGAACTTGTGGTCCGTAGGCGGCACGAGCTTCATGAAATGGTCCCTTACCATGGAGCCGTATTGGGGGTCACGTATGGCGCTTTCCATATCTGTGTAAACTACGCCCTGCCTGCGCACTTCCTCACGCACATTATGGTACACGACTTCGGAATCATACTGGGCGCCAACTCCGGCAAGGGATTTGCGCTCCGCTTCAGGTATCCCAAGGCGCTCGAACGTGTTCTTTATGTCGTCCGGCACCTGCGCCCAGTTGCCGCGCATAGGCGTGTCCGGCCTTATATATGTCACAATGTCGTTCATATTGAGCCCGTCCAGTGAAGGGCCCCAGTCAGGCACTTTAAGATTATTGTAGATTTCAAGCGATTTCAGCCTAAAGTCATGCATCCACTTAGGGTCATTTTTTGTCTTTGAAATCTCTTCTACAATTTCCGGCGTAAGGCCTTCTTTAACTTCATACGACGGGTGAACCTTATCTTTTATATCATAGATAGTGCGGTCAATATCTTTCACCATCGTTTTTTTCTTTTCCATCTGCTTACCTCCGGCCCGTCAGACCGCCGCAGCGGCAATCTTCTGAAAGCCATTCCTGCCGATTTCGCCTACAAGTTCGCTTCCGCCTGTTTTGACGATTTTGCCGTCTACAAGCACATGAACATAATCCACTTTCAGCGATTCGAGTATCTTTGCACTGTGCGTGATAATCAGCAGCGAATTGTCTTTGTTTTTGTATTGGTTTATTCCCTGCGAAACAATTTTTACGGCGTCCACATCAAGGCCGGAGTCTGTTTCGTCAAGTATGGCAAGCTTCGGGTTCAGCATAAGCATCTGGAGAATTTCCGACTTTTTCTTTTCGCCGCCGGAAAATCCCACATTTAGATAACGCTCTGCGTACCCGTCGTTCATGTTAAGCTCCGCCATTTTCTCTTTAAGCTCTTTCTTGTAAGCAAACAGCTTAACAGGCTTGCCGGTAATTGCCATGCGCGATGTGCGCATAAAGTTTTCGAGCGTTACGCCCGGCACTTCCTCAGGATTCTGGAATGAGAGGAAAAGGCCTGCCTTCGCGCGCTCGTTTGCAGGCAAATGGGTTATGTCTTTTCCGTCAAAAATAATGGACCCTTCGTCTACCTTGTACTCCGGATGGCCCATAATAGTATTGACAAGCGTGGATTTTCCTGCACCGTTAGGACCCATAAGCACATGTGTCTCACCTTTGCCAACGTTAAGGTTCAGGCCATGTAAAATTGTATTTCCATCCACACTTACTTTCAGGTTTTTTATTTCAAGCAACATCTGTATGCACCTCTGCCGGGGAAAATTCCCCATTTGTTATTTCAATGTATACTAATTTAATGTACGTTCTTATTATAGCAGGATTACCCCGCATTGCAAGCCGGAAAATCCTGTTATTTGTCATTTTCAGCGCAAATCTTCCGGTCTGCACCCGAGGATCTTCGCAATCCGCGCCAATGTCTTTTCATCCGGCTCTTTCTCGAGGTTCTCCCACTCGAAAACTTCTTTTTGCGAAACTCCGAGGCGCTGTGCAAGCTGCGCACGTGTCATCCCCAAAAGCTCGCGGTAAGAAGCCATTTTCTTCACAGGCTCCAGCAGAGGGGCAAGACGTTTTTTTGAGTCTATAAGCAGCGGGCAGTCATTGTGCAGTAGCAGGTCGCAGCGGTTTCCGCTTTCGCCGAATATGGCAGGCAAACCGTTTTCGCCGCGGCCCTGCATATACCCTTCCGGAAGGACATACGCGTGCCCGCCGTCATCTTTTCCGCACCGCCCCGCGCAGTTTGAATCCCATGGCAGCAAGGAGCATCTGTCGCCTTCTTCGGAAGGCTGCAAAGACTTCGTGCAGTGTATCTTGTAAATTGTGACTATCTCTCTCATTGTGTCACCTTTTTCGTTCCTTGTTTCCTTTTAATTTATTATACCATACATAGCCTCGCGTCGTTGACGCAAAAGCCATCGTTATTTCCCTTAATATTTTTGCCCACAGAAATCTTGCCGTTTCCGCGGGCAAATTTTTTATGTTTTTTCAAAGCCCAAGGCTGCGGATATAGCCAGGCAGGCCGGCTTCAAAATTCACGCCGAACCTTACATCAGTTCCGGCAGTGCGGGTACGGCGGATGCTTCCGACTGTAAAGTCTACGGCTTTCTGTGCAGACTGCAGAAGCGGCATTCCGTTCATCAAAGCGCCAAGCAGGGCGCTCGCAAAAACATCGCCCGTCCCATGGTATGAGCCTTCAATCCACTTGCCCATGGCATAGCCAACACAATTGCTTTCAGCGTCATACACAGCGCAGCCAAGGTGCTCCGGTTCGTCCCATACGCCTGTAAGCACTATTTTCTTAGGGCCGAGCGCCGCAAGGCGTCTAAGGAGCCCTTCAATATACTTCTTTGAGTAAGGGCCTTCACGGTACGGCTCGCCAACCAGAAAAGCCGCTTCTGTAAGATTCGGCAGTATTATGTCAGCCTTTTCGCAGAGTTTCGCCATTCCTTCCGGAAAATCGAGACGGAACGACGGGTAAAGCCTTCCTCTGTCTGCCATTACAGGATCCATATAAATTAGCGTATCTTTGCAGCGGAAGCTGTCGATTACTTTGGATACTATCTCAAGCTGTTCAAAAGAGCCGAGATAGCCTGTATATATGGCGTCGAAATGCAGCGAGAGCGACTTCCAGTGCCTTGCAATGGCCGGTATATCCTCGGTCAGGTCGCGGAATGTATACCCTGTGAAACCGCCGGTATGTGTCGAAAGCACAGCCGTGGGCAGCGCGACAGTTTCCACCCCCGCCGCCGAGATAATCGGAATGGCAGTCGTCAGCGAGCACTTACCGAAGCATGAGAGGTCATGCACGGCCATAACTCTTTTCTGATGTTTCATGCAGTCACCTGATTCTTTTTCACCATTATAACATTTTTGAAAATTTTTTCCGGTGTTTTTGGAATGAAAATTTTCACAGCTGCTTCTGTGCCTTTCCGTGGCCGTTCGCGGAAAGGCTTTTCTTTTGTGAGAAAGGTTATGTTTCCCAAATCAAAGCAGATTTGACAACATAAAACGAGCCGCTATGTGGCAGATTAATTAACGCGGTGCAGGGAGGTGAAATCGTGAAAAAATTTCTTAAAAAAGCATCCGCATCTGCCGCGGTAATAGCCCTTTTAGGCTCAGCAGCCATCGGAGCGGCAGATTATTTTACTCCCAATTCCTACACGACGGTACCAAATGAAAAGCTAAACTGGGGCAACGGCGCATTTTCGGTTGTGCAGGACAGCGCCGCGGAAGTTTCCGCCAAAAGCGGAAGCAAATACCCCAAGACCTACTCAGCAAAACTAATGCTCTATGATACGGTGCCAATCAAGAAGGTACAGTTAAATGTTGTAGACAGTTCCTATGTCGTCCTATGCGGAATGCCGTTCGGCATTAAAATGTTTACAAATGGCGTTGTAGTCGTCGGCTTTGCCGATATCAAAACTTCTGCTGGAACAGTCAATCCCGCTTCTGATGCCGGCCTTAAAATTGGCGATATCATCACAACAATCAACGGAAAAACTGCAGGAGCCAATACTGACGTCGAAAACGCAATGGAAAACTGCGGCGGCCGCCATGTCCGCCTCACGGTAAGCCGCGGAAACGAGAAAATCCCCATTACGCTCAATCCTGTCCGATCGGAATCCGACGGTCTCTACAAAGCAGGCCTCTGGGTCAGAGACAGCACCGCAGGAATAGGCACACTGACTTTCTACGACCCTGCAGGTAAATGCTTTGCCGGCCTCGGCCATGGTATATGCGACTCAGACACAGGGCAGCTGATGCCCCTTTTAAGCGGTGATATAGTCCCTGTTACCATCAGCGGCGTAACTAAAGGCATCCGCGGCACTCCCGGCGAGCTGCGCGGATATTTTTCCGACAGCAACCCTATAGGCACATTGAGCGCCAATGTAGAGTGCGGTGTTTACGGCATGATGAAAAAGCCGCTTGAGGGTAAGGCAATAAAAATTGCAATGAAACAGGACGTCAAAGTAGGGCCTGTAAAAATCTGCACAACAATAAGCGGAAGCACCCCACAGCTTTATGATGCCCGAATTGAGAAAATCGATTACCGTGAAAGCGTCAACAGCAAAAATCTTGTTCTCCGCATTACCGACCAGCGCATTTTGTCGCAGGCCGGCGGAATTGTGCAGGGCATGAGCGGCAGTCCAATTATCCAAAACGGAAAACTTGCCGGCGCCGTAACCCATGTTTTTGTTGACGATCCAACGCGTGGTTACGGTATTTTTGCAGAAAATATGCTCACAGAATCCAAGACTATCAGTGCTCGTGAAAACAAACTTGCCTCATAAAGCTGATACCATCTGGATTTTCCCCATAAATCAAAAAAATATTTTTAAAACCTATTGCCATATATTCCAATTTATGGTATTATATCGATGTAATAAATCTTTTTAGGGGGATATAAAGATGGAAAAGTGTATTAAACTATTAATCGCCAACAACAGCAGTGAATTTCGCAGCCATGACGGCCGAATTTTTGAAAATACCGGAATGGAAATCACTTATGTACCAAAAGACGGAATGCAGCTGCTTGACAAGGTCCAGGAAATTCGTCCGGACGCAGTTCTTTCTCCTCTTTTTATGCCGCGACTTGACGGTATCGGCGTAATAAAGGCGGTGAATACCAAAATGCCGGATAATGCGCCAAAGTTTATTATCGTGTCAAGCTTTACAAGCCCAACACTTGAGCGCGAAGTTATGATGTCTGGCGCTGCGTATTTTGCTGTTACTCCATTCAACGCATCTGACCTTGCAGAGCGTATAATGCAGCTTTGTACTATAACGGCCGAGTCATCTGAAAAGCAAAAGCCTGCTGCCGATGACGAAGCATCACTTAAAATTCAAATCACAGAAATACTTCATCAAATAGGAGTTCCCGCCCATATAAAAGGCTACCATTATTTGCGGGATTCAATTCTTATGGCCGTCGAAGAGCCAGATATTATTAATTCAGTTACAAAACGCCTTTACCCGGGAGTGGCCAAGCTTTACAATACGACGGCTTCGCGGGTTGAGCGCGCCATCAGACATGCGATTGAGGTTGCATGGGACCGCGGCGACGTGGATATCCTTAATTCCTATTTCGGATATACGATCCACAATACGCGCGGCAAGCCCACAAACTCTGAATTTATCGCCATGATTTCCGACCGGCTACGGCTTCATATGAAAACGGCGTGATAACCTGAAAAATAGCTTGAATACTGGACAGATCGAGAAAAACAAGAATGATTCCATCCTTATGAATAATATGAAAATAGGCAT
>DHSD01000022.1:43655-63786 GCA_002411365.1 Ruminococcaceae bacterium UBA5295
GGTGTGAATTTTGATTCCATCCATGAAGTGAGGGAGCGTTTTTATGGTTCAATTTGATTATGATATTGACGATTTTATGAGCGACTGTCAGTTGCGGAATTTACGGCCTAAAACCATGCAGAGCTATGAACAGTCATTAAGAATCTTTAAATGGTATATGCATAATGGTTCGCCGGAGCATTGCAAGTTTATTATGCCGTTACATCCACAAACGTTGACAATATCATTATTGAAATGCTATAATAAATTATAAGTAATCCCATTGTGTAATTATATGCGGCACATTAAAAATCCAGTTAATACGCCGGTGTGATGGAATTGGCAGACGTGCAGGACTCAAAATCCTGTGGTGGCAACACCGTGCGGGTTCAACCCCCGCCACCGGCACCAGACAAAAAACCCGCATGAGTACCGATTATTCAGTATTCATGCGGGTTTTCCTTATATTTTAATGTCTATTATATTAGATTTTATTATGCTTAAATATACTTAAAAACAGCTTTTTAGACAACTATGCAACACGAAATGCAACACGGATTTCTGATTAAAAATACAGCATGGAAGCCAAAATCCAAGCGGTATCGAAAAATTTTAAAATGCTGAAAAATGGCGGTGCCGATTTCTTGTGCTTTACTGTGTAACTTACCTCAAAAATATTGTACTGATATTTAACTAATATTTGCGATAAAAAGCTTAAAAAAGGCAAAAAGAAAGCCCAGAACCCGTATGGGAACTGGACTTTTGGAGCTGCTAACGCGATTCGAACGCGTGACCTCGTCCTTACCAAGGACGTGCTCTGCCAACTGAGCCATAGCAGCAAATGGCGACTCGGATCGGGATCGAACCGACGACCTCTAGCGTGACAGGCTAGCGTTCTAACCAGCTGAACTACCGAGCCATAAATACCATATTAAAATAACAGCAACACCACTTATTATACTGATTCTTAAGTAAATTGTCAACATTTCTTCTTCTTTTACAGCGTATTTAAAATTTTGTAAAGGGACTGGATTTATAAAACTGTGCTGAGAGCTTTTCCATACCGTTTGACCGCCAGCAGCTTGCGGATTATCTGTCTGTTGACCGCAGCGCAATGTCAAATGAGCTTTCAAAGATGAAAAAAGAAGGCATTCTTGAGTACCATAAAAATCATTTCTGCCTCTTCCAGCCCCAGCCATCAGACGAATCATGCGAAAAAGGATAAGTGTTCGGGAGCTGGTTGCTGATTTTTGTGGCATTGTGGACAAATATTGCTGCAATAAAAGCAGGAGGCAGATGCTTTGCGCACCTGTCTCCCCGCCTTTATTATATTTTTAAAACAGTCAGATGGAAATCCGAAGCGCCACGTCGTAAAGGTCTTTGTTAAACACACGCTTCATATTGAGTGCCTCTGTAATATCGAGGTCTGTAATGCGCCCGTCGCGTACAACTATAACGCGGTTGCTTTTGTCCTCATAAAGAAGCTTTGCCGCAAGCGCCCCCATTTCGCTGCCTACCACACGGTCGCGAAGTGTTGGCGAGCCGCCACGCTGCACATGCCCCAAAACGGTGGCACGTGCTTCTATTCCGGTAGCCTGCTGAATATCTGTTGCAAGCTTGTCAACGCCGCCGACGCCTTCGGCAACAACAATGATAAAATGTTTTTTGCCTGTTTTCTGTGTCAGCATCATACGGTCGACAATATCCTTCTGGAAATCGTACGGCACTTCAGGCACAAGGATACTTGTTGCACCGACGGCAATGCCGGTTTCAAGCGCGAGGTCTCCGCAGCGGCGGCCCATTACCTGCACAACGCTGCAGCGGTCATGTGATTCCATTGTGTCACGGAGGCGATCGACCATCTCAACGGCCGTATTCATTGCCGTATCAAAGCCGATGGTGTACTCGCTCGAGGCAATATCGTTGTCTATGGTTCCAGGTACCCCTATACATGGAATGCCGGCACCAGTCAAATCCCTTGCTCCTCTGAAAGAGCCGTCACCGCCAATTACGACAACGCCATTGACGCCCATTTCGTGGCATTTGGCAGCGGCTTTCTTCACCCCGGCAGGGGTGTTGAACTCAGGGCTGCGTGCCGTATAGAGAATTGTTCCACCACGGTGAATAATATCTGAAACCGAACGAAGGTTCATCTCAACGACTTCACCGTTAAGAAGCCCATTGTAGCCCCTCTGAATCCCCATTACGCGCATCCCGTATGAAATGCCTGCACGTACAACGGCGCGGATGGCTGCATTCATGCCCGGTGCGTCGCCGCCGCTTGTCAGAACACCAATTGTTTTCTGAGCCATAAATAAACCCTCCTGTTTTTATGAATCCATGCCGGACTATTGTTTGCCGGGTAAGGCAGCCCGGCCCTTGCGCCTGATTTTTTTGAAATCGCACACAGTGCTTTGCAGTGCGGCATAAATTAAAATCTCTTTCAATATTATAGTCGAAATTACGGGACCGTTACAGGGTGAAAGCATGGACAATTTTATCTCTTATATAGATTATTGTTGCAAATTATCCACATAAGCAACATTTTTTACGCCGAGAATTTTCTTTAATTCCCTTATCAAAACATCATTGACGCTTACGCGCATGGAAATTGGCGCAGCCATAAGCTGCCTGCTGTCTGTAAAATATATATAAAGCGGAGTGGGGCCGTCGAAAACAGCGGTGTATTTCAGCGCTTTTCTGTACATGGGATTTTCGCTGTTGTCTACACGCAGATAAAGTCCTGTGCGGGAGCAGCGGCGCTTGCGGTTCTTTGAGCCGTCACCGCCAAGCTTAGGTGCGGAAGAAATTGACTGGCATATAAGTTCCGCGTCATTTTCATCGCGGACACTTATGCGCGCCTGCGCTTTTATGATTTTTCCCTCGGTTACAATTTCAGCGTACTCCTCGAGGGTTTTAGGGAAAACGAGCATCTGTATAGAGCCGTAAAGGTCTTCAAGAGTTACGAACGCCATTGTGCTGTTGCTTTTCGTTACTTTAAGCCGCACTTTTGTGATTATGCCGAGGACAGTTACCGCGTCATTGTCGTGCAGGCTTCCGTCTTTCTCTTTTATGCTTTCGATGATGTCACCAATATAGACTGCATGGAACTTGCCGTAAAGGCCGGCATATGCGGCCATTGGGTGGCCGGAAAGGTAGATGCCTGTTACCTCTTTTTCCATGTCGAGCTTATCTGAAGCGCTGAGGTCAGGCATATTTGGAAAGTGGAAATCGTCATGGCCTGATTTTGTGTCTGTATCGAAAAAGCCTATTTGGCCTTCAATATTCTGCTTTCTGTCTTCCGCAATATAATCGAGCACAGGGCCAGCACTGTTTAGCATCTGGTTGCGGTTTGGGCCGAGGCCATCAAGTGCGCCGGCCTTTATGAGGCTTTCAAGCGCACGCCTGTTAAGATTGTCATACATTCTTTTGCAGAAGTCGAAAAAAGATGAAAAGGCCCCGCTTTTCTTCCTTTCAGCAACAAGGGAATCGATTAACCCTCTGCCGAGGTTGCGTATGGCTAAAAGTCCGAAGCGTATCGAGTTGCCTGAAACTGTGAAGCTGCTTTCACTTTCATTGATATGCGGCGGAAGGACATGTATGCCAAGGCGCATACACTCGGCTATATAGGCTGAGAGTTTGTTTGTGTTGTCGAGCACGCTTGTGAGGAGCGACGCCATATATTCGTGCGGGTAATGGCATTTAAGCCATGCCGTTTCGTAGCTTACAACAGCATATGCCGCCGCGTGCGACTTGTTGAATGCATATGAGGCAAAATTTGCCATCTGAGCGTAAATTGCTTCGGCGGTTTTTTCATCAACGCCGCGGCGTATGCAGCCTTCTACGACAACTTTTCCGTCTTCATCCGTGAGGCCATGGATAAAAATTCCCTTTTCACGTGCCATTACGTCTTTTTTCTTCTTAGCCATTGCGCGGCGGACAATATCGGCGCGCCCGAGCGAATATCCCGCAAGCGTGCGGAAAATCTGCATAACCTGCTCCTGGTAGACGATGCAGCCGTTTGTGACGCTTAGAATGTCTTTGAGCAGCGGGTGCAGGTATGTGATTTTAGAGGGGTCTCGCCTGTTTTCAATATAGCGTGGGATAGACTCCATTGGCCCCGGGCGGTAAAGCGATATAATGGCGATAAGGTCTTCTATCTTTTCTGGCTTTACCTGCATTGTCACGTTCCTCATGCCGGCAGATTCAAACTGGAAAATGCCGTCGGTATCACCTGAAGAGAGCATACCAAAAACTTTTTTGTCGTCTGTCGGTATATCCTCTACCTGGAATCCCGGTTTCTTTTCATCTATCATGTCCTGAGCGCGGCGGATAACGGAAAGATTGCGCAGGCCGAGAAAATCCATTTTAAGGAGGCCGAGCTCCTCAAGCGTAGTCATTGTGTACTGTGTCACGACAGAATCACCGTTTTTGGCAAGAGGAACGTATTCATCGACAGGCTTGTCGGTTATCACGACTCCCGCCGCATGCGTTGAAGCGTTGCGCGGCATGCCCTCAACACGGCGGGCCATGTCTATTAAGTTGTGGACGCGCATGTCCGTGTCGTAGCGCTGCCTGAGCTCGCCCGAGGCTTCAAGCGCCTTGCCGAGTGTCATGTTAATCTCTGATGGTACAAGCTTTGCGATGCTGTCAACTTCAGCGTACGGCATTGCCATTGCGCGGCCGACATCACGTATTGAGCCGCGGGCGGCCATTGTGCCAAATGTAACTATCTGCGCCACATGGTCGGCACCGTATTTCCTGACAACGTAATCTATCATCTCCGGCCTACGGTCATCAGCAAAATCGATATCAAAGTCAGGCATGCTCACGCGCTCCGGATTGAGGAAACGCTCAAACAGCAGGTTGTACCTTATGGGGTCTATGCCGGTTATGCCGATGCAGTAGGCGGCGAGGCTGCCTGCACCGGAACCGCGCCCAGGCCCTACCGGTATGCCTACCTCCTTTGCGTGGCGCACAAAGTCATGGACTATCAGGTAGTAGTTCACATAGCCCATTTTTTCAATTGTGGCAAGCTCATATTCGAGCCGGTCGCATACAAGCTGCGCTGGGTTGCTGCCGTAGCGCCTGTGGAGCCCTTCATAGCATTTCTGGCGGAAATATTTGACATTGTCCTGCCCATTTGGCGTATCGAACCTCGGCAGTTTTGTTTTGCCGAACTCAAACTCAACGTTGCAGCGCTCCGCAATTTTCACCGTATTGTCGGCAGCTTCAGGGATTTCCGGGAACAGTGAGCGCATTTCCTGCTCGGATTTAAAGTAAAACTGGTCGCTGCCAAAATTCATCGCGTCTTTGTCTTCAACAGTATGGTTTGTCTGTATGCACAAAAGTATGCGGTGCATTTCGCTGTCGTCAGGCATGAGGTAATGGCAGTCGTTTGTTACAACGAGGGGGATGCCCGTCTCATGCGCAATGCGCACTATGGAGGGGTTTATCTGTTTTTGACCACGCAAGCCATGGTCCTGCAGCTCAAGGTAAAAATTGCCGCGCCCGAATATGCTGTCGTAATGGAGTGCGGCCGCTTTCGCGCCGTCATAGTCACCGGCAGTAAGGTCCCTCGGTATTTCACCTGCAAGGCATGCGGAAAGCGCTATAAGCCCTTCATGGTATTTTTCCAAGAGCTCATAATCTACACGCGGCTTAAAGTAAAATCCTTCGGTCCATGACCTTGAAACCATGGCTATAAGATTCTGGTAGCCGGTGTTGCTTTCACAGAGAAGCACGAGATGGCGGTTTTCAGAATCGAGTTCATGCGTGCGGTCAAAGCGTGTGCGCGGAGCAACATATACCTCGCAGCCTATAATAGGCTTTACCCCGCATGCCTTTGCGGCCTTGTAAAAATCGACGGCGCCGTACATTACACCATGGTCTGTTATTGCAACAGCCGGCATGCCGAGCTCGGCGGCGCGTGCGGGGAGCTGTGAGATGCGGCATGCCCCGTCAAGCAGGCTGTATTCGCTGTGAACGTGAAGATGAACAAAAATGGCCTCTCACTCCTTTCATTAGGTCTTCGTTTTTTCTGCAAATTCGAGTATCCGCCGCAGGCGGTGATGCACACCAGAACGGCTTAGCTTTGGTGAGAGGTGCTGCCCGAGTTCGCGCAGCGACATTTCCGGATTGTCAAGGCGCAGGCTCGCAAGCTCCTGAAGATCTTCCGGCAGGGCAGGTAGCCTGCCATCGCTCTTAATCTTTTTTATGGCAATGACTTCCTGAGCCGCGGCGGAGGCAGTTTTGCCTATGTTTGCCGTTTCGAAATTTGTCTGGCGGTTTACCTTGTTGCGCACTTCCTTAAGCATTCTCACCTGCATTAGCTCCATTGCGGCGTCAGGCGCACCGATGTAAGTGAGAAAATCGGCAACATGTGAGCTGCCTTTGAGGTATACAACGAATGAGCCATTGCGGCGTGTTATATGCGGGCTGATGCCAAGACTGATTATGCCGCGCATCAGCGCGGTAAGGTCATTTGCAAGGTTCATATAGGGTACAGAATATTCGAGGTGGTATTCACGCTCTGGAGACGTCACAGTCCCGCATGCAAGGAATGCGCCTCTGAGGAAAGCGGCATAGCAGCACTCGTTTTCCATATTCGAAAGATTTATCCGCAAGTTTATCTCTTTCCCGGTGTGGCCGAGGCTCCGAAGCACTTTCTGTGCCTGTTCCGGCCCTGCGGCTGAAACAGTGTAAACGGAAGTGCCGCTCCCTTTATGCACTTTAAAAGAAGTTACGTCCATAATAGCCCCAGTGATTTCGGCGGCGAGCTGTGCTGTGCGCCGCGCGGCAGCTAAATTCTCTGTAGTAAGCGTAACGCCCGAAGGTGAAAAATTCCTGCCAAACAAAAGCAGGCCGTAGCACTCTGCCTTTCGGCAGCAGCACTGCGGCACAATCCTGCATAATTCGTTTTTAGTCTCAGAAGCGAATGACATTTTGAAAAGACTCTACTTTCTGTGAATATCGCGGTGTGTAACGCTGACGCGCAAGTCCTGCTCCATGAGGTGCTCATAAAGCACCTGTGCGATCGTAACTGAACGGTGGTGGCCGCCCGTGCACCCAATAGCGATTACAAGCTGGCTTTTACCCTCGTTGCAGTACAGCGGAATCGTGTAGTCGATGAGGCTGAAAAAGCGCTTTACGAATCCTTTTGTTTTGTCGGATTTCATCACGTAGTCCTGCACTGGTTTATCTAATCCCGTGAGGTGCTTAAGGCTTTCCACATAAAACGGGTTTGGAAGGCAGCGCACATCGGACACAAGGTCAGCCTCAGCAGGCAGGCCGAATTTAAAACCGAAAGAAAGGCAGTGTATTTTCAGCGCGTCTGAAGCATCGCCGAGAAACAGGCTGGAAATGCGCTCTTTCAGCTGTGCTGGGGAAAGATATGAAGTGTCGATAATATAATCGGCACGTTCCTTTACAGGGCGCAGGACGCTGCGCTCAAGCTGGACTGCCTGCTCGAGCGAGCCAAGGCAGTTGTCTGCCAAAGGGTGCTTGCGGCGTGTTTCCTTAAAACGGTTTACAAGCACATAATCGTTTGCATCGAGAAAAAGTATCTTGTATTCTTTGTGCTCAGCTTTCATCTGATCGAGCGTTTCAAGCAGTGATGAGAACATATTGCCGCCGCGTATGTCCGTAACTACTGCTACTTGTGAAAGTGTTTTCTGCGCCTGCTGCGACATCTCATAAAAAGTTTCTATAATCTTTGGTGGAATGTTGTCGGCGCAGAAAAAGCCAATATCCTCCAAGGCGTTGATAGCCCTTGTTTTCCCTGCGCCGGAAAGTCCGGTTACAATGAGAAATTCCATAGTGCCTCCACAAATTACCCCACAAATTTTACTTCACATTCAAGCCGCACGCCGGTTTCGCGCAGCACAGTATCCTGGATTATCTCAATGAGCCGCCTGACATCATCACATGATGCGCCGCCGAGGTTTACTATAAATCCTGCATGCTTTTCACTGACTGCCGCGCCGCCGACACGCCTGCCCTTAAGGCCGCACTGCTGGATAAGCGCGCCGGCAAAATGCCCTTCTGGGCGCTTGAAGATGCTGCCCGCACTCGGCAGTTCAAGCGGCTGCTTGGATTTGCGCCGTGCGAGTAAATCATCCATTCTGGCGCCGATTTCATCTTTCACCCCGTGCTTAAGCTTAACCCGGAGTGAAACAATCATGCACTCCATTTTCATGTAAACACTTTGGCGGTAGCCGAAATCAAACTGCCCGCGTGTAAACGTAACGCACTGGCCGTTCTTCGCCACATGCGAACATGATGTGATGGCCTCCGAAACCGTATGTCCATATGCGCCGGCGTTCATGTAAGCCGCACCGCCGGCAGAACCTGGAATGCCCCAAGCAAATTCAAGGCCGGTTAAGGAATGCTCCTTTGCAAACCCGCAGACCGAAGAAAGCGGTGCACCGGCTCCGCATTCGAGTTCCGTATCAGAAATCAGGGATGTTTTCCGGAATCCGCTCCCAAGCGTGACTACGGCGCCACGCACGCCGGCGTCCGCAACAAGCAGGTCCGAGCCGTTGCCAAGCGGGAACACTGGTATCCCTTCTTCAAATGCCCTGCTGTATATTTTCTGCAGCGGGCTGATACTGTTCACCGTAATGAATATGTCTGCCGGGCCGCCGATGCGGAAAGTAGTATGGCGGCTCATTTGCTCATCATACAGGACTTCGCATCCGAGCCCCGCAGCATAACTGCCAAACTCCTGGATATGCTTCATAAAATGCTTAGAACCTCCGGTTTTATTTTTTGCTGAAAACGCCTGTATATTGCTTAAGGTAGGCCTTAAAACGCTCAATGCTTGAGTTGGCTACGAGCTCCTCCGGGAAATTGAGCTCGTCAAGCAGCTTAAGACTGTGCTCGAAATGCCCAATCTGGCTGGAAAAATGCGAGTCTGTGTTGACTATAATAGGAACGCTGAGCTTTTTGCAGAGCTTCATGATTTTGATGCAGTTGGGAACAGATGTTTTCCTGTTGCGGAACGTGCTTTCATTAAGCTCAACGAGCTTGCCGCTGCGGGCAAACTCCGGCAGGACCTTTTCGTAGTCATAAACATAATCGGCCGTGCCACTGTGCCCTATTACATTGACATGTGGATTCTTTGCCACGCCGAGCCATGTGGAGGTAACCTGTTCCACACTCGGCGATTTTACGGAGAAAACCGGCTTGTGTATCGACGCGACAACCCAGTCAAGCGTTTTAAGGTCATTTGGGTCAAGGTCTGTGTTGCCATCGCAGTCCACCACATCTGTTTCTTCCCCGCGCAGGACAAGCACACCTTCGAGCTGGCGCGGAACAACACACAGGTTTTCAAAATACCATTTTCCGGGCGCGCCGGGCATCAGCGCACCATGGTCTGTAATGGCAACAGCGTAAAGTCCTTGCTGGGCAGCCGCATGGACGTCTTCCTGCAGAGTACTGTAAGCATGGGTGGAAGCAACTGTGTGCATATGTGTGTCAGCAATTAAATGCATTGAAAAATCCGTTCCTTTCTAAAATCGAGTAACTTCATTATAGCCAATGTGCTTTACTGAGCTGCAGGAAATTGCCTCAGGCTAAAAATTAAGCTTTTTCTTTTTCACTTCAGACGGCACGGAAGGAAGATCCATGCCAAGGTTTTTCAGCAGCTCATGCGCCGCGTTGTAGCCCATCTTTTTCTGGCGGTTGTTCATTGCTGCCACTTCAATTATAACGGCGAGATTTCTGCCTGGCTTGACCGGTATTGTGACAACAGGAACCTTTACACCGAGAATTTCGGTATATTCGTTGTCAAGGCCCATGCGATCATACGTCTTGTTATCGTCCCAAATCTCGAGGTTTACGACAAGGTCTATCTTCTCTGTCATTTTAACGGCACTCATGCCAAATATCCTGCGTGCATTTATAATTCCTATGCCGCGCAGTTCTATGAAATGCTTTATGTTGTCAGGCGCTTCGCCAACAAGGGAAATGGCCGACACGCGCTTGATGACAACGGCATCGTCCGCAATCAGGCGGTGGCCGCGCTTGATAAGCTCGATGGCCGTTTCACTTTTGCCGACGCCGCTGTCTCCTACAAGTAGGATCCCCTCGCCGTAAACTTCAACGAGCACGCCGTGGCGGGTGATGCGCGGCGCCATTTCTACATTGAGGAATGAAACAAGCCGTGCGACGAGGCTGGAAGTCGTTTCTGCAGTGCTCAGCAGGGGAACACCATTTTCCTTTGTTGCTTCCAGCAGCTCGGGAACAGGCTCGAGGTTACGCGCAATGATTGCCGCCGGCGGCTTTTTCGCTTTCGAGAAAATCTCATTGAACACTTTTGAGCGCCTTTCATGGGAGATAGATTTAAGAAAGGCGGTTTCCGCGTTGCCGAAAATCATTATTCGCTTTTCATCGTAATAATCATAAAAGCCATTCAGTTCAAGCCCTGGACGGTTTACATCCGTTGACGAAACGAGAATTTTGTCCGGATCACCCGGCATGCTTATCGTCTTCAGCGAAAGCTCTTTTATTATTTTGGAGAGAGCAACGGAATAAACGTGAGCCATTATAATCCTGCCTCCTTTTTAATTGTATTATTACCATAATTATAATCCAACGGCGTATGACTTTAAAGCTATTCTTTAAAAAAAGGCAAAACAGGACCTATTATAATGCTTTGTGGGCCAGAAACGATTTTGAAATATGATTGCGTTGATGGCAGTTGTTGAATATACTTCATATACTGCAATATATTTACAAAATGTTCATTATTGCCACCCTATAAATTGTTATAATATAACAGCTATATCTAAAAGTACCAGCCGATTTTAAAAAGTTGTGCGGGAGATTTCCAAATGGGAAAATACGTATCAAATAAAAGGGCAAAACGGTACGGCTTTCTGATTTTTCTGCTTTGTGTTACCTGCCTTGCAGGCGCTGCCTATGCATATGCTAAGGTACACCCGCAAGCGCTGCCGAACTTTGCCGGCCAATCCGCTGCAGGTTCACGCTGCACATCATTGCAGAGCAGTGCAGGCAGAAAAGATGATAAAGGCGAAAGAAAAAACAGCAGCAGCAAAAGTGAGAAAAACAGTAGTCAGGTGAAAAGCAGTAGTTCTGAAAAAATAATCGACGTGCCTTATATCAGCCAAGAAGGATCCTATTCAACAGGCTGCGAACTTGTAAGTGCATCCATGGTGCTTCAGTACTACGGCTGCCACGCTTCTGTGGAAGATGTGGTAAAAAATACGCCTTCTTCGAACCTGCAGCAAAAAGGCGGAAAATTTTACGGTGACGACCCTGCAAAATCTTTTATCGGTGACCCGACTTCAGAAAGTGGGTTTGGCTGCTTTGCACCCGTTGTAGTTTCAGTGATGAATACTTTTTTAAGTAAAAGTGACAAAATTGCCATTAATATTACCGGCAATGAATTCAATAGCCTGATTCCGTATATCCAGCGCGGTGATCCCGTTATAGTATGGGCAACTATGCGCATGCTGCCACCATACCAGGGTAACAGTTGGATTATAAACGAAACCGGAAAAACGTTCGTCTGGCCTGCGCGTGAGCACTGCCTTGTTTTTGTGGGCTACGACAAAAATAAATATTATTTTAATGATCCATATAAGACTTCTGGGCTTGCAGACTACACAAAAAGTATTGTTGAGCAACGCTACAATGATCTCGGCAAGCAGGCCGTGGTTGTGGAAGATAAGTTTTAAAATTAAATATAGGTCAGCATATACGTGGGAGCAGTTCACCGCTTGGCTGCGGCAACAGCGTCTTAGAACCGATTTCTGTCTCCATCACTACTTTGCCTTTCATGCCGCTGGTAACTTCACCTATAACCGCAGCATTTTTAGAATATGGGCACTGGTGCAGTGCGCTGACGATTGCGCTGGCCTGTGCTTTAGGCGCGGAAACTACCATACGGCCTTCGCAGGCGAGGTAAAGCGGGTCAAGGCCAAGCATGCGGCATACACCGGAAACTTCATCTGTAACAGGGATTTTCTCCGCGTTGAGCTTTATGCCTACACCGCTTTGGGCAGCAATTTCATAAAGGACGGTGCCTATGCCGCCGCGCGTCGCGTCGCGGATAACGTGTATCTGGTCTGTGACGCCGAACATCGTTCTCACGGTTCCCCACAGTGGAGCGCAGTCGCTTGTGACGTCAGCATCTATGCCGAACTCGTTGCGGCTTAGCAAAATGGTACAGCCATGGCGCCCGATGTCGCCTGTAACAATGACGGCGTCGCCCGGCTGCGCATATTTGCCTGAAGTATGCGCATAGTCCAAAAGCCTGCCTACACCTGCTGTTGTAATGAAAATATTGTCGACTTGGCCCTTGCCTGCAACTTTTGTGTCGCCGGCTACAATACGCACGCCGGCTTCTTTGGCGGATTTTCCCATTGAGGCGGCGATTTTGTCAAGCTCTTTAAGCGGAAAACCGTCTTCGATGACAAACGAGCATGTGAGGTAAAGCGGCTGTGCCCCCATGCAGGAAAGGTCATTTACCGTGCCGCACACGCTGAGTTTCCCAATGTCCCCGCCGGGAAACTCGTATGGCGAGACTATAAAGCCGTCCGTTGTGAATGCGAGCCTGCTGCCGCCTACATTAAGCACAGCGGCGTCGTCTTCCGTGAAATCCGGGTTTGAAAAGTGTGATTTAAATACGTCCTTTATAAGTTTAGAAGTCTGTTTTCCGCCGGCACCATATGCCAAAGTAACTGTATCATCCATTTTACGTCCCTCCGTATTGGTAATATGCCGAGCACGCACCTTCGTTTGAAACCATGCAGGCTCCGGCCGGGTGCTGCGGCGTACACACTGTGCCGAAAACTTTGCAGTCGCTCGGAAGACATTTCCCCTGAAGCACCTCTCCGCAGCGGCACAGCGGATTGCTGCGGCCTGTTATTTTAGGCAGGCTGTAGCGCCGACTTGCGTCAAATGTGCGGTAAGGCTCACGCAGGTGCAGGCCTGAGCCTTTAATAATACCAAGGCCGCGCCACTCGGTGTCGCACGGTTCCATTATTTCACGCATCAAAGCCTGAGCGGCAGCGTTGCCCTCGGGCTTCACCACGCGCGGGTAACAGTTTCGGAAAAATGGCTTTTCAGCCTCAGAAAGCTTTAAAATCACCGCAATGGCGGCCAGCAGCTCGCTTGCGGTAAAACCTGCAACTACGCCTGAGATGCCCTGCTTTACGAGGCTTTCGCAAACAGCAGTCCCTGTTATGGCACAGACGTGGCCGGGGTATAAGAAGGCGTCGGCGCTGCCTTTAAGCGCGAGGTAGGCGTTTGGCATTGTTTTGTTTGCCACAAGCAGCGAGTAATTATGTAGGCCGTCTTTTACTGCCTTTTTTACAGCGAGACATGCGGCAGGCGTTGTAGTTTCGAAACCGACCGCGAGGAAAACGACTTCTTTTTCCGGGTGTGCCTTTGCATACTCTTCCGAATCAAGCGGAGAATACACCATCCTGACTTCTGCGCCCCGCCGCCTTGCGCCGGCAAGGTCCATCTCACTGCCGGGCACTCTTATCAGGTCGCCGAACGTGCAGATTACGGCGTTGTGCTTCAGTGCAAGCAGAACGGCTTCATCTATGTATCCAACTGGCGTTACGCATACAGGGCAGCCCGGGCCGGAAATTAACTTGACGTTTTCCGGCAGCAGCCTGCGTATGCCAAGCCGCATTATCTCGTGCGTATGTGTGCCACAGACTTCCATGATGCGCAGAGCAGGACCGTGGTATGAAGCGATAATTTTCTTTGCGGCGGAAACAGAGTCTTCCATTACAGTTTCTCCATTATCTTGCCTGTTTCGTCTTTGTCGCTGCTTGTGATTTTTGCGATTGCAATGCCGGCATGGACCATTACATAATCTCCCGGTTCGAGGCCGTCGATAAATTCAGATGAGATTTTGCGCTTTGCGCCAGAAGCGTCAATAAGCGCGGTGCCGTCATTTACATCTAATACTTTTGCAGATAAACCAACACACATGGTAAACCTCCTGCTTACTGTTAATTTTTAATTTTTCTGTTAAGCTGGTACATTGCGGCAACGGCCTGCCCGAGTGAAATGCCGCCGTCATTTGGCGGCACCATGCTGTGAAGCAGGACGCGGAAACCGGCTTTGTGCAGATGGCCGGCGCAAAGGCTGGTGAAAAGGCGGTTCTGGAATACGCCGCCGCTTAAAGCACATGACGAAAGGCCGGTTTTGCGCCTTGCACATTTGCAGCCTTCGCAGACCATGCCTGCGAGCACGGAATGGAACGCGTACGCAAGCTTCCGCGTATTTTCTCCGGCGAGCCGCTGCTTCGCCAGCCATCCGATGAGCAGGTCTGTGCGCAGCGTAAACCCGCTTTCGGTTTCGCCCAGCAGCGGCTGAGTGTAAGAAAAGCCTTCAGTCTGGAACCAGCTGCTCCTCATATATGCTTCGGCGGCAAACTCAAGCGCGCATGAAGCTTCACCTTCGAATGTAGAAACTCTGCGTATTCCAAGTATTGCGCTTGCCGCATCGAAAAGCCTGCCCGCACTTGTAGACTTGACACTGTTAATATTGTGTTCAGCCATATATATCAGCACATGTGCCTGCTTTTCGCTGCAAAGGCCAAGCAGCTTAATATACTTTTCCGCATTATCCGGAAAAACCTCATGCAGCATTGAGACGGCTATACGCCACCCTTCGCGCACGGAGCGGTCTCCGCCCGCCTGCACAAATGGCCTTATGCTGCCAAGGCGCATGAAGCCGCCGTAAGAAGCCCTCATGAATTCGCCACCCCAGACGGTTCCGTCCGTCCCATAACCTGTGCCGTCAAATGAAACGCCTACCACTTCGTCATTGCAGTCGTTTTCCGCAAGGCACGAAACGATATGCGCAAAATGATGCTGTATACGGATAACAGGCAGGCCCATTTCTTCCGCTGCGCACACCGTATTGTATCCCGGGTGCATATCACATGCTACGGCCTGCGGGGCGGCTTCAAGCAGCGCCTCCATGCGGGCTACAGATTCTTTGAGTGCTTTGGCTGTGCGCATGTCAGTCATGTCGCCTACATATGCTGAAGGGTAAAAAAGGCTGTTTTTGCCTATGCAGAACGTGTTTTTCAGCTCGCCGCCAATGCCAAGCACCTGCCCGCGCAGCGGTGCGGAAAGTAGAAATGGCAGCGGCGCATATCCACGTGAACGCCGTATCATGTACGGCCTGCCACCGAGAAAATCCATAACGGAGTCGTCTGCACGTGTGAGGATATCGCGGTCATTCGAAAGGGCAATGTCGCAGAGGCCGGCAATTTGCCTGTTTACGTCATCGTCGCATTTGCAGATAGGCACCCCGGAAACGTTTCCGCTTGTCATTATCAGGCTGCCTGTCATTGGTATGCTGTCTGGGTAAGTGAAAAGCAGGAGCTGGAGTGGAGCATACGGCAGCATTGCGCCGATGCGCGGGTTGCCGGGCGCTACGGATTCTGAAAGGCGGCTTTCTGGCTTACGCTCGAGCAGGAGTATCGGCTTTTGGCAGCCGTCAAGGATTTCAGCCTGCTCCGGTGATATGCGGCAGTTCTCTTCTGCCGCGGTCATGTCGCGGAACATGACCGCAAAAGGCTTTTCGGGGCGGTGCTTGAGCTTGCGCAGGCGCTTCACGGCTCTGCCGTTTTTGGCATCGCAGCAAAGGTGGAACCCGCCTATGCCTTTTACAGCCGCTATCTTCCCGCCCATTATCGCGCGCCGCACGGCGGTGATAGCATCTTTTCCGCGCTCGCGCCTGCCTAAAATGTAAACCTGCGGCCCGCAGTCATTACAGCACACAGGCTGGGCATCGTAGCGCCTGCTGTGCGGGTCGGCGTATTCCTGTGCACATTTGCCGCACATGGGAAATTTGCCCATGCTTGTGCGCTCACGGTCATACGGCATAGAGCTGAGGATAGTAAGCCGCGGGCCACAGGCGGTGCAGTTGATAAACGGGTGGAGGTAGCGGCGGTTATTTTTGTCGAACAGTTCTTTTTCACATTTTTTGCAGATGGCTATATCGGGCGGCACAAAAATATCACTTGCTTCTTTCGCGCTGCTTACGATTTCGAAGCCCTCTTTTGCCGGTTCCGACGAAGCGGAGACGTCTATTTTCAGGATGTAAGACCTTTCAGGCGCGTCCTGCCGCAAGCAGCGCAGAAATGACCGCATTGCCCCCTTTGTGCCATGCGCGTGTATCTCGATAAAAGAGCCCTTGTTGGCTACGCTGCCGGTGATCCCTGCCCTGCGCGCCGTGCGGCTTACAAATGGCCGGAACCCCACGCCCTGGACTATGCCGAATATTCTTATGCGCCGCGCGATGATTCCCGTTTCCTGCTTCATGGCACAAGCCTTCCGGATACGGCAAAATGCGGCAGGTCTATCCATCTGCCCTTATAGTCCGGCAGCGCGCGCTCCATCATCTTATCGCCCAGAATGATGTCATAACCGCCGCGTATGGCGGCTGCCTGAAACTGCTTCTCGCCTTCAAAGTGCAAGTCCTGGCTTTCGCGCAGTGCGTTGTCCATCATGAACCATGAGGCGACTGTCACATCTGCGTCTGTGCTTTGCAGAATGCTGTCCCTAAGCGTGTCCGCAAACACCTGCTGATGAATGATCAGCACGCGCTTCCCGTGAAAACTCTGAAAATCACATGGCAGCTTGTGCGGCAATGGGCAGCACACAGTAAACGGCGTGCCGAACTTTTTCTGGAGGTAACGGGCAGCTTTGAGCCCCGCGGGGGAAACGACGAGGTTCTGCTGTGCAGCGGAAGCGCGGCGCACGGCGTTGAGGCCGCTGCCCATGCCGTAACAGCGCACATCTTTCCAGCCTTTCTGCCGGTATGCCTCGGTGAGCTTTTCGGCGGCTGAAAGGCTGCTGAGGTCAAGCGGTGTCGCACCTAATACGCCGAGAATACCTTTTTCAACAGGCAGGGCGTCTAAGGCAAAAGCCTTTAGCAGCTGCAGCAGGGCATCTTCTTCACCCTCATCGTAAAGGCCTGTGCCTTTCGTGCTTATTGTGAGAAATGGAAGCCCTGCTTTTTTTTCGCCTATGCGCTTCAGCGCGCGGAAATCCGTGCCGATAACGGCGGGGACTGGTGTGCCGATAACCGCGACGAAATTGGCGCCGCTCCCTTCGACGGCAGCCTTCAGCTTGGCTATCAGCCTGTCGTCGCGCCCGAGGATAGCGTCCATATCGCGCAGGCCTGCGCTGAATATGGCGCTTTTTTTCTTAAACCAGCGGGGCTCGTCAAACCCGCAGATATTTCCCGTGCAGCCGCCTGCGTCGCATACGACGATAAGGCCGCCGAATTCATAGAGTGCCTCTACTGCGCCGGACTGGTCGGGCGCAAAAGGCGAAAGCACTTTAAGGAGGCCTTTCATTTTGCCACTCCTTCCAAAGCTTTTGCAAACGCCTTGAACAGGCTGCGCACCCCGTCATATCCGAACGGCTGCTCCTCACCGCACCACATGACGTGCGCGCAGCCAGGGTGGTAATATGCGGCGTCTTTGCCAACGGCTATGCCAGCCTGCGGAGTGGAAGGGCGGTAATAAAGCATCGTTGGCGAAAGGTTTGAGTAAACCCTTGTATCGGGGCTAAGCGCCGCGATTTTCTGCAGGAACCAGAAATTGATTTTATTGATTGTGCCATAGATTTCTGATACACAGAACCCATAGCGCAGCAGCGCGAGCGAAAGCTCAAACGGGTCGGCATCCGCAATTTCGCCGACGGCGAACACGGTGCCGCCGTGCTTTTCGCGGAAGCGGGCTATTTCTTCCTGTGCGGCATCATAGTCCTGCTGGTCTTCCCATGGAATATCGAGCGCTTTTGCCATAAGGCGGTACTGATTATGTATCTTGTCAATCTGGTACATTCGTGAAATCTCTATAGAGGGTATGCGCAGCGCCTTTTCCATCCAACCTGATGCAAGGCGTGATTCAGGGTTTAAAACAAGGTTGAAATTTGCCTGCGCCATGTTAAGGTATTCGCCAAAGCTTTTGCAGCGGGAGATTTCACGTATATGGCGCACTCCGGCCTTATTGAAAAGGCGGTACAGTTCACAACCGCTGCTAAGCGGAGAAAATGAGCCGATTATATTCATGCAGTCTGCCCTTTTAGCCATTGGCTTGAGCAATGAATATACGGCTTTGCGCACAGTGGCCATCGGCGGGTGGCGGCCTTCGCGTGTCAGCGCATACATGTAGCAGGGCACAACGGGCACATGCGCAGCTTCCTCCGCACTACGGCATACGCGCTCCATATCTGTGCCGAGAAGCGCGTCAACACACGTGATGCACAGCATTACGGCGGTCGGCTTTTCGCTGCAGTATTCGCATATCTCTTTGACGGCGCCTGGTATTTTGGAAAGGTGCCGCCCCGTTACGATGTCGGTTTCGTCAAGCAGCATGTAAAACATTCTGCCGCTGTATCTGCCGGAAGGGCCGGGCGCCGCTGTGTTGCGCCCGCAGCAGCCCGGGGATATAAGCAGCATTACTGAGCCGGGGATTGCGAGGCCTGCGCGCTTTACACCGAAACCCTGCGCCCCCGGTGAGTTGAACGCCAAAGTGGCGGGCGAGCTGTAGATCAGGTGCTTGTCGGGCTGAAACTCCTGCGGGAGTTCGTCGCAGCCGCTGTATGCAAGCTGCGCGGCTGTGCGGTAAAATGCCTCAGCCATCGCGCCCATCTCCCATCAGTTCATGCGCAAGAGCAAAAAACTTCCGGCTTACCGGCAGGTCCGGGTTGCCTTCGACAGCGGTTCTGCCCATATCCTCAAAGCGCAGTATGTCCCTGCTGCGGGGAATGTCCGCAAGGATTGGCAGGCCTTCCTCCTGCGCAAAGGCAGCAACTTTCCCCGCTTCGTTTTCCACGTTCCTGCGGTTAAGGATTATGCCGCGGACTTTGGCATAGCCGCGGTCTGCAAAGTTATGCACTGCTTTGCAGATGTTGCCGGCAGCGTACAGCGACATCTTTTCACCGGAAGTAACTATAAGCACTTCCTGTGCATACCCTTCGCGGATAGGCGCGGCAAAACCGCCGCAGACTACGTCGCCGAGCACATCGTAGAGCACGGCGTCCGGCTTATATATCTCAAACAGCTTCAGATCTTTTAAAAGCTGGAACGTCGTGATAATGCCGCGCCCGGCGCAGCCGAGCCCTGGCGTGGGGCCGCCGGTCTCGATACATAATATATGCCCGAAACCCTCTTGGGCAATGTCTTCAATATGCTCAGGCTCGTGGTCGTACTTACGCATATAGTCCATTACAGGCTGGACTGCCTTGCCGCCGAGAAGGCTAACAGTGGAATCGGCTTTCGGGTCGCAGCCTATTTGTATCACGCGTTTCCCAAGCGAGGCGAAGGCGGCGGCGAGGTTGCTTGTTATGGTCGATTTGCCAATGCCGCCCTTGCCGTAAATTGCTAATTTTATCATGTTGCTTCCTACCATCATGAGCGTGGCTGTAAATTTGCTGGGTTCCACGCTTTAATAAGTATGTTTCCGGCAATAAAAAGCTGCGTCTTCTAAAAAGACGCAGCCAAACGTGTCCGCAGAAAAACGGACAGTATACCATTTTAATTTGACTCGTCTTTCACCTCAAAAAATTTCGGTGTCAGAACATTATGCGATAAATATCGATTGATAACGGATTATTGCTATATCATTAATAACAAAATTTATTATACTACATTGGCGGCGGCGAATCAATAATGGGCATACGCCATTTTTTTATAATAGATTTTCACATGGCGGCTTATGGAAACGGCGCCTGCCGGCTGGCGCATAAATGCTTTATACAAAGTTTCATAGCTGAAAGTAGAGAATGTTGTAAGGCCGCCCATCATCCCCGTGGTTAAAAAAATCCTCATATTTGCAGAAATAGGCCAGATGCTGGTGCTTGCTTCCATGATAAATCCCATGATAAATCCGCCAAGAATATTCACAATCAAAGTCCCAATTGGGAAATTGCCAAAACATTTGGCTGTAGCGGTTGAAATGATGTAGCGGAGTGCCGCACCAATAAAGCCGCCAAAGCCAACTATTAAAATTCTACTTAATTTCGTAGCAATTGTACCACCCTACATTCAAAAATATAAGGCTTCTACCTCGATTTCTCGAAGTAGAAGCCGTTAGCATTGACTGCATTTTATGGTGAGCCTCATCACCAAACCACTATAT
>DHSD01000022.1:63961-106303 GCA_002411365.1 Ruminococcaceae bacterium UBA5295
ATTAGACAATTTTCACCGTTTTATAAATATAAAAAAAGGCAGAAATATTTTCATTTTTTTATCCGATTTCGTACCTTTATCACAAGTGCCCTTCTCGATTTTTGGCCTTAGTTTTTCGGGAACCATATATGCCACAAAGTAACAGCCTGTGAAACTTATGAAAAATGTTTTCACCGTTTCAACCGTCTTTTCAACATATTGTGTTTTGCAATTATGGGCGGGCAAGATATTGATTGCAATATAGCTATTTGCATATCTATTTAAAAAGTGAATCGCCGGCTTTATGTGTTCCTGTCAGCCTTATGGAATTTTTTCAGGTTGTCTGTTTTATGGCTGCGTTTTTCAAGCTCTGCTTCAACGTCTTCAGGCGCAATGCCTTCATGTACCATCAAAACTGTAAGATGATACAGGAAATCAGAAATCTCCATAACCGTTTCATGGTTATTCCCGTTTTTCGCGGCGATTATCACTTCACTGCATTCTTCGCCGCACTTTTTCAGTATTTTGTCAAGTCCCTGCTCAAAAAGGTAGCATGTATATGAACCCTTGCGGTTTTCGCTTTTGCGCCGTGTTACAGTGCCATACAGGCTTTGCAATACGTCACTCATTTTTCTCCCTCCATATCTCGTTAAAAAAGCAGCTGTAGTGCCCTGTGTGGCAGGCAGCGCCCGTCTGGCGCACAATTACAAGAAGCGTGTCATCGTCGCAGTCGCCATAAATACAGACGACTTTCTGCACGTGCCCTGACGTTGCGCCCTTATTCCAAAGCTCCTGCCGCGAACGGCTCCAGAACCATGTGTAACCCGTTTCAAGCGTCTTTTCCATCGATTCGCGGTTCATATATGCGAGCATCAGCACTTTGCCCGTACCGTATTCCTGCACAATGACCGGCAGAAGATCCGATTTTTTAAAAAAGCGCTCAATTTTTCCATTTTGCTTTTCCTCAGGCATTGCCGCCGCCCCTTCCGCAGAGCGCAAGGGCTGATCTCAGGTCAACGCCCCCACTGTAAATTGCTTTTCCGCACACTGCTCCGTAAATATCCATGCTGATAAGCCTTTTTATATCTTCAATGTTGCTTATGCCGCCGCTCGCAATTATATTGCAGCCTGATTTTTCCGCGATGCTCCCAATCATCTGGAAATTAGGGCCTCCAAGCGTCCCATCGCGGCCTATATCGGTGAAAACAATATATCCCGCTCCGGCATATTCCATTTTTTCCGCAAGGCGAAGGTAGCTTTCAGACGACGTTTCCGTCCAGCCGTTTTCTGCGGCAAAACCGTCCCTCGCGTCTATCCCAACGGCTATGTGCTCTCTGCCGTACATTTTTACAGCTTCCGAAACAAACCGCGGATTTCTTACCGCAGCCGTACCTATCACCACGCGGCTGACGCCGTTTTTCAGGTAAAACTCCATCGTCTCACGCGTGCGTATACCGCCGCCTACTTCTGCCTTAAGCCCCGATTTTTTAATCATTTCAAAAATGATGCCGGAGTTCACAGGCTTTCCTGCTTTGGCACCGTCAAGGTCTACTATGTGTATCCACCCGGCGCCGGCTTTTCTGAACGCTTCAGTCGTTTTTACTGCGTCATCAGTTACCTGCTCCGCTGTGGAATAGTCGCCGCGCAGAAGGCGCACACATTTTCCGCCTTTAATGTCTACGGCCGGCAGTAAAATCATAAAAACGCCTCTTTCCCCTCAAGCGTGCCTTTCGACGAAAGCACTCCTTTCACGGCAGGCGAAACAGCTGTGCGCAGCGCATGTGCAACAGCCTTAAAAAGCGCCTCGGTCTCGTGGTGCGCGTTTGAACCGTACTCCACGCGTACATGCAGTGTTATTCCCGCGTTAAACGCAAAGGCCCGGAAAAATTCCTCGGTCATGCATGTGTCATATCCGCCTATGCGCTCCTGGCCGAAATCTGCATGGAAAACGAGGAACGGCCTTCCGCACAGGTCGGCCGCAGCAAACGCGAGTGATTCGTCCATTGGGGCAAAGAAGCTGCCGAAACGCGCAATGCCTGAGAAATCGCCGAGCGTTTCGCCGAACGCCCTGCCAAGGACTATGCCTGTGTCTTCAACCGTGTGGTGGCAGTCAACATTGAGGTCGCCATCGGCCTCGATTCCAAGCCCGAAGCCGCTGTGCACGGCAAATGAAGTTAGCATATGGTCAAAAAAGCCTATCCCTGTCTTTACGCTTATATCTCCACCGTCAAGGCAGAGCTTTACGGTAATATCGGTTTCCTTTGTCTTTCTCTTCTGAACGGAAGTGCGCATTCCTTTTCTCCTTTCAGTCTGCCTGCACCGCAGCCGCAAGTGCTTTCACAACGGCTCTGTTTTCTTCGTCCGTGCCAGCTGTAATGCGAAGGAAATTGCCAAAACAGCGCACGGCTATTCCCTGCTTCAAAAGTTCATTCCAGACCTGTACGCCGTTTTTCAACCGCACCGTCACAAAATTCGTCACGCCATCCACGGCCTTCACACCTTCGGGCTCAAGCGGTTTCAGGAGGTTGTAAAGTGAATTTTTAGACGCTATTATGTTTTTTCTGCAGTTTTTCAGCCAGTCTGTTTCACTCAGTACGGCGGCGCCAATTCTCTGCGTGACGGCATTTACATTGTAAGGCGACTTAACAGCCCTAAGCAAATCTGCAATCCTGTAGTCCGTGACTGCAAAGCCAAGGCGTATGCCTGCAAGGCCCATTGCTTTCGAGCACGTACGGAGAATCACAAGGTTATCATAGTCATTCACTTCACTTAAAAGCGACTGATCCCAAAAATCCATATACGCCTCATCGAGCACCACAAGCGCATCCACCGATTTCAGCAGGCGGCGGATCTCCTCACGCTTTAGGCCGAGTGACGTAGGGTTGCACGGATTTGAAAAAATCACCATGCGGGCTTTTTTCTCATTTACCGTGTCTATAAGCCTGCCGACGTCGACCGTAAAATCATCATTCTTTTTGAATTCACAGCAGTTTGTCTCATTGAGGCCGCTGTAGAAGCGGTACATTGAAAAATCCGGCGAAAGCGTTACGAGTGTCTCGCCTTTCATTAGAAAAGACGATTCAAAAAGTGATATAAGTTCGTCAGAACCGTTGCCCGCGACAACATTTTCAGCCGGAATCCCATAATAGCCCGCAAACGCATGGCACAGCTCCCCTGCGTACGGGTCAGGGTAGCGGTTAAACCGCACTGAGGCAGCAGCCTCAGAAATATGTTTTGCAATTTCCGGCGGCGGAGCAATGAATGACTCGTTCGCATCAAGCCTTATGCGGTATTTTACGCTTATGGGACTGTACGGCTTCATGCCCGCTATTTTCGCATTTACACTGTACGCCATATCAATCCCTCACACATATCGAATTTGCGTGGGCCGTAAGTCCCTCCGCATTTGCAAGCGTGGTTATGTCGTCACGCGCACCGGCAAGCGCCTCTTTTGTGTAATAGAGAAAGCTTGATTTCTTCACGAAACTGTCGACCGAAAGCGGCGACGAGAAGCGCGCCGTCCCTCCTGTTGGCAGCACATGGTTTGGCCCGGCGAAATAATCGCCGAGAGGCTCCGGCGAATAGTTGCCAAGAAATACCGAGCCTGCATTGTCGATTTTTTCCACATACTCCATAGGGTTCGCAGCGCAAATTTCCACATGCTCCGGTGCAAGTTCGTTTGCGAAGCCGACCGCTTCCTCCATATTTCTGCACACAGCCACTGCTCCATACTGGCTGAGCGATTTTTCAATTATGCTGCGCCTTGAAAGCGACGTAATCTGCAGGTTCAGCTCTTCGACTGTTTCCTCCGCTATACGCTGCGACGTAGTCAGCAGCACTGCAGAAGCGAGGGCGTCGTGCTCGGCCTGCGACATCAAGTCGGCAGCGAGAAACTTTGGATTTGCCGTCTTATCGGCAATAATCAGGATTTCACTCGGGCCGGCAATCATGTCTATGCCAACTGTGCCGTAAAGCTGCTTTTTTGCCGTTGCAACGTAAATATTGCCCGGCCCGACGATTTTGTCGACAGACGGTATCATTTCCGTACCAAAAGCAAGGGCTGCAATGGCCTGTGCGCCGCCTACCTGAAACACACGGTCCACTCCCGCCTCAAGCGCGGCTGCCATTATGCCCGGGTTAGGCTTTCCACCTTTTGTGGGAGGCGTAGCCATGATTATTTCGCCCACACCCGCTATCTTAGCCGGTATGGCGTTCATAAGCACAGACGAAGGGTAGGCTGCCGTACCGCCCGGCACATATATACCCACGCGCGCAAGCGGGCGTATGCGCTGGCCCATCACTACGCCGTTTTTGTCGGCCTTAAACCAGTTCTGCTGCTTCTGGCACTCATGGAACCTGCGGATATTTCCCGCTGCACGCCTGAGCGCATGGCGGAATTCAGGTGTGCAGCCCCCCGCGCTTTTTTCCATCTCGTCGCACGAAACCTCCACCTGTTCTGGAACGGCGCCGTCAAACTTTTTAGTGCATTCCGCGACGGCTCTGTCGCCGTCCGCCTGCACATGCGCAATGATTTCTGCCACGGCTGACTCCACCTGCGGATATGCTTTCCTGCCGCGCTTTTTCAATTTCTCAATTAAATCGGCACTGTCTTTTCCGCTCCATATTTTTATCATTCTGCACCAACCCTTTCTTCGTCCGCACGGTTTTGCCGCACGGCCTGTTCCAGTTTTCCGGTCAGCCCTTCGATCTCTTGCTTACGCAGTTTCATGCTGGCTGCATTAACAATCAGCCTTGCCGATATGCTGCATATCGGCTCTATTACTTCAAGCCCGTTTTCACGTAGTGTGTTGCCCGTCTCCACAATATCCACTATAGCGTCCGAAAGGCCGAGCAGCGGCGCAAGCTCAACCGAGCCCTCTATCTTGATAATGTGCACATCCATTGCTTTCCCCGCAAAATACTCAGACGCCACATGCGGGTATTTTGAGGCCACCGTCCGCGCTGAATATCCGTCAAAGAAATTGCACCCTTTGGGCCCTGCAAGGGCAAACCTGCACTTCCCAAAGCCGAGGTCGAGCACTTCATAAAAGCTGCCGCCCTTTTCCATAACCGTATCTTCGCCTACAACGCCAAGGTCGCATACACCGCGCTCAACATATGTAATAACATCAGCTGCCTTTGCAAGCACTATATCAAATTTTCCGCCGCCTGCCGGAAGTATCAGTCTGCGCCCTTTGTTCCTTACAGCTGAGCAGTCGAAGCCCGTCCGCTCAAGCAGGCCTACAGCGCTTTTTTCAAGTCTGCCTTTGGTAAGGGCAATGCGCAGCGGCCTCATGTTTTCCCTCCGGTGGGCACCGTCCTTATGCTGCTGCCCACAATATCAACTCTCCCTATCCCCGCTTCACGCGCATATTGTAAAGCCTCTTTTTCCGAACCTAAAACGCTGTTTTCGCACCGCATGCCCTGTTTTGCAAGGCGTGCTCCATGCTCAAGCGCTTTCACTTCGCAGCCGCTCTCGCCGTGCACAAGCACATCAGGCGGCGTGGGCAAATGGCTTTCCCCGTTTTTAAACCTTATATCGGCTACCGCGTCAACATCTATCCCGAACCCAACGGCAGGCATAGGCACGCCGAAATGCTCCAGCAGGTGGTCGTAGCGCCCGCCGCGCAGTACCGCTTCACCGCACCCTTCAGCATAGGCGCTGAAAATAATGCCCGTATAGTAATCATTGCGCTGCACAAGGCCAAGGTCAATGATAAGGCGGCCTCCGAGGCCAAACCCGTCAAGCGCGTGGTAAATACCCTGCAGGTAGCCGAGTGTATCTTTAAGCTTCCCGGTAAACAGCGCGGCAGCTTTTTCAAAGACTTCCTCCCCGCCGAAAAGCTGCGGCAATTTCCGCATGGCCCGCACTTCGGCGCATTCGCCAGCACCGCCGAGCAGGCGGCAAAGCGCAGCGTTGTTTTTGGAGCCCACAGCTTTCCTGATTTCTTCTTTTTTTTCGCCGGAAACCCCAATGCCTTCCGCAAGCGCCTTAAAAAATGCGGCATGGCCTATCTCAAGCCTGAATCCGGGGACGCACGCCGAAAGCGACTCTACCGCCGCCGCCAGCGTCTCAAGGTCGGCGCGCACACCGCCCGCGCCGAGCAGTTCCACGCCCATCTGAAGGTTTTCGTTGCGCCGCCCGGCAAGGCCTGGGTTGTTCCTGTAAACAGGCTGGCTGTAGTAAAGGCGCACCGGCCGCGGGACATTCTGCAGGCGCGTTGCGGTCAGGCGCGCAACAGAAAGCGTGTTGTCGGGCCTCATCACAATAAGACTTCCCTGCCTGTCGGTCATCTTAAACATGGCCTCGGGCGGTATGCCTGAAAAGTCCGGGTCATACACGTCGTAAAATTCCATGCCGGGCGTAACTACTTCACGGAAATCATGGGCCTCAAATATACCTGAAAGCCTCCGCTCTATGTTCCTGCGCAGCAGGCACTCCTCAAACAGGTAGTCCTTTGTGCCTTCCGGCGTTATACGGCTGTTTTTTTTCATATGCGATTCGCGCCTCCTTCGCTTTAGTGTGCTAATATGATATCATACTAAAATAATCGTGTCAACACGTTTTTAACATTTACGCTTGGGCAATTTATTTTAAAATTAACACTTCCTACGCGTATTCCTCAGAATATAATGCGGGCGAAAGCGTCCGCACGCTTTTGCCCGCCTGCTGCTTATATTCTTACCGGAATTCCTTCCGATGCAAGGTACTTTTTAAGCTCCGGAACCGTTACCTCCCCAAAATGGAAAAGCGATGCTGCGAGTACGGCGTCCGCCTTGCCTTTTACGAATGCGTCGCGGAAATGCTCCATTTTTCCGGCGCCGCCGGAAGCAATCACCGGAATCGAAACGTTTTCCGACACCGCAGCCGTCAGTTCCAGGTCGTAACCGTTTTTCTGCCCGTCGCAGTCCATGCTTGTAAGCAGTATCTCACCGGCGCCACGCTCTTCCGCCTCTTTTGCCCACTTTACGGCGTCGCGGCCTGTGTTTATGCGCCCGCCGTTGCGGTAGACCGTCCAGCCTCCTGCGCGGCGCTTAGCGTCGATTGCGCAGACAACACACTGGCTCCCGAATTTTTCTGCTGCCTCGGTGATGAGCTGCGGGCGCAGCAACGCCGCGGAATTTACGGAAACCTTATCCGCCCCCGCGCGCAGCAATGAGCTGAAATCGTCTACGGTGCGTATGCCTCCACCCGCCGTAAACGGGATAAATATGCGGTCGGCAACGCGGCGCACCATATCCGCCATTATCCCGCGCAACTCCGCCGTAGCGCCTATATCGAGAAAAACGAGCTCGTCGGCACCCTGCCTGTCATATTCCACGGCAGCCTGCACCGGATCGCCGGCATCGCGCAGATGCACAAACGATGCCCCTTTCACAACCCTGCCGCGGCTCACGTCAAGGCATGGTATTATCCGTTTTGCATACATATCATCTCACCCCCGCTGTGCCAGCTCCGCAAAATTGCACAGCATGCGAAGCCCTGTGCGCCCGCTTTTTTCCGGATGGAACTGGACCGCGAACATGTTCCCGCGCTGCACAGAGGCATCAATCGTGATACCGTAGCTTGCAGTTGAGGACACTATGCCCCTGTCTTCCGCCTTTAAATAATACGAATGGACAAAATAAACATACGGATGCTCCTCAAGGCCTGAAAAGATGCCGCCGTTTATTTTTATATCGAGCGAATTCCAGCCTACATGCGGTATTTTGAGGCCGGACAATTTTGGTATGCGCAGAATTTTTCCCTTAAGCACGCCGAGGCCGCGCACGCCCGGCGCCTCTTCGCTGCCCTCGAAAAGGAGCTGCAGGCCAAGGCATATGCCTAAAAACGGCCTGCCGGAAGCTATAAAATCGAGCAGCGGCTGCACGAGGCTGGACTTTTCCATTGAGCGCATGGCGTCGCCGAAAGCGCCCACGCCCGGCAGCACAGCCGCGGAAGCCGACTGCAAAACCTTCGCGTCGGCCGTCACTTCCGCGTCGCAACCGATGAACCGGAAAGCCTTTTCAACGCTCTGCAGGTTTCCGGCACCGTAATCAATCACAGCTATCACAGCGCATCATCTTCGCTTTCATAATTCATCACAGTATATCATAAAACTGGAGCGGCTACAACAGGCATGGCGGAAAAAGGTTTCACTCCTTCTAAAATCCATTCCATAAGGCAAATACGCCGCCCTGCCGCTGCGGTTGCCATAAATGTGCCTGTGAAAAGATGGTTTACATGAAAATGCGGCGCCCAGCAGGGAATCCTGCTGGGCGCCGCCGACTCTGAAATGCTAAGCGGAAATCAGAGCTTCGACATCTTATCGAGGTGTGCGTAATCTTCCTTTGCGTCCTGCTCTGCCTTTGTAAAGAGTTGCTCTGCGCGCTCAGGGAATGAACGTGTCAGCGAGTTGTAACGCACTTCACCCATGATGAAGTCACGGTAAGAAGCGGTCGGGGCTTTGCTGTCGAGCTGGAGCGGGTTCTTGCCTTCCGCCGCAAGGCGTGGGTCATAGCGGAAGTTTTTCCAGTAGCCTGCTTCAACAGCTTTCTTCTCTTCGAGCTGTGCAGTGCCCATGCCGGTCTTAATGCCCTGGTTAATGCACGGTGCATAAGCAATTATAATTGACGGGCCGTCATAGCTTTCAGCCTCTGTGATTGCCTTAATTGTCTGGTTATAGTCTGCACCCATGGCAATATGTGCAACATACACATAGCCGTAAGTCATGAACATACCCGGCATATCCTTCTTCTTTGTGGCCTTGCCTGTTGCAGCAAACTGTGCCACAGAGCCCATTGGGGTAGCCTTTGAAGCCTGTCCACCTGTGTTGGAATAAACTTCAGTATCAAATATGAGGACATTGACATTTTCGCCTGAAGCGAGGACATGATCAAGGCCGCCAAACCCGATATCGTAGGACCAACCGTCGCCGCCGAATATCCAGATGGACTTCTTTGCGAGGTAATCCTTGTCTGCAAGTGTCTTCTTTGCAAGCTCAGCAACCCTGCCGGAGCCGTTTTCAACTTTTTCAAGTTCCGCAATCAGCTTGTCTGTTGGTTTGCGGTTCTCAGTGCTGCTCTTGAAAGTATTGAAGTAATCTTTGCATGCAGCCTTAAGTGATGCAGTGGCATCAGCAGAAGCCTGGATCTCTTTGAGGTAGTCAGAGAGGCGTTCGCGGATAGCGTCGTTTGCAAGGGCCATGCCATAACCAAACTCGGCATTGTCTTCGAACAGTGAGTTGTTCCATGCAGGGCCGAAGCCTTTTGCGTTGCGGGTGTAAGGAGTTGCAGGTTCCGAGCCGCCCCAGATGGACGAGCACCCTGTTGCGTTTGCAATATACATCCTGTCGCCGTAAAGCTGTGTGGCAAGTTTTGCGTAAGGAGTCTCGCCGCAGCCGCCGCACGCGCCTGAGAACTCAAGCAGCGGTTTGCGGAACTGGCTGCCCTTCACGGTATTTGGTTTGAACTTTTCTTCAACTTCTGATTTCTCCGGAAGTGTGTTTCCGTAGTCAAAGCCTTTCTGGCTTTCCATCTGTGTCTGCATAGGCTTCATTGTAAGGGCCTTGTTGCCCTTCATGCCTGGGCATATAGTTGCGCAGGAACCGCAGCCTGTGCAGTCCATAGTAGAAACTGTGAGCGCAAACTTCAGGCCAGGCATCATCATCATGTCTTTCGTCTTCATGCCCTTAGGAGCTTTAGCCGCTTCATCAGCATTCATAACTACCGGGCGGATAACAGCGTGCGGGCAGACGTAAGAGCAGCGGTTGCACTCAATGCAGTTGTCCGGGTTCCACTCAGGGACATCGATTGCAATACCGCGCTTCTCATAGGCAGCTGAGCCGGACGGAACAGTGCCGTCAGCCATCTTCATCACTTTGGAAACAGGCAGCTCGTCACCATGGTGGCGGTTATCTGGGATAAGCACATTGTTTACATATTCCGTAAGCTTAGGGTCGCCGCAGTCGACTTTCGTCTCCTTTGTGTCGTCCGTAGCGTTCTTCCATGACTCCGGAACATTTATCTTTACGAATTCATTAGCGCCGCGCTCAATAGCATCGTGGTTCATCTTGACTATCTTTTCGCCCTTTTTGCTGTAAGACTTCGTTGCGGCGTCTTTCATATACTGGATAGCCTGCTCCTTCGGGATAATATTAGCAATCGTGAAGAATGCGGACTGAAGGATTGTGTTTATGCGCTTGCCAAGGCCGATTTCCTTGCCGAGTTTTACACCGTTAATGGTGTATAAATTAATGTTGTTGTTGGCGATATATCTCTTCATCTTGGCCGGCAAGTATTTGTCGAGCTCTTTTTCGTCCCATTCGCAGTTGAGGAGGAAACTGCCGCCCGGCTTAAGGTCTTCGACCATGTCGTAACTGTACACATAGGAAGGCTTATGGCATGCAACAAAGTCAGCCTTTGTAATGTAGTAAGTTGACTTAATCGGTTTCTTGCCAAAGCGCAGGTGCGAAATTGTAAGGCCGCCCGACTTCTTCGAGTCGTATGCGAAATAGCCCTGTGCATACATGTCTGTGTGGTCGCCTATAATCTTGATGGAGTTCTTGTTCGCGCCGACCGTGCCGTCTGCGCCAAGGCCCCAGAACTTGCAGGAATGTGTCCCTTCCGAAGTGGTGTCCGGATTCTCTTTGACGTCGAGGGACAGGTGCGTAACATCATCGTCAATGCCGATGGTGAAGCCCTTCTTCGGCGCTGAGGATTCCATGTTGCGGTAAACTGCGATAATCTGGCCCGGGTTGGTGTCTTTTGAGCCGAGGCCGTAGCGTCCGCCGTAAACAGGCACAGAACCGAACTCAGTGTCTTTCAGTGCCGCGATAACATCAAGGTAAAGCGGCTCGCCGATTGACCCGCGTTCCTTTGTGCGGTCAAGCACGCTTATCTTTTTCACTGTCTTCGGAAGCACAGCAGTGAGGTACTTCGGAACAAACGGACGGTAGAGGTGGACTTTTACAAGCCCTACTTTCCTGCCGCGCGCGTTCAGGTAATCGACAACTTCTTCTGCGCACTCGCAAACAGAGCCCATCGCAATGATGACTTCTGTGGCGTCCGGCGCGCCGTAGTAGTTGAACGGCTTATAATCAGTACCAATTTTCTTGTTGACTTTGTTCATATACTCAACAACGACTTCCGGGAAGGCGTTGTAGTGTGAGTTGCACGCTTCATTGACCTGGAAGAACAAATCGTCGTTCTCCGAAGTGCCCCTTGTTACCGGATGCTCCGGGTTCATGGCATTGCGGCGGAACTTTTCGACTGCCTCCCAGTCGAGCATATCTGCAAGGTCCTTGTCATCCCATACATGGATCTTCTGGATTTCATGCGATGTGCGGAACCCATCGAAGAAGTGCATTACAGGCATGCTGCCCTTAATTGCCGCAAGGTGGGCAACTGCGCCGAGGTCCATGCATTCCTGTGGGCTGTTTGAGCACAGCATTGCCCAGCCTGTCTGGCGGCAGGCATAAACATCTGAATGGTCGCCGAAAATGCACAGTGCCTGTGTGGAAAGGGAGCGCGCTGCAACATGCATGACGGCCGGGAGCATTTCGCCGGCAATCTTGTACATATTCGGTATCATAAGCAGAAGGCCCTGTGAAGCCGTATATGTGGTTGTCAGGGCACCTGCTGCAAGTGAGCCATGGACTGCACCTGAAGCGCCGCCTTCAGACTGCATTTCTGTGATCTTTACCGGCCGCCCAAAAAGGTTTTTCCTGTTTGCTGCAGCCATTTTATCGGTCTCATCGGCCATGACAGATGATGGTGTGATAGGGTAGATGGCCGAAACGTCGGTAAATGCATACGAAGCATATGCCGCGGCGTTATTGCCATCCATGGTCTTCATTTTTCTTGAATCCATGACAATATTTCCTCCTTATGGTTGATTGAACTATACAGGTATACATTATATTAAGCACATATATGATATTATCATTTTTTGTAGAGTATGTAAAGTTAAAAGGCATAAAATATATATGAACGCTCATGGGTAGTTTTAGAGGCAAAACTTTTATTATTTATGCACGGAAACATGCTTGCAATTTGACAGGAAAGTGAAGAAAACATACAATAATAATTGTTATAGGCTAACTTGCTGCGTAAAGCACTCCGGCTCAAAGCCTGCACGCTTCTTTATCTTTAAACAGCAGGGTCCTGCCGGATTTAAAAATATTGTTTTAATTCTGTCTCTTGAAAGGGGAAAAATATGCCTCCTGAACCTGCCGGTTCCGCTATCTCTGCCATACCTCTTGCAGCTGCCGGAAAACCGGCTTCCGGAAATGTCTGGGGCGCAATCATCCTGCTCATCGTACTTACGCTTATAAACGCATTCTTTTCCGGCTGCGAAATAGCCGTAGTCACCACCAAAGACACTAAGGTGGAAAAGATGGCCGAAAGCGGCGACAAAAGGGCACGCAGGCTTTTAAAACTCACGTCTGACTCAAGCCGGTTTTTCTCGACGATACAGATCGGTGTAACACTGGCAGGCTTCCTGTCATCAGCTGCTGCCTCGCAAAGCTTTGCCGGAAGGCTTTCTTCAGCACTTTCGTTCCTGCCTTTTTCGCAGTCCACGGTAAATGGGATTTCAACTCTTCTCATCACGCTTATCCTCTCTTATTTTTCGCTTGTGTTCGGTGAGCTTGTGCCTAAAAAAATTGCAATGAATCGCGCCGACCAGATTTCACTGCGCTACGCCGGAGTGCTTAACGGCATTGCGGCCGTGTTCCGCCCGCTCGTCTCGCTGCTGACGGCCTCTACAAACGGAATCCTGCGCCTTCTTGGCATTGACCCGAGGGACACAGAAAAGCCCGTGACAAAAGAAGAAATCCTGATGATGGTTGACGCCGGCGAAGAAAAAGGCGTTATCGACGAAGAAGCAAAAGATATGATTTCAAATATCTTCGACTTCAACGACAGCACCGTAAGCGAAGTAATGACGCACCGCACAGAGGTAGAGGCAGTTGAAGACACCTCCTCTGTTCAAGACGTTGTGGAGCTTTCGCGCAGGCGCGGATTTTCGCGCATACCTGTTTACCACGATGACCTCGACAATCTGCTCGGGATTATTTATGTGAAGGATCTCCTTAAATATGTTGGCACGCCTGTTGGCCCGAATATAAAGCTGACCGATATCATGCGGCTTGCCTATTTCGTGCCGGAAAGCAAGCTCTGCGCCGACCTGTTTTCTGAGATGACGGCCCACAAACTGCAGATTGCCGTTGTTGTAGACGAGTACGGCGGAACAGCAGGCATAATCACAATTGAAGACCTTCTTGAATCCATTGTCGGCAACATGGAAGACGAATACGACACAGACGGCAATGAAATCCACCGCGAAGGCGACAACCGCTACAGTGTAGACGGCACAACGCCTGTTGAGGATATCTCGGACCTTACTGGCGTTGAGCTTCCGAGCGGCGAGTATGACACAATCGCCGGCTTTATGATGGAGCAGCTTGGCCACATACCAAAGCCAGACGAGCACCCCCATATAAAATTCAAAAATCTGACGCTCACGGTGGACGCAATGGACGAGCGCCGCATCGCGCGCATCACCATAGAGAAGGAGACTGCAAAGCCGCAGAACACTGCCGGGCATGCGCAGCAGAAGCTTCCTCATGGCCCGCCTAAAGGCGAAGCGGGCCATATTGGAAAATAGCTTTTGGGTCAGTCGCAACATCCTGACCTTAAACTAAACTACGGAGGAATTAAAAATGAACCAGAAATCAAGCCCAATATTTTACATCACCAAAAGTGCCGTGATTGCCGCTGCCTACGCGGCCCTCACATATCTCGCCGCCATTGTAAACCTTGCCTACGGCCCAGTTCAGTTCCGCTTCTCAGAAGCGCTGACCATACTGCCGGCGTTTACGTCATCCGCCATTCCCGGCCTTACAATCGGCTGCTTCCTCTCAAACATAATAAGCGGTTACGGCGTCTATGATATGGTGTTCGGCACACTGGCAACATTCCTTGCAGCCGTGCTGACACGCCTGCTGCGCAATGTGCGCTTCCATGACGTTCCTGTGCTCGCACCGCTGCCGCCGGTCATAGTCAACGCGCTGATGGTAGGCCTTGAAATCACCGTTGTTGCAAACGGCAAGCTCGATATGGCTGCCCTGCATCACTTCAACTGGATACTTTTCTGGACAAACGCCGCTTCTGTCGGCCTTGGCGAGCTTGTAGTCTGCTGTGTGCTCGGCCTGCCGCTTGCAGTCATGATAGAGAAAAACAAGTCGCTTAAATCCATTCTGCAGGATACATAAAGCTTTTTTGAGCAAGCGCCGTAAAATTTATCCCCGCCGGTTTGGCGGGGATTTTTTTGCCTGCCGCCATCAGCGCGAAGCGCACAGCCGAATATTTCCCTTCCTTCCGGCAAAAATACATATGGAAATTCTGCTTGAAAGAAGGGCTATTTTGACTGTCACAAAAAATGAGTACCAGTCAATGGTGAAAAAGGCCTCGCCCGCATCCACATATGCCAGAGATTTCCTGATGGCCTTTGTTTTCGGCGGCGGCATATGCGTGCTCGGACAATGCTTTTTAAGCCTTTACAGGTATGCGGGCATGGACGACGACACCGCCGGAGCTTTTGTCTCAATCACGCTCATAGGCCTAAGCGCCCTGCTCACGGCACTGCGCGTCTACGACAACCTTGCAAAATACGGCGGCGCCGGAACGCTTGTGCCTATAACCGGATTTGCCAACTCCGTCGTCGCGCCTGCCATGGAATTTAAAAGCGAAGGCTTTATACTCGGCATAGGTGCAAAGATGTTCATAATAGCCGGTCCTGTCCTTGTGTACGGCACGGCAGCCTCCATAATTTACGGGCTGATATTATGGATTTTCCATCTATATTGATTTTTGAGTGAAAGGCAGGCTTGATTATGCCATCAAAAGTCGGCAAATACACAATCCAGTTCCAGACGAACCCCGCCGTACTCGGGTTTGCCTCCGTAGTTGGTAAAAAAGAAAGCGAAGGGCCTTACGGAAATTCCTTCGACCAGTGCCATAATGACACAACGCTCGGCCAGCAAAGCTGGGAGAAGGCAGAAAGCCAACTCCAGAATGAAGCTGTGCACCTCGCGCTGAAAAAGGCCAACTTCCAGAGCAGCGACATTGACTTTATCTTCGCAGGCGACCTCCTCAACCAGTGCATCTCTTCCACCTTCGGCCTTCGCAGCCTCAATATACCTTTCCTCGGGCAGTACGGCGCATGCTCCACCATGGCCCAAACGCTCGGCATTGCCTCGCTTTTTGTGGAGTCGGGCGCGGCGGTGCGCACAGCCGCTGTCACATCTTCGCACTTCTGCTCCGCAGAGCGCCAGTTCCGCTATCCGCTTGAGTACGGCGGCCAGCGCACCCCTACGGCCCAGTGGACTGCAACTGCGGCAGGCGCTGTAATACTCGGCTCGCGCAGCCAGTACAAGACGGCGCCCGTCGGTCTGCAGGCGGCAACTTTCGGGCGCATAACAGACTATGGCATTAAAGACGTAAGCAACATGGGCGCAGCGATGGCGCCCGCCGCCGCAAACACGCTTTTAGACTTTTTTAACGACACAGGCACAAACCCGCAGGACTACGACCTTATCCTTACAGGCGACCTCGGATATATCGGTAGCCAACTTCTTGATGACATCATGAAGCGCGACGGCAAGGATATCCATACCGTGCACAACGACTGCGGCAAGATGATATACGACCGCAAAAAGCAGGATGTCCACGCAGGCGGCTCAGGCTGCGGCTGCAGCGCCGCCATCCTCTGCTCGCCTATCCTCCAGCAGATGAGCACGGGGCAGCTTCACAAGGTGCTTTTCATAGGCACCGGCGCGCTCATGTCCCCAACTTCGTCCCAGCAGGGTGAGAGCATACCGGGCGTTGCCCATCTTGTCTACCTTAAATCCCAGCCATAAAAAAGATGTATCCCGCAATAAGGATACATCTGAATTTTAAACTGCCTCAAAGTTTTTATGCGGAAAGCGGCGAAAGATCCAGCCTGTTTCTGCATCTGCCAAAAAACGGCGCAAGCTCTTTTAAAATAGTTTCTACTCCGCCTTTGCTGTCGCTTTCCACATTGAGCGGCATTATCGGGTCATGCACGCTCAGGCGCAGCAGAAACCAGCCGTTGCCGTGGGGCTCATCAAGCGAAACGCGGATTCCCTCATAATTGTCTGGCGCAACAGTCCAGCCGGCCTGTTCGCCGGCATAATCCGTCAGCTCCGAAATTATCTTGTTCCCGCAGGTACGGAAGTCTTCGGCAAATATCGGGAAGCGCAGTTCCTTTGCATCGGCCGGCTCTTTAAGCGGCTTCAGCAAGTCATCCAGAGTTTTGCCCTGCCTGCGTAGTTTTGCGCTCTCTATGATTATTTTTGTGTCGAGGTAAGCGCCGTCGTCAAGAAAATAATTTTCTTTCATCGCCGCATGGCCTGAAGTCTCTATTGCGAGTGGGCACTCTATCCCTTCGCTGTTAAGCCTCACGGCCTCGTTTATAACGTTGCGGTAGCCGCGCTTGAAACGGTGGTGACAGCCGCCAAGCGTATTTTCTATATATTCCTTAAGCCCCGTTGAAGTTATAGAGTCGGTGACTATAGTCCCGCCCTGGCAACCTTCAAGCGCTATGGCCGAAGCGACAGCAATGAGCCTGTTGCGGTTTATTTCGTTGCCTTTCGCGTCTACCGCTCCCCCGCGGTCGACGTCCGTGTCAAATATAACACCAAGGTCGGCTCCAGCTTTTACTACGGCGCTGCAGACAGATTTCATCGCCGTTTCGTTTTCAGGGTTTGGGATATGGTTCGGGAAACGCCCGTCAGGCTCAAGGAACTGGCTGCCCGAAGTATCAGCCCCAAGCGGCGCAAGCACGTCTTTTGCATAGAAGCCACCTGCCCCGTTTCCGGCATCCACCACAATGTGGAAACTTTTAAGCGGGTGTTCATAGTCTTCTGCGCCGACACCCTTTTTAATCATTTCACGCAGGCGCGCGCAGTATCTTTCCATGTAATTGATTTTTTCCACGCTTCCAGTTTTTGTGGCAGGCCTGTCCCCGTCCTGCGCATGCTGGAGTATCGCCTCGATGTCAGGGCCGTCGAGCCCGCCGGCGCGCGTAAAAAATTTGAGGCCGTTGCGGTTAAACGGGTGGTGGCTTGCCGTTATCTGAACCGAACCGTCGCACGGCGTATCCTGCGTCACCATAAACATGGCGGGCGTTGATGAAAGCCCGCAGTCGAGCACATGCACGCCGCCTCCTTTTAAAGCCTGCACAACATCCGCGCGCAGGCGCTCCGCAGAAATGCGCGGGTCATGGCCCACGGCTACAGTTAGCGCGGAAACCTCTTTCTTCTCATGCGCCGCAAGCCAAAGCACAAAGCCTTCGGTCATCCTGCGCACATTATCGTCCGTAAGGTTTACTTTTTCATTCGGCACACCTTCGCTCGCACAGCCGCGTATGTCTGTGCCGCTTTTAAATTGCTGCCAGTATTTTGTAAGCATTCAAATCTCCTCCGAATGTAAGGCCTAACGGCCTGTCAATTAATAATGATTTTTCAAAAAGGATGGCTCTGGAATATGCCAAACCTGATTGAGCTTAAGAACATCTGTAAAGTTTACCATATGGGCAAAAACGAAGTCAAAGCTCTCGACAATGTGTCACTGAATGTGAAAAAAGGCGAATTTCTCGCAGTCGTCGGGCGCTCAGGCTCCGGAAAATCTACAATGATGAATATAATAGGCTGCCTCGACACACCTACAAGCGGCAGCTACTGCCTTGACGGGCACGACGTTTCTTCTCTTGGTGAAAAAAGCCTCGCGCATATCCGGAACAGGGAAATCGGGTTCATCTTCCAAAATTTCAACCTTATAGGGAGTGAGGGTGCGCTCGAAAATGTGGAACTCCCACTTATATACCGCGGCGTAGGACACGCCGAACGCTGCCGCCTTGCGGAAGACGCGCTGCGGCGCGTCGGGCTTGGCAACAGGATGGATCACCGCCCTTCGCAGATGAGCGGAGGCCAGCAGCAGCGGGTTGCCATAGCCCGTGCCATTGCAGCCGCGCCCCCGCTGATCCTCGCCGATGAACCTACAGGCAACCTTGATTCGTCTTCAGGCCACGAAATCATGCAGATACTCCATGCACTCGGCAAAATAGGAAGGACTGTTGTGCTCATCACCCACGATGAGCGTATCGCCGAAGGTGCCGAACGCATTGTCCGCCTGTGCGACGGCCATATGACAGAAAGCGGCGTGCCGATATCAGTTACGCCGTAAGTGTGAAGATAACTTTATGAAAAAAAGATAAAAAGTTTGTAGATTTCTACAATGGATAATGCCATTGGGTATGTTATAATGAAAAAGTATCCGGAGGTATATATCTCCGGTGCAATACATAATGATATTTTGAATTAAAGGAGGGGTTTATATGGCATCGACGCCGGTCGCACTGCATGACGTGGATGTGCCGTCTTTTCTTAAAGTTCTCGACGAATGCGAAGGCAGGGTTTTCCTCGTTACAGATGAGGGTGACAAGTTGAATTTAAAGAGTAAACTCAGCCAGCTTGTTGGCCTTACAAGTCTTATTGAAGGCGGCAAGATTTCGGACGCTTCCATCATCTGCGAAAATCCGGAGGACGAGTCCAAGCTGTTTCGTTTCAACTTATATGGGGAAAAGTAAGCCGCAAATCCATATAAAACAAAAGGAAGGCACCGAAGCTGAATCGACGCTTCGGCAGCCTTTTTTATTTTATATATTATTTGTTATCCTTAAAATATTTTTCCCAGTCGAAATCGCTTTTTTCACTGTCAATAGGTTTCGCATGTGCTTTTTCGAAGTATTGCGTTTCCTCAGTATCGTCCGAAACCTTTAATCTGCTTTTGTGCTTTTCCGGCTGCGGTTGCGGTCCGCGAGTTGGTGGCTGCGGTTGCGGTTCGCGAGCTGACGGCTGAGTATTTATATGATGTGCTGCGCTATCATTATTACCGCTGTTTCCCTCGTCCCTTTCAGCAGCGCCAATATCAGTGCCTTCACCATCATTATTCTCATTACGCAGTTTCTCCATGTCATTATGGCACTTTCCGTCGCTGTAGGAACTGATATCCGTAAAAACAGCCGTGTCGTTCATATCATTCCCTTGGCCTGCCGCAAGGCCGCTTTCAGGCTTTCCGCCATTCCTGCCCGGCTTTTTGACAAACTGCAAATAAATAAACACACCTATGCCGGCAAGGCCTGCTACCACAAGTATAATCCCGATAATAAGCATATTGGGAAATCCATTATCGGTTGTTGCCGCAACCTGAGGCAGCGAAGATGAAACATCTGAGCTTTCACTCGAAGCTTCGGAAGAATTAAACAGTGCCGACCAGTCCTCCGAAGAGAGCGTACCCGGGTCATTTGTCGCCCGCTCCGCCTCATTGGCGGCATCGTTTACCTGCTGCTGCTTCGTATCAACAGAGCCGGCCGACTTCGGCTTTGCGGAGCTCACCGTTGTTGCAGGTTTCTTTGAATATGGTGCAGTATTCTTATACTTGCGTGGAGAATACGACGTTTCAGGCTTTTTAGGACCTTCAGAATTTTTAGATGAAACAGTTGAATCCGAACTGCTGCCAACTGGTTCGCTGCTGGATGACTTGCTGCTGGATAACTTGCTGCTGGCCGACTTACTGTTAACTGATAGAGTACCATCTGTCTCACCCTTCGCGCTTATTACAGCAATATGCGGAGCAAAACTTGAGATGGAAAAAGCTGCCGTACAGAAAAAAACCGCCAGCAAAACTGCTATGTATTTTATGGCCCTTTTGCTCATATTTATGTGCCTCTCAAATATTTCATAATTTATATAAATATCATATCATATAAAATTAAAAAAATACAGATGCAGGGAATACCTTTTCACACATACAGAAGCATCTCCACTCAAATTTTTTAGGTTATGATATAATAAAGTATAAATTTTTACATTCAGTAACAGTCTGAAAGGAAATCAATATGGCAGAAGCTTTTGAAACAGAGCGGCTTATCATACGCCGCTGGACAGGAAACAACCTTGAAGATTTTCACGAATACTGCAAAAATCCAAACGTCGGGCCAAATGCCGGATGGAAGCCTCACGAAACAATGGAAGAAAGCCGTAAAATTCTCAGAAGTTTCATCAGCAGCAGTGAAGAATACGCCATTGTCCTCAAAAAAAGCGGCAAAGCGATTGGATCACTTGGGCTTAAAAGCGACCACATTCCACATTGTGGATTTGGAAAAGGGCGGGAATTAGGCTTTGTGCTTTCGCAAAATTACTGGGGGCGCGGGCTGATGCCCGAAGCCGTGCTCGGTGCCATTCGGTTCGCATTTGACAAAATCAACCTCGACTATCTTTCCGCAGCGCATTTTCCGTTTAATCTACGCTCAAGACGCGTACTTGAAAAATGCGGTTTCCGGTATGAAAAAACTCTTAAAGATTCCTACACGAACTACAAGGGTGAAAAGCTTGACGAAATTTGCTACATCATGACGCGTGAGGACTACTTTCACTCTGTGCAGCTATAACGTCTTTTACAAGCCCGTCAAGCTGCGCCGGTGTTTCAAGGGAGCCTGCCCTCTTCCTAAACTGGGCGGCACCGCGCAGGCCTTTAAGGTACCACGCCACATGTTTGCGCGCCTCGCGCATAGCCCGGCTTTCGCCCTTGTAACGGCACATAAGGTTTATGTGGCGCACCATTATTTCCATGCGGCCGCGCACATCAAGCTGGGCAAACTTTCCAGCGCCGTCAACATATGAGTTTATTTCGCTGAATATCCATGGGTTCCCAAGGGCGGCGCGCCCGACCATCACCGCATCACAGCCTGTTTTCTCAAGCATAAGTGCTGCAGACTTCCCGTCTGCCACGTCACCATTGCCGATAACGGGTATATTTACAGCCTGCTTCACTTTTCTTATAATGCCCCAGTCAGCGCCGGGGCCGTACATCTGTGAACGCGTCCTCGCATGCACTGCAACGGCAGCAGCGCCGGCACGCTCGCAGATCTTTGCTACTTCTGGCGCATTTACAGAATTTTCGTCCCAGCCGGCGCGCATTTTTACTGTGACCGGCACTTTGACTGCCCTTACGACTGCCGAAACAATCTCACCGCAGAGCTGCGGGTTTTTCATGAGTGCGCTTCCCGCACCGGAGCCTGTGATTTTCGGTGCCGGACAGCCCATGTTGATGTCTATGGCATCGGGCGCAAAGGCCATCGCTTTTGCAGCGGCGTCTGCCATAACAGGCGGCTCATAGCCGAATATCTGGATTGCTGCAGGCCTGGCGGTATCCCCAAGTTCCATAAGCCCACGCGTCTTTTTATCGCCAAACTCCAGTGCTTTTGCACTCACCATTTCACTTACCGTGTAAGCAGCCCCAAAGCCGTAGCAAATCTCACGGAACGCCCTGTCTCCCACGCCGGCCATCGGCGCAAGGACGGCACGTCCTTTTAAAGTAATATTTCCAATATTCAGAACATACTTCTGCCTTTCTCTTTACTGCTTATATAAATGATTGTTTTCCGCCATACCACAATGGCAGCAGGCATATCATTCTATTTACTGCCGCCACTTAGTATACCACTTATTTTTTTGCGGGGAAAGTGCTATAATAAATTTATTATGTTGAAATGGGGGCAGACCATGAAACTATTGGTACTGGACGGCAACAGCATCATTAATCGCGCGTTTTATGGGATTCATCTTCTCACTACAAAAGAAGGCATTTACACAAACGGGATTTACGGTTTTCTGAGGATTTTCCATAAGCTCCTCACCGAGTCAGAGCCTGATGCCGTTGCCGTTGCATTCGACATGCGCGCCCCTACGTTCCGCCATAAAGAATATGCGGGTTATAAGGCGAACCGGAAAGGTATGCCGCCTGAGCTTGCGCAGCAGATGGCGCCGCTTAAAGAGCTACTCACGCTGTTCGGCTACCGCATTGTAGAGTGCGAAGGCTTTGAAGCTGACGACATACTCGGTACGCTTGCGGCAGCCTGCGAAAATGAAAACTGGGAATGCGTGCTCGCTACCGGCGACCGCGACAGCCTCCAGCTTGTAAGCCCTCATGTTACAGTCCGCCTTGCATCGACTAAAATGGGACAGCCTCAGGTCACACTTTATGACGAGGCGGAAATCATGAAGGCCTATGGCGTATCGCCAAAAGAAATGATAGAGATAAAGGCCATTCAGGGCGACGCCTCCGACTGTATCCCCGGCGTAGCGGGGATTGGCCCAAAAGGCGCCGGCCAGCTTATAAAGGCCTACCACAGCATTGACTATATCTACGGGCATCTTGGCTCGCTCGAAATCCGCGACAATATGCGCAAAAAACTTGAAGCTGGAAAAGAGAGCGCCTATTTAAGCCGCAAACTCGGCACAATACGCACCGACGCGCCCATAGACACAAACTTAAATGACTATATCCCGTCAAAGCGTGACTCTACCGGAGCCGCGCGCCTTATGGCAAAGTTTGAATTTTTCAAGCTTATCGAGGAATGGGGGCTTAACGCACCTGAAAAGGTGACCGAACCAGATGGCGGCAAAACCCAGAGCATTGCTGTCGCCGAAAATACCGACGGCACCGGGCTGCTTAAAAAACTGGAAGCGTCGGGGCGCGCTGATTTTACAGCGGAAATCGGCGGCAGGGCTGTCGTTTCCATGCTTGTAAACTCAGGCGGCTGCCTGTATCCCGTAAACGACGGCGAAACGATAAACGCAATACTTTCCGATAAATCAATACGTAAAAATACGCACAACATAAAGCCGCTCTATGCTGCCCTTGACACACAGGGCAGAACGATCGACGGCCCGGTATTCGACACAATGCTCGCCGGATATCTGCTGAACCCATCTGCTTCCGGTTATGGCCCGATGCGGCTTGCACAGGAATACGGAGCCCCCCTGCCGCCGGACAGCACTCCAGAAAAGGCAAAGGCCGCCGCTGTGCTTCCTGCGCTGACAGATGCCCTGGAAAAGAAAATTTCGGAAAACGGCCAGTCCTCCCTACTCAACGATATTGAGCTTCCGCTCGCCCGTGTGCTCGCGCGCATGGAAAATATCGGCTTTGCCGTAAATGCCGAAGGCATAGGGGATTTTGGGAAAGCCCTCGATTTAAAAATTGGTGAAATCCAGCAGCAGATTTACGACAGCGTAGGCTGTGAATTCAACATTAATTCGCCAAAGCAGCTCGGCGGAGCGCTGTTTGATAAGCTCGGCCTGCCACACGGCAAAAAGACAAAAACCGGCTGGTCAACAAGCGCCGCCACGCTCGAAAAGCTGCGCTATGAAAGCCCGGCCGTTGAGAAAGTACTTGTTTACCGCACCCTTACAAAGCTTAAGTCGACATACTGCGACGGCCTTTTAAAAGTAATAGCGCCTGACGGGCGCATACATTCCAGTTTTAACCAGACCGAAACACGCACGGGGCGCATAAGCTCCACAGAGCCCAACCTGCAGAATATCCCCGTGCGCACAGACCTTGGGCGCGAAATGCGGCGCTTCTTCGTCGCCCGCCCGGGCTGCACCCTCGTTGATGCGGACTACTCGCAGATTGAGCTGCGCGTCCTCGCGCACATTGCAAACGACGAAAACATGATTCAGGCTTTCCGCAGCAACGACGACATACACCGCCGCACGGCGGCACAGGTCTTCCACATGCCTGAGCAAATGGTAACGCCGCTCATGCGCAGCCGCGCAAAAGCCGTCAACTTCGGCATAGTCTACGGCATAGGCGCCTTTTCGCTGTCGCAGAAAATCCATGTTTCAGTGCGGGAAGCAAGGCAGTATATTTCCGATTACCTCACCCACTTTTCCGGCGTGGACGCGTACATGAAGCGCGTTGTCGAGGAAGCAAAGGAAAAAGGCTACGTTGAAACAATGTTTGGGCGCAGGCGCTACCTCCCAGAGCTTATAAGCTCCAACCACAACCTACGCGCTTTTGGCGAGCGCGTTGCACGCAACATGCCTATACAGGGAACAGCTGCCGACATCATCAAAATAGCCATGGTGCGTGTTGAAAGGCGCCTTGCGCAGGAGAATATGAAGTCCCGCCTTATCCTTCAGGTACATGACGAGCTTATAGTCGAGTCACCGGAGGACGAAGCTGAAAAGGCCGCCGCCCTGCTTAAAGACGAGATGCAGAATGCCGTTTTGCTTTCAGTCCCGCTCACAGTTGACGCTAAAATCGGTAAAAACTGGTATGAGGCAAAAGCATGAGCATTTTCGCCTGCCCCGTCTGCGGTGTCCCGCTCCGTAAATGTGAAAAAGAATATATATGCACGAACGGCCACAACTATGACATTGCAAAAGAAGGCTACATTTACCTGCTCCCGCCAAACAGGAAGCACTCCCGTATGCCGGGCGACGACAAATATATGGTGGCTTCGCGCAGGCGTTTCCTCGGAGGCGGCAGCTACAGCCTATTCAGCGATGCGCTTAATAGGCTCATCTTCAAATATCTGCCTGAAAAACGTCCCGTGATTCTCGACGCCGGATGCGGCGAAGGGTACTATACCGGAAGAATTGCCGCAGCGGTTAAGCCGGAACGCCCTGAAACCGAAGTTTACGGTTTTGACATCTCAAAGCCAGCAGTAAAGGCCGCGGCCAAAAAATACAAAAGCATTTCATTTGCCGTCGGCAGTATGTTTGGCATACCCGTCCGCAGCGCTTCGGCCGACATCGTAAGCGATATATTTGCGCCAATCGTCCCAAATGAGCTCCAGCGTGTCACAAAGCCCGGTGGAGTGATGATTCTCGCCGTTCCGGGCGTGCGCCACCTTTTTGGGCTGAAAGAGATACTTTATGACCACCCGTATGAAAACGAATACCGTGAAACTGAATATGACGGGTTCACCTTCCTCGAGCGTGTTCCCGTGCGCGGCCGGATACACACGAAAAATCAGGAAACCATACAGGACCTGTTCGCTATGACGCCTTACTGGTGGAAAACGCCTAAGGAAGGGTGCGAACGCTTGAAGCAGGCAAAAGTCCTTGATACGGAAATTGAATTTGATTTTCTGGTTTACCGGCGGCAAAACAGCCCGCCTGAATCCAGCGGTGCATAAAAAAATCATACAGTGGAGGCAAGAATTATGAGCGAGCGTAAACCATCTGCACTGGCGGCACATCTTGTTTTCATCGCTGCCGTAACTGTGGCGGCATTTTTTGTACGTTTCTATTTTTTCCCATACGCATCGGCAGATTACTATCAGTTCCTTCACGGCTGGTTCATGGAGCTTAAGGCATGCGGCGGCCTTGCTGCCATAGGCCACAACATAGGCGACTATATGCCGCCGTATTTTTACCTGTTGGCGCTGCTTACATATATACCTGCACCGGACATTGTGCTTATAAAGATGCTGTCTTTTGCCGGTGATATCATCATGGCCTGCTTTACCATGCGCATAGTGCAGCGCAAAGGCAAAAAGTTTCAGGGTGAACTCGCATATGCCATTATCCTTTTCCTGCCGAGCGTTGTCCTGAATTCCGCCGTATGGGGGCAGTGCGATTCTATCTACACGGCTGCACTGCTCGCCTGTGTGTATTATATTATGGAAGACAGGCAGTACGCAGCCATAACGGCTTTTTCCATTGCGTTTGTCTTCAAACTGCAGACTGTTTTCCTTGCGCCGTTCATTTTGCTGATGCTTTTAAAGCATAAAATCCAATGGAGGAGCATCCTTGTGTTTCCTGCTGTCTATGTAGTCTCAATACTTCCCGCCGCACTGATGGGGAGAAATTTTGGTGAACTTATGACAGTTTACTTCCGGCAGGCACACGAATACACCGATATATGCATGAACCTCCCTAACCTTGCGGCATGGTTTCCAGAGCAGATGTCCCAAACTGCCGGCGCTGTTTTTGCAATTTGTGGTATACTGCTTTCGCTCGCAGCAGTCCTGCTGCTACGCAGGCTGAATTTTCAGCTTACAGACAGCTCTATAGCCACACTTGCCCTGTTCTCCGTGATTTTTGTGCCGTATTTCCTGCCGCATATGCACGAGCGCTACTTTTACCCCGCAGATATCTTATCTGTCATATTTGCCTTTTACTTCCCTGCTAAGTTTTACGTGCCAATTATAACCGTATTCAGCTCAACCGTCGTTGTATGCGGGTTCCTGTTCAGCATGAATCTTATAAATCTCAAACTGCTTTCGATCATGATGCTGTTCTGCCTCATACTTGTCGGCGCAAGCATTGTGGCACTCGCACGCAGGCAAAAGGAAAATACAGAAGTGCAGCCCAATGATTGACGGGCTCAGCATCGTACCCATGGCTGGGCGTCATCTTAACACACTTGCAGAGCTTGAAAAAATATGCTTTTCAATGCCGTGGTCCCGTGCCGCCCTTGCTGCCGAGCTCGGGAAAGGGACTTCATTTTTCGCAGTTGCCGAGTTCTGCGGCACTGCTGCCGGCTATGCGGGCATGAGCTGTGTAATGGACGAATGTTATATAAACAATATCGCTGTATTTCCGCAGTTCCGCCGAATGGGGATAGGGCGCGCGCTGGTGCTCCACCTGATTGGTGAGGCAAAGCGCCGCAATGCATCTTTTATAACGCTTGAAGTAAGGGCTTCAAACAGCATTGCCATCGCCCTTTACAAAAGCCTTGGCTTTCAGGAAGAAGGCAGGCGCCGTGGCTACTACAGCCTTCCGCAGGAAGATGCCCTCATATTTACTCTGCGCTTCAGCAAAGGGTGCATGCCCGTGCCATAGCATATCTCCGGAAAGCACATACAGCAAAATTTATAATTTTTAAGGGGAAGCCATAATGAAAATACTCGGGATAGAAAGTTCCTGCGACGAAACGGCCGCCGGAGTCGTCGAAAACGGCCGCACCGTCCTTTCCAATATAGTCGCATCACAAGTAGACGAGCATAAGCTGTACGGAGGCGTGGTGCCTGAAATCGCCTCGCGCCGCCACTGTGAAGCCATAGTCGGCGTGGTGCAGGAAGCTCTCGACGCCGCCGGTACAAGCCTTGCCGGCATAGACGCCATAGCTGTGACTTATGCGCCTGGCCTTATAGGCGCCCTGCTCGTCGGCGTCAACTTTGCAAAAGGCCTCTCGCTTTCAAGCGGCAAGCCGCTTGTGCCGGTGCACCACCTGCGCTCACACATCGCGGCAAATTACATTGCGTTCCCCGAACTGGAACCGCCGTTCCTCTGCCTTGTTGTTTCAGGGGGCCATACACACATAGTGGAAGTAAACGGCTACACAAAGCTGCGCGTCCTCGGCCGCACGCGCGACGACGCTGCTGGCGAGGCTTTCGACAAGGCCGCACGCGCTATGGGCATCCCTTACCCCGGCGGCGCCAAGCTCGATAAAATTGCGGAAAAAGGCAATGAAAAAGCCTACCGGCTGCCGCGCCCGTCTATAGACGGCGCGCCGTATGATTTCAGCTTTTCTGGCCTTAAAACAAGCATCATAAACCTCATCCACAACGCCAGACAGCGCGGTGAAGAACTAAATATACCCGACCTTGCCGCCTCGTACCGCAAAGCTGTCGTTGACTGCCTCACAAGGAACTTTTTTGCGGCGGCGGAAGCAACCGGTGCAAAAAAGCTCGCCATTGCCGGAGGCGTTTCGGCCAACGCCCTGCTGCGCCGAACAATGGAAAGCGAATGCCGCAGGCGCCGCCTGAAATTCTACCGCCCGCAGCTCTGCTACTGTGGCGACAACGGGGCCATGGTGGGCGCACAAGGGTACTATGAATTTCTTGCAGGCCACACAGCAGGGCCTGACCTCAACGCCTGCGCTGAAATGCCGGTAGATGCAGGCTGAGTACCGGCAATATGAAAAGTCAATACATTTTACGTTTTTTTGCATAACTGCTTTCTATTATATTCATAATATGGATAATGGAAGTTTTTTAGCCGCTGGAAAAAAATTGGTTTTCAGGCCGGTATAAAAATTTGCTAAAAGTTTAACAATTTCATGCTTTTATCATTGAATTCAGTAAACGAATGATGTATATTTGTTAGTGTATCAGGATACTCAACAATATAAATTCAAATTTCAACTGGTCTTGGACCGAAAGGAGAAATTATGACACAGAACAAATCAGTTCTTGAATGGGTAGGGAAAATGAAAGAACTCGTTCGTCCGGACAAGGTGCTCTGGATTGACGGTTCTGAGCAGCAGCTTGAAACACTGCGTGCCGAAGCTTGCAAAAGCGGTGAACTCGTTAAATTAAATCAGGAGAAAATGCCGGGCTGCTACCTGCACCGCACAGCAGTTAACGACGTTGCCCGTGTAGAAGGCCGCACATTCATCTGCACACGCAAAGAAGAGGACGCAGGCCCCAGCAACCATTGGATGGATCCCCAGAAAACATACAAAATGCTGTACGACATTGCCCGCGGCAGTTACCAGGGCCGCACAATGTATATAATTCCGTATTCGATGGGTCCTGTAGGCTCACCGTTCGCAAAAATTGGTGTGGAAATCACCGACTCTATCTATGTCGTGCTCAACATGTGCATTATGACACGTGTTGGCCAAAACGTATGGGATACACTTGGCAACAGCAATGACTGGGTTCGCGGCCTGCACTGCAAGTGCAACGTTGACCCTGAAAAGCGCTACATCTGCCAGTTCCCTGAAGATAACACAATAATTTCCGTCAACTCGGCTTACGGCGGAAATGTTATCCTCGGCAAAAAGTGCTTTGCGCTGCGCATTGCTTCCTACCTCGGCAAAAACGAAGGCTGGATGGCTGAGCATATGCTTATCCTCGGCATCCAGAACCCAAAGGGCGAAATCAAATATGTTGCGGCTGCGTTCCCGTCAGGCTGCGGCAAGACAAACCTTGCAATGCTTATTCCTCCGGAAGTTTACCGCAATAAGGGCTACAAGACATGGACTGTCGGCGACGACATAGCATGGATGCACATCGGCCCTGACGGCAGGCTTTGGGCCATCAACCCTGAAAACGGCTTCTTCGGCATAGCTCCAGGCACAAACAAAAAATCTAACCCGAACGCCCTCGCAACCACAAAGTCCGGCACAGTCTTCACAAACGTTGCACTTAACAAAGACAATATGACAGTGTGGTGGGAAGGCCTTGACCACAACCCGCCGAAAAATGGCGTGGACTGGACAGGCAAACCGTGGGACGGCACAACGTCAAAAGAAAAAGGCGCTCACCCGAACAGCCGCTTTACAGCACCTTCAAAGAACTGCCCGTGCCTGAGCCCTGAATTCAATTCAGACAATGGCGTGCCGATTTCCGCCATCATCTTCGGCGGCCGCCGCGCCCGCCTCACACCTCTCGTTTACCAGTCACGCAGCTGGAACAACGGTGTTTTCGTAGGCTCCACCATGGCTTCCGAAACAACGGCAGCAGCCACCGGCGCCGTAGGTGTTGTCCGCCGCGACCCAATGGCAATGCGCCCGTTCTGCGGCTACAACATGGGCGACTACTTTGCACACTGGATTGAAATGGGCAAAAAGCTCGGCAGCAAGGCCCCGAAGATATTCAACGTCAACTGGTTCCGTGTCGATGAAAACGGCAACTTTATCTGGCCTGGATTCGGTGACAACCTCCGCGTGCTCGAATGGATGCTTAAGCGCTGCGACAACACCGTAGACGCTGTTGAAACACCTATAGGCTATCTGCCAAAACCAGAGGATATAAACCTTGACGGCCTCGACATGAGCGAAGATACCCTGAAGGGCATCCTCAAAGTCGACAAAAACGACTGGATGAAAGAGGCTGGCGAAATCAAAGAACTCTTCAAGAAGTTTGGCGACAGACTGCCGCAGGAACTTAGCGACGAGCTTAACGGCCTCGAAGAGCGCCTGAAATAATATCTGCATAATTTAAAATGGCCGGTTTTCATTTTTAAAATGGAAGCCGGCCATTTTTTATATTTTGACATATTTTTTTGACATCATGTATTAAATATAAGTTTCCTGCCGAAAAGTATGAATAATTTGTTTCAAAAACCTGAAATTTGTGTAAATAAGATATTGTGCATTATACTGTAAAAATGTAGACTAATATTGTCAACCAAAAGCCCTACATCAGAATTGCGGGGTAATTTTTTTATCAGTGAAATGGAGGACAGAATTTCATGGAAGACATTAAACCTATGCATCCCATTCATCCCAAGGGTGATTTTTTTGACCTGAAAGGCAACAACACGACTGTTGGCCGTGAGGCAGTTGCCGGTGCAACGACATTCTTCGCAATGGCGTACATCATCATGGTCAATCCGTCCGTTCTTTCCCAAGCTGGCATGCCGTGGGGCGCTGTGTTCCTTGCAACGATCCTGTCGGCTATCGCCGGCACACTCATCATGGGGCTGTTTGCAAACGTCCCTTACGCACAGGCGCCTGGTTTAGGCATGGACGCATTTTTCACCTACACCGTTTGCATGGCACTTAAGTTTACATGGCAGGAAACACTTGCAATGGTTTTCGTCTGCGGCGTTTTCAATATCATCATCACAGTCACTAAGCTCCGCCGCCTTATCATCATCTCTATTCCGCAGAGTCTGCGGTACGCAATCGGCGGCGGCATTGGTATTTTTATCGCATATATCGGCATCAAAAACGCCGGCCTGCTCCAATTTGCAGTTGACGGAGGAAAGTACATACCGGCAAACGGCACAAATAAAATAGCCAACGTCAGCAAAATGGCAATCACCGTAAGCTCCGCCGCTGTCCCTGAAATTGTAAAGCTCAACACGCCAGGCGTTCTGCTTGCCATTGCAGGCATCATACTCACACTGGTACTTCTCGTTAAAAACGTCCCTGGCGCTATCCTTATCAGCATAGCCGCCATTACGGCCCTCGGCATACCGTGTGGTGTCACGAAGATAAACAGCGCAACCAGCATCAGCCTTTCGCAGGCTGTGCAGCAGCTCCCTATGACTTTCTGCGCAGCTTTCGGCCCTCAGGGCATGCCGCGCCTTTTTTCAAGTGCAGACAAACTGCCTGTAGTGCTCATGACTATCTTCGCTTTCAGCATGACAGATATGTTTGACACAGTCGGCACTCTTATCGGCACAGGCTCCAAAAGCGGCATCTTTGATATTTCTGATGAAAATGCGCTTTCAAAAGGCAAAGGCTTCTCAACTAAAATGGACCGTGCGCTGTTTGCAGACGCATGCGCAACATCTATCGGTTCCGTTATAGGCACATCAAACGTCACGACTTTCGTCGAATCAAGCGCAGGCATTGCGGCAGGCGGCCGCACAGGCCTCACCAGCGTGTTTACATCCATCCTCTTTCTGCTAAGCGCTTTTGCCGCTCCGCTCGTGAGCGCAGTTCCGAGTTGTGCAACGGCTCCGGCACTTATCGCCGTAGGCATAATGATGCTAAGCTCCTTTAAGGAAGTAAACTGGACTGACCTTGAAGAAGCGATTCCGGCATTCGGCGCAGGTATTTTCATGGCCCTTTGCTACAGCATTTCATACGGCATAGCCGCCGGATTTATCTTCTACTGCATTATCAAAGCCGTAAAGGGCAAGTTCAAGGAAATACATCCAATGCTTCTTGTCATAACCCTTCTGTTTGTTCTTAATTTCGTAGTCCTCGCTATTATATGACATTTGGCATTTAAAGCCCTCAATTTATAAAAAGTGCACCTTGAGATGGCCCGTAAAGCCAAAATCAAGGCGCACTTTTTTTAGCCCGGCAGACCCATCAAAAATAACTTTCTGGCTGCCTGTGTAGAAATGAATAAATTTTATTGCAGTATGTCAGTCGCCCTGCAGCGCTTCATAGCCTTCTTCGCCCGTGCGTATCTTAACGGCATTCTCCACATCATACACAAATATTTTGCCGTCGCCGATATGGCCGGTGTAAAGGACTTTTTTCGCTGTCTCAACAACATCCCGCACGGGCACTTTTGCAATCACCATATCGACCTGCACCTTCGGCAGCAGGTTGACTTCCGTAGAAACTCCGCGGTAGAATTCAGGCCGGCCCTTCTGAGCCCCGAAGCCCAGCACATGCGTTACAGTCATTCCTGTAATGCCAATATTATTCATCGCCGACTTGAATTTCTCAAACCTGCCTTCTTTCATCAGCACAGTAACTTTCGTAAGCTTAACAGCATTGCGCACAGCAGGAGCTGATTTTGCGGATTCATCCACAACTACCGGCACAGCTTTCTCGGCGCTCACCGGCTTCTCTGCTTTTTCGGCATCAGGGTGCATTTTAAAATTCTTGAATCTTTCAAGCTGCTTAATATCAGCGTCATCACTTGAAACTTCGTCAAGCTCGCAGCGTATCAGCTGTGTGTCAGGATAGGCAAGAACGCCCATTTCAGGTATGTCAAGGCCTTCAAGCTCAACTTCCGGGTCTACACGCAATCCCCACGTTTTGTCGAGTATGCGGAAAAACAGGTAAGATACACCGAAACCCCAAACGAACAGCATTGCCACAGCTATAAGCTGCGCCACAAGCTGAGAGGCATCGCCGTAGAAAAGGCCCCTAACTCCTCCCGGCACACCGTTAAGGCCGTCGCCGTATTTTCCGTCTGCAAACAACCCGACTGAAATAACTCCCCAAAGTCCGTTCACGCAGTGCACCGATATTGCCCCAACCGGGTCATCAATTTTCAACTTGTTTTCCACAAAAGGAACGGCAGCGCATACAAGCAGCCCTGCGACAAAACCAATGATGAATGCCGAAGCCCCATCAACGAAGGCGCACGGTGCGGTAATGGCAACAAGGCCCGCAAGGCAGCCGTTCGCCGTCATCGAAGGGTCCGGCTTGCCATACTTGCCCCACATGTAAAACATGGCAACAAGGCCCGCAATCGCCCCGGAAATCATGGTGTTCGTCGCAACAACGGAGAGCCTGAAATCTGAAGCATTCAGTGTCGAGCCCGCATTGAATGCGAACCAGCAGAAAAACAGCACTATGGTCCCGATAATTGCCATTGGGATATCGTGGCCGGGGAACGCCCGTGACGTCCCGTCCTTTTTGAACTTCCCGATTCTCGGCCCTATGACGAGCGCACCGGCAAGCGCCAGCATGCCGCCCATAGAATGCACAACAGCAGAGCCCGCAAAGTCAACGACGCCATGGCCAAGGCCAAAGTTCTTGCCAAGAGTCGAGAGCCAGCCGCCGCCCCATACCCAGTTGGCAAAAAGCGGGTACAGGAACATTGAAATAAAGAAAGAAGTTATTACGACGGCTGAGTATTTCACGCGCTCTGCCATTGCGCCCGTAGGTATCGTGACGGTCGTATCCATGAACACCATCTGGAAGAAGAAAAGGGCATAAATACCTGCATCATATGTGCCGTTAAGGCAGAAGCCCTTATACCCGAGTATACCACCGAAACCGGGTATGCTCAGCATGCCGTTCAGCGCCGCGCCACCAGACCCAAGGCCCGCGGCACCGCCTGAGCCGCCCATCTGCAGTGCAAAGCCCACAAGGAAATAGCCGACAGCACCAACAAGAAAGACCATGAAGTTCATCGTCATGGTGTGAGCCGCGTTCTTCGCCCTGCAGAACCCCGTTTCAACCATGGCAAAACCGCACTGGAAAAAGAATACCAGGAAGGCGCAAATCATAATCCATATATAATTTGCGCCTAAATACGCTTTGTTGGCCGTCGAGGCCACGCCTTTCAGCGTTTCGCTGCCTTTTACGGCTGCATATGTCGCGCCCGTCGGGTCTGCAGCATTATGGGTGTGCACATCATTGAAAACAATTACGGCCATCACGGCCAGCACAAGCAGGATTCCAACGACGGCAAGGCCCTTTTTATGTTTTTTCATGAGTTCCTATCCCTCCACTGTTCAGACTTTATGTTTATGGTTTTTCCTGAAATTGTCCCAGGAAAAGGTCGAATCCGGCCTGTAGACCTCAGCCTTCAGTTTCCGGACAGAAAAAAAATACCTTATGCCGAGATAAAGTATCACCACACCAAATACTGCTCCCGGCACCTGGCATGACAAAACTGGAAAATAAATTCCTTCTGTAAAGCTTGCAATACTGAACGCAGCCCCCGCAAGCGCAATGAGAACCGAAAGCACATAAAGTGCGGAAATGGAAATCAATTTTTCTTTTCCGCATTTCCTGCCGCGTTTGTTTTCTGCAGCATTCATAAGAGCAGACCTTCCTTCCGTGATTTTCTATCAGCGCTGATGCATAAAAATAACAAAGGTGTTCACGGCTGCCAAGCAACCCTGAACACCTTTGTTCTTAGCTTTAAGTATACACATTTCTTGCAAAAATGCAATAGCTGATACATAAAACTTCAAAAAATTTTAATTTACAAATTTTTGCCATCCTGCCAGCCAATCGGTACAGCATTTTAAATCCCTGCTTTTTTTCAGCCTTTCCCCTCCCGTGGCAATCCAAGTCAGCTGATATTCCAGGCCTGAAGCGGTATTCTCCACGTGGTGGTATGATTTCATTATATGCGGCAGCCTCTTTTATGTCTCTCCAAACCGCCACATTTACCGCTTTTCGATTATAGCAATAAATCTTTGGGATAATGTGCTTTATTATTATGAATATTTCACAAATTATTATGCAATAATTTTAGGCATACAAGCGGGCAAAAAAAAGTGCCGTGCACGGCACTTTAAGAGTTCCGTGCACGGAAAATGGTTTTTTATTGGCCGCCGTTATTTTTTCTGCGTTTGCACGCGTTGCTGTACGGGCACGATGAACATTCACCGTTGCAGTTTTCATTGCGGTGCTTCACTGAATGCCGTATGGCGAAAAACAGCAAAACCGCTACAACAGCAATTATGATATAATCCAGAGACTTCAAACCGTACTTCCTGTTCTGCCGCACTCTGCAGCCCATTATTTTATATCATTTCTTAATCCAGTCAAACGAAAAGCAGACCGATGTGGTAGACAATAAACGCTGCTATCCACGCCACGCCGCATTGGTAAAGGACAACACCAACGGCGCTTTTCACACTGTTAAGCTCGCTGCGCACGGCATTGATTGCTGCAACACACGGCGTATAAAGCAATGTAAATATAAGGAATGAAAAAGCCGTGAGCGGTGAGAAGATTTTTGCGAGGGCGCTGCCAAGTGCCCCCGTATTTGTGCCTGTCAGCACTGCCAACGTGCTTATGACAGCTTCCTTTGCAGTAAAGCCGGCTATCAGCGCTGTAGAAGCACGCCAGTCTCCAAATCCAAGCGGGGCGAAAATCGGCGCTATGAAGGTTCCTATCGCGGCAAGCATACTGTCCTGGCTTGATGTAACTACATTGAAACGCGCATCGAACGTCTGGAGGAACCATATTATAATTGTTGCCGTAAAAATGACTGTAAATGCGCGCACGAGAAAATCTTTTGCCTTGTCCCATGCAAGGCGCAGCACTGTTTTCACGCTCGGCATGCGGTAATTCGGAAGCTCCATTACAAACGGAACCGGATTGCCGTAAAATATAGTCGACTTCATGAGCAATGCGCTTATAATGCCTATCATTATGCCGAAAAGGTAAATAATAATCATTACAAGCGGGGCATTGCGCGGAAAAAATGCCGCCGCAAATACGGCATAAATCGGCAGCTTTGCGCTGCAGCTCATAAACGGTGTCAAAAATACAGTCATCTTGTGGTCGCGCTCGCTTGACAATGTACGCGACGACATAATCGCCGGCACCGAACAGCCGAACCCGATAAGCATCGGTACAAAGCTTCTGCCCGAAAGCCCTATCTTCCGCAAGGGCTTATCCATCACAAACGCAATGCGCGCCATATAACCGCTGTCTTCCAGAATTGACAGAAAAATAAAAAGCACCACAATAATCGGCAGGAACTGGAGCACACTCCCTATCCCCATGAAAACGCCGTTGATTATGAGCGATTTTACTACGGGGTTTATCCCGTAAGCTGTGAGGGCACTGGCAACAGCCGCCGTAAGTGCATCGATTCCATCTGAGAGAAGGTTGCACAGGAATTTGCCTATCACGCCGAAAGTCAGCCAGAAGATAAGTACCATAATGGCGATGAAAATCGGAATGGCGGTGAATTTCCCCGTAAGTATCCTGTCAATGCGCACGCTGCGCTTATGCTCCTTAGACTCACCCATCCGCACTACCGTTGCCGCACAGAGCTTCTCAATGAACGAGTAGCGCATGTCTGCAAGGGCTGCCTCACGGTCGGTACCGAGCTCATTCTCCATCTCCGTGATATCGTGCCCTATCATTTCAATCTCATTCTGTGAAAGCGCCAAAGCCTTTTCCATGGGTTTGTCGCCTTCAACAAGCTTTGTTGCAACAAAGCGCGGCGGCACATGTATCCGCTGGGCGTGATCCTCAATCATATGCGCTATCGAGTGAATCGTCCTGTGTACGGCACCGCTGCAGAAATCCTGCCTTTTTGGCAGGCGCCGGTTTCGCGCCGTGTCAATAGCGGCGTCTATCAGATCCTCGATTCCTTCGTTTTTGCTGGCGCTTATAGGGATAACCGGCACACCGAGCTGCTCCTGAAGTTCTTTTACCTTCACAGTCCCGCCGTTTGCCTTTACTTCATCCATCATATTAAGCGCAATCACCATTGGAATGTCCAGTTCGATAAGCTGCATACTCAAATAGAGATTCCGTTCAATATTTGTGGCATCCACAATGTCTATTATCCCATCAGGATGCTCTTTTAGCAGAAAATCGCGGGTGACAATTTCTTCGCTTGTGTATGGCGAAAGTGAGTAAATCCCCGGCAGGTCAACTACCGTTGCGGAATTATGGCCCCGTATAACGCCGTCTTTGCGCTCTACGGTGACGCCGGGAAAATTGCCAACATGCTGGTTTGAACCTGTAATCTGGTTAAACAAAGTTGTCTTGCCGCAGTTCTGGTTCCCCGCTAAGGCAAAAATCATCTGCTGTCACCCCTCAACTATTATATTTTTGGCATCATCAAGCCGCAGCGTAAGTTCATAGCCGCGCAGCTGAATCTCGATTGGGTCGCCCATTGGCGCAACTTTGCGCACCATGACTTCTATATGCGGAGTAAGGCCCATGTCAAGCAGATGGCGTCTCAGCGCACCCTCCCCCTTTACCTGAGTGATTTTTGCTTTTTCCCCGATTGGCAATGTGTCGAGCGTTTTTTCTGCCATATCGTCCCCTCTTTTCTTCTCGGCTCCCGGCCGTATTTAATGAGTTAGCCTTAACTAACACGTATATTATATTCCCGCATAAGCCAGTTTGTCAACCACATATTTTGCATTTCTTCAGAAGTCCGGATTTTACCTTTACATATACATAAAAATGCCATGCCAGAGCGTGGCATGGCAAAATATGTGATGAGATTTTTTATTAAATGTGAAAATTGTCGAGCACTTTGCGCAGTGACTGCGCCGAAGACTCAAGTTTGTGCTGCTCGTCGCTGTTCAACTGAATATCCACAACTTTTTCTGCACCACCGCTTCCGACTACCGTCGGCACGCTTATGCAGATGTTGTGGAGGCCATAATGGCCCTCGATAAGGCTCGAAACAGGGATTATAGAGTGCTCATCGCGCAGTATACATTCCGCAATGCGGCGAACCGACATGGCAATGCCGTAATAGGTAGAACCCTTTTTCTTAATAATCTCATACGCGCTGTTGCGCACATCGTCGCCAAGTTTTTTCATAAAGTCATGGCATTTGTGGCAGTCGCACTGGTGGCAGAAATCGTAAATTCCAACGCCGGAAATGTTTGCGCTGCTCCCTACTATAAGCTCGCTGTCGCCGTGCTCGCCGATAATGAAAGCATGGATGCTGTGGCTGTCCACTTTCAGGTGGCAGCTAAGCAGGTAGCGCAGGCGGGCGGTGTCAAGCACCGTCCCTGTGCCAATTACACGGTTAGCCGGAAACCCCGAAATCTTAAGCGCCGCATATGTGAGGATATCCACCGGATTTGCAACTATCATGAGTGTGCATTCGCTGTTGTGCTTAACGATTTCCGGTATTATCTGGCGGAAAATGCCGATATTTTTGCCCGCGAGGTCGAGTCTTGTTTCACCCGGTTTCTGGCTTGCGCCCGCTGTGATTATCACTATGCCGCAGTCGGAAATATCTTCATAGCTGCCCGCGTGTATCTCCATCGGGTTTGAGAATGGTATGCCATGGCTTAAGTCCATTGCCTCGCCTTCCGCACGCGCCGTGTTTGTATCTATCAGCACGATTTCGGAAAAAAGGCCGCTCTGCATGAGGCTGAACGCCGAGCTTGAGCCAACAAAACCACATCCTATGATTGCGCATTTCCTGTTGTCTACCATAAATCAATCACCTTTTTACCTTTCTCTTCATCAGGCGTATCGACTGCTTTGTTTCATCGCTTACGCATCTTGACTCAATTATTTTCTGGAGTGCCTTATTATACGTCCAATCATCGAGCCTACTGCTGTACAGATATTCCACCGTGCGCTTCGGGAACTTTAAAAAGCACATGGAAACGGCCCACGCAACTGCCATTTTAGCATAATACCCGTCATGCTTTATCCCATCATAGTTGCTGAACAGCCTGCCGAGATATCCTTCAGAAATAAAAAAGTCCATCGAGGCGGTAACGGCAAACCTTACTGCAAATTCACCCTCCGCCGAGAAATACCGTTCTATAAACCTGAAAGACCGCTCCTTATTTTTTTTAAGGAAGGTTAATGTCGAAGTGCAGCTGTCGCATACGGCCCAGCTCCTGATTTTAGGCACAAAAGCCGCTGTGCGCCGGAGGCTCTCTTCATATGGCATCTCCGCATAGCCTGTTACAAGGCCCTCAACCATCGCCTCTTCCATTGTATCTTCACGCGCTTCATCAAGGAAGCGCCTCCAGTCGCCTTTCGCAATCTGCTTTGCAGTCTGTCGCAGGCGCTGCATACGCACGCCGATTATCTTTTCACCCGGGATAATGCGCCGCTGGAATTCCGCGTATTTTTCTTCGCGGAATAAACACAGATATTCCATAAAAGATGAATAGCTGGTATAATTGAAGCATTCGGACATATTATTCCTCCGAATTGGGGATAACAGTAATTGTAATTATTACTGTTTACAATTATACGCATTTTTTTAAAAAAGGCAATAGCCGCACGCATGGCCCTGCCGGAACATAAAGTCCGCATAAAACGACCGCACGGCATTGACATATCGTTTATTATACTATATAGTTTTTAATATTAGATAACAAAGTATTACGGATTGTAGGCAGCTTATGGAGGTATTCCAAAATGATAGATTCCGTCTGTATTTTTGGCGATTCCGTCGCAAAAGGCGTTGTGCTCAAAAGCACTGAGGAAAAATATGTTCTGCTAAAAGACAGTTTTGTAAACCGTATACAGGAAAGCTCCGGCATAACCGTGAAGAATTACAGCCGCTTCGGCTCTACTGTCACAAGGGGTATGAAAGAACTCCTGAAGCACCGCTGCGAGCTCAGCCAGTACGACCATGTCCTTCTTGAGTTCGGCGGGAATGACTGCGACTTAAACTGGCCGCAGGTGGCTGCCAACCCGGAAAGTGACTTCCAGGCGAAGACACCTATGGGCATCTTTGTGCAGAAGTACACACAGATGGTTCAGGAAATCAGAGCGGCCGGCAGCTGCCCTGTCATATTGTCGCTGCCGCCCATTGAGCCGAACAGGTATTTTTCATGGATTTCCCGCGGGCTTAACGCAGACAATATCCTTAAATGGCTCGGTGACACCGGCCACATCTACCGCTGGCACGAAATGTACAATTTTGCTGTCTGCCGACTTGCAAACGATACACATACACCGTTTGTGGACATAACCACTCCTTTCCTTGAAATGCGGCACTACGAAAAACTTATATGTATGGATGGCATCCACCCAAGCGAAGCCGGCCATAAGCTTATAGCCGAAGCGCTTGACAGCGCCATCAGCCATTACCGTAAAGCGTATGCTTCATGAATGCGCAATAAAATGCACAAAAGCGCTGCCCCACTGCTAAAACTGGGGCAGCGCTTTTGTTGTTTTCAGCTTTACCTTGCTGCAATATCGCGCGCCACAACAACCCCTGTGGTGGAAGCCTGCATAAGGCCGCGGGTTATCCCTGCGCCGTCGCCTATGGCATAAAGGTTCTTAACATCTGTTTCGAAGTTATTTTTAACGCCTATTTTTGAAGAATAGAATTTGACTTCGACACCGTAAAGAAGCGTATTTTTCGAGTACAGACCGGGGGCAAGTTTGTCAAACGCGCGCAGCGACTCCACAATGCTCGTCAGGTGGCGGTGCGGCAGCACAAACGAAAGGTCACCGGGCACCGCTGTTTTAAGCGTCGGCACAGTCGTAGATTTTTTAAGGCGCGTCGCGTCAGTGCGCCGGCCGAGCAGGAGGTCGCCGAGGCGCTGCACCATAATGCCGCCACCCGTAAGCATATTGCTAAGCTGTGCAATATACCGCCCATACTCTATAGGCTGGTTGAATGGCTCCGTGAACTTTGTTGAAACAAGCAGCGCAAAATTTGTATTTTCGGTGCGGCGCTCTTCTTCCGCATAGGAGTGGCCGTTTACTACGGCGATGCCGCCGCTTGGCGTGTCGTAATGCTCCTCGCTCACTATGCCGCCCGGGTTCATGCAGAAAGTGCGCACTTTATTTTCGAAAGTATCCGAGTAATAAATAAGCTTTGCTTCATAAAGGTGCTTTGTCAACGGATCCATCACCGCATTCGGCACCTCCACGCGCACGCCGATATCCACCTCATTATTTGCGACGGGCAGGCCAAGTTCTTCCGCCGCGCGGCTCAGCCATTCGGCACCGCCGCGCCCTGGTGCGAGCACAACATACTGTGCCGGAATGCTTTCTTCTTTCCCTATCGGGTTTTTCATCTTCACCCCGCAGGCCACGCCGTTTTCCGTCAGTATCGACTCAGCCGTCGTATGTTCCCTGAACTCAAAGTTCGGGCGCGAGCTCAGATAATGGTACATCGCCTTCAGCACCTGATATGAATATTCCGTCCCCATGTGGCGCACAGGGCACGGTATGAGCTGGATATTCTCACGGCGCGCCTTATAAGCCACTTTTTCGGCAAATTTGTCATCTTTGCCATAGACTTTGTCAGGCGCTCCATAGTGCAGGTAAATGCTGTCCACATAGCGGATAAGTTCCTGTGCTTTTTCCGTTGACATATAGTCCGTTATATTACCGCCGACCTGCTCCGAAAGGGAAAGCTTCCCGTCGGAAAATGCGCCGGCGCCTGCCCACCCGTTCATAATGCTGCACGTGGCGCAATGCGAACAAGTCCCCGTTGTGCGTGCAGGGCATGAGCGGTGCTCTATGTCGCTGCCCGAATCCACAATAAGAATTTTTTTGTCCGGCGCAAGCCGGTCAAGCTCCAGCGCCGTAAAAATTCCGGCAGGGCCGGCGCCGACAACTACCACATCATAACTTTTCATAAGGTTTATACTTTTTCCTCCTAAGATCTCTTTATTTCCCTTGGCCGCCATCAAGAAGCATCCTGAAAGCCTTTATAAAAGCTTCATCATCAGCTCTTTCTCTCCTGCGGTTTTTTCCGAATTTTCCTCCCGAACGGCGTATCTTCTGACCGATGGCACGCTCAAAAAGCAGGCGGTCCATATTTTTATCACTGTAGATAAGGCCGTTCTGATTTAGCGTTTTTGCACCGCGGCCGAGCGACATGGCCGCAACACCGTAATCCTGCGTAACTACTACGTCTCCAGGCTCAATCAGGTTAACAAGGCGGATATCGGCGCTGTCGCGCCCCTTGTCGACTGTTATCACCGTGCTGTAGCCGTCGTCCAACTCATGGCTTGTGTCAAGCAGCATTGTAACGGGAATCCCGCGCCGCCTTGCTTCTTCCACAATTATTTTCTTTACAGGGCAGGCATCGGCATCGACAAGCACTTTCATCTTATCAGCCCCTTTTCAGGTTTGCCGCTCTCAATCTTACCATAACGTGCGCAAAAAGCAAACGCATTCCCGAAAAAAGATCCGGCAGCGCAAAAGAATCCCCGCCTGCATAAATGCAGACGGGGCAGATTAAAAAGCGCAGCATATTTTCCTTAACTGTCGAGCATCTCAAGAATTTCCTGCTTACTTTGCGCACCCACCGCAGTCTTAGCCGGCTTGCCGTTCTTAAAAACTATAAGCGTCGGTATGTTTGTTACATTGTAGCGCCCAGCAAGCTCCGGCTGCTCATCTACGTTTACTTTTCCGACCCTGTACCGGCTGTCGCTTTCATTGCCGATCTCATCCACGATTGGTGAAACCATACTGCACGGGGCGCACCATGAAGCCCAGAAATCCACAAGCACGGGCATATCTGATTTAATGACATCCGAATCGAAATTATCTTTCGTAAGAGTAATGACAGCCATGGCCCTACTTCCTTTCTAATTTTTCCCTGCCTTTAAAGGAAAGTTTATTTACTTTTATTATATCCCCTAAAAAAATATTTACCATACCTTCCCACAAAAATAAATGTTTCCTTGA
>DHSD01000007.1 GCA_002411365.1 Ruminococcaceae bacterium UBA5295
GGGGAAACATTTCAATCCACACTCCCCGCATGGGGAGTGACTACACAGCTTGAATCTGATGTTACTGCTGACAAATTTCAATCCACACTCCCCGCATGGGGAGTGACAGCAAAATTGCATATAATTTAAAGGTTTAAGTTCCAAATAGTAGTATAATATCATTAAATATTTTTGTTTTACGCTATTAATTATATTCTAATTTATCTGCTTTTGCAAAATAAATCATTCTATTCGGGTGCGAAAGTCCGTGAGTAATTATGACTGATAGGCTTTCGCATTAGAAAATCAGCGTCCCTTCAGGATCGTAACCCCCTTTTGCACCAAAATGTTCAATTTTTGTTTTGTAGTTATTTCCGAGGTAATAGAACCGCAGGCTGTCCTTTTTCATGTCGATAATTTTACACAGTGATGCCTGCAAAACTTTACACTGCGCCGCATCAATCAGACATTCGAAAACTGAGCACTGCACTCTCTGGCCATGCTTGACACATTCTTTAGCTACACGGCGCAGACGCCTTTTCCCTGCCGCATCCTCTGTGTTTACATCATAAGTAACAAGTACAAGCAATTAGCAGCCTCATTTCCATAAAAATGGCGGATAGGCATCAAGATCCCCGCGCAAATATCTTGCAAGCAGCAAAGACTGCACGTACGGCACAAGGCCCCACTGAATCTTTTCCTTCAGATATGGGTGTTTTATTTCTTCACGCTTTTTTCCCTGCCATGCACTGAGAAAGACTTTTCGCCCTGCATCATTAAGCATGACAGCACCGTTTTCAAACTTGTCAAACTGTTTTTCCGTTATTGCGCGTGTATTTATCATGCTTACAACAAGCCTGTCAACAAAAACGCTTCTCAGCTCTTCCATCAGGTCAAGCGCAAGCGATTCCCTGCCGGGGCGGTCGCGGTGCATGAATCCAACATAGGAATCCAGCCCTGCACTTTCAAGTGCCCCAGCACAATCACTCGCAAGTATGCTGTAGCCAAACGAAAGCATGGCATTCACACGGTCAAGCGGCGGCCTTCTGGAGCGTACAGTAAACTTAAATGCGTCTTTCTGATTGATAATCATTTCGTCAAACACTTTAAAGTATGATGTCGCCGCCTCGCCTTCCAGCCCGCGAAGAGTATCAAGGCTCGTTGTATCAAGCACCTTCTTTGAAGTGGACGCGAGGAACTGCGAAGCATTTTTCAGTGCTTCCACATCGACACGCATTGCGTGATCCCTAACCGTCCGCTCAAGGCACCAGCGGCTATTGTAAATCTTGCCAAAAATGAAGCATCCTGCTACAAGGCAGCTCTTTTCCGGGCTGTCAGAAACCTTGTACTGCACTTTGCGCAAAAGGACATTCCCATGTGACCTTCCGCTTACCCTTGCCAAAAATCTGCCATTCGGCGTCAGGAACGTCAGCCCTATGCCCCTTTTAGCACATTCGCCCACAAGCGCCGGGCTTGCTCCTTTATAAGAAAAGCAAAAAATATTCTCAATGCCAAGGAGCGGCAGCTGCCTCCTACTCCCATCTTCAGAGTTTATCACAACATTCTCGTCCTGCAAAGAAAGGTATGTGCCTTCGCTAAGGATAAAAAGCGTGTTCAGCAGGCGTTTCATGTGCCCTCCTGAGTATGCGCTTTCAGGTAAGCACGGGCAGAGCCCGCTCTGTCAAGTTCCGGAAGACATATGTCTTTAAGAGAACAGGCATTGCATGATTTTGTTCGCTTTACGCGGGGCGTATAGCCTCTTTGGTAAAGCTCATTCATTTCTTTAAGTGAAGATACAACTTTTTTACGCAGCCCGTCTGTAAAAATCACTTCCGTCCTGCGGTGCGTTTCACCATAAAACAAAGCACCCGATTTTATGCTGCAGCACAGCATTTCTTCAAGGCACATTGCCTGGCCGCAGAGCTGAAGCTCATCGGCGCAGTTTTCCTTCGGCCTGCCGTGCTTGTATTCAACAGGGTACGGTATCCATTTGCCCTTTCTTCCGCACAGTGTCACACCTGAACCGTCACGTTTAAATTCAACCGCATCACAGACTCCGACTGCGCACAGCCTGTCTGACTTTACCCTTAAGCCGCGGACTATAAGTGTATCGCCGCGAAGTTCAGTCTTTGCACTGTCATGCACACGCCCATGCATAAGGCTGCCCTCTACAGTTAGCAGGTTGTCTTCCCACTGCTGCTCAATATGTATAAGTGCCCACTGCCTGCGGCAAAAGGTAAAATGCTGCAGCTCTGAAAGCTGGCGGTAGTCATCTTCCGGAATCGCGCCTGCCATATCAGTCTCTCTGTTCGCAGGCCACACCCGAAGGCAGGTCGGTTTCGTCAACTGTGATTTCATAGTCGTCGAAGCTGCGCGGGGCAGTTACTCCGTCTTTTTTATGCGCCTTTACAAGGTCAAACAGCTTATGCGCAGGCGCATTGCCAAGCTCTGAATCATGGCGGAAAATTATCAGCCTGCGCACAGCCATCTGGCCGCGGGCAGCAGAGCGGTCATACTCAAACATATTTATTATTGCGTCCCACAAAAGTTTGAGGTCATCTTCCGAAAATCCTGTCGACTTGCGCGCAAGGTTCGCGGAAACATATCCTTCACAGCGGTAAAGCCCATACGGCACAATATATTTCGAGCCCATTTCATTGCTCTTCTTTTCCGCATCTGCCTCAGTGGAAATTGCGACACGCGTAATTGATATCTCCTGAGAAACTATCGGGTCAACCGAACGGGCAAAGCTAAGCTGGACCGGCCCGCGCACCTGGCCGCAGTTGAGCGCCCCCTTCACCATAGTTGTCATAACGGCTCCGAATGTGCGTATGTCATAGAACTGGCTGCACATATAGTCGCGGATAATCCTGTCGACACTATCGTCCTTCTTGGCTTCTTCGAGGCGCTTTTTGGCTTCTTTAATCTGATTTTTTAAGTCCTTGCTTTCGGCTGCATCTTTTATGCCTATCTGCTCAAAACCTTCATTGTCGCTGCGGTTAAGCGGCACATCTTTTTTGATATAAATTCTGTAGCCCGACCCGTCTTCTTTTACCGTCTCGACATAATTGCGTATTTTGCGCTTAAGGCAGACGTCCGTCACAAGGCCGAGGCCTGTTTCAGGGTCTATGCGCGGCATATTGCCCGCGTCCGGGTCGCCGTTCGGGTTGCCGTTCTCCACATCAAAGAAAACCACGAATTCATAGCGGTTTTTAATCGGTTCACTCATAGTTATTTCTCCTCCTTAACTTTAACATCGTCTTTTTTGCCTGAAGTAAAAAGCGCCTGCTTTTCATGGTAATAGCCAAGATAAAATGCGCCCTGCTCCTGAAGCGAAAGGCGCGCAGGTAAAGTTTCGTGTATACGCCCTTCAAGGTCCGATATTATCTTATCGTAATAAACTTTCGAGCCTTCTGAGAGTTTACGCTGATGATGCTGTGAAAGGCTTATAAGCATTGGGAAAATCACCGCAGGCGTAGCACTTGCGCTCGTAAAGTATTTGTTCCTTATTGTTGATTTAATGCCCGGGTTAGCCGTTTTCTGCACCATTTCAAGTGTTGCAAAAAGCCTGCCCAAAACATATGGGACATAGTTGCTCTTCTCATTCAGTTCCACTTTTAATACCTCCTTCGGTACTGTAACTTCTTTATTTTTCAAAAAACAGGCTTTGATAATGGCGGCCTTTCTCCATTTGATGTCGTGCTCTGCGCGTATGCGCAGCATAATGCTCTCAAAAAGCGACTGTGGATAATCCGTACCTTTTAAAATAGCCATCAGAGTTGAGGCAGCCATTGGCGCCGGCGGTTTTTTATCTTTCGACTTCTGATCCGCCGTTTCGTTGAGCAGGTTCCACAGCGGGAGCTCATGATTTTCGCCCATTGGCTGCACAATTTTGAGGCGCCTGTTATGCGCATTGAGGTTTCTGAGCATTGTGCCAAACTCGCTCTGCAAAAAGAAGCGCACAGAAAGCCTTGAAGCGTTTGGGGCAAGGCCAAGGACAAAAAAGTCGTTTTCCGCATTCAGTGTTTTTTCATTAAATGCAATAGTGCTTCCGCCGCCTGCTATCTGTTTCATAATGCTGTCAAGATCGGCCTGTGTGATCTTTTCATTGCTGCCAAAAACGTCTGCCGAAAATATGTCCTGATAAGCAGGCTCAGCATCCTCCGACCAATACAAAACGGTCGTATCGGCTATGTGCTGCACATGGTCGCGGTCAGCCACCATATAGTTAAGCGCCGCACCGTATTTAAATGCCGCTGTTTCACTTACGGGGGCGTTAAGCCCCTGCCCCGTTTTGTCGGCCTGTTCGTGTCCGTACGATTCAAATGCCTGCGCATTGTACGAAACAAGCGAGGCGCCCGAGGGCTGTGCACCTTTTATGCCTTTTATGCTCGGATGCAGGCGCGCCACAGGAGCTTTTCTGCCTGTTACAAGGCAGCGCATAACGACGCTGTCTTCAGATTTTTTCCTGCAGTGCTCTTCCCAGGCTTCTTTTACGTCATTGTCGTTATGGACGTTTGAACCGTCTTCAGTTTTAAAAATAATATTTCCGCCCTCTTTTATCTCATCGAGGAACGGCGCGAGCACAGGGTTCTTCTCCGCTTCGGAAGGCTGCCATGAATCAAAGAAATTTAGCACGGATTTTGCCGCCTCGCTGTTTACACCGCCGAGGATTTCGTGGTGCAGCTTTTTAGAAGCCTCAAAGCATTTTTTTGTGCGTTCCGGTTTGCCTTTGCCGTCAATGCCGAGCATATAACTGCTGCTGTCGCACAAAAAATTTGCAGCGATGCTTGAAGCCTTTTTAATCTGTTCAGGCACACGCATGGGCTGCGGCACTTCTTTTTTGCCCGTTTTGTTCTTAGACGGCACTTTCAGTGGTATAATATTTATCAGCCCGCCGTCGGGAGCAATCTGCAGCGCAAACGAGACCTTCGCAATGCTCCAGCCCGGAGGGGAGACACGCCCATTTTCGGCCAGCGCGTCATAATGGCGCACAAGCGATTGTAAAATCATCTTAGCACCTCCTCGCCGGACACTTGCATTACTCCATTTTTAAGCTGTGCATGGAAAAACATTGGCTGTATGTTTTTCGGGTCGCTGTAATCCAAATCATAAAGCATTATGCCTAAGTCTTTAGAGTAGTGCACAGCCGGTATCCTTCCTCCGCGCCACGCGCGGAAATGAGCCGGAAACTCGCGGCAGCCAAAATATGGCTGTGAGTAAGCCTGTCCACTTTCGAGCCTGCGGCGGAACATGTCTTTAAATTTCCCCTCGTTGTCGCTCGGGGCGGCTTTCTCCGTCATTTCAAAATGTGCTTCAATTACATAGTGCACGTCGCACAGCAGCGTTGAGGCGCGCTGCTGAATATCGGCGGATGTGACTATCATGGGTGCGGGGCCGCCAAGCATCATGCTTTTCACTTTTGCCGCCTGCACCTTGCTTTTTACTTCATTGCGGCGCACATTTATGAACTTTATCGGGTTTTCTTCTTCATTTTCATTTTGTTCTTCACCGAATTTTTTAAGCAGGTATATTCTGTCTATAATGATACGCAAACCCGGATGCCAATAAATGCTTTCAATCAGCCCGCGTGCGGCAGACGGAGTTATTATCTCATAACTCATTCTTTCGGATTTAAGTTCCGGGCGTGTGAATAGGGCATAGTCGCCCCATACTTCAACCTGTAGACCGTAACTCAAAAGTAATCACCCCTTTCTTCAGATTTAAATTTCTACTTGAACTGTTTCCCAGTTTTCATGCCCCCTTCCTTTCCGTACGGTAATTTCTCTTTATTAAAGATAGCATATTGTTTTGAGAATGTCAATATTTTTTTCTTAGGTATTTAAAATGTATTAATATTTTTTAAGTTCAGATGTTCCTTTACTTTTTAACGTCACTCAATTATACTTAGTAAAAGTCACTGCCCGGGCAAAAATCGCTCTGCTTTGGCAGTGTGGGTTGAAACTTAGGGATTTACAATGTGAAAAGCAGCCGGAACGGAATACCTCCGCTCCGGCACTTTTCTTTATCAGGCAAACAGCCCGAATCCGCCGTCATTCGTAATGCTCAGGCCAGTGTCGCTGTCATAAAGGTTAGGCACAGTAAGTACAGCGAGCTTTTCATCAACTACCGCCAAAGATGGTGAAAGCTCTTTAAACTGGTTTCCATAAACATTGACACAGTACTGTCCCATCCTGCGGTAAAACTCCTTGTTTGGCTTAAAGTCACGCTGCTCAAGCTGCGAAGCCATTCTGCTGCTCTTCTCATCGCGCGGTATCAGCACTGTCCATGTATTATTTTCTATTATGCAGAACCTCTCTGCGTTTGTTTTAAACGGGAAGCTTAGATTGTTTTTAATTCCGTCTTCAAATGAGCCAACAATGTTGTTTCTGTCAAGTTCGCTGCCCGTATCCCTGTAAAGGTTTTCAAAATAAGCCTTAATCTCTTCCGGTGCAGTTATATCTTTTTTATTGTACGTCACGGCGTACGCCTCCCGCATCGGGCGCTTCAAAGAATCAGGAAGCTTGTACCTGCCTTCGGACCGAAAAAGGTAAACAGTGCTTTCTTCCGCCGGCCTTTTCCCTTCGCGGTTGCAGCGGCCGCCGGCCTGTATCTCGCTGTCAAGCCCTGCATATGTGCGGTAAACAGTCGGGAAGTCAATATCCACACCGGCTTCTATAAGGCTTGTTGAAACTGTGCGGCATGGTTTGCCGTTCTTAAGCCTTTCGCGTATCTCTTTGATTACCCCGCGCCTGTGCTCCGGAGTCATAAGTGTCGAAAGGTGAAAGCACCCGTCGCCCTTGAGTAAGCCATAAACATTTTTGGCCTGCTTTCTTGTTGAAACAATACACAAAACCTGGCCGCATGCGTTAAGCCGGTTGGCCAATTCTTCATCTGAAAGTTTGCCGAGCTGTTCATAATGCACACGGCGGAACGCATCAAAAAGTTCCTTAGTATTCGGGCATATCTCAGTCGGCCTGAGCTTTGGCGCATATATATCAAACAGCGGCTGCAGGGCCGGCTGTGTCGCCGTGCACAGTACGCATGTTGCGCTGTAATTTGCGATAAGTTCCGCAATGGCATCCACACACGGCTTTAAGTACTGGAGCGGCAGAGTCTGGGCCTCATCAAAAATCACTACACTGTCTGCTATGCTGTGCAGCTTGCGGCATGCAGATGGCCTGTTTGAAAACAGTGACTCGAAAAACTGCACAGCCGTCGTTACTACAACAGGCATATCCCAGTTTTCAGCTGCAAGGCGCTTCTGGTTCATCTCTTCATTTTTGCTGTCGTCATGCTTCGCGCCTGAATAATGCGCCAGAACATTTTCCCTGCCAAAAATGCCGCTGAATATATCGGCGGTCTGTTCGATTATCGAGCAGTACGGTATAACATAAATCACCCGCTTCATGTCATGTTTAGCCGCATGGTGCAGCGCGAATGCCATAGACGACACAGTCTTTCCGCCGCCTGTCGGAACCGTAAGCGTGAATAGCCCTTTTTCCATTTTACTGCCCGTTTCAATGCATGTTTTTAAAATTTCACTGCGCTTGCCGTTGACACCGTCCCTGCCATTAAGCCAGCCGTTCTGTTCTATAAAGCCGTCAAGCTTTTTGAGCAGCCCCTCAATGCTGCAGCCGCTCTCCCTCTTAATTTTTCCGCCTGACATAAACCTCTCCGTGTCGAGGAAATCCGCATCTACAAGGCATGAAAAAAGCATCCGTATAAAAAACGAAACTGTAAAACCGTGGTGCCCCAAAGGCGTAAGCGGCGGCAGTTCCGGTTTTTGCAGCCTTATGTATTTTTTGTAAATCCCGTAGCTATTGCTTATTTTTTTATTGAGCCGGCCCCAAAGCGTACCCGACGTCTCGCTGCTGTCAAACCTGCCGCCGCCGTCAAGCAGGCCGGCATGGTGCCCCGCTATGCAGTATGCCGCCGGTATGCCGCAGAACTTTATTATCTCTTTTGCTCCGGCTGTCGAATGGTCTGTCCTTTCGCCGCCGTTCCATATATGCTGCTGAAATTTCTCCGAATACTTCCCAATGTCATGGGCAAGCCCGCACTGGTAGGCCATGCTTTCGGCGTGGAATGGCCTGGCAAATTTTGCGGCAAGTTCAGCAACATTTTCAAGGTGCTCCTCTATCGTCTGGGTTGCACCGTCTTCCCTTATGTGCGCGGCAGGCGGCTTTTCGGTTGCCATCTTTACATCTTCTTCCATTTGATCTACAATATATACCATATTATGTCATATATTTTAATTCGTTTTCAGCTGATTGTCAATACATAACAAAAAATGCCGCCTGAGCCTAAGCCCAAGCAGCATTATAACAATAGTATTTAGCAGACAGCTTCTATAATTTCCCCTGGATGCTTAAATTAACCATACATTTTCTGTTATCTGTTTCTGTCCTGCACCCAATGCCGGAATTACATACCGACCAGCATTTTTTGAAGCATATCGGCTTGCTTTAAAATATATTCTCCGTCATCCTGCATGCCGCCCTTTATCCAGCGCACCGCCGAATCGGTAAAAGCGTCTGTGAAAAAAACAAGCCGTAAATTCTTATCACACTGCTCAACATATTTATGGCAGCACCCGGCAAAAAGCAGTGACACCCAGTACTTCATAAATGGATACATCATTTTTTTCAGTACGTCTTCCGGAAGGGAGCAGCCCACATTTTTAACAAGCGCCCTGTTCCCCTCTGCATACCTTATGGCAAGATGCATCACAGTCCGCCAGTCTTCTGTATCTGCACTGTTAATTCCAGCAAGGAATTCATTCGTGTAAATCCAGTTGAGAAGGTCATATATATCCTTAAAATGGTAGTAGAAAGTGTGGCGGTTAAGGCCGCAGTTCTCCGTGATATCCTGCACTGTGATTTTTCTAAGCGGAATCCTCTCCATCAAATCCTTGAGTGAATCCGCCAACATCTGTACTGTTTGCTTCCTTTGCAAAGTTCTCTCCATAAAAATCCCCCGCAGACATTTTTAAGCCGCATCCGCTTTTGTAAAACCAGGACGGACCGTTTTTGAAGTGGAAGTTAAGCCTGTGTGAACGCCGGTGTTTCAGCCGGTGCAAGCAGAAGCTGTTTAAGTTCCGCATCAAGCTTCAAAAGTGAAATTGAAAATCCGCCCATTTCAAGCGAAGTCATGAAATTACCCACCGTTGTCTTTGCAACATTTATGCCTTTTGAAGCAAGCACTTCCGCAGCCCTGCGGTTCGCAACAAACAGTTCCATAAGCGGAGTTGAGCCAAGGCCGTTTACAAGCATTGCCACTTCATCGCCCTGCTTAAGGCTCATATCGTCAAATATCCTGCCTAGGAGCTGGTCTACTATCTCGTTGGCCGGGCGTATTTTTTCACGCATTGTCCCCGGCTCGCCGTGTATGCCTATGCCTATCTCTATCTCGTCATCTTTCAGCGTAAAGCTCGGTTTCCCAGCCTCAGGCACCGTGCACGGTGAAATTGCCATGCCCATAGAGCGCACATTTGCAATGACTTTTTCCGCAACGGCTTTTACTTCTTCAAGTGTGCCGCCCGCTTCAGCTTTTGCCCCTGCAATTTTGTGCACTAAAAGCGTGCCCGCAATTCCTCGCCTGCCGCTTGTAAACGTGCTGTTCTCGACCGCAACGTCATCATTTACAACAACTTTTTCAGTCTTTATGCCCTCAGCCTCGGCCATTTCAGCTGCCATGTTGAAGTTAAGCACATCTCCGGTATAATTCTTTATTACAAGGAGCACGCCTTTCCCGCCGTTTACAGCTTTGATGGCTTCAAATATCTGGTCTGGCGTCGGCGAAGTGAAAACAGTGCCTGCTACTGCCGCATCGAGCATGCCTCTGCCTACGAATCCGCCGTGAGCCGGTTCATGGCCGCTGCCGCCGCCACTTACAATAGCGACTTTCGGTGTAGGCGCATTTGCGCGCACAAGCACATTTAAGCCATTAAGGCGCCGTACATACTGCGGATATGCATAAGCCATGCCGTCCAGCATTTCATCTACGACATCTGCCGGGTTATTAATGATTTTTTTCATAACAAAGACACCTCTTTCATTTTATTCAATGCTTTAATAAAAGCCAGCTTGCCAGATTACTGCAGTTTTTTCATGTCTTTTGCCTCTTCGGCCGCGCTTATGACCTCTGAAAGCCCCGCATTGCCCGAAGCGCAGACGGCTGCCCCCATAGAGCCTTCAACTATAGGTGCGTCCGCGATTTTCACTTTGCCTTTCATCTCATCAGGCAGCATTGCCATAGCCGTTTTCGTACTTAAAATTGAACTGCCCATGTCTGCCATTACAACTACGCCGTCGCCTGAGTCGGCTTTTTGGATCGCTTCCATTATTCTAACCGCATCGGTGCCGATTTCACCGTTTTCAAGCCCGCCTGCAGGGATTATCTTTGCTTCGTCACCAGCCATCTGCGCAGCAAGGTCCCTTACGCCTTCGGCTATCTTTGCGCTGTGCGATACTATAACAAGTCCTACCATGGATAAATTTACTCCTTCCCGGCTGTACGGCAATAATCCGTAAGGGCCTTTAAGATAATTGCAGATGAAGTAGCGCCCGGATCCTGGTGCCCTATGCTTCTTTCACCGAGGTAGCTCGCCCTGCCTTTCTTTGCGGGGATAGTCTTTGTGTATTCGACGCCTTTGTTGGCTGCACCGCAGGCCGACTCCATGCACTCAAGCAGGCTGCCACCCTGTTTCATTTTCTCACTGAAAGCCGCGTATGCAGGTTCGAGTGCATCTATCATGGTCTTGTCGCCTTTTGAAGCTTTGCCAAGGCTCTCAATGCCGTCTATCGCCGCGCGGAACATTTTTTCCGCAAGTTCCGCTGTGACTGTTGAAGCGCCTTCGGCTGCTTTTGAACAGCGCAGGAACGCCGTGCCGTAAAGCGGGCCCGAAGCCCCGCCTACCGTAGATATAAGCGTCATGGCTACCGTTTTAAGGCCTGACTGCAAATCCTGCGGCTGTGTGCTTTCCAGCTTTTTCATCACAGCTTCAAATCCGCGCGACATGTTGATGCCGTGGTCCGCGTCGCCTATTACCCTGTCGAGGTCTGTCAGCAAATCCTTGTTCTTGATGACAGCGCTGGAGACGGCTTCCATAGCACCTGTAAAACAACTGCTGCCCATAAAATCACCTTCCGTTTAAATTTTGCGAAAAGCAGCGGCCTGACGGTCATTGGAGCCCGTGCGCGTCAGCGCTTTCACTGGTTTTCTCAAATACTATTTTACTGCTGTTTTTCTCTTTTTACATGTCTTTCGTAACAATTAAGTTTGCCCCTGTCCCAAGAATATTATTAATAACGATGTCCCCGCGCTTTACAGGTGATTTCAGCTCAACATTATCCAGCACGTCCATTGCCTCAAGAAGTTTGCCCTTAGGTATAGGCCCGTCGGTCTTTACCGGGCAGCGGCGGTGGGGAGCGCTGCTTATTTTTACTGTGCTCGTCAAGACCCTCGTGGGGTTCGTAAGTTCCGTCTTGCCGTATTCCGCCCCGCGCGGGCAGCGGTTGCCTGTTACTTTAAAGCCATTTTCGTCATCCACGTCAAGGTGGCAGCCATTTGGGCATACAATGCAGATAAGGTGTTTCATCACTTCTGCACCTCCTTTGCAGAAATAGTTATCTCTCCGCCTGCGGCTTTATTTAAAAGCTGCTTCGGCAGGGTTATGTGCTCCATCTCGCCCGGCGCCATATGACCGCGCGGATACGAGATAAGTTTTTGCCCGCCGCTTGTGACATCGAGGGAAGAAGTGCTGAAATTGCGGCGCACACGGAAGAAGACGTCAACAGATTTGTCTATGCGCTCAGGGCGTATATACTGCGGCACTGTATAGCCTATGTCGCTTCCGCAGACCATCTTTATGCACGGCTCGCTTCCGGCTTTTCCTTCTGTTTTCTGTTTGCAGTACTCGGCAGCGGCGGCTCCTGCATGCTGACTTTCAGCCGTTACAAAGTCTACGAGGTCATGCACATGGAGAACGTTTCCGCTCGCAAAAACGCCCGGAATCGACGTTTCCATGTTCTCGTAAACAACAGGGCCTTTCGTGCGCGGATCTATTTTTATGCCCGCGTTGCGTGAAAGCTCGTTCTCAGGGATAAGGCCTACCGAAAGGAGTATGGTGTCGCAATCGAAGTATTTTTCGGTTCCCGGTATGGGTTTCCTGTTTTTGTCTACTTCGGAAACAGTGGCACCCTCAACACGCCTTTTGCCTTTAATCTCAGTGATTGTGTGCGAAAGGTAAAGCGGAATATTGTAGTCATTGAGGCACTGCACTATATTGCGGTTAAGCCCGTTGCAGTAAGGCATGAGCTCAACGCATGCGAGCACTTTCGCGCCTTCGAGCGTAAGCCTGCGCGCCATGATAAGGCCTATATCTCCGGAACCGAGTATAAGCACCCTTTTCCCGACCATGTATCCCTCTACATTTATATAGCGCTGGGCTGCGCCTGCCGTAAGGATGCCGGAAGGGCGTGTCCCCGGTATACCGATAGCACCACGAGTGCGCTCACGGCAGCCCATGGCAAGCACCACAGCGCCCGCCTGCACAGTAAAGCAGCCCTGGCGCGGGTTCATCATTGTTACCTGGCGGTCATTTGAAATCTGCAGTACCATTGTGTCGAGCATGAGCTCTGCATCCGTTTTCTTAAGCATGTCTTCAAAGCGCCCCGCATACTCAGGCCCGGTCAGTTCTTCTTTAAAGTAATGCAGCCCGAAACCGTTGTGTATGCACTGGTTAAGGATGCCGCCCGGCTCCTTGTCGCGCTCTACAACAAGTATTTTCCGCGCGCCGTTTTGATATGCCTCACAGGCAGCGGCAAGCCCGGCAGGGCCGGCCCCAATTACGACAACGTCATAATTTTTCATTTTCCATTCTCCCCATCTTAGTCTCACCGGTCAGCAGATAGCTGTCTGCACGGTCCTGAACGATTTCTTCCATTGGGACTTTGCGTTCGCGGCTGAGTATCTCATGCACACGCGGGCCGCAGAAACCGCCCTGGCAGCGCCCCATGCCCGCGTTGCAGCGGCGCTTCACCCCATCTATGCTCACAGGCGGGATAGGCCCGTTAAGCACGCTGCGTATATCGCCTTCGGTTATCGTCTCGCATCTGCATATCACCCTGCCGTAAAGCGGGTTGCTCTTAAGTGCTTTCTCTTTTTCTTCCGCAGTCATCAGCTTAAAAAGCGTTTCCCTGCGGTAATCCGTAAAGAAATCTTTTTCTTCGCAGACAAGGCCAATGCTTTCGAGTATGCTGCGCACTTCTTTCGCAATGGCAGGCGAAGATGAAAGCCCCGGCGATTTTATTGCCGCAGCGTTTACAAAACGCGGGGCGTCCGGCGACGCGTCTATGATAAAGTCGCTGCGCGTGTCCGCTGTTGCCCTTACGCCGGCAAAGTTGCGTATCGATTCGCGGAAATTCACGTGCGTGTCGGAGCGCAGTGCAGTTTTCATGACTTTTTCAAGGCCCTGTGCAGTTACGGACGTGTCTTCCGGCCCTTCCGCCGCGTCTGCAGTAGGCCCGACAATCAGGTTCCCATGCACAGTCGGGGAAATGAGCACGCCTTTGCCAAACTTGCCCGGCGCCTGGAAAATCGTATGGCTGACAAGGCTGCCCTCGCTCTTGTCGAGTATATAATATTCGCCCTTGACAGGCAGGATACGGAAAAACGGCTTTGCAACCATGTTGTTTATTTTATCCGCGAAAGTCCCGGCAGCATTTACTATATATTTTGTCTCAATCACATTGTTTCCGGCTTTTATGCGGTAGAACCCACCTTCGTCTGTGATTTCCCCAACAGTCGAATTGAGGAAGAGCTTTGCGCCGTTAAGCACGGCGCTCTGCGCCATTGCAATGCACAGGCCCCACGGGTCTATTATGGCGGCCGTCGGCGCATAGAGCGAGCCGACTATTTCGTGGCTCAGCCCGGGCTCTATCTCGAGTGTCTGCTTCTTTGTCAAAATGCGGAGGTCTTTCACGCCGTTTTGCTTTCCGCGTTCCAGGAGTTCTTTCAGTATGTCCATGTCGCTGTTGTCAAATGCAATGACAAGCGAGCCGGCCTTCTTGTAAAACACATTGAGCTTTTTGCAGAGGCCTTCCATCATATTGCTGCCCTCCACATTAAGCCTTGCCATCTTTGTGCCCGGTTCCGGGTCATAGCCTGCATGGACAATGGCGCTGTTAGCCTTCGTCGTGCCGCAGGCAACATCATTTTCCTTTTCCACCACTGCTACAGAAAGAGCATAATGGGAAAGTTCATATGCAATGCCTGCGCCTATAACGCCGCAGCCAATTACGGTAACATCATACATAATAGATATATTCCTTTCTGATAAATTAAAAAAGGAGCTGAACATTCCGCAGAGCCCCTTACGGGCCGCACGAAAACGTTCAACTCTCATACACTAAAACGTTTCTTGAAAACGATATTAATTTATATTTACATTTTATTTTAAATTACGGCCTACTCAAACCATAGGCTTTCTTTTGTGGTGGAAACAGCAGTAGCACCTGCACCGAGCGCCGCAACAATGTCTTCTTTATCGAGTATCATGCCGCCGGCTATAATCGGCGTGTCTGCCTTTTTTACACACCGGCTGATGATTTTCGGCATCACGCCCGGAAGTATCTCGTTAAAATCAGCGCCGTCCGAAGCAATGTGCTTCTCGGCATTGGCAAGGGACATTGAGTCCAGCAGAAAATGGCGCTCCACTGTGATAAGCCCCATTTTTTTCGCACAGTTCACAAGCTGCGACCTCGTGCTTATTATCCCGTCAGCTTCTGTGTCTGTTTTGACAAAGCGCACCGAAATCTCACGCGGCGCCAGGCCGTCAATCAGGTCTATGTGCACTATGGCAAGTTTATCAGTAGATTTTATCTGTTCGACGATTTTACTGATGTTGCACAGGTCGCCGAAAAGTACAAACACCACGCGGCTCGGCGAAACGAGGGCACGCTTAAGCCCCTCCATGCTTTTTACTGCAGCAATCACTGGAAAATCCAGCAGTCGCTCCTGCATCTGATCCTGCATCTAAGCTTTACCTTCCTCTTGCCGCACGCCATGCACTCTGGCGGTAGGCTGAAATTTCTACCGCTGTATCCTGTTTTCAATCCAGCGGATAACATCGCCAATGACTTCGTCCCTGCAGTATTCGTTCATAATCTCGTGGTAGCATTTGCCATAAATCTTAAGCTGCTTGTCCTGCGAGCCTATCATTGTGAAAAATTTGCAGGAATCTTCGTATGAAACTATCTTATCACACTCACCATGCATTAGCAAAGCAGGGTCTTTGAACTCGCCTGCATTTTCACCAAGCCACCGGACGCCGTCCTGCATGGCATAAATAAGCCCTGCTGTAATAACATGGCAGCGCAGCGGGTCATCGGCATACGCTTTGCAAACTTTAGGGTCACGGCAGATGTTGTCTGTAAGCTCGTTCGGAAAAGTCTTATGTGGATCCAAGCCATCCGGTATCTGCTTAAATGCCCCTGCTACATCATTTGTAAGGGCTCCTGAAAGTACGAGGCCGTTTACCTTGCCAGGATATTTTGCACCATAGCACGCGACTGTAAATCCTCCCATGCTGTGGCCTATCAGAAACACCGGCAACTTCGGATTTTCTTTTTTCGCCAGATCCACAATAAAATTGGTGTCATCTGTGAGGCAGTTGAAGTCTTTTAGATAAGCACGCTCGCCGTCTGATTTTCCATGCCCACGGTGGTCAAAGCGGTAGACGGAAAAATTATGCTCATTAAGCTTTTCCGTAAGATAATTGTACCTGCCCTGATGCTCACACAGCCCATGGACAACAACGGCAACGGCCTTCGCATTTTCTGATGTGTCTTTCCGGGCATAGAGGTGAAACCCATCATATGAATCAATCATCTTTTCCGCCTGCATAAAACTCCTCCTTTAAAATCATATTATAACCATATTATATATAAAAAAACGAAATCAAAAAACCACTTTGGCTGATTGTGCTGCAAAGTAGGATTTTTTGCTTTCGTTTCACTCAAACACTTAAGAAAGCTCTATTCTGTTTCAGCTATTAGTTTAAACCATGGATGCCCGAATGTCAATAAGTAAATAAATTATTTTGTTTATTAATGCAAACTTTGTGCGATTTTACGGATTTCGCATTATTTGTAAAATTTGAATCGGTTTTTGTCCGCATTTTTAAAACCTATAGTATATATCATTCGTTTTGTTGAATGATATTTAATGCCATGGATTTTATGTTTTATGCTTACGTGTTGTCTCTATTTAGGCAAAGTACGACATGTGTATAAACAAATGTAAAAACTTGTTTATTTACAGCCGACAATATATATGCTAAAATCATGCCGATAAATCAGATTGATTTTATTCATAATGTATAAAGCCAATCTTGATGTTCTCTGATCACTTAAAAGTCCGCAAACAGCAGATTTAAAAAAAGTTGGGAGGAATTATCTTGCAAAAGTACATTATGGCTCTGGACGCCGGAACAACAAGCTCGCGCTGCATCATTTTCAATGAGCACGGCGATATGGTAAGCGTAGCGCAGAAAGAGTTCAAGCAGTATTTCCCTAAGCCCGGGTGGGTAGAGCATGATGCAATGGAAATATGGTCTACACAAATCGGCGTTGCGCAGGAAGCAATGTACCGCATAAACATCACGGCAAAAAGCATCGCCGCAATCGGCATTGCGAACCAGCGTGAAACAACAGTTGTGTGGGACAAAAAAACCGGCGAGCCCATATGCCACGCCATCGTCTGGCAGTGCAGGCGTACCGCTGAGTATGCAGACAAACTGAAGGCTAAGGGCCTCACAGATGTTTTCCGTGAAAAAACCGGCCTTATAATCGACGCATATTTTTCTGCCACAAAATTAAAATGGATACTCGACAATGTGCCCGGCGCACGGCAAAAAGCAGAAAACGGGCAACTTTTATTCGGCACAATTGATTCATGGCTCATATGGAAACTTACAGGCGGCAAAGTGCATGTTACCGATTACTCCAACGCATCGCGCACTATGCTTTTCAACATCAGGAAGCTTGAATGGGATAAAGATATCCTGAAAGAGCTCGATATACCTGAATGTATGCTGCCTGAAGTAAAGCCGTCAAGCTGCATTTACGGTGAAACAGACCCTTCAATTTTCGGATCATCTATACCGATTTCAGGCGTAGCCGGCGACCAGCAGTCGGCGTTGTTTGGGCAAACGTGCTTTAAGGCCGGTGAAGCTAAAAACACATATGGCACAGGCTGCTTCCTTCTTATGAACACAGGCGAAAAACCGGTATTTTCAAAGAATGGCCTTGTGACTACAATTGCATGGGGCCTTGACAACAAAGTTTACTATGCCCTTGAAGGTTCGATCTTTGTCGCGGGCGCAGCTATCCAGTGGCTTCGTGACCAGCTTAAAGTAATAGACAGCTCCCCTGACTCGGAATATATGGCAAACAAAGTAAAGGATACAAACGGTGTTTATGTAGTCCCTGCTTTTACGGGGCTTGGCGCTCCTTATTGGGACCAATATGCAAGGGGCACTATTGTAGGCCTCACACGCGGGGCAAATAAATACCACATCATACGTGCGACGCTTGACTCACTTGCTTACCAGACTTTAGACGTTTTAAAAGCAATGGAGAAAGATTCAGGCATACATCTTGACTCACTCAAAGTAGACGGCGGCGCATGTGCCAATAACTACCTTATGCAGTTCCAGTCGGACATTCTGAACGTGCCTGTACACCGTCCGGCATGTATCGAAACTACGGCAATGGGTGCTTCTTACCTTGCAGGCCTCGCAGTTAAATACTGGTCAAGCCAAAAAGACATCCTTAAAAACTGGGAGATGTCAAGGGAGTTTAAGCCTGCTATGGATGAAAACGTCCGTCAAAATCTTACACAAGGCTGGCATAAAGCTGTAAAATGCTCGTTTGGCTGGGCAAAGGAATAAAATAGATGAAAGAGGTGTAAATACCATGCTACCTTATCTCGCAGAATTTATTGGCACAACCATTATGATCATCCTCGGCGATGGTGTATGTGCCAATGTGAACCTCAACAAATCTGGAATGAAAGGCGCCGGGTCGGTACAAATAACATTTGGATGGGGCCTTGCAGTGCTTCTTCCGGCATTTGTGTTTGGCGCAGCTTCCGGTGCACATTTTAACCCCGGTGTTACCATAGGCCTCGCGGCAGCCGGAAAATTTGCATGGGGAATGGTACCTGGCTACATCGTAGCACAGATAGCCGGTGCATTTTTAGGCTCCTGCATTGTATATTTACTGTTTAAAGACCAATTCGATGAGACAACCGACGAAAAGGCTATCCTCGGATGCTTCTCCACAAGCCCTGCTATCCGTGACATTCCCCGCAATTTCTTCACTGAACTGATTACTACTTTTCTCCTTGTCTTTACCATCCTCGGTATAGGCAATGTTAAGGGCGCAGGCACAATAGGCCTCAATTACCTGCTTGTTTTCGGTATAATTGTTTCTATCGGCATGTCTCTTGGCGGCCTCACGGGATACGCCATGAATCCGGCAAGGGATTTAGGCCCGCGCATTGCACATGCCCTCCTTCCAATTAAGCACAAAGGCTCTTCAGACTGGCAGTACGGACTTATAGTGCCTATCTTTGGACCTGTAGCAGGCTGCCTGCTGGCCGCACTGCTTTTCAATGTCATTCCATGGTAAAAACGTTGCAGCATAAATAAAAGTGCTGTTTTACTACACTGCAGCCCTTCTTACTCATTTGTCGTCCGGATTAATTCCGGGCGGCATTTTTTTATTTTATAAATAGCGGGCTTGCGAAGCCCTTCTTTATATATTACTGCGGGCATTGACGTATAAAATAAAGGCAATCTCTATCCGGATAAAGTAACAGCTTATTAATATAGTTTTTTAAATACATAAGCAATATTGTGTTGTTTTATAATCACATGATCAGCTGCCTGAGTATAATATTCCAATTTAGAATTTAGTTCTAATGTAAAAAGTCGAATAATTCTCTATTACAAATTTACTATATTACCATATAAATAAAAACAAATTTTAAATTATATTGTTGACATTCCACAACATTGGTGATAAGATACTTTTAGTTAAACATTTTATAAAACTTTATTGTATAACTTACTTGTAACTGATAAAACGTAAAAAATTTTTGCCTGTTCCTGTATGGATTGTTATTAAAACCCTACTAAAATGGCTTTGTAAAGTAAACATGAAAGAATATGACGAGGAAACAGCCAATTGCTTTAAGCGACAAGAAAAAGCTTGCGTTTGCTTCTGG
>DHSD01000011.1:0-284 GCA_002411365.1 Ruminococcaceae bacterium UBA5295
CAGTCACCTCGACCAATCAGAAACCCGCATGGATACTGGACTTTCCGGTATTCTATGCGGGATTTTTTTATGTCCACAAGTCCAGTAAAAAACAGCAAAAAACAGGAAAAAATACGAAACATATGGCACTTTTACTCATGACATCTACGCTAACTCCCTTTTTATTCCTTTTACCCGAAATATACAGGCTCAGTCGGTCCATGCTGTGCCCTGTGCGGAGTATCCACAATCCACTGCTGTTTTTCCTTGGTTAGCGCCCGACGCTCGCTCTGAGGGGCTTTCCG
>DHSD01000011.1:489-3321 GCA_002411365.1 Ruminococcaceae bacterium UBA5295
TGAAAAATCTGTTTTGCCGCGCTCTTGACATCAATCAAAGTTTTCTTTGCCGTCGGTTTGCCGGTGTGTGGATTCTTTTCCGCCAGTGCGTTGATAACGTCTTGAATGTCCCCAGTTGAGACTTTGACAATCGGCATGTACCAAAGTTGTTCCATTTTGTTGACCGAATAGAAATAGATATCGTACCTACCGGCGGAAACATCGCCCTTTTTGAGCGCCAGCCACCGATCGGCCCACTTCTTGAAGATATCTCTGTCAGATGTCACGTCAATTCCCTTACGGCGGGCAACTTTGATTTGCAGAATCTTCTCAACATTTACACTTTTAACCGGTTCCAAACCGATACGCCGCTGCAGAAGCTCATAAAATCAACTGCGAACAAATATCTGGACGATAGAAGCAGCAGTTGGTTTTTCATCGGCGGCCAGTCAGGCGCCGGAAAATCCCATATCTGCACAGCCATTGCAGGGGAATAGCTGATACTGACCGGAGCAACGCCGGACGCTGACACAAAAAGAGGCATCCGCTAATTAATAACGGATGCCATCATACAGGGAATTAGCCACGGCAGACAGGCCCACAGCAGCAGCACCAGCAGCAGCAACGGGGGTTCCAAACCCAACCACACCGCCAAGGACGGCGGCAACAGCGATTACAGCAGCGCATATTAACCCTCCTTCTTTCGTAGCTATCACATATTATGATCGCAAAACAAAATTTGCTATTTTTCGATGCAAAAATACTTGTTACACATTTCACAATGCCAGTATAATGTTGGGCGACCTTCGGGCCGTCCCTTTTCATGCCAAAAGAAAAGCAGAGGATTATTTGTCCTCTGCTTTGCAGTATTCCGCAATGAACTTTTTAATTTCGGCTGTGGGCGTTGTGCCGCGTTCAGCACACACGGTCTTAAACTTTTCCAGCACTTCCGGCCGTAGACCAAGGCGGAAACGTTTCAAAAACCCGCATGGATACTGGACTTTCCGGTATTAGATGCGGGATTTTTTTATGCCTTTCAGTCCGCTGGAAACCATGAGAAAAGCCTCTATGTCAATAATTTGGGTGGCCTCAAAATGGAAACAGGTGGGAGCAGCGTTAAGCTGATGCCTTGCGTAGACCTGTTCGACTTTGACCAGGAGTGGAATATTTTTACTTTGCTTTTTTGTCTGGTCCTTTCTGCAGTGGCTCTTGAATACGTTCAGGAAAGTATATATTATATGAGGAAAAATAAAAATTTTATTTTTTTGAATTTTAACATTGCATTTTTTGTATAAGCAAGCTATAATTATCATAAATTTTTGCGAACTATTGTATGCTTTTATTTATACGCTTTTCTGGAAAGGAGCTGTTCTTTCGTGAAAGAATATACGGCGGAAAAAATTCTGAATATTGCGCTTGCCGGCCACAGCGGTGCAGGGAAAACAAGCCTTGCAGAGGCCATGCTTTACCTGTCAGGGGCGTCCGAACGCCTTGGCAAAGTGGGGGAAGGAAATACTGTTACGGATTTTGATCCGGAAGAGATACGCCGCAAGGTGTCGCTTGCAGCGGCCGTTGCACCTCTCGAATGGAATGGCTATAAAATAAACCTGATTGATGCACCAGGCCTGCTTGACTTTGAGGGAGGCGTGCGTGAAGCGGTGCGTGCGGCAGACTCCGTGCTCATTACGGTTTCCGGAAAGGACAGCATATGCGTGGGGACTGAAAAAGCGGTGGCCGCAGCTGATTCACGCGGGCTTTCGAAGATATTTTTCGTAAATGGCCTGTGCAGTGAAAGCGCCGATTTTTATAAAGTGTTCGAGGATTTAAAGGCGAGTTTTGGGCCGGCTGTTTGCCCTGTTGTTGTGCCAGTGATAAATGATGGAAAAGCCAATGTGTATGTAAATATGCTTGAGTTTAAGGCCTATGAGTACCATAAAGGAAAAGCAGTGGAAGTTAAGATGCCGGACATGGGCGAGAGGCTGAACGGCCTTCGCACAGCTATTTATGAGGCAGTGGCAGAGACGGGCGACGAGATGTTCGAAAAGTATTTTTCCGGCGGACAGTTTACGCCGGAAGAAGTCATTGTCGGCATAAGCCAAGGTGTGAAAGCAGGGACGGTATACCCTGTTTTCTGCGGCGACGCGCTGCTGCTTAACGGTATAGACCAGCTTTTGAATGGCATGACGTGGCTCGCGCCTACGGCGGCTGAAAGGGCGGGCGAGATAGGTGAAACGGTAAACGGCGAGGCTGCAGAGATACCTGTAGATGAGAACGGCCAGCAGGTAGCTGTCGTGTTCAAGACCGTAGCTGATCCGTTTATAGGCAGACTTTCATATATAAAAGCTGTGGCTGGAAAAATCTCTGGTGAAAGCAGGCTTATCAATATGCGCACGGGAAATCCTGTGCATATCGGCAAAACTGTCATGATGTACGGCAAAAAGCAGACTCCCGTACCGTTTATTGCGGCGGGCGATATAGGCGCAGTGCCTAAGCTTCAGGACGTGCATACGGGCGATACGCTTTGTTCGCCGTCGCGGAAAGTGAAGCTGGAAGGTGTTTCCTATCCTGTGCCGACACTTTCGATGGCTGCGGAGCCGAAAAACAGCGGCGAAGAGGACAAAGTAGCGCAGGGTATTCTGAAGGTTGCCGACGAAGACCCAACTATCGGGTTCCGCACTAACAGGGAAACGCACCAGATGATAATTTCAGGCCTTGGTGTGCAGCACCTTGAAGTGACGGCCGCGAGGCTTAAGAAGAAATTTGGCGTGGAAATGGTCCTTAAAAAACCACGTGTTGCCTACAGGGAAACGATACGCAAAAAGGTTAAGGTGCAGGGAAAATACAAAAAGCAGA
>DHSD01000011.1:3493-60267 GCA_002411365.1 Ruminococcaceae bacterium UBA5295
GGGCGGGCATGGCCAGTACGGCGACGTGTGGATTGAGTTCGAACCGTGCGACAGCGAAAAGATGGAATTCGGTGAACGCGTTGTCGGAGGTTCGGTGCCAAAAAGTTTTTTCCCGGCCGTGGAAAAAGGGCTGCGCGAAAGCGCTGAGAAGGGCCCGCTTGCCGGTTATCCGGTTGTGGGTCTGCGCGCTACGCTTTATGATGGCTCCTTCCATCCGGTAGACTCGTCTGAGATGTCATTCAAAATGGCTGCCGCCATTGCTTACAGGAACGGCATGCCTAAAGCTGACCCCGTTTTGCTTGAACCGATAGGAAGGCTTAAGTGCACGGTGCCTGACGGCTGCATGGGGAATATACTCGGAGAGATAAACAGGCGGCGTGGCCGTGTGCTCGGCATGGAGCCGGCGGGGGACGAAGATCAGGCCGTAGATGCTGAAGTGCCGGAAGCTGAAATGGATGACTTCAGCACGTTCCTGCGCCAGTCTGCGCAGGGCAGGGGAAACTTTATATTCGATTTTATACGCTACGAAGCGGTACCGCCTCAGGTCGCAAAAAAAGTGATAGAATCATCTTCCATGCCAGCCTAAAAAAGAGTAATGTTTGCCGCCCCTCAGTCATACCTATTCTGTGAATGGATGGATTTTGCTTTTGGAGGCGGAGATATGTTCGTGATGTCGTTCCGGCATAGCCGCAAAAGGGTGATTGTGACTATAGCGGTGGCAGTGGCTGTGGTTACGGCAATCGCCGTGCTTGCGTGTGCGAGAAATGCGCCGCCGCAGGCAACGTCTGCTGGCCGTAAATATTCGATTGCCGCCGGCAGCAACGACGAGAGAGTTGCATTTTTCCGCCAGTTTGGCTGGAATGTAAAGGCGGAGCCGCTCGATGAAGGCGATGTGGCGATTCCTGGCAAGTTTAACGATGTTTATCTTGAGTATAATAATATACAGCAGGAGCAGGGCCTTGACCTTAAGCCTTATGCGGGAAAAACAGTGCACCAGTGGATATATGCAATTACAAACTACCCACAGCAGGAAATGATGCGCGGCACGCTCCTTGTAAGTGGGGGAAAGGTTATTGGCGGTGACCTAAGCACCCCGGCGCTTGACGGATTCATGACAGGCTTTGACGGGCAGCATGAAGGCAGCAGCGGTGCCTGCGAAGCACCGTTTAAAATGGCACGGAACAGCATGAATGCCCTGACCGGCGTATCATTATCGGGAGTGACGGGAAAGGCCTCTTCAGCAGAAGAGGCTTCGAAGCCCGCTCCTTCAAATATCCCTGCGAACGCATGGCCGACGGACTGATTGTGCATTATGCGGGTAAGTTTGGCATTGGCTGCGCAAAACGATAAAATTTAAAAGTGCGCCTTGAAACGGTTTATAAATGCCAAATCAAGACGCATTTTTTATAAAGGCTGTTTTCATGATTTGCACTTTCAACTGTGAGAGGATAAAATAAAACCATCTTTAAAAAGAAGGCGCACAATGAAAAAAGAAAGGCTTGACAAAATACTCTCTTCACAGAATATCGGCACAAGGAAAGAAGTCGGCAAACTCATACGCAGCGGGTGTGTGGCAGTAAACGGCGTGGCTGTAATTAAGCCGCAGACGGTCGTCGATGCTTCTTCAGAGACTATAACAGTGAACGGCCAGCAGGTTTGTGTTAAAAAATATCTTTACATTATGATGAATAAGCCGCAAGGGGTGCTTTCCGCTTCACGCGACAAATCTGCGCGTACGGTGACGGATCTTCTGCCGCAGGAGTGGCACAGGCGGTGCATCTTTCCGGCAGGCAGGCTCGACAAAGACACCGAAGGCTTATTGATACTGACGGATGACGGCGCATTTGCCCATAAAATGCTCGCGCCTAAAAGCCATGTGGTTAAATGGTATGAGGCGCGCCTGTCATCGCCTGTGACTGAAGAAGACCGCAAAGCGTTCAGGTCGGGCATATTGCTTTCGGACGCTGCCTGTCTTCCGGCGGAGCTGAAAGTCCTGAAGCAGGGGGATAATCCACTCGTCCTTGTTGGGCTGCGTGAGGGAAAATTCCATCAGGTAAAACGTATGTTTCAGGCAAGGAATAACCATGTGCTAACTTTGAAGCGTGTGCGCATTGGAAATCTTTTTCTCGACACGTCCCTTGGGGCAGGCGAGGCACGTGAACTTTCAAAGCTGGAAACAGAAGAAATATTTTACTGATTAACATTAGCAAGCACCTGTAAATATTGAACGAAAATTAACGTTTTAATTTGTTTTTCTCTGAATTCAATAAAGGCACCAAAAGAAATTTGGTAAAAAAGAATCTGTTCTTTGCCTGCGGGTTCTGATATGATAAAAATGTTGTGAATACGCATATCCTGTCGTTAGAAGGATACTGTAGTTTTGCAACTATCTGAAAAATTAAGAATGGATATCAGGAGGCTTATCTATGGCAAGTGTAACACTGAAGCATGTTTATAAGGTTTACGACGGTGGCGTAACGGCTGTTTCGGATTTCAGCCTTGAAGTAGCGGATAAGGAATTCGTTATTCTTGTTGGCCCGTCCGGATGTGGAAAATCAACTACTCTAAGAATGATAGCAGGTTTGGAAGAAATTACAAAAGGCGAACTTTATATCGGAACAACGCTTGCAAATGATGTGGCGCCCAAGGACCGCGACATTGCAATGGTGTTTCAGAACTATGCCCTTTACCCGCACATGACGGTGTTTGATAATATGGCGTTCGGCCTTAAGCTGCGTAAAGTGCCTAAAGATGAGATCAAGCGCCGTGTGAACGAAGCTGCTAAAATACTTGACATACAGCATCTGCTTGACCGCAAGCCGAAAGCCCTTTCCGGCGGCCAGAGGCAGCGTGTTGTACTGGGACGCGCTATAGTACGTAACCCGAAGGTATTCCTCCTCGATGAGCCGCTTTCAAACCTCGATGCAAAGCTGCGTGCCCAGATGAGGACGGAGATTTCAAAGCTGCACCAGCGCCTCGGCACAACATTTATTTATGTTACGCATGACCAGACAGAAGCAATGACAATGGCAGATCGCATTGTTGTTATGAAAGACGGTTTCATCCAGCAGGTGGATACGCCGCAGAACCTTTATGGCAAGCCGGTGAACCAGTTTGTTGCCGGATTTATGGGCTCTCCTGAGATGAACTTTATCGACGGCAACATCCAGAAAGAGGCGTCGGGCTATATTTTCCATTTTGGGCAGTATGGCATTAAGATACCGGAAAGCAAAAATAAAGATGACGTGCTTAAAAATTACGATGGCAAAGAGGTAGTTATGGGAATACGCCCTGAGCATGTGCATGATGAGCCTGATTTCCTCGCAAATGCTACAGATGGGATTGTAGAAGCGGACGTTGAAGTTAAGGAGCTTATGGGTGCCGAAACTTATCTTTACCTTACATGCGAGGGCAACCACATTACGGCACGTGTTAACCCAAGGTCCACAGCAAAAACAGGCGACCGCATTAAAGTAGCTTTTGAATTGCCAAGGTTACATCTGTTTAATAAAGAAACAGGAAAGACAATTTTAAACTGATTCGATTTTTTAAATAAAGGGGCCATGCAAACGCATGGCCTCGATTTTATGGGCTTGCCGCCAAAAGCAGCAGGCTATAAAAAATACATTCCGAATGTTTGGCATTCGGAATGTATTTTTTATGCAGCATAAGCATATATATATTTTGCAGAAGCCTCTGCAAAATTACTTCCTTGCTTTTTCGTTTGCTTTGTAATAAGAAGCGGGCATATTGACTTCCAACAGTTTGCCTGTACCATTTACAACGCAGTCGAGCGGCTCATCGGCAACATGAACAGGCATACCTGTCTCTTTTTCCACAAGGCTGTCAAGCCCGCGTAGAAGCGCGCCGCCGCCAGTAAGCATAATCCCGTGGTCTATGATGTCTGCGGAAAGCTCAGGCGGTGTTTTTTCGAGCGTGCTCTTTATAGCATCAATTATAAGTGCGAGCGAGTCGCTCAGAGCTTCACGAACCTCTTCGGCTGTTATAGTCACGTTTTTAGGTAAGCCATCAACAAGGTTGCGGCCTTTGATTTCGACTGAAGCGCCATCGTTGTCCTCTGTTGGGAACGCGGAACCGATTTTGATTTTGATTTCCTCGGCTGTGCGCTCGCCAATCAGCAGGTTATACTTCTTCTTAACATAAGAAATTATTGACTCATCGAATTTATCGCCTGCGCAGCGCACAGAAACAGAGGTAACGATATCTCCCAGCGAAATTACAGCGACCTCTGCCGTACCGCCGCCGATGTCGACTACCATGCTGCCTGTAGGCTCGCTTACCGGAAGGCCGGCGCCTATTGCGGCTGCCATAGGCTCCTCAACAAGCTCAACATTGCTTGCGCCTGCCTGGCGTGCGGCATCTTCTACAGCGCGACGCTCAACTTCCGTAACACCGGAGGGGATGCAGATTATGATGTGCGGCTTGGAGAAAGTAGTCGATTTCACTGTCTGTTTGATAAAATGCTTAAGCATTGTTGCGGTGATGTCAAAATCCGCAATAACACCGTCTTTCATTGGGCGCACAGCCACGATGGAACCAGGTGTGCGGCCTATCATTGCCTTTGCGTTTTTCCCGACGGCAAGCACGTCGTCAGTCCGCACATCAACGGCAACAACGGAAGGCTCGCGCATTACAATGCCTTTCCCTTTCATATATACCAGTGTATTGGCAGTACCGAGATCGATGCCTATATCTTTTGAAAACATTGGTTATTTTCCCCTTTCCGGTCTTTCTGCGGCTGAAACCACAAATTCCCGTGTGCATAATACCACTTTTATATTATAACGCCTGTTACACAGATACTCAACAAAAAATTTAGAATTGTTGTTTTATAGCTGTAATGATTAGCCAGATGGCGGCGCTTTTGGCATTTTCACTTTTGGGCTGACTCCATACGCTTCAAAACCCGATTTATTTTTGCGACCGGAAGTCCCATAATGTTATAAAAATCACCGTTTATGCGTTTTACAAAAAGGCAGCCGCGGCCCTGAATGCCATAGGCGCCGGCTTTGTCTTTCCACTCGCCAGAAGCGATATACGCATTGATTTCATCATCTGTGAGGCTGTAAAACTCAACTGATGTGACTTCATGGCTGCAGTAAAATTTGTCTTTCTGGATGACGGTGTATCCCGTATATACCTGGTGCACATTGCCCGAAAGCAGTTTCAACATTTTTTTTGCGGCTTCTTCATCCTTTGGCTTTCCGAATATACGGCCTTTGAAAACGACTATTGTGTCGGCTCCGATGATTGTGTCCTCGGGGTGCAGCGCTGCTACTGCTTTTGCCTTGCGGGAAGAAAGCTGCTCCACAATCTGCATGGGGGGTGTCCCATGAAGGACGGTTTCATTTACATTTGCGGGCTCAACAGTGAACTCAAAGCCTGCCTTACTGAGAAGTTCGCTGCGCCTTGGTGATGAAGATGCAAGAAATAACATGGTCGTTAACTCCTACCCCTTTCTCTGAATCCTGATGTATACAAAAATAGATATTAAAAGAAGAATAGACTGTGCGACGTTGATGTTTATCATCATGCCAAATGTTATCTGAATAACTGAAAGGTCAATAGTCACGGTAGAGACACCAAATTTTGCTGCAATGGCAAGCCAGGAGAGATAGCTTATACCTGCTACAGCGCTGCCAACTGCTTTGCCGAGGACAACCGCCAGGATAATCAGGACAATAAATACGAGCGTTTTTATAATGCCCTTTTTCATGAGATTAAATCCCTCCGTTTATGGGTGGCTGATTACCGTTTTGCCAGTAGAGCCAAACCTTCCGGCGCCGCGTTTTGTTTCGCCGAGGTCGTCGGTTTCAGTCAGCACTGGCATATAAACAGGCATAACCACAAGCTGTGCAAACCGTTCGCCAGGCGAAAGGACATATTGTTCCTGCCCTGTGTTGCACAGGCCGACGACGATTTCACCGCGGTAATCGCTGTCTATAACGCCGACGGCATTAGCCGGCGAAATGCCGTATTTAATTCCAAGGCCGCTGCGTGCAAAAATCAGCCCCACGGTGTTCCTGTCAGGGAGGGCGATGGCAATGCCCGTCGGTATGCGGTACAGCCCATGCGGACTTACGGTTACAGGTGCGTCTATGCAGGCATAGAGGTCAAGTCCGGCTGCGCCTTCAGTTCCCTTTGTTGGCAGGATTGCGCTTTTGCGGACTCGCTTTATTTTAATTTCCTTTTTAAAAAAAGATTCCATAAAAACTCCACAATTTTCAAATTAACGTGTTTATTGGCACCAGATATCATTCAAACCCGCGGTAACAAAGCCCGCGGGTAAAAGTGCCGCCTTTTGGTGTGCTCACAAATGCGCCGCCCAGGGCCAAGAAATATTCATTTAAAATATTTTCGGCTTCCTGTGTGCTTTCTGTAGAAAAACGCATCAGGCCGAAGTCCTGGTTTTTCACGTCGCTTAAACGGTCGGCAAGGTACAGCGGGACAGAATTGAGCACCTCGCTGCAGGTGCCGCTGCACATAACGGGGAAAGGCACGTTGCGCCGATCTGTTATTTCAGGCGGCTTTTTGCAGTGCAGGCATCCTTTTGGCGAATTCGCCGCCGGGCAGTTCCTGCATAGCATTAAAGGAAGCCTGCCGTAGACTATAACACCGCGCTTCATGCTGCCGCCGATATGCTCTGCCTGTGACAGCTTAAGCTCAAATGAAAGCTCGCTGTCTGTAAGGCCTAATTTCCGGTACCACATGAGGGCTTCTGTGTTTGTGATATTGAGGGAGAAACCGCCGTGCACACGGAATCCGGCTTTGAGCGCGATGGCAGCGGAGTCAAGGTTACCGGCCCACGCGTCGTTAACGCCGGCTGACTTTGCCTTTTTAAGCAAGTTTAACACATCCTTTTCCAGCCCAAACAAGCCGCGCGGGATTTCGACTGCAATATTAAACCCGCTTTTGATGAACTCTGAAAGCTGTTTGGGGCTTGATGAGATTGGGACGTAGACAAGCTCGCATTTTTTTGCGGCTTCAGGCAGGCGGCAGCTGCAGAACCGCGCGCGCAGATGGAACTGGCCTGCATGGTATGGCTTTGGCGGAACGTACTTTTGCCCATTAAATGGAACTTTTGGCCTTTCGGCGCGCGCAGACTCAAGCTTTGCAAGGGCTTCACGGCGCATGCGGTTTAGTTCGGAGGCAGATATTGTAAGCCCGGGGCCGACTTTACAGGTTATGTTGCGCGCATAGAACGGTGTGCCGCCAGTTTTGCGAAGCTGCTCTTCACAGCGTGCCACATCAGTCGCATGCCTGACGGCGGTTTCCGGTACATTCCCTGTTACATGGACGGATGTGCCTGTTCCATCAGAAACGGAAAGCCGCGCAGGCTGACCGGCTATGGCCTCAAAACTGAAATCTGTCGGAATCCTCTGAGGCTCTGAAGCGTATATGCCGCGCAACCGCTTAAGTACATTCCCGCTCGCCGCCGTCACGTCCTGCCTTGTGCGGACGCCAAACATCTCACGCCCAAGCTTTCCGTCAGCATAGCCATGCGTAAACCCTGAACGCGAAAATACGGCGTGCAGGCTGTTTGAAAGTTCTGCCGGCACGACTTTTCCGTCAGCAGAGAGGCGACAGGCCCGCACTGCCGACGCAACATATTCGGGGCGTTTCATCCTGCCTTCGATTTTCAGGCTGGCAGCGCCTGCCCTTTCGAGTTCGCCTATGAGCGGAATGAGTGACAGGTCACGCAGGCTGAGGTCGTGGCCTGTCCCTCCCGGAGCGGAGAAAGGCAGCCTGCACGGCTGTGCGCAGAGCCCGCGGTTTCCGCTGCGCGAACCGAACACCGAACTGAAATAACACTGGCCGCTGACTGACATACAAAGCGCGCCGTGGACGAAGATTTCCAGTTCTATGGGGCATTCCCTGTGGATATCTGATATTTCTTTCAGCGAGAGCTCGCGCGCGAGCACAACGCGCTTGAATCCGGCATGGTACAATGCTTCGGCGCCGGCGATGGTGTGCACGCCTGTCTGTGTTGAAGCGTGCAGGCGCAGCTTTGGCGCGCGGCTCAAAAGCTCGCCCGCAAGGCCCATATCCTGCACGAGCACGGCGTCTACGGGAAGCGCGCATACATCCTCCACAAGCTTGAGTGCCTCTGGGAGTTCACCATCGAGCATGAGCGTGTTTACGGCAAGGTAAACCTTCACACCGCGTGCATGGCAGTATGACACGGCTTTCTGCAGCTCCTGAAAACTGAAATTTTTTGCCCCTGCACGCGCGCTGAATCTTGAGGCGCCGAGGTAAACAGCATCGGCGCCGGCGCGGACACCGGCGATAAGGCTTTCGGGTGAGCCGGCAGGTGCAAGGACTTCCGCTTTACTGACCGCCATCGCTTTTTTCAAAGAAATTTATAAAGCTTTCGGGGTCTGCTTCTTTTTCCGGGCCTACAGCGGGCAATTCGCCCGTGATTTGCTGGGATGCAGCATTACTGGCTGGCGACTCTTCTTCGCTTTTGTCGGGCGGCTCGCCTTCAGTGGCAAGCCGCGCGCGCAGGGACTGGTTTTCGTGTTTCACACGCTCCAGCTCGCGCTTTGACTCTTCCGCATCGAGGCGTGCATGCGAAGAATCTTCCAGATAATTTTTTACCTGTGTGCGGAGATTGTCGGCGGTATCGGCAGATTTGTGCGCCTCGTCACAGTAGTTGAGCGCAGTTATGATTGCCGCCATTGTGACAGAGAGGCGCTCGTTGCTTTCCATCATATCGTTGATAGCCTGCTGCACTTCACTGCCAATGGAACGTATGTAATTTTCATCTTCATTGGAGCAGAGTCCGCATTCAAACCCGCAGATGTTCAGCTTTATTTTGTTTTTGGCCATGCTATCCTGTCCTTTCCCACCGCAGCAATGCGCGGAGGTATCTGTTGAAGCCCGCCGCCGCGCAGTGGCGCAAAGCGTGCATGTGCGGCATGGCCTGCTTCTTCTACAGCATATTATAATCGATTTTCAGGTAAGATAAAAGAGGAAGCGCCATTTTTTAAATAGATGGAAGGTCTGTTTCCCGACAGAAACTTTATGCGCCGGAAATGCAGCGTACAGGCGATTTTGTGGCTGCTGCGGGCAAAGCGCTTTTAAAGTGGCCTGCCCAACTGCTTTAAAAAGGCATAAAAAATAATTTGCACATAAAGCAGGCATTAGAATATTGAAAAAATAGTTTTGAGGTTGTACAATAATCACGGTTGCAAAATATGGGAAAAGAAAATATATTTTCTGCATCTGCCTTTTCGGGTGGAAGCGCAGGGAGGCTTTTTATGTTTGATTCGCGTGATTCTGTTTTCCGAAGCCCTGTCGGGGCAGTGGCGGCGGGCACTTCCGTAAGTTTTAAAATTGTGCTGCCGTGCGGCCTGCACTGCTCTGCCGCGCGGCTTGCGGTAACAAACGATGCCACGGGTGCCGAGCAGTGCGTTGAGATGTGCCGCTGCGGCACGTATGGCAGCAGGCACGAACTGTGGGAGTGCAACTATGCCCCTGCCAGGGAAGGCCTTTATTTTTACTGCTTTTATGCAGACACATGGCGCGGGACACTCCCAGTAAAACGTGGCTTCGGCAGCGGGGGTGAAGTGAACGGCGGCAAGCAGTGGCAGCTTACGGTTTATGGCAATGCCTTCATGACTCCAGGCTGGCTTGCTGGCGGCGTTATATACCAGATATTCCCCGACAGGTTCTGCCGCTCCGGAGAAAAGAAACACGGCGTGCCGCTTGACCGTATAATGCATTCTTCATGGGGCGGGCAGCCTGGCTGGGAACCGGACGAGCACGGCGAAGTCACAAACAATGATTATTTTGGCGGCGATCTCCGCGGCATAGAACAGAAGCTCGGATACCTTAAGTCGCTCGGCGTAACATGTATATACTTAAACCCGATTTTTGAGTCACACTCAAACCACCGGTATGACGCGGCGGACTACATGAAGATCGACCCGCTCCTCGGTACGGAAGAAGACTTCCGCCGTCTCTGCCGCAGCGCGGCGAAAATGGGGATGCGCGTTATGCTCGACGGAGTTTTTAACCACACCGGAAGCGACAGCATCTACTTTAACCGCAAAGGGCGTTACCCACTTAAAGGCGCTTACCAGTCGAAAGACTCGCCATATTATCCATGGTACATGTTTAAGAAGTGGCCGGACGAATATTCGTGCTGGTGGAATTTTGAAAATCTCCCCGCGGCGGATAAAGGCAACCCGTCATACAGAGACTTTATCAACGGGTCTGACGGTGTTGTGCGCAAATGGCTGCGCGCCGGCGCTTCAGGCTGGCGGCTTGATGTTGCCGACGAGCTGCCGGATGATTTTCTTGAGGAACTGCGCGCGGCGGCAAAGGCCGAAAAGCCTGACGCCGCCATTATAGGCGAAGTATGGGAAGATGCGTCGAATAAAATCGCGTATGGCAAGCGCAAAAGGTATTTTTGGGGCAAAGAACTTGACAGCGTGATGAATTACCCGTTCCGCAATGCCATACTGGGCTATCTCACAGGCGAAAGCGCGCCGGACAAAATGGAGGAGATACTAAGTATACTGGAAAATTATCCTCCGCAGACAGTCCGCTGCCTTATGAACAATATAGGCACGCACGACACTGAGCGTGCCATCACGGCACTTGCGGGCGAACCTGTAGGCAGCCACGACAAGTGTTGGCAGAGCGAAACGCATTTGACGCAGGAGCAGCGCACAGAAGGACTTTTAAAAATGCGCCTCGCTTCGCTGATGCAGTTTACACTGCCGGGTGTGCCGTGCATTTATTACGGCGACGAAGCCGGAATGGAAGGATATAAAGACCCGTTCAACCGCGGCTGCTACCCATGGGGAAATGAAAATGCGGGTCTGCTTGAATGGTACAGGAAGCTTGGGCGCATGCGCGCCGAGTGCGACTGCCTGCGGGAGGGCACGTTTATACCTGTAAAAGCGGACGGCGACATTATGGCGTATATCCGCCACGGCACCAAAGATGCGCTGCTGTGTGCCTTTAACCGCGGGAATGCTGAAGTGGAACTGCACATAGGCGGCCAGTGGAACAATGCGGAATCCGTGGCAGGCCCTTCTGCCGAAGAAGGAAACCTTGTGCTACCTGCGCTTAGCTGCGCAGCATTATTACTGCACAGGTGAAGCTTACGGCAGAAAAGCATATATGCAAGGCTGAGAAATCCCGGAATGTTTTTCGCATCCCGGGATTTCTCAGCCTTTTGTTTCAGACGAGAAGGTCAAGGCCGGAAGAAGCGATAGCGCTCTGCATATATGCTGTGTAGGAGTTAAGAACATTCTTGCGTTCTTCTTCTGTAGTCGTCGCTGATACGGCAGGAGACGCACTCTGGCTTTGGCTGCTGGCGGTGTCGGACACGCTTTGCGTTTTGTCCGCGCCGTTCGCCTTTACATTGTCTGCTTTGCCGTCCGACCTGTTGTCATGCGATTTCTGCAGCTCATTAACTTTGGCAAAGTTATCTGCATACCTTCTGACATTGCTTATGCCTTCAAAACTGTATGGGTTGCTGGCTTGTCCATCTGAAATGCCGTGTATCCGGTTTATTGAATATACCTTGTAGGCCATGGATGCCATTTCGGAAACCCTCATCGGCTTATTCCTCCTTTCAGCATTTATATCGGCTGGTGGAGGAAAATATTTTGCCGTTTTTTTATTTAAAAGCTCATTTTGTCGTCCAGATATTTCTCGAGCTGGTCGATGGATATGCGTTCCTGCTTCATTGTGTCGCGGTCGCGCACTGTTACGCACCCGTCTTCTTCGCTCTTGAAGTCGTATGTTATGCAGTATGGCGTGCCAATTTCATCCTGGCGGCGGTAGCGCTTGCCAATAGAGCCTGCATCGTCATAATCGGCGCGGAAGCGCCTGCATATGTGTGTATGGATTGCCTGCGCATTGTCGTTAAGCTTTTTGCTGAGCGGCAGCATGGCGCATTTGTACGGCGCAAGTGCAGGGTGGAGGTGCAGCACAACGCGCGTATCTTTGTCGTTTACCTTTTCAGTATCGTACGCGTCAACGAGGAACGCGAGGGCTACACGGTCGGCGCCGAGAGACGGCTCAATAACATAGGGGATATAGTGCTCTTTAGTTTCAGGGTCAAAATATTCGAGGCTCTTGCCGGAATGCTCCTGATGGCGCGAAAGGTCATAGTCGGTGCGGTCGGCAATGCCCCAAAGTTCGCCCCAGCCGAATGGGAAAAGGTACTCTATATCTGTGGTGCACTTTGAATAGAATGAAAGCTCTTCTTTGCTGTGGTCGCGCAGGCGCATATTCTTTTCGGTCATGCCGAGCGAAAGCAGGAAGTCTTTGCAGTAGTCTTTCCAGTAGCTGAACCATTCGAGGTCTGTGCCCGGCTTGCAGAAAAACTCAAGCTCCATCTGCTCAAATTCACGGGTGCGGAATGTAAAGTTGCCGGGGGTGATTTCATTGCGGAAACTCTTGCCGATCTGGCCGATTCCAAACGGAATTTTGCGGCGCGTGGTGCGCTGGACGTTGGCAAAGTTCACAAAAATGCCCTGTGCTGTTTCCGGGCGCAGATAAAGCTGGCTTTTGGCGTCTTCCGTTACGCCCTGGAAGGTTTTGAACATCAGGTTGAACTGACGGATGTCGGTAAAATTTTCACTGCCGCAGTTTGGGCATTTGATGTGGTGCTCACGGATAAAATCCATCATCTTCTGGTTGCTCCAGCCGTCCGCATTCTCACCGGTAGCATCTTCAATCAGTTTGTCGGCACGGTGGCGCGTCTTGCAGTCGCGGCAGTCCATCAACGGGTCGGAAAAACTTTTCAGGTGGCCCGATGCGACCCACACTTCCGGATTCATGAGGATGGCCGTGTCAATTCCGACGTTGTAGGGGCTTTCCTGAATGAATTTTTTCCACCAGGCGTGCTTGACATTGTTTTTAAATTCCACACCCAGGGGGCCGTAATCCCACGTGTTGGAAAGTCCCCCGTAGATTTCTGAGCCGGAGTAGATAAATCCCCGGTCTTTGCACAGGGAGACGATTTGATCCATTGTTTTTTCGGTAGCTTGCATCTTTTCTCTTTCCTCCATTACGGATGTTCAGTCCGCTTTCTTTTTAAAAGTAATAAATTTGCTGACCAGCCAGTTCCCGATGACTTCAATGGCGGTCGTGATAAATTTCCAGAGGAGGTTGCTTTGGCCGAAGTGCACGACAAAGACGGTCATTAGGATTTCGCCGATTATGAGGGTAAGGAGCCTCCCGCCAACAAAAGTGCCCGCCTCGAAGAACAGAGTCTTCCATTGCCTTGTGCTGCTCATAAAGACATACTTCTTGTTTGTCAGAAATGCGACAATGACCGAAACGGCCCACGCGATGAAATATGCCAGAGAAACATTCATCTTTACGGCGTCCGTCAGAATGAAGTAGACTGCCCAGTTGATGGCCGTAGTCAGAACACCAAAGACAAGGTAGAGGATCAACTCCTTGGAAGTCAGGTATTTTAAAAGCTTTTTCCGCTTTTCTTTGAAATCCATTTTGCACCACGTCCAATTTGGCAAGATGATATTAGTTTACCATCTTGGCCGTTTTCTTTCAAGAAGGCATTAATGATAAAGGAAAATATTATGGATCGGTTAAATTCGATGCAAGTGCTAAGCAATGCTGTGTGATTGCAAAACGGAAATATCTGGCTTATAATGGGAATAATAGAAGCATGTGCGGCCGAAAAGGCCAGCTGCCGCAGTAAGGAGTGGTTGTGTTGTCACTGATTTATCCAGTCAAGCTAAAAGCAGCCTGCAAAGATTATATCTGGGGCGGTACCAGGCTACGCACCGAATACCGTCAGCAGAGCAGAGCAGACAAAATCGCAGAAAGCTGGATGCTTTCCGCACATCCAGACGGGCCGTCGACAATCGTTAACGGTGAATGCGCCGGCATGCTTCTGCCGGATTATTTTGCCAGGGCGGGCCATTCTGTTTTCGGCACAGACTGCGCCGGATTTCCGGATTTTCCAGTGCTTATAAAGCTAATAGATGCAAAGGGCAAACTGTCGGTACAGGTGCACCCGGACGACGCTTATGCCCGCGCCCACGGCGAACTGTTTGGAAAAACGGAAATGTGGTATATCATAGCGAACGAGCCGGGGGCAAGCCTCTACTATGGTTTCAACCACAAAATAACTAAAGACGAATTTAAGAAGCGCATTAAGGAAAATACCATTGAAGAAGTGCTTAACAAAGTCCCCGTGCATCCGGGCGACGTGTTTTTCATAGAAAGCCGGACTCTTCATGCAATCGGCGCAGGCATACTGCTTGCGGAGATACAGCAGAGTTCCAACCTGACTTACAGGATATATGATTACGGCCGCCTCGGCAAAGACGGGAAGCCGCGCCAGCTGCATATCCCGCAGGCGCTCGATGTTACGCGCCTTGACCGCCCCACATGGCCGACGCATCCACAGGGGAGCAGAGAAAAGTTTAGCGGCTGCTCGCGCATACTTCTCGCTTCGTGTGATATTTTCACAGTATATGAAATGGAAATCAATGAGTTCCAGCTTGACGCGGACGAAAAAAGCTTTAATTCTCTTGTATGTATCGGCGGTGAAGCAAAACTGCTGAAAGACGGAAAAGAAGAGCTTTCGTTTGGCAAAGGGGACAGTATCTTTGTTCCCGCAGGCTACGGCAAATACACAGTTAAAGGAAACTGCCGCGTTTTGATGACAACGGTCTGAAACTTTTGCAGGGCACATGGGCTTCTGTTACGGAAAATTCCGGCAGGGAGCCCTGTTTTTTTCAGATTACAAATCCGCCGTTTACGCCGATGGCCTGACCCGTGATAAAGTCGGCATCGGGAGACGCGAGAAAAGAAACGGCGCCCGCGATGTCGTCCGGAGTGCCGATGCGCTCAAGCGGTGTTTCCTCTTTCAGCCCGCGCATTGTTTCTGGCCCGAGGGAAGCGTTCATAGGCGTGTCTATAACGCCGGGCGCAATGCAGTTTACCGTTATGCCTGAAGGGCCGACTTCTTTCGCCAGTGCCTTTGTTAGGCCTATGACTGCCGCCTTTGCTGTGGAGTAGTGGACCTCGCACGAAGCGCCGGCCTGCCCCCACATGGACGAGATGTTTATTATCTTTCCATGCTTGCGGTGTATCATATATGGCAGCGCGAGCTGGCAGCAGTGGAAAACGCCTGTTACGTCAACGGCCATCATGCGGCGCCAGTCGTCTTCGGTTATGTCTGTAAAAAGTTTCTGCTGGGCAATGCCGGCGTTGTTTACAAGCACATCTATGCCGCCTGCGGAACGGAACATATTTTCTGCCTGTGCACGGTCGGAAACGTCCGCACGGAAAATTTCGGCGCGCGGTTCCGGAAAACTGCTGTTTATTCCGTCGCGCAGGCGCACGGCCGCTTTTTCCGAATGGAAGAAGTTGAGGACGACGAAAAAGCCGTCACGGCACAACCGTTTTGCTATGGCGCTGCCTATCCCCCCTGCGGCGCCGGTGACAAGAGCCTTCTGCAAAGCAGGCCCCCCTTTCAATAAACATCATTGCTGGAATAAAAACGTCTTTATTATATCATATTAGAAACGCTGCGTGAATAAAATGGCGTTAATTCGCCCTGCGGCATAGTATGGAAGCAGAGAAACAAACCGTTTCTTGAAAAAACAATAATAAACCACAGGGAGGAATCTCTTTTGAGTTGTTTTTATGGCCGCTTCTGTACAGACCCATGCAACTGGCCATGCGGCATACCGGCACAATGGCCGGCATGGAGCCAGCAGCCTGCATATCCGCCGTACCATCCGTGCCCACCGTGCCCACCGGATCCGCCATGCACGCCGTACCCGCCCATGCACGCCGTACCCGCCATGCACGCCGTACCCGCCATGCCCGATACGCCCAAAGTTCAAACCGGCGTATGCCCAGCTTGTAAAGACAGCAACGCAGTCGTTTACAGCGCCTGTGGACGGCGTTGTGACGTTTAACGAGCAGTCAAAGACAGACAATATTATTGTAAGTAACGGTGCCATAACATTTCTTACGCCCGGAACTTACAAGTTGGAATACAATCTTACTGTGCAGGCCGCTGCTGCCTCCACTGGAAATGTGAGCATCTATTTAAGGAGCTTAGGTACACCAATCAACGGGACGCAGGTAACTTTCCCGCTTACTAACACAAATGTTGAAGTAATCAGCGGAGGGGCGGTTATCACCGTGTTCCAGAACCAGGTACTCGATTGCTTTGTCGACTTTGACGCCGCAGCGACAGGCACCCTCGATATTTTAGGTGGCAGCCTTTTTGCCGTGCGCATTGCCTGACTGTTTAGATGTTTAAGGTGTAGCCATTTCGGGATAAAACATTCAGCCCCTGCTTCGGCATGTAAGCAGGGGCCGCTTTATGTATAAAATGGACATATCGAAAAAACGTTTATGCCATATAAAGCATATACTCAGTTTGTTGAATTTATATGGCAGCTATGGTAATATAAAGCAAATGCAGAGGGGGAGAATCCGGATGATTCGCAATATTATTTTTGACATGGGCTGGGTACTGTTTTCGTATGAACCGGAAAAATACATAAAAAAATACTGCCATAATGAAGATGACGCGGAACTGTTGAACCGTGAAATCTTCGAAGCGCCTGAGTGGGTGGAAACCGACCGTGGGACAATGACGGACGAGGACTATCTTGCGCTTGTTCTCAGACGCATACCTGAGCGGCTGCATAAGACGGCCCGTTTCCTCTATGGCCACTGGCATGAGATGCCAAAGCCTTTTCCAGAGATAGAGGAGCTTGTACGTACCATTAAAAATAATGGGTACCGCCTATATTTGCTTACCAACATGAGCACGCGGTTTTACCGCTTTTACCGGAACATTCCTGCCGTTGCATATTTTGATGGTATGACGGTTTCGGCTGACGTTCATCTGCTTAAGCCGGATCCCGAAATTTACCTCACGCTTTTCAGAAAGTTTTGCCTTAAGCCGGAAGAATGCTTCTTTATTGACGACATACCCGAAAATATAGCCGCGGGCGAAAAACTTGGCATGAAAGGCTTTTGCTATGCGCAGAATCCTGGAAAACTTGTGGAGGCGCTTGAATCCGCAGGCATAAAACTATAAAAATTGTTGTTTACCATTTTTTGCCGCTTTTGCGCTGGAGGCCCTCGAGGCCAATGTCGTCTTTCAGAAGGGCTCCCGTGGTTATGGACGAGCTGCCGAATTTTTCCCTGATGCTGTCAAGTGCTGTTTCAAGGTGTTCCTCCTTGCTGCGCGAATGGCTTTTGCTGGTTGCCGCAGAGAAGAACGACAGTTGTTCGCCTGAAGCATCTTCGGGCACGAACCCGCTGCCGCCGACAGATATCATGCGTATCGGGCAGCCAAAATTCCAAAATGAATGCATGAGTTCCATGGAAGCTTCGGTGAGCTCGCTGGCAAGGTGCGTAGGGGCAGGCAGCGTTTTTTGGCGTGTTACTGTCTTAAGGTCTTGATTTTTTATGCCGACCTGTACCACCCAGCATTTGACGCCCTGTTTCCTCATGCGCGAAGCCACGCTGCCGCATATGGCGCCGACGGCGCGGCGGATTTCTTTTTCGCCGGTAAGGTCGCGGCGGAAAGTCACACTGTTGCTTATGCTCTTTACATCGCGTTCCTCAAAAAAGCTGTGCACGGGTTCGCAGTCGAGGCCGTTGGCATAGTCGTACAGTTCTGCGCCGGCTTTTCCGAAGCGCTTTTGGAGCATTCCGCGGCTGCTGCCGGCCAAGTCGCCTATTGTGTGTATGCCGAGCCCTGAGAGGGCCTGTGCCATTTTATGCCCGCAGAAAATCAGCGCGTCCGCAGGCAGCGGGAACACGATGTCCCTGTAACTTTGGCGGTTTATAACAGTAGTCGCATCAGGCTTTTTATAGTCGCTTCCGAGCTTTGCAAAAATTTTATTGAAAGACACGCCAACCGATACTGTAAGCCCGGTTTCGCGGCGGACTGTTTCACGGATGCTGTCGGCAATAGACTTGCCGTCGCCGAAAAGCGCGCGGCTTCCGGTAACATCGAGCCAGCTCTCATCAATGCTGAAAGGCTCCACGAGGTCAGTGTAGCGCAGGTAAATTTTATTTATCTGCTTTGAGTATTTGACATATTCCTGAAAATGCGTCCGGACAAGCACAAGCCCGGGGCATTTGCGCTTAGCCTGCCAGATGGTTTCCGCCGTGCGGATGCCGTATTTTTTGGCAGGCTCATTTTTTGCGAGGATAATGCCGTGCCTTGCTTCCGGGTCACCGCACACTGCCATGGGGACGTTTTTCAACTCAGGCCGGAAAAGGCATTCCACAGAGGCAAAGAAGGAATTGCAGTCACAGTGAAGTATCGTCCTGTCCAATGAAATCACCGCCCAATATTATCATAGCAGAATCTGAGAAAATAGACATAAAAAAGAGGCCGTGAAAATCAGGCCAACAATTCAATAAATTCAATGGATGAAAAGACGGAACAGAAGTGCGAATCCCATGCCGAAAAGTATTGTTACGGGGAAGGTGACCACCCAGGCGATTATAATGTTTTTTGCGGTTGACCAGTTAACGGCGGAAAGGCGCTTTGCGGAACCAACCCCCATGATGGAAGAGGAGATGACGTGCGTTGTGCTGACCGGTGCGCCGGCAGCCGTCATAATCTGGATAACAATTGCCGCAGAAGTTTCAGCGGCAAACCCTTCGACTGGCTGCAGTTTTATCATATTCATGCCGACGGTTTTAATTATTTTCCACCCGCCTAACGATGTCCCGAATGCCATTGATACCGCACATATGAGTTTTACCCAGATCGGTATGCCGTCCTGTGCTTTAAGGTAACCTCCACTCACAAGCGCCATGGCTATGATGCCCATCGTTTTCTGCGCGTCGTTGCTTCCGTGGGAATATGCCATAAGCGCGGCGGAAAATATCTGGAGCTTTGAGAAGAACTTATTGACGAACCGCTGCTTGGCCAGCCTGAGTATATGGTACAGGAGCTTCATGACAAAGAAACCTATCACAAATCCAATTACAGGGGAAGTGAAAAGGGGAATAATAACTTTATCAAGAATATTTTTCCAGTTAACTGTTTTGAAACTGTTGGTAACAATAATCGTAGCGCCTACAAGGCTGCCTATAAGCGCATGCGAAGAACTGCTCGGAAGTGCGATGTACCACGTGATGAGGTTCCAGACGATTGCCCCGCAGAGGGCGGCGGCAATTACGTACTGCGGCAGTACGCATGTGACGATGCCGGAAGCTATGGTTTCCGCGACTTTTGCGCTTATGAGGGCTCCGACGAAATTAAGTGTAGCGGACATAATAGTAGCGGCGCGCGGCGTCAGCACACGTGTTGAGACAGACGTTGCGATTGAGTTCGCCGTGTCGTGGAATCCGTTGATAAAATCAAATACAACAGAGAGAAGAATTACTGTTACAAGCATGCCCATGGACATTTATGCTACAATCCTTTCTGCGCACGGCAATTCGGGAACTTTATAATCTGCTGCGGCGCTGCAACAATTTTTATTTGTGACACTTTATTTCTAAACCATGACTAAAATTCATGCTGATGTGACAGAATACGCCTTTAAAAGTATATTGTTTTTCAGCTGCCCTGTCAATGAAACATCGGAAAAAACTGTTGGCCCGAAACATCAGCGGAAAATTCAATGAGAGGATGGCCAGAAAAAATGGGAACGCCAAAGCCGCAGCGCAAAAGATGGATTATCCTGATGATTACAGCCACTTTTACTTTTATGTCAACACTAGACAGCAGCATTGTAAATGTTGCTCTGCCGAAAATGGCAGAAGAGCTTGAGGTAAACACCGGCACAGTCACATGGGTAGTGAGCGCATACCTCATTGCACTTTCTGTTTTCACGCTGCTTTTCGGGCACCTTGGCGATATGAAAGGGCAGGAGAGGACATTCCGTTTTGGACTTTTCGTTTTCACGGCAGGCTCGCTGCTGTGCGGCATTGCTGCAACCTTTCCGCTGCTGATTGCGGCGCGCATCCTGCAGGCAGCAGGCGCCAGCGCGGGGCTGGCGAACAGCCAGGGGATAATTACACGTACATTCCCTGCGCAAGAGCGCGGGCGCGCCCTCGGAATAAACGGAGCGTTCGTCGCGCTCGGAATGCTGGCGGGGCCGGCACTTGGCGGGCTGATAATTTCTTTTGCGGACTGGCGGTACCTTTTCTGGGTGAATGTGCCCATAGGGTTTGCCGCTTACATTGCAAACGTGAAGTTCTCTACTAAAAGCAGCCCAAAAACCGGCGGGAAATTTGACACTGCGGGGTTTGTGCTGTTCTCGCTTGCGCTTGTCCCATTTTTTGCAGCGCTTGAATACGGCCAGAACGCCGGATATGGCAGCCCGTGGATTATAGCATGCTTTTTTGTTTCCGGTGTTTCAGCTGTAATATTTTTCATTGTGGAAAAGCGCTGCAGGCAGCCTTTGTTAGACTTTTCAATTTTTCACGACCGGATGTTCACAATCAGCATTTTCTGCGCGTTTACTTCTTTCATTGCAATTTCGTGCTCAAATATCATTCTGCCTTTTTATCTTCAGGATATTCTTTCAATGAAGCCTGGACAAGCGGGCATGTACATGGCAGTATACCCCGCCATACTCGCTGTAACTGCACCTGTAAGTGGATATATTTCAGACAAAACAGGGCCTGAGATACTCACGGCTGCCGGCCTTACGGCTACAAGTGCGGGCCTTTACCTGATGGCCGGCCTTGACGAAAGCTCCTCACACCTGACGATAATTTTTTTTATCGGTGTGATGTCATTGGGCAACGGCCTGTTCCAGTCGCCGAATAACGCGCTTGTGATGTCGCTGCTTCCGGAGGAAAAACTTGGTGCGGGCGGCAGCATTAACGCCCTTGTGCGCAATGTTGGCATGGTTACGGGCGTGACGCTTTCAACGACAATACTTTACAGTGCCATGAGCATAAAAACAGGCCGCCATTTAACAGGCTATGTGAAAGGGGAAAGCGGCGCTTTCCTGTTTGGCATGCGCGCAGCATATATAATGGCCGCATCCATCTGCCTTTTAGGTGCGGTGCTTACGGCAGTGCGGCTCTTTCTCCAGAGGAAAAGAAAGGGCGCCGAAAAAAAATGATGGTTTATATGTGCCATGGACAAACTGCGCGACGCCTATTTCCCAAACTTGCGGCACAGCGCAGCCAGCGATTTTTTTTCAATGCGCGACACATAACTGCGGGAGATGCCGAGTTTCTGCGCCACCTTCCGCTGGGTCATTGGCTCGCTGCCGCCGAGGCCGTAGCGCAGGCGGATAATTGACTGCTCCCGGGGCGTAAGGGCTTCCTTTATGTATTTTTGAAGCTGTTCGGTTTTTATTTTTCCGTCAAGATTTTCAAGAATATCGTCTTCCGACGCCATCATATCCATGAGTGTGAGGGCATTACCATCCTTATCTGTATCTATCGGTTCGTTGATAGAGATATTCTGCGCATTTTTCTTTGCAGAGCGGAAATACATAAGCACTTCGTTTTCAATGCACCGTGCCGCATAACTTGAAAGCCGTATCCCCTTGGAGCTGTCGAATGTGTCAATCGCCTTTATAAGCCCTATAGTGCCGATTGATATGAGGTCGTCCTGCTCGCAGGAATTTGCGTAGTATTTTTTGATGATATGTGCCACAAGTCTGAGGTTGTGTTCAATAAGTTCATCCCTGGCTTCCATGTCGCCGCCGTGCATGCGCTTTAGGCATTCCCGCTCTTCGCACGCTGAGAGGGGCTTTGGAAAAGAACCGGTGCCGGTCACATGCAGTATAAGGAAAAAGATGCCGGAAAGCGCTGCCCAAAGAAGAGATATGTACATAAAGGAAATTCCTCCTCATGCTTGGTATAAACAGTATATGCTGCATGAGAATTCTGGTTGCAAGTCCTTTGCACACTTTGTTCCGGCTGCGGAAGAGCGCCGCGTTGTGCCGCAGAATATGGCTAATCTCAGTAAAGGGATGATATGTTGTCTTTTAAAAGCCGGCCGACTGCTTTGGATATCTCGTCGCTCCTGTGTATTCTGACGAAATTGCCGGAATAAATCTTTTCGGCATTTTTTGCTTCGCTGTCTTCCCCGAGGAAAATAGCCGATGCCTGCACATTTTTAGACCTGAGCGCCTTAATTTCACGCGCCGTTTCCTCAATGCCTGCGCTTCCCGAGTAATCGAGCGGGAGCGGCCTGTTGCCGTAAGGCGAGACTGGTTCAGCGTCGTTGGGGCTGGCGTCGGTGAGCACAAGCAGGATGCGGCTGCCGGTGCCCGATGCCTTTAAGCGGACGCCTGCGGCTTTAAGTGCAAGCCCATCACGGTTCCAGCCTGATGAAAAGTATCGGAAAACACCGAGGGAATTTCCTTCCCTGTAGCTTTTAAGTATCTGGAAAACAGTGAACCCGCGCAGGCTGCGGAAAGCGTCAACCTCGACGGGTATGCGGCATAGCCTGAGGCTTTCTGATATCATATAGGCTTGGGATGCGATAACTTCCTGCGACTCAAGGCGCGAGGCGGATGCGTCGAGCAGGAGAAGGACAGAAAAATCCGGCTGCGGTTCCGTCATGCGACGCTCGAAGACACAGCTGCTGTGGAGCACTGTGCCGCGCCATACACGCCCGGCGCTGAGCCTGCCTGAGCGTGAGGCGATTGGCACAGGCTCGGCATGCTGGCTTAAAGCTCCGGTGATTTGCGCTTTAAGGTGGCGGATAGTTGAAGAGTTCCTGCCGGAATAGGCCGCATAGTATGAGCGGTTTTTCTGGTACTGTTTTTCGGCGTTTACGGCTATGGCTTTAGCGTCTGGAGTTTTTGCAGACCTGCTGTCAGGAACGCCGCGCGCGAACCAGAGGTGGCGTCCGCTGTCGCCGTCGGTGCAGAGGCTGTGCTCAAGCACAGCCTGCTCTGTAGGGCTGTAAAGCGAGCGGCCAAAGCAGGCCTCCATCTCGTTTTTGCTTTCGCTTTTGCGCCGCTTTGAAAAATTCCTGCCCGAAGATGAGCCGCCGGGTTTCCCCTGAGATGAGCGTATCTCAAGAGTATCTGTGCGGACGATTTCCGCAGATGCAAACCGTGCGAGCAGGTCGGCAAGCTTACCTTTGAAATGGAACTTTAAGGCGTTTGGCAGGCCTTTAAAGCGGCTGAAGAGAAAGTAATCTTTTAATATTGCGCGCATGAGGTCTAAAATGCCGTCGGTGCTGAGGCCGCCGCCCGCTTTAAGCCTTTTTGCAAGGCCTTTTTCACGCGGCGACAAAACAGGCCCCTTCCTGCCAAGCACGCTTGCCCAGCGCTCGGACAGGAGACTGTAAAGCAGATTGTTTTTGGCCATCCACTCCTGCCTTGACATGGTGCTTTCTTCCCTGAAGAAGCCCAATGCGTGGTTCTCACGCATTATTTTCAGTGCCGGCCTGTGCGGCAGTTCTTTTTCATAAAGGGAATTTTCGAGCGCAAGCCACGTGATGTTGTCAAAAACTTTCTGGTGGGCTGTTCCGGCATAGCTTTCGAAAAAATCAAAAAGCTTTTCTGTGTCGAACCATTTGTCTGAGAGCCCTACCACAAAGTTGAGATAAAATTCCGGAACTCCGTGCGGGTTGTATGCAACAAACGGCGGATTGTAATCATACCGCCCTGCTGCGTTCCAGACTATGTTAAGCGCTTGCCGTTGTTCGGCTGTGTACAGATACTTTTTCATGGCTTTTCACTCAAAAAAATACTGGTTCTCAAGGTTCTGCGGTATGCGCGCCTTGATAACGTCGCGTATAAGGTTCCTCTCGTAGGGGTCGAATGACTTGTTCGTAATGCCCATGTTGAGCGCCTCGCCTGCCGAAAGCCCGTTCTGCATAAGGCGTATTGCGTCCATGAGGCCGCGCAGGTCAACTGCCCGCTCTGAGACTTCGGATGCTTCAGCTTTTCTGCGCAGGTCGTCAAACAGAAGCGCAAACTGCTGTATCCATTTTTTCTTAAGCGACGGGAACGTGTGCTGCAAAAGTTTCTGCAGGTTTTCCATGCTTATCTGAGGCATGCTGATAACGACAAAACGCGACGTAAGGGCTTCGTTCAGCTCGCGCGTGCCCGCGTAACCGTAGTTCATTGTGGCAATAAAGCGCGTCGCGGGGTTTACTTTTATGGAATCGTATCCGGGGATGTCTATCGTATGCCTGTAGTCGAGTATTTCATGCAGGACAACGAGGGCTTCGTTTTTGGCCATGTTTATTTCATCAAGGACACCGAAGCCGCCGCACCGTGCGCACTGGTAAACCGGGCCGGGCCTGAAAACGACTTTTTCACCGTCGAAGGTGTCCGTGCCGATAAGGTAGGAAGCGTCGATATTGATATGGAAAGATATGTTCCAGACAGGCCGGCCGAAAACATAAGCCAGATTTTCGGCAAGCACGTTTTTGCCTGTTGCTTTCGGCCCTGTTAAGAGAAGATTGGCGCCGCTTAAAACTGCGCTGGCGGCTTCTTCCCACACTTCATGCCCATAGTAAGGGTATCGGGGGCGCACTATGCGGCTGTTAAGCGCTTCTTCGGCCGGATATTTCTGCCGGTACTCCTTAATGCCGTCAATTATGAATTTTGAAACTTTTTCTTCCGAAAGGAAATCCAGCATTTTATTTGTCTCCTCATTTCAGTATTTCAGCGCTTTATGCCGTGAAATTTTTATTAACACTCTATACTCTATACTGATTTTACAGTCTACATTTCACTATTATAATTATAGCATGAAAATAATATTAATTTTTTTAAATAATTGTGCATTATGTAGAATTAGTATATTTATATTTTATAAAGTTTTCATCTTGCATGGAAGTGTTAAATATGTAATAATAGATAAGAGGATTGGCTTGTTTATCAAAAAATATAGTGCAAAGTATAGAAAGAGAGAGAGGGGCGTTAAGTAAATGATTAGTTTTTTCATCTGTTTGGCCATCCTGATCGGAGGCTATTTCACCTACGGAAAGCTGGTGGAAAAAGTCTTTGAACCAGATGACAGGGAAACACCGGCGGTGAAAATTAACGACGGTGTTGACTACGTTGTGCTTCCAAAATGGAAGCTGTTCCTTGTCCAGTTGCTTAACATCGCCGGCCTTGGGCCAATTTTCGGCGCCATGCAGGGCGCTTTGTGGGGCCCTGTTGTGTTCCTGTGGATCACGTTCGGCACAGTGTTTGCCGGTGGTGTCCATGACTATTTTTCCGGCATGATAAGTGAGAGGAGCGAAGGGGCTTCCATCTCGGAAGTTACAGGCATTTACCTTGGAAACGGCATGAAAAACCTCATGCGCATTTTCTCCGTGATTCTGCTTATAATGGTTGGTACAGTTTTTGCAGTTGGCCCTGCCGGGCTTATTGTAACACTTTTTAAGAAAAGCGGTGTCGCCGGTATTTGGTCGAGTGTGACTTTCTGGTTCATTATTATCATGATTTACTATTTTATGGCGACGTTCCTGTCCATAGACAAAATAATCGGCAAGATTTATCCTGTTTTTGGCATTTGCCTTATTATCATGGCTCTGGGAGTTGGCATCGGTGTGCTTACGAACCCGAATTTCCAGATTCCGGAGATATGGGACCATTTCACAAACATGAATCCGGATCACGTGCCGATATGGTCTACGATGTTCATCACCGTGGCCTGCGGCGCTATTTCCGGGTTCCATTCCACACAGTCACCGCTTATGGCGCGCTGCATTAAGAGCGAAAAACAGGGCCACTTCGTATTTTATGGCGCCATGGTGGCAGAAGGTGTTATCGCTTTAATCTGGGCTGCCGCCGGCTGCTCTATTTACAAAGTAACCAACGGTTTCAACACCGGCCTGAAAGCTGTCCTTGCAAACGGCCAGTCCGCCGCGATTTATGACGTTTGCTCAAAGACAATGGGCGGTGTTGGCATAGTGCTTGCGATGATCGGCGTTATTGCGTGCCCAATCACGTCAGGTGACACTTCGTTCCGCTCGGCCCGCCTGACTTTGGCAGACTGGTTCAAGCTTGACCAGAAGAAACCTTCTCATCGCCTTGCACTTTGTATCCCTGTGTTAGGCGCAGGCTTCACCATTGGCTTCCTCAACTGCATCAAGGTCTTGAGCTATGATGTTGTGTGGCGTTACTTCAGCTGGACAAACCAGACGCTTGCAATGATAGTCCTCTGGACGGCTTCGATGTACCTCTATTACATGAAGAAGAACTACTGGATAACAGTTGTGCCGGCTACTTTTATGAGTGCCGTTTCAATGACATATTTCTTCCAGGCCAAAGAGTGCCTGCATTTGAGCAACACGATAGCTTACCCTGCGGGCGTTATTATTGCCGCTGTTTTCCTCTGCATTTTCCTCTATGTTGTCAATGTCAGGAAACCGCAGCATCCGCATTATGAAGCTCTGAAAGCTTATAAAGAAAAATCAGCATCAACAACCGCATCTAAATAATAATATCTGAATATCCGGAAAAATTAAAATTGATTCCGTGCACAGGGGCTGTTTCCAATCCAGCGGCTCCTGTGCTATTATATCTATAATGACATTTATGGCGCTGCTGCAGCAAATCCTTTATAGTCTGGAAGCGTTTTATAATTTGTTATAAGGCTTGTTTCGGAAGTGAGAAAATATGGGCATTTATTTTAAGCCAAAGCAGCTTGGGCAGGAACGGATAGATAGTTCTGCGCTGCGCGAAGATAAGCAGTGCTGCGCGAGGTTCGGCCCGTGCGGTGTAGGAAGGAAAGCTCTTTACCTCAACAGTTTTTACATTGACCGAAAATATTATGTGCCGGTTTCGTCAGTCCAGCGTGTATACAAGCGCATCGCGATGTCGAAAGGCGGATTTACGGGCCGCGGTATTTTCAGTACAATGCCTTATCTTGTTGTGGAGTACGACGGCGGAAAGCAGAAAAAATGCAATTTCAGGTATGAAAACGTCGTAGACAGCATGGTTGGCTATATCCATAAAAACTTTCCGCAAATAAAGACTGTTTCGGCGCAGGGAGAAAAGACGCTCGAAGAAACGCGTGCACGTGAAGAGGCGAAAAAGAAAAAAGAGCTTTCGGAAACAGCGGAGAACTCTCTCCATATTCTGCAGAAAGCGGAGAAATTCCTCAATAAAAAACCGGAGCTTTACAAAGAACTTTCCGCTGCCAGTAAAGCCAAGCGTGACCAGGATATCTCGAACCCCGCTTACCGCTGGTTTACCATAATTATAATGATTATCGGTGTTTTCCTTGCGCTTATCGGCGCACTGTATATGATACAGAAAAAGGGCAGCTATGGCCTATATTTTCTGTTCGGCGGCCTGACAATGATTTTTATTTTTGCTGGTGTGATGTCGGCCCCAACCGCGAGGAAAAACAAGCGCGAAGTGGCGGCTCGCCTTGAAAAAGCCAGAAAAGGCATGAAAAACTACTTGCGCTGGTATGGAAATGATTTTCCACTTCCAGCCAAATATGCCCATCCTGCGGCGCTGAAGCGCATGATACGCTCAATAGAAGAAGGGCGCAGCGAAACGGTGGCGGAAGCTTTTGAAGATTTAAAAGACGGGCTTAAAAAACTGAACTCCAATGTAACTGTTTCAAAGCAGGAATATGATGAAGTTGTTGCGATCAAACCTATGTTCCTGCTTGAAAACTACCAGTAGCCGCAGCGTAAGTTCTGAAACATAAAAATTTTACAGCATATCATTTACCCATCATTGCCTGCCGGAGCACGACGTTTCGGCAGGCTTTTTGTTTACTGCAAGTAATATTGCTATCTGTTGAGTAGGAATATTAGCTAAGAATATTTTTGAAGGCTTAAAATGATTGACAGATATCTACAGAAATGCTAATATTCTATTTGTATACAATTTTAAATTAGATATTTTTATTATCCGGCAGCTTCGTTTTTACGTGAGGAGATATCGGTTTACATAATTGCTGGAAATGACGCAGGGTTGTAGGGAGTGACACTCGATGTCTTTTCTGAAGAGAAGGAATACCAAGGGGCTGAGTCCGGGAGCGCGAAAGCTGAAAGTTTACGATTATAAAAAAGGCGAACCAGTGTCTTCCGTGCTGGCAGCTGATGACTATGACTTTGCGACGGCGACATACCCCAAAGATGATTTCCGCCATTCGTTCGTAGAAAATTACATGAGAAATATAGAAAACACCCGCGGATGCCATATTATGAACTGCAAGTTTGAGCATCCGCAGGAGAGCAGCAGCTTTATAAATTTTTACATCTACATGTGGGACGGAAAAGAAGAAGAATTTGTAAAGGACAGCCGCAGCGACTTTGCAGCCGCATTCTACAGCACGCTTCAGATAGCGGAACTGCCGGGTGTTACAGATGAAACTAATATCCAGATTATTCTGAAAAATATAAGGTATGTAATAAAAGGCCACTGCCTGAGTTGTGCCGGCAAGGAGCTGAAAGACTGTATAAGGGATGATTTCCCTGAGGTAGCTGAAATAAATTACTGGTCTGACCTGTATATCTTTATCTGGAGTCAAAATTTCAACGATGTCATTTCAAACAAAAAGTATCTTGAAAACCTGAAAAAATATTGCTATGAAGTGTCAATAAAGTATGATGGGTATGGCGTCGTCACATATTCTGATTTTCATATCCGGATAGATGACTACAGGACATATTCTTCTTACGGGGGGCAAAATTATTTTACAAGCCATGTTATGTCTGACTGTCTGCTATATTGAGCGGGCAGTCTTAAGGCAGCCGGAAAGCGGCTGCCTTTTTTTACGCCAGACTTTAGCCACCGTAAGAAATTTTTGCTAAATTTCGCCGATTGCCTTATCGGTTACGAATATAGTATTGAGAGGGGGCAGAAAATGCAGCCGCACAATGAAGATTTGCCGCTCATACGGCGTATCCGAATATGGAACGACCGCAGTGCGGCCGAAAAGCTCGTAGAGCGGCATTACCGTGAAATCTATGCCTATACATACCGGCAGACACTGGAAAAACAACTTGCAATGGATCTTACACAGGAAATTTTTATAAGTGTGCTCCAGTCAATAGGAAACTATGAAGAAAAGAAAGCGTCGTTCCGCACTTGGATGTACCGCATTGCCTCCTGCCGTATAGCGGATTATTTCCGGAGCTCCGCGTACCGCAGCAGAAAGATGGCGGCGGAACTCTCTGACGAAAGCCTTCCACCGCAGGACGGCAGCCTTTCTGCCCGCCTTGAAGAAAGGGACTCGGCCAATCAGGTGCTTAAGGAAATCGGGACTTTTGACAGCACAACGCAGCAGATACTGAGGCTGAAGCTATTTTCGGAAGCGAGGTTTCCGCAGATTGCCCAGGCTGTGGAGATGCCGGAGAGCACGGTTAAAAGCCGCTACTATGCAGCGGTTAAAAAAATTCAGTCAAGGCTGGAGGGAAAAGTATGAAGATTGAATATCCGACGCCGGAGGAACAGCATAATTCAATTGAACGCATTGTAAAGTACGGCCTTCCGCAGCGCTCTGCATTTGCTGAATTAAAGGAAATGTTCCGCAGCCTTGGCCCGCGCGTTATTTTCTATGGCCAGGGCGATGTTATGTTTATCGCTGCAATGGCCGTTGCATTCATCGCTTATTATCTTGTGCAACTTGCATTCCAGCCGGGCGTTGGCAAAGTGGCACCGGAGTATCTGTACAGCTTTTTATTTACAGTATCGCCTACAATGTACCTGCTGCTTTGTCTGCTCGGCTTCTGGAAAGAGAAACTGAGCACGGTATACGATATCAAGATGACGTGCAAGTATAACGTATGCCACCTTGCGGTTTTCAGAATGCTTGCATTCAGCTGTGCAAACATAGTTGTAAATATGCTGACGGCAGGCCTGTGCTGCCTGCTGCACCTTGAGTCGGATTTCTGGCGGATGTTCATGGTTTCCGCATGCGGGCTTTTTTTGCTCTCGGTGCTGCTCATTTACAGCCTGCTGTTTGGGCGCGGGATTATACCGCCGACGGTTGTTTCTGCGGCATGGGTGCCTGCCAACCTGCTTTGCAATGCGTTGGCAAAGGGTACTTACTGGCATTTTCTCAGAGTGGTTCCGCTGCCGCTTCATATTGCAGTGACGGCAGCCCTTGCGTGTTTATATATTTTCAGCCTTAAATGGCTGTTTCTCAGAAAGAAGGAAAAAGTGTTATGCTGACAGTACAGAACGTGACAAAACGCTTTGGCAGTTTTACTGCACTTGAGGATATCAACCTTGAGTTCGGGAAAGGCGTTTATGGCCTGCTGGCGCCTAATGGGGCAGGCAAGACGACACTTATGAAAATGATAGTGACGCTGCTGTTTCCCACGAAAGGGCGGATACTATGCGACGGGAAAGAGATCCTAAGCATGGGCGAAAGCTACAGGGAAAAAATAGGCTACCTACCGCAGGAATTCGGTTATTACAGGAACGATTCCCCGCGGCAGTACCTGCGCTACCTCGGCGCGCTGAAAGGGCTGGAGCGCAGGGCGGCGGAAGTCAGAATTGACGGGCTGCTTGAAAAGGTAGGCCTCGCCGATGTAAAAGACAAAAAAATGAAGAAGTTTTCCGGTGGCATGGTGCAGCGCGTTGGAATAGCGCAGGCATTGCTTGGAAATCCGGAGATACTTGTTCTCGACGAGCCGACGGCAGGCCTTGACCCGAAAGAACGCGCGCGGTTCCGCAACCTGATTTCTGAATTTTCAAAAGACCGCACAGTTATACTTTCAACCCATATAGTTTCAGATATCGAAAGCGTTGCCAACAGAATAGTGATGCTTAAAGACCATTCGGTTTACTGTGATACGGACTGCAGCAGCCTTTGCGGAATGATGGGCGGCAAAGTGTTCGAATGCAGTGTGCCGCAGAAAGATGCCGACAGTTTTGAAATGTCGCACCTCGTCATATCGCGCAGGGAAGAAACAGGGCAGACGCATTTCCGCTTTGCACAGGATGGTGAAAAAGGGCTTCCGCCGCAGGCAAAACCGGTGCAGCCAGACCTGGAAGACGTTTTCCTGTATATTTACAGGGAGGACTGAACCATGCGAGTTTTTATTTGCCAGCTTAAGCGGATTTTCCGAGCGCCGTTTTTTCTCGGTCTGCTTGCCGTTTTCCTTGCGTTTGACCTTTACCTTGTTTTTTCGGAGGCGAGTGGCCATAAAAACGACTGGGAAAACTGCAGGCGGTCGGTTAACATGGTTAACTCCGTTGCAGAAGAGACGGGCACAAAGATAAACAGCACGGACTTTAAGAAAAAATTTGCCGTTGTGCTTGACAGCCATAAGCGCGATTTGAAAAGCTTTTACCACCAGAAAACGGGAAAAGAATCAGATGACCTGTCAGTCATGCTGGATAACTTGGAAGGCAATATTTACCAGATGACGCGTGGAGAGAAAAATCGCCTGTATGATGACACCACAGTTTTGAACATGGAAAACATACTGCAAAACCGTTTTGGTGTCTACAGGAATACCGACTTCAAAAAAGACGGTGAAACGTACATACATGAAGAAAAGCTTGAAGGCTTTCAGGCTGAATTCATAAGGAAAAACAGCGCGGCACTCCAGTCCCGTGTGAAGGAAATTGAAACGGACGGCGAAGAAGACGAGCTTTATTTTCCCGGCAACATGTGCCGTACGCATGGTTTCCTCTATGGGATACTGTTCAGGGCTTTGGTATTTGAAAGCGCCTTGCTCGGTGTGCTGATTATGATGTACATAGTGAATTTTGAGTTCATGCACGGGACGCAGGCGCTTGCCTATTCGAGCCGCCGCGGGCGGAAGCTTGCAACCAACCAGTTCGGCGCCGCGTTTATTTCAGGGCTGCTTGTGCCTGCCTTGCTTATGGCTGTGGTGCTTCCGGCATATTTTGCCCTCTTTAATTTTTCAAACCTCTGGAACGTTTCTGTTTCGAGCCCACTTAATGTTGAAATGTCAGGAATAGGATTTTTCCCTGTGATAACGTGGACGCGCATGACCGTCTTGCAGTACCTGTGGGCAACGATTGGCATTGCCTTTGCCTTGCAGGCCGTTTTCTGCCTGCTGGCGTTTGCCGTAGCGGTATTCTTCCGAAACAATTACGCAGGATTCATTATATATGCCATCTTGTCCATGGGGATAATAATGATTCCCGAGCGCCTGCCGTGGAGCACGCCTCTGCCGGTGATCACTGCCGCCAACCCGTTTACCGCATGGAAAAACTGCGGCTCATGGCTTGCACTTTCTGAACCAACACTTACTTACCCCACCTATTTTCCTGTGCTTTTTCTGCTGTGGGGCGCCATTGCGGCTGTAGTTATTTTCTTTGGCGTTCGGCGTTTCCGCCGTGCGGATTTGTGAGGAGGGATTACCATGCGTATTTTCTGCCAGGAATTGAAAAAAATATTCAGCTGGAAAATAATACTTGCCGTTTTGGCAGTTACGTTCTTTTTATACAGTGCCAGGATGAAGGGACTGGTGTGGGATACACCGTCAGGCTATACAAAAAATCCGGAGATAGTGGTTGGAACGGAAATGGTACATAAGTACGGCCCTGCCGTCAATAAAGCACAGCAACTGGAATTTGCGGAAAAATGTAGAGAAGAAGCAGCAAAGCCGCTTAACAAACGGATTTCGGAGCTGCAGGAGTTCCGCAGTGCGAAAATCCATAGTATAGACGAAATGGATGCGTTACTGTCTCAAAATGATGATGCAGACATGAAAAAATACAGTGAGCTGTACCATATACTGGAAAATTCTCTGAGAAGTTCACCTGAAGGAGGGTTTTTAGTTTACCTGTTGTTCTACTACAATAATGCAAAATCAAGTGTTGACTACCTACAGCACTATGATGAATTTGTAAAAGAGAAAGTTCAGTCGGTACCTACAGAAAAGGCTAAAAAACGCGTTTCTGAGGTTATGGCGCGGCCCGAAAGATCGCTTTTGCCAAATGTCCCGCTAAAAGGAGAATCGGACGGGTTTACCGAATGCCTTGCAGTCATACTCCTTGCTACCGTAATGCTGTTCATTGGCCCATACCTCGTACGTGAAAACAGGAGCGGCGTTAAAAGCATTGCCTACACGTGCCGCAGTGGACGTGCGGTTTTCGGCACTCAAATTGCCGCGGCAGCGGCTGCTGCTGTGGTTGCCATGCTGGTGCAGATAGCCGTTTTCCTGGCTTTTTATTTTACAGGGCCGCACAGAGTTGACCTGCCGTTTTTTGGCTGTGATATTTCGGGGTTATATGATATAAACAGCGATACATATTGGTGGAACATGACGTTTGGCCAGTTTTTCGCATGGCGGGGGCTTATCATGTTCCTCATAGCTTTCGGGTTCGGCCTAATAATATTTGCGGCCTCACGGTTCTGCAAAAATTACATTGCAATGCTTGCCGTAATGGCACCGGTTGGGTTAGCTGGCGCAAAACTGATGGTCTGGCTGTTCGACCGGCTGTTCAGTGTCCTTCGCACTCAGCACATAGAAATCACTGTTTGTGCTCTGGTAGTGCTGGCTCCGCTTGCCGTCTGCCTGATTCTGCTGCACAGGGAAAAAACGAAGGAGATACTTTCGTAAAAAGTCGTGAGGAGCTGAGAATGTATGCGTGTTTTTTGGGAAGAGCTAAAAAAGGTAATGAACTGGAAACTGCTTCTGGCCATTTTCCTTTTCAGCCTGATGTATTATAAAATGTTTATTTCTTATCACATGAATATGGAATACTGTGATCCATACGCGTTAGGAACAATTAAAACCAGTGGGGTGCTGCTTAAAAAATACGGCACTACGGTAAGCCCGGACGAACTGAAAGACTTTGAAAAAAATTATGTTGCCAAGGCGAAAATGGCGCTGAATCAGAAAATTGCCGGACTTGAAGATTTCCGCAAGGCAAAGATCACTGATGCCGATCAGCTTGACAATGTTAATGACGGCACGGAAAAAGGAAACGCCCTTTATGAAAAGCTTGTGGAGGAATTGGACAACGCAGGTTCGTCAGGGCGCTTAGAAACGCCGGAGGAGAGAGATGGACCGTATATTTTGTATATATGTGCAAGGAATGAGGCGGACTCGCTGAGCGTGTATCCGGAGCAGGTCAAACAACTTAAAACAGGAGGAATAGAATCCAGAAAGGAACAGACCGTTTTGCCGCAGCTTGTTTCTTCGGCATGGTCTGGGCTTGCAAGGGACTTTGCCGTTCTGCTTCTGGTCACGTCGGCGCTGATTGCCGCGCCATGTCTGGTGCGGGAGAATCGGGCAAACGTAAAAGGGCTTGCATATTCAGCAAAAAAGGGGAGGAAACTTTTTACCGTTCAGTTTGCCGCCGTCCTTGCCGGTGCGCTTTTAGCTGTGCTGGCTCAGGCCGCCGGCTTCTTTGCCCTTTACATTTTTGGATGCCATAAAGTTGACCAGCAGTTTTGGAACTGCTATATGTATAACATTGCAGCATACCCCGAAACATTTGGGCAGTATATTGCCGCCGATGCCGTTACAACTTTATTTTTTGCGCTCGGCATGGCGCTTTTGAGTTTCGCAGTTTCAAAATTATGCAGGAATTATGTATCGCTTATGGCTGCGGAAGTTCCACTGCTGTTTTTAGTGGGCAGACTGTCTGTGTGGTCCTTGCAGAATTCATTTGAAACAAAACGCATGGCAGCCTGCGCGGCAGCTTTTTTAATTCCTATGGCTGTATGCCTGTTCCTGCTGCACAGGGAGAAAACGACCGATATGGTTTAATAATGTAGTAGGGATCATGTTTAGAATACCAGTTAATGGTAAAAAGCAATAGGCAAAAAGCAGAAAACAGGATAAAAACGCCTGCAATTTTCCATTTTTCGCTATTTGTCATAAAAATTTTTATAATTTAAAGTAACACCTTGTTAAAACAAAACGATTGACAGCCAATGGAGAGTGGTCTATAATAGCAACTAATCATTTAAAAAGATTTCACAAAAAAATAATAAAAATTTAATGTATTGAGCAAAACTGCTTATATTATGCACAAAAGTGTGCAAATCGATTGGATTGATTTGCACACTTTTTCTTTAAATTTTTATCAATGCGAGGAATAAGGAGGAAGAAAACGATGCTCAAAAAATTTGTAGCGTGTGCACTCAGTGTGGTACTGGTATCAGGTTTTGCCGGTTGTTCAGGCAATGCTTCAGGCCAGGGAGGCTCAATGGCAGGCGGTGCTGCAGGTGGTACTATTAAAATCGGCTTTATAGGGCCTCTTACAGGCAGTGCATCATCATATGGCCAGTCAAGCCAAAGGGGCCTTCAGCTTTTAGAGGAGCAAACCAATAAAGCGGGCGGCATAAACGGGCAGAAAGTAAAAGTGGTTTCCGTCGACGACGAAGGTAAACCCGCTTCTGCTGTGAACGGCGGCCAGAAGCTGATAAACAGCGACAAAGTTGCAGCAATTGTCGGGCCTGTTACAAGCACAAGCGCCAACTCACTCGCACCTATATGCCAGCGGTATAATATCCCGATGATTACAGGCACAGGGACGAACGTGAACATAACAAAATCCGGCGACTGCATTTTCCGCACGTGTTTTACAGACCCGTTTCAGGGCAAAATAATGGCAAAATTTGCGACGGATGACCGCAAGGCCAAAACAGCAGCCATACTTTACAACAACGGCGATGATTACTCAAAAGGCCTTTCGGAAGCGTTCAAGAGCAGCTTCACGGGCACCATTGTAGACACTGAAACATACAACACCGGTGACAAAGACTTCAATGCCCAGCTGACGAAGATAGCGCCGCATAAGCCTGATGTCCTTTTCCTGCCTGACTATTATTCAGTCGTGTCAATCATTATGAAAGAAGCGCGCAATGTCGGCATAAAGTCTACATTCCTTGGCGGCGACGGGTTCGACTCGCCTGAGCTGTTCTCAATAGGCGGTGACGCTGTTAACGGAGCTTATTTTTCAGATCACTATTCCGCTACAGACCCTTCGAAAGAAGTTGCGCAGTTCATCAAGGACTATAAAGCAAAATACAATTCTGATCCGGACGCTTTTGCAGCACTGACATATGATGCCGGTAAAGTGCTTTTTGACAGCATTAAAAAAGCCAAATCCACAGATGCAAATGCGGTTAAGGGCGCGATGAAAGCGTATAATGGGCAGCTTGTATGCGGTAATATTAAGTTCGACAGCGACCGCAACGCCGTGAAAGCCGCCGTTATAATCAAAACGCAGGGTGGTAAGGAAACGTTCTACAAGAGATTCTCGGCCTGACTGAAAAGCCGGAGGAGCAAATGTGGGAAAGGCTTCTTCGGCGTTTTCCAGTGCTGACAGAAGGAGGTAAGGAAATTGACATTTGTCGAATTTCTGCAGCAACTGATAAACGGCCTTTCCCTCGGAAGTGTTTATGCGCTTATAGCGCTTGGCTACACAATGGTTTATGGCATCATCGGCCTTATAAACTTTGCGCACTGCGATATCTATATGGTCGGTGCTTACATAGGCTTTTTTGCAGCGACAAGCCTGCACCTTCCATTTATCCCAACGCTGATTCTGGCAATGGCCGGTGCGGGCATAGTTGGTGTGCTTGTTGAGCGCATAGCTTACAGGCCGCTGAGAAAGGCTTCCAACATCTCGCTGCTGATTACTGCAATGGGTGTTTCGCTCCTGCTTGAAAATGGTTTCAACTGCATTTTCGGCGGAGACCCGCGCAGCTATCCGCACAATATTCTCAAACAGACAAATATTGAGCTTGGGCCGGTCCACACTGATTCACTGCACCTTATAATCCTCACTACATCGCTTGTTCTCATGGTGCTGCTGCAGATTATCATTTACCGCACCAAAATCGGCAAGGCAATGCGTGCAACATCAGCGGACAAAGATGCGGCCGCCTTGATGGGGATTAACGTTAACGCCACAATTTCCGCTACCTTCGCCATCGGCTCCGCGCTTGCAGGTGCCGCCGGTGTGCTCGTTGGCATCCTCTACAACAGCATTGACCCTTACATGGGCATCCAGCCGGGCATTAAGGCGTTTACGGCTGCGGTGTTCGGCGGCATCGGGCTTATCCCGGGTGCTTTCCTTGGCGGGCTCATACTCGGCGTAATTGAGACGTTTGTTACGGCGTGGTATTCTCCGCTTGCCGGTGCTATCGGATTCATAATCCTTATCATCATATTGATTATTAAACCGAGCGGGCTGCTTGGCAAAAAAGTCAGCGAGAAAGTGTAGGTGGCAGAGATGATGAAAACGTATGTGAAAAAATTAGTCGCTTTCCTTGCAGCTTCGGCTGTGGTTTTCGTGGTATTTTCTCTGCTGCTTTCAAACGGCGTGATAAATGCCTATTACAAGCAGATAATCATGACCGTTTGCATTAATATTATCCTTGCGCTGAGCGCAAACCTGATAATCAATTTCACAGGCCAGCTGACACTTGGGCATTCAGCTTTTATGGCCATTGGCGCATATGCGGCGGCAGCCATATACCGAGTTGGCCTTCCGTTCTTCTTTTCGCTGATTTTCGGCAGCCTTGTAGCGGCGCTGTTTGGCTTTCTAATAGGCCTGCCTACGCTAAGGCTTAAAGGTGACTACCTTGCCATTACGACTATGGGATTCTGCCAGATTATAGTAGTTGTGCTGCAGAATATCCCGCAGTTCGGCGGGGCGCAGGGCATGACGGGCATTCCTGCAGATACAACGTTCGCGTGGGTATTCTTCTCAATGATTATAACAATTATCGTCCTGTACCACGTTGTCAATTCACGCCAGGGCCGCGCGATGATTTCCGTGCGTGAGGACGAGATAGCCGCAGAGGCCATGGGCATAAATACGACCCATTACAAGGTTATGGCCTTTACACTCGGCGCATTTTTTGCAGGGCTCGCGGGCGGGCTTTATGCTTTTCTGATGATGTTCATTGAGCCGACGCAGTTCAACTACTTCAAGTCGATGGACCTTGTCATTTATGTTGTCCTCGGCGGCAGCGGCAATTTTGCAGGCTGCATTGCTTCTACAGGCATCTTAACGCTTCTACCGGAAGTCCTTCGCTTCCTCGGAAATTACCGTATGGTTGTTTACCCGCTGCTTCTGATTATCATTATGATTATGCGTGCCAAGAATATCAGGCTTTCACGCCTTGCGGGCATATTCCGCAGAACCGGCAAGGAAGGTGATAATAATGCCGCTGCTTGATATTAAAAATATTTCGATTCAGTTCGGCGGCCTTTCTGCCGTTGACAATTTTTCAATGTCGATTGGCGAAAATGACATATACGGCCTTATTGGACCGAACGGCGCCGGAAAAACGACCGTTTTCAACATGCTAACGGGTGTTTATTCGCCGGACTCAGGAACTATAATGTTCGACGGAAAATCGATTGCGGGCATGAAGCCTTACGACATCACAAGAATGCGGATTGCCCGCACATTCCAAAATATTCGCCTTATGAAAAACCTTTCGGTGCTTGACAATGTTAAAATTTCATTCGTCAGCCAGACAGATTACGGCCTTGCAACTTCAATATTCAGGCTGCCGGCGTATTTCCGCCAGGAGAAAGACACTGAGAAAAAGTCAATGGCACTGCTTAAAGTATTTAACCTTGACGGCAAAAAAGACGAAAAAGCAGCTAACCTGCCTTACGGGGAACAGCGCAGGCTTGAGATAGCGCGCGCACTTGCCACAAACCCAAAGCTCCTGCTCCTCGACGAGCCAGCAGCAGGCATGAACCCTCAGGAGACACAGGAACTTACGGAGCTTATCCGCTGGATACGCGAAAAATTCCATATTGCCATCCTGCTGATTGAGCATGATATGCGGCTTGTGATGGGCGTCTGCGAAAAGATTATTGTGCTGGACTACGGCAAGATAATTGCCGAGGGCACGCCGAAGGAAATCCAGAGCAACCCGAAGGTAATCGAAGCCTATCTCGGTGAGGAGGCGCCCCATGCTTAAAGTTTCTCATTTGAATGTGTTTTACGGCGGCATACATGCTCTTGACGATGTAAATATTGAGGTCAAAGACGGCGAGATAGTTACGCTTATTGGCGCGAACGGAGCCGGAAAAACTTCGACTCTACGAGCAATTTCTGGCCTTGTAGACACTGCGCCGGGGAGCAGCATCCAGTTTGATGGGCAGGAGCTGACTAAAGTTCCTGCACATAAAATCCCATATCTCGGCATTTCGCATGTGCCTGAAGGGCGGCGCATTTTTGCAAGCATGACTGTGCAGGAAAACCTTCAGCTCGGCGCCTACTGCCGCAAAGACAAAAATAACCTTGCGCAGGACTACAAAACAGTCTTTGAAAAATTCCCGCGCCTTAAAGAGCGCATGAAACAGCGCGCCGGTACACTCAGTGGCGGCGAGCAGCAAATGCTTGCCATGGGCCGCGCACTGATGTCCCGCCCGAAAATCATGCTGATGGATGAGCCGTCAATGGGCCTTGCACCCATAATCGTAAAAGAAATTTTCTCAATTATCCAGAGCATAAACAAATCAGGCACAACCATACTGCTTGTTGAGCAGAACGCAAATATGGCGCTCTCCATTGCAGACCGTGCCTATGTTATTGAAACAGGGCGCATAACAATGGAAGGGAAAGCCTCAGAACTGATTAATAACGAAGCCGTAAAAAAAGCATACCTTGGAGGGTAAAAATTCTCAGGAGCCTGCCCGCTTTTGGGCGGGCCTTTTTTTATGCTTTAGCTTTTGCAAAAAGCCTTGACATTCTTAAAGTCTTACTTTATAGTACTGCTAAAGCAGCAAGATAACATTACAGATAATGGCTGCTGAACTGTAAGGATATTTTATAGGAGGCGATTTTTAATGCCCGTTGTGGCTGCCTTTGCCGTACCCCATCCGCCGATTATCCTTCCGGAAATTGGACGCGGCGAGGAAAAGAAAATCCAGAAAACGATTGACGCTTACCGCGTTGCCATGCGTCAGGCCGATGAGCTTAGGCCTGAAACGATTGTGGTGCTGAGCCCGCACACCGTGCTTTATGCCGATTATTTTCACATATCGCCGGGAGAGGAAGCATATGGCGACTTTGCCCAGTTCGGTGTGCCGCAGGTGCACATTCAGGTGAAGTATGACACCGAATTTGTGAAGGAACTCTCGTCGCTGTGCGGAAAGGAAAAGATACCGGCGGGGACTTTCGGTGAAAAGAATCCGCAGCTTGACCACGCAACGATGATACCCCTGCGCTTTCTCAGTGAATTCACCGCACTTTGCCCAATTGTCCGTATAGGCCTTTCAGGGCTTTCGCCCCAGATGCACTATCATCTTGGCCAGTGTATTGCGAAAACGGCGGAAAAGCTGAACCGCCGCGTTGTGATGATTGCGAGCGGCGACCTTTCACATAAACTGAAAACAGACGGCCCTTACGGGTTTGCGGCCGAGGGCCCAAAATTTGACGGCATAGTTACAGATGCGCTGGGCAAGGGCAATTTTCTGAGGCTGCTTGAACTCGACCCGGATTTCTGTGAATCGGCAGCCGAGTGCGGCCTGCGCTCATACTGGATAATGTCGGGTGCACTTGATGGAAAGGCGGTCGATAGCCGCCTGCTTTCTTATGAAGGCCCATTCGGGGTTGGATATGGGGTTGTGTCGTTCCGCGTTACAGGGGAAGACAAGGCACGGTGCTTTGGTGCACAGCTTGAGTCTGACCACAGGAAAAGCCTTGAGCAGCGGAAAGATACGGAGGATCCGTGGGTGCGCCTTGCACGCCTGAGCCTCGAGACGTATATTAAAACGGGTGTAAACGCTGCAGTACCTGACGGCCTTCCTAACGTGCTTACGGATAAAAAGGCAGGGGCGTTCGTCACGCTTAAAAAAAACGGGCAGCTCCGCGGGTGCATAGGCACTATAAGGCCTGTGCAGGGCAGCCTTGCCGAAGAGATACTGCGCAACGCGATATCTGCCGGCACGCGCGACCCGCGTTTCTCGCCCGTAAAGCCAGAAGAGCTGCCGGAGCTCGTTTACAGCGTCGACGTGCTCGGTGAGCCTGAACCAATCAAATCAAAAGATGAACTCGACACAAAACGCTATGGCGTGATAGTTGAGAACGGCCCGCGCTGCGGCCTTCTCCTTCCCAACCTTGCAGGGATAGATACGCCCGAAGAGCAGATATCTATTGCACGGGAAAAAGCAGGCATTTCACCTGACGAACCGGTCAAGATGTACCGCTTTGAGGTGGTGCGTCACACATGAATACAGACTGCAGCTTATGTCCTCACCATTGTTCGCTGGAAGAAGGGCAGGCAGGGCTCTGCCGGGCGCGTGCAAATAAAGGCGGAAAAATAATATGCACAAACTATGGCCGCATAACGTCGCTTGCGCTTGACCCTGTGGAAAAGAAACCGCTCCGGCGGTTTTACCCTGGGCGGTGGATACTTTCGGTTGGCAGCTATGGGTGCAACCTGCGCTGCCCGTTTTGCCAGAACTGTGAAATTTCCATGAAAGGCGACGATTCTGGTACAGCGTTCATTTCACCGGAAGAGCTGGTGGCACAGGCCGTGAAACTTGCCGGGGAGCCACGCGGCAATATTGGCGTTGCTTTTACATATAACGAACCGCTCATAAGTTTTGAGTATGTGTGCGACTGCGCAGAGCTTCTGCAGAAAGCGGGCCTTAAAACTGTGCTTGTCACAAACGGCTACATTTGTGAAGAGCCGCTGCAAAAGCTCCTGCCGTTTGTAGACGCGATGAATATCGACCTCAAAGGTTTTACTCCGCAATATTATGAGTGGCTGGGGGGAGACCTTGAGACGGTAAAGCACACCATTGAGCTTTCAGCGAAAAAGTGCCATGTTGAAGTGACGACTCTTGTTGTGCCCGGCAAAAATGATTCTGTGGACGAGATGGAGGACGAATCTTCGTGGCTTGCTTCGCTGAGCCCTGAGATACCTCTCCATATCAGCCGCTTTTTCCCGCGCTTCCATATGGAAGATACTTCTCCGACACCTGTGGAGACGGTTTACGGGCTGTGCCGGACGGCGCAGAAATACCTTAAATATGTTTATGCCGGAAACTGCTGAGTCCGTTTTGGCAACAAAAACTCCCGAAGAACAAATCTTCAGGAGCTTTTTAATGCCTGTCCGCTTTTGGCGCAGGTTCGGGCTTATCAGCGGGGCAGTTTATGCGTTTTTCACGTTTATGGATATTTTCGCGCAGGAGGGTGTAAATTACCGAGCATATCGGGATATTTATCAGCATGCCGAGGACCCCAAAAAAATTCCCGCCTATTGTGATGGCCACCATCATCCACAGTACGGGGAGCCCAACGCGCGAGCCGACAACACGCGGATAGATAAGGTTGCCTTCGAGCTGCTGGAGGATGCAGAAATAAATCATGTACCAGATGCCCTGGATAGGGTTGGCTGTTGAGACGAGCAGGCCACCGACCACAGTGCTGAGGAAAGAGCCTATTATTGGTATAAGCGCATTGAACGCGACGAGCACGGAAATAAGTATGGCGTATGGGAAATGGAAAATATTCATGCCCACAAAGCACAGAGTGCCAAGGATACAGGCTTCCGTAAATGTGCCGGCAATGCAGTTGTAGAAAGCGCGGTTTGTCAGGTGGCAGATGTGGCTTACGGTATCTGCATGTTTCCGCGGCAGGTAAGCGTAAAGAAACTTTTTAACATGGGCATGCAGCTTTTCTTTCTGGGCGAGCGTATTGACCGCAATCACAAGCGCAAGCACGGCCGAGATGGCGCCGTGGAATATGTTTGAGGTGATTGAAAATGTAGAGCTTATAAGCTGGCTTGCTATTTTCTGGCCGTTAGTCGACAGGAACTTGCTTATGCTGCCCCAGTTTATATTGACGTTTTTGGCATACTCTGCTATTTTAGGGTGACCTTTATAGAAAGCCGAGATACCGTTCTGGATATTTGTGAAATATGTTGGAATATTGCTTGTGAGATTTATAATCGTATGCCCAAGCTCCGGCACAACAAAGAACATCAGAAGCGTTATGAGGCCGAGGATTATTACGAATGAAACGAGGATGCTCACGCTGCGGCGGATTTTCGGCCATATCTTTGTACACATGCGGTTAATGGGCGCAAACAGCCTGTTTTCGACCTGCACCATCAGGACATTGACAACAAATGCAATCGCGAATCCTGCAAGTATAGGTCCGATGGCGCCAAAAAAGGAGCTGAAAAAAGAAGGGACAAGGTAGAGATTTTTAATAAGCAGGTAAAATGCGAACCCGAAAGCTATAAGAAACATGATCTTTTTCATGTTTTCTTTGTTCAGTTCCATTTGCTGCTCCTTTCTCTGCAAAAACTGCTGTTTATATTCGCTGCCTTAAAAACATTATAACGGGAACCAGGCGATAAAACAAGCAGAACATAAGTTTGGCAAGGCTGGCATATTTATGCTGCCGTTATATAATTGCTTTTAGCTTTACATGAAAACATATATGGAAAAAATTTATATTGGCTGCGGCTTGTACGTCAAAAGTGCCATGCCTGTGCTATAATGTATACAAAACAATAAAGTAGAAAGGTGGAACTGCAGATGAAAGTAGTTGCTGTTTTAGGGAGCCCGAGGGCGGAAAGCCAGTCTTCGACCATTGCGCGTGAAATTCTGCGCGGGGCAAAAGATGCGGGCAATGAGACCGTTGTCTATGAAATTGGCAAGATGAATGTACGCGGCTGTGAGGGATGCGGATACTGCAAAGAGCATAATTCTGACTGCCACATAGAAGATGACCTTAAGAAATACTGGAAAGACCTGCATGAGTGCGGTGCGCTTGTGCTCAGCAGCCCGAACTATTATGCTCAGGTGACAGGGCCTATGATTACTTTTATGGACCGGCACTATTGCCTGTCTGATGCACAGGGAGGCCAGCGCCTTGCTTCGGGTAAAAAAGTAGTAGGAGTCTTTTCGCAGGGCAGCAGTGACGCCAATGCGTATATGCCGCAGTACAGGTGGTACCTTAAAACTTTTACGGACCATGGCTTTACGCTTGCAGGAACTATTGTTCACGCCGGTGAAGAACCTGCTGCGCATGGCAGCCGCGAAATGCAGGAGGCCTATAAACTCGGAAAATCACTGTAATTTAATTATTGGCTTCAGAAGGTGTGCCCGTCAAGAACGGGCATGCCTTTATTTTTTTAAATTTTTGTCATAAGACAAAATACCATGCGATTATGCTTGAAATACGGCCACATTTTCATTATAATGAAATATATTCTTGGCCTGCCAAATTTTATGCGAATGTGAGTGATGGAGAAAGTGGAGATTCTGAAGGCAATCCTCTTCGGCATTGTTGAAGGTATTACTGAGTGGCTGCCGATAAGCAGCACAGGGCATCTTATCCTGCTTGAAAACTTCGTTAAGCTTAACATGCCTGCGGATTTTATCGAGATGTTCCGTGTAGTAATTCAACTTGGCGCCATAATGGCCGTAGTCGTGCTTTACTTCCACAGGCTTAACCCGTTTTCATCAAAGAAAACGAAATATGAGAAACGGGACACATTTTCACTCTGGGGGAAAATAATAACTGCCTGCCTGCCGCTTATCCCACTGGTGCCGTTCAATGATAAGATTGACAGGTTATTCTACAATTATCAGACTGTAGCCGTTACGCTTATTGTTTACGGCATATTATTTATTGCCGTAGAAAACAGGAACAGGCACCGCGTGCCGTCCATTTGCAGCATTTCGTCAATAGATTACCGCTCGGCGCTTATTATCGGCCTGTTTCAAGCGCTCGCACTGATCCCTGGCACGTCACGTTCAGGGGCTACTATCCTTGGCTCTTTGCTCATAGGCATTTCGCGCGGCACTGCTGCTGAATTCACGTTTTTCCTTGCGATTCCAACGATGCTCGGTGCAAGCATTGTAAAGCTCTGCAAATTCGGCCTTGCCTATACGCCTGCGGAAGCCGCGGTCCTTTTAATTGGTGTAGTTACGGCATTCCTCGTTTCTTTGCTGGCCATACGCTTCCTTGTAAACTATATTAAAAAGCATGACTTTAAACCGTTTGGTTACTACCGCATTGCGCTCGGCGCATTGGTTTTCGCTTATTTCCTTCTGGCACACTGAATGTTCCGCAATAAAAAATAAATGCGTAAGTAAAAAAATTAATTTATCTGCATAAGCTAAAGGGGTAAACCTTGACACGGGGCGCATAAAATGGTATATTTATAGATAAATAATTGATTTAGGGGTATAGCTCAGCTGGTAGAGCAGTGGTCTCCAAAACCACGTGCCGAGGGTTCGAATCCTTCTGCCCCTGCCAAATTTTTCAGAATCCTTGAAAAGCACAGTAGTGGATGCTTTTCAGGGATTTTATTTTTATCGGTACTGCAGTGCAGTTTACATGCAGGAATTTCATATTATAATGAAAATAATAAACGGGGAAAGAACGGCATATTATCTAAAGGCAGCAGGAAGCTTTAGTGGAGGTGCCGTATGATTACTTACAGCTATGTTTATAGAATCATTACAGCTTTGGTTTGCCTTATTTTTATTCTGCGCATGGCATACCAGCACAGGGGGCCGGCAGCTATTGTGCTTGCATGCGCCCTTTCAGTATATGCAGTAGAAGCCGTCGGAACTTTTTTATTCCCTATAGTTTATGATCCGCACGTTATGAAAATCGGACCGCTGAAGTACAACTATATACCATTCAGCTCCATAGCGGAATATTTCAGCCGATTTTCAGCTCCAGCGGCATGGAAGCAAATCTTTAGGAAAACACTTATCTTCCTTCCGGTCGGCCTGCTGCCTCCATTGATTTCTGAAAAGTACCGCTATAAAAAAGAACTTTTCCCTCTTATTTTTATCACTTCGCTATGCATTGAAATGGCACAGCTTGCGGAATGCATGATTACGCAAATACCTTACAGGGTGATAGACATTGACGACATTATCCTGAGCTTTATCGGCGGCGTTCTGGGTTATCTGCTTTTCCTCTTTATCAGAACTGTTTTTCGGTCCGTTTCGGAAAGATAAATGCTGTTTTTATTATTCTCTGCCCTTCTGCCCTGTATGCTTTTTAAAACATAAGATTATTTCAAATATGCATTATGGGGCGCTTGCATTTTTACGCTTTAAAGTGTAGAATAGATAGGGAACAAGGCAGAAGGGGATTGAGAATGATTATTGTTATGAAGCGGAACTGTACCAGGGAAGACGTAGGCAAAGTGATCGCCGTGCTTAAGTCGCACGGACTCGGGGCAAATGTTTCCTCAGGCTCGCAGGCGACGGTTATCGGTGTGCTTGGTGATAAGTCGAAGCTTGAAGGTGAAAACCTCGAAGTTATGAGCGGCGTGGAAAAATGTGTTCCAATCATGCACTCATACAAGATGGCGAGCCGTGAGATGGTGCCAGAAGGGCGCACTGTAAACGTGGGCGGTGAAGTGATAGGCGGAAAAAAGCTCTGCATGATAGCGGGGCCGTGCGCTGTGGAAACGCAGGACCAAATGATGAAAGCGGCAGCTGGCGTTAAAGCGGCAGGCGCAGCTTTTCTCCGCGGAGGTGCGTACAAGCCCCGCACATCGCCGTATGCTTTTCAGGGCACTGAAGAAAACGGCCTTAAAATGCTGCGCAAAGCGGCGGACGCTTATGGCCTGAAGGTTGTGACTGAAATTACAGACCATGACCTTATTCCAATCGCCGCGCCTTACTGTGATATGTTTCAGATAGGTGCGCGCAATATGCAGAATTTCCGCCTGCTGCGCGAGGTTGGGCGGACAAAAAAACCTGTGCTGCTTAAGCGCGGAATGGCAAATACTATCGAAGAGTGGCTCAATGCAGCAGAGTACATAATGAGCGAGGGAAACTGCAATGTTGTATTGTGCGAACGTGGGATACGCACATTCGAAACGGCGACGCGCAGCACACTTGACATTTCATCTATACCTGTTGTGCGTGAGCGCAGCTGCCTCCCTATTATCGTAGATCCATCACATGCTGCTGGCAAGGCTTCATATGTTGAGCCACTTGCGCTTGCGGCTGTTGCCGCGGGAGCGGATGGCCTTATTATCGAAACTCATCCAAACCCTCAAAAAGCGCTGAGTGACGCAGCCCAGCAGCTTACTTTAGATGCTTATGCGCGCCTGTTTGAAAAAGTGCGCCGTATAGCACCTGTGTTAGGCCGTGAAGTATGATATTCGCCGAATTTAAATTCACGAGTACAATGCAGCTTAAAAATATTTTCGGAATATGCGGCAGATGATGAATCTGCTGCTTTTGTTTTATATATAAAAAAATCCCTTCTGTGTTTCCAGAAGGGAGAAAGATGTTTTAAAAGCCGGGCGGCTATGATATAATTTATTTTGGTTTCTTGCGTATGCCCATCCTGCTTTCGGAATTTTGGATAAGGTTAAAAAGGGAAGTGGAAAACAGGGGATATTCTTTAGTGATTTTGTCGGGCGACAGCGACGGCGCCGTGCCCTTTTCTACTGGGTGCTCAAGCCCCTCCACCTTGTCGCCGGAAAGAAGGCATGCAGCATTGCTGATGGCAATCTCCTGTGCAGCGTTGGAGCGCCCGTTGAACAGGCGGAACGGAACCGAGAAAAGCCCCTGCGGATTTTTTGGGTTCGCCGAGTAAAGCAGCCGGAACACACGGTAGACGCAAAGGTTGAGAAAAGCTGAAATTTCACCGGTAAGCGGCCGGCTGGCGTATTCCTGAAGTATGCCGTAAATGACATTGAGGGAGTTTTCAATCAGCTTTTTGTTGAGAAGCGGAAGCATGCTGCCGCTTTTACCGTGTATAACATTTTCTTTTCCGGCTGAGTCGGGTTCCGGAATGTCTTCTACAGAAATAGTCGCACCATGGCGATCAGGTGTTCTTCCAAGGAGGTAATCGCATGATACGTTATAGTAATCGGCTATTTTAACGACGAAATCGAGGCCGCATTCCCGTATTCCCTTTTCGTAGTGGGAAAGCAGCGCCTGCGAAACGCCGAGGTCTGCAGCTACCTTTTTTTGGCTGTATCCGCGCTCTTTCCGCAGGAGTGTAATAATTCTTGAGAAACTGCTGTTCATTTTTTCTATCCCCTGTCGAAATATGAACTAAACGTCCAGTAAATTATACTATAAATATAACAATATGTAAATACGCTATATATCGTGTTTTCCAACGCATAATTTCCTATATTTTGTTTGCGCTGGAATAATGTTCAAAGGAGGAACGGACTTGAAGTCCTATGTTATTCATTTAATACGCCACGGCATAACGGAGGGAAACAGCGAAGGCCGCTACATTGGCAGCACGGACCTTCCGCTTTCTGCAGAAGGCGAAAAACAGCTGCGCAGCCTTGCAGCAAAATATCCATATCCCAAAGCGGAAGCTTATTTTGTAAGTCCTCTGGAACGCTGCAAACAGACAATGAAAATACTTTATCCTGAGGCAAAGCCGACTGTTATCAACGATTTCCGCGAATGTGATTTTGGCGCGTGGGAAAACAAAACGGCAAAAGAAATTGCAGCGCAAAACCCGGATTTTGCGCGCTGGGTAGCCGGAGAAGGAAAAGGCATTACGCCGCCGAGGGGCGAAAGTGGGGGCGCTGTTGTCCAGCGCGTATGCGCGGCTTTTGAAAGGATTGTCCATGGCCTTATGACGGCAGGGACAACATCAGCCGTTATAGTTGCACATGGTGGCACGATTATGTCCATACTTTCGGTGTATGGGCTTCCGCGCGCACAGTTCTACGACTGGATGACTGAAAGCGGGTGCGGCTATTCCATGCGCATAACACCAGGTCTCTGGATGCGCTCGATGGTTGGCGAAGTCTATGCCAGGATCCCAGCCAAGGCAGACGAAAAAGAAACAGGCGCGGCAATGGTCGATGCTGCCCGCAAAGCGGCCGACATGGCGTTTGGGCAGAAAGGCCGCGGCAACAATGGCGGCAAAGAGAAAAAAGAAAATCAGTAGCCGAATTTGCCTTCAACTGATTCGTCGTTCTTTACCCATTCGGAAACATCGGTTACTGTGTAGTCTGTTTTGTTAGTGCGCGCAATTACACGCTTGATGCCGGCATTTATTATCATCTTCTTGCACATGGAGCATGGGGCAGGGTGGGGTACATAGCTGCCGGTTTTGACTTCTTTGCCCACGAGGTAGAGCGTTGCGCCTATCATTTCGCTGCGCGGCGCGTTAATGATGGCGTTCATCTCGGCATGGACGGAGCGGCAAAGCTCGTAGCGCTCACCGCGAGGCACGCTGAGCTTTTCCCTGATGCAGACACCGAGATCAATGCAGTTCTTGCGCCCGCGCGGTGCGCCTACATAGCCTGTGGAGATGATTTCATCGCTTTTCACTATTATCGCACCGAAATTACGGCGCAGGCATGTGCCACGCTCAAGCACGGTCTCGGTAATGTCGAGGTAATAGTTGATTTTATCGGTCCGCTGCATTGAAAATCAGCCCTTTCGCGCATATAGCCTCCGCATTGTAATTGCTGCCTTCATAATGTTATAATGGAGCAGCAGAATCAGCGGGGGGTTATAAAAAATGAATTTATCGGATATGGGAACAGTGCGCTCTTTGTTTGCCCGCCATGGCTTTAGGCTTTCACATTCTCTTGGCCAGAATTTTATCGTCAACTCGGCCGTGTGCCCTAAAATGGCGGAGATATGCGGCGCAGACGCATCATCGGGCGTGCTTGAAATCGGCCCCGGCGTAGGCGTGCTGACAAAAGAGCTTTCCGCCCGTGCGGCAAAAGTCGTTTCGGTTGAGCTTGACAGAAGGCTTGAGCCTGTGCTGCAGGAAACGCTTGCAGAGTGCCGCAATGTGAAAATCATATGGGGTGATATCCTTAAAATCGACCTTAGCCGCCTGATTAACGAAGAATTCGCGGGAATGGATGTATTTGTCTGCGCTAATCTGCCTTATTATATCACATCACCGGCTGTGATGCGCTTCCTTGAAGAAAAGCTGCCTGTTTCGGCAGTGACCGTGATGGTGCAGGAAGAGGCGGCAGAACGCCTGTGCGCCGAGCCGGGGACACGGTCTTGCGGCGCCGTGACAATATCGGTTAAATATCATTCGGAGCCGAAAATACTTTTTAAAGTCCCGCGCTCATGCTTTTACCCGCAGCCTAATGTCGATTCCGCAGTTATAAGGCTTGATGTGCGAAAGGGACCGCCTGTGCACGTAAGCGATGAAAAGGCCTTTTTTTCGCTGGTGAAAGCGGCGTTCGGCCAGCGGCGCAAAACAGCGGCAAATGCAATTTCCGCGGGTATCGGGCTGCCAAAAGCTGAAGTTGAAGAAGCCCTTGCCGAAGCCGGAGCGCAGCGGTCAGCACGTGCCGAACAGCTTACTATGGAGCAGCTTGCATTTATGGCAGAATATCTTAGCAACAAATAGAAAATGAAGGCAAAATATTTTCCTGCGTGTCGAAAAGAGGCTGAATAATACAATGAGTGATGGGAAAATGGCGTTTATTCTGTTTGACGTTGGGTTAATCCTGATGCTTGCCTCAATGGTGCTTGGCCCATTCGGCGTTATAAACTGGGCAGTTACAGCTGCTGTTGCGGCGTGCTGCCTTGCACTGGGTGCGATGTCTATCGCTTTTGAAGGATGGGATTCGCCACAGGATGACAGCTACGATGGAAATCCGCAGGAGGCGGAGAGAAGTGGCTTTAACCGTCAGTAGAGTATCGCCCCGTATTTGTCGGCGAGAGGCTCAAGAACTTCTCTGCCAACAGGCGAGGTGGAGTCAATTATAAGCCGCCCCTGAAAATACCGGAGGGCGGCCTCAAGCTCGGTGGCGCTGTCTGACCTTATGGCGACGGGCAGCTTTGCCATGGTGCTGTTGGCGCCAAGAATCCTGGCGTCGCTTATGCTCTCTATTTTCACAAGCGCGGCGGATACTTCTTCGTCGTCAAGGTTTATAAGCTTATCGCCGAGAAGGCTCGAGCAGCGTATCGGCCTGCTGAAACGTATATCGTCGCCAAGGAAAAACGTTTCCCATTCGGTGGCAGCGGCATAACAGTCAGACTCTTCGGGAATTTCCGGAGGGCCGTATTTTTTCATGATGGCTTTTGCAGCGCACAAATGCTCCTGAGAAGTATTTTTTCCGCAGGCGATAAGCCTGATGCCTATGCCGAGCAGTGGGCGTATGAGCTTTGCAAACGCTTCCGGTGTGCAGCTCGCCGGCGCGTCGGCAACAACGGCAAGAGGCACAGAAGCATACGGTACAGCCTTTTTGAGGACCGATAACATCGATTCGTCAGGAATTCCGCAGAGCCCGACTGCAGAAGCGCCCATTGCCTGCAAAGTGATGAGTGCGGGAAGAAATTTTTCTTCTGCGTTTTTGCCTGCTGAAAGGCAACAGAAAACAGGTATTTTGAATCCCCTTGCGGCAAGGAGAGACGCCCTCATGTCGGCAAGCGACGTCTGGCGTTCAAGCAGCAGAAAACGCGCTCCCAATTTCTTAAGTGCGCATACCCGCCCGCGGCATATGTCGTACACATCTTCGAAGTTACTGTCACCTGCAGGCGGAAGCAGGATTCCTGACGGCCCGAGAGTGCCGCACACAGGAACATGGCCTGCCGTTTCTGCCGGCAGGCTTTTGCCGTATTCCGCACGGTGTTGGGCAAGCTGCTTTAGCTGTGCGCAGACAGCGTCCGCCCCGTTTTTAACGCTTTTGGCTGTGCGGGCAGAAAAGCCCCACGCAGTGTTGTCATCTAATAATAGTGGAAGCTCAAGAGGAACATCCATGATTTTATTGTACTGCCATCCTTTCTTGATTACATACTTTCCGGTGCTGCTATTTTGAACATGGAAAGCACGTTTTCGAGCACCGTTGAAGTTGCCAGACAAAGGTTGAGGCGGGCTGCAGTAAGGCTTTCATTTTCACCTTTTACGCGGCACGCTGTGTAAAATTTATGGAACAGTGTTGCGAGTGTGATGAGATACCTCATCATTCTTGCCGGGTCGTAGTCACGCGCCGAAGCGATGATTTCACTCGTACAGATTGAGAGGTGCCGGATGAGGTCAGTTTCTTCTGGCGTATTCAGAAGGGCGAGCTCCTCGTCTGTGCATTTGCGCGGGTGCACGCCTTCAGAGGCGAGCTTTTTCAGTATGCTGCATATGCGCGCATGAGCGTACTGCACATAATAGACAGGATTCTGTGAATCGTGCTTTACAGCAAGGTCAAGGTCAAAATCCATCTGTGAAGTGGCCTCACGCAGGTTAAAGTAAAAACGCGCTGCATCTACAGGCACTTCATCGAGCAGGTCGGCAAGCTGTATGGCTTTGCCGGTGCGCTTGCTCATGCGGACGACTTCGTTCCCGCGCACAAGGCGCACGAGCTGAATTAAAATTACGTCAAGTCGGTTGCTGTCTATGCCGATGGCTTCCATGGCGCCTTTCATGCGCGCGACATGGCCGTGGTGATCGGCACCCCAGACGTCGATGACGCGTTCAAAGCCGCGCTTGACGAATTTGTTGCGGTGGTAGGCGATATCTGCCGCAAAGTAAGTCGGTGTGCCATTCTGGCGTATGAGCACCTCGTCTTTTTTGCCGCCTTGGGCTGTTGCACGGTACCAGAGCGCGCCGTCCTTCTCATAGGTGAGGCCGCGGTCTTTCAGTATCTGAATCGTTTCGTCGAGCTCACCGTCTTTATGAAGCGTGCTTTCCAAAAACCAGTTATCATAGACAATGCGGTATTTTTCGAGGTCGGATTTCATTTTGGCTATGTTCCGCGGCAGGGCATAATCAGTAAGGGCCTTATCACGGACCTCGTCTGAAACGCAGACGTATTTGTCGCCATAGATTTTGGCAAACTCCTGTGCGCGCTCTTTTATGTCATCACCCTGGTAGCCGTCTTCGGGGAATTCGACAGCGTCTTCACCCTTATATATCTGCAGGTAGCGCACGCCGAGTGAATGGCCGAACTTCAGGATCTGGTTGCCTGCGTCGTTGACGTAGAACTCACGCGTAACATCGAAGCCGGCAGCTTCAAGTACGGAGGCAAGGCAGTCGCCGAGTGCGCCGCCGCGCGCGTTGCCCATGTGCATGGGCCCTGTGGGGTTTGCCGAAACATACTCGACCATAACTTTCTTCTTTTTGCCCCAGTTGCTGTGCCCGTAATCTCTGCCTGCCGCAAGGATTTCCTTAATGACGTCCACATAGAATTTACGCCCGAAAAAGAAATTGAGGAACCCGGGGCCGGCCGTTTCGCACCGGTCAAAATATGTGCTGCCAAGGTCAATGTTGCGTGATATAGTTTCTGCAATTTTGCGCGGCGCCATGCGGAATGGCTTTGCGCAAACCATGGCTGCGTTTGCGGCGCGGTCGCCATGTGCGTGATCGGCCGGCGTTTCTACATTGAAATCTGGCATTTCCGTTTTCGGCAACTCGCCCTGCCCCATGCTTTTGTGGATAGCTTCGGCAATTGCTTTTTTAAGGTTGTCAGTGGCCTGCAGTTCAATTTTTGACATCGCTGTTTTTTGCCTCCTTGACGGTGATGGAAAGCTCGTTTGTGCTTGAAAGGGAAGAATTTATATCAAGAGTATAGCTGACGTCAAGCTTGCCGCCGGCATCGTCCAAGGTAGTGTCGAGGTGGCTTGTAAAAATGCCTATCATCAGGTTACCGTAGTCGGTGTCATACTGGCACAGATGGCGTTTTCCATTTTCAAGGATAAGGCGTGTGCTGTCACCGCCTCTGCGCATCAGCGTAAGGCATGAGTTCCCTTCAATTTTAAGTATGGAAGTTTTCTGCGATGTGTCGTTTTCCGACATATATTCTTTATACACGATAAACCTATATGGGCCGCGCTTTACATAGGAACCCAGAGTCGTGAGCTCGACTTCGCCGACCTGACCGTCAACATTCTGACGGCCTTTAATTGAAATAAGGTAATTTTCCTCCATGTCCTTCTCCTTAAAAAGACAGCGGAGAGCAGCTTTTACGTCCGTCCGCCAGCTTGTTTTTTTGCATAACGCCGTGCGGCCGCCCGGACGGCGGCCGCACACTCACATTAATGTATGCGCTTATCAGCGCCTGAAATCTTTTGCACCATCATCAAATGCAAGCTGTACGAGCCTGTCGAGAAGCTCGCTATATTGGATTCCCGAAGCTTCCCAAAGCTTAGGATACATGCTGATAGACGTAAAACCGGGTATGGTGTTCAGCTCGTTGAGCAGGACTTCTTTTCCGTTGCGCACGAAAAAATCGACACGTGCAAACCCGCGGCAGCCGAGTATGCGGAATGCGTGGACAGCAGTGGAACGGATTTCATCGCTGACGTCTTTACTTATATGCGCGGGTATATTGAGCTTTGACTTTCCGGATTTATATTTGTCGTCGTAATCATAAAATGTGGCCGAGGCGACGACTTCGCCGATTTTTTCGGCCGCTTCAGGGTTTCGGTTGCCCAAAACGGCGCACTCGACTTCCTGGCCGTCTACGGCTTCTTCGACAAGTATTTTGCTGCTTTCTGCTGCTGCGGCCGCAACGGCTGCGTCAAGCTCATTTTCACTGCCGACTTTTGTAACTCCAACTGACGAACCGGAATCGGCAGGCTTTACAAAGACAGGGTAACCAAGGCGCGCGTCTATCTTCGTCTTTATTTTGCGGATACCGTCGCCTTTGTAACTGCTGCGGTAAAACCATAGATATTTAGCACATGCTATGTCAGCATTCTCAAGCAGCGAATGTGTGATAGCTTTATCCATACATACGGCCGATGAACGCGTCCCGCAGCCGACGAACGGTATGCCGCTGAGCTCAAGCAACCCCTGAATAGTGCCGTCTTCGCCGTTGCGCCCGTGCAGCACGGGAAAAGCACAGTCTACTTTTATAATTCTGCACCCATCGCTCGCATTTACTACAATTCCTCCGACGCTGCGGTCAGGGCAAAGGAAAGCCGGTGCTTTCTCGCTGCTTTTTTCCCATTCGCCGGACGGTATTTTTTCATCGGGGCCAGTATACATATACCAGCGCCCATCCTTCGTTATGCCTATCCTGATTATTTCATATTTGTCTTTCGGCAGGCTACGTATAACAGATAATGCCGAAACAAGCGAGACTTCATGTTCCGCGGAGCAGCCGCCAAACAGCACGGCAATCTTCTTTTTATGCATGAAAAATCCTCCAGATGCAGAATCTCGGCCTAAAAATCCCTGTAAAAAAATGCTCAGAGCACAAGAATCCCAAGCCGCATTTTGTTTCAGCATCTATCATAGCACAATGGGGAAGCGGGCGCAATAATTTTTATAGCCTGAAAAGTTTGGCTCTGTATGGCAGCAGGCACAGCCGCCCGTTGTTTTGGAAGAGCCAGACTTAAAATCAGCTTCATATGTGCATGAGCAGATAGTGGATGCGCTGAGGCGGCACGATAAAGTTAAGCTTGCACTTGCAGTAAGCTACCATTTAAGCAATTTAAGCATTGTAAATACAAACAATTGTAAATACAAACATGTATTCTGAAGATGCGGGGACGCAGTCTATGCTGAAAAAAACCACAAAACTGATATTAATTTAAAAAACAGGAGGACTATGCATAATAGCTTATATAATTATGCATAAATATTTTGTGATTTAAATTGCTGCATTAGTGAAATAAGCTGATTGACAACTTGAAAATTGCAGAATATAATATTAGCAATTATTGATGCAGCAGTATGACTTTGCATATCAAATATAAAATAAATTCATATTATTTATATTGTATTACTATATTACTACGCACAAAAGCGTGCAAATCGATTTATCTGGTTTGCGCGCTTTTCTTTTTTTATTAACCTATTTGAAGCTAAGTAAGGGGGAAAACGTGGTGCTTGGTAAAAAGTCTCTTAAAAAATTCATCGCATGTGCCATGAGCTTGTCGCTCATAGCCAGCCTTGTCGGATGCGAGGGCAAAGGTTCAGGCGGCACAAGTGGCACGATTAAAATCGGATTTGTAGCGCCGCTTACAGGCAGCAACTCTTCTTTTGGCCAGTCAGGCCAGAAAGCCCTTAAGCTTTTGGAAGAGCAGACTAATAGTGCCGGCGGCGTAAACGGGCAAAAAGTGCAGATAATTTCAGTCGACGACGAAGGCAAGCCGGCTTCTGCCGTATCCGGAGGCCAAAAGCTGATAAACAGCGACAAAGTCACGGCAATTATCGGACCTGTGACAAGCACATGTGCCAACGCGCTGGCACCAATATGCCAGCAGCACAATGTACCGATGATCACCGGCAGCGGAACAAATATCAGCATAACAAAAGCCGGAGACTGTATTTACCGCACATGCTTTATTGACCCGTTCCAGGGCAAGGTAATGGCGAAATTTGCAGCTGATGATTTAAAAGCAAAAACAGCGGCCATACTTTACAATAACGGCGACGATTACTCAAAAGGTCTTGCGGAAGCGTTCAAGAGCAGTTTCACAGGCGCTATTGTAGACACTGAAACATACAACACCGGTGACAAAGACTTCAATGCCCAGCTAACGAAGATAGCGCCGCATAAGCCTGATGTCCTATTTCTGCCTGACTATTATTCAGTCGTTGCTATTATTATGAAGGAAGCTCGCACTGTGGGCATAAAATCAATATTTCTCGGCGGCGACGGATTTGACTCACCTGAGCTATTTTCAATAGGCGGCGACGCGGTAAACGGGGCTTATTTCTCCAACCACTATTCATCTGATGACACTTCGAAAGAAGTTGTGCAATTCGTCAAAAGCTACAAGGAAAAATACAACAGTACACCTGATGCGTTGGCTGCCCTAAACTATGATGCAGGGAAAGTGCTTTTGGACTGCATTAAGAACGCAAAATCAACGGATGCGAATACTATTAAAAGTGCGCTTAAATCTTACGGTGGTACAGTCGTTTGCGGGCATATTAAATTTGACAGTAACCGCAATGCTGTAAAATCGGCTGTCATCATTAAGACTAAAGATGGCAAAGAAACGTTTTATAAGAAGTTTGCAGATTGATTTAATGCAGATT
>DHSD01000011.1:60440-60729 GCA_002411365.1 Ruminococcaceae bacterium UBA5295
TGCAGATTGATTTAATATGTTTACATTCTTTAGATGTTGAATCCCCAAGAGCATATATAAAGTATATATATAGAAGTATATAGTAAGATGGAAACGCCGTGGATGCTGCGGCGTTTTTTTGTCGCTTTTACGAATAACCATGTATTAATCGTATACAAAAAATAAAATATGTTGACAAATAATGAACGATAGATTATAATAATATCTGTTGCCGATGAGGCTTGCAAATATTTTATGTAATATAAAAGTCTTGACAAAGCGGATTCGGTGTGTTACAATAAAAGTCCTG
>DHSD01000010.1:0-20231 GCA_002411365.1 Ruminococcaceae bacterium UBA5295
ACAAAAACGCTTGACCATTACAGTTGATATGATGTTGTATAATGCGCATTACTACTTTTAGTCTTTAATGTACTAGAAATATTCTTAGAAGCATTATCAGTATTTAAAGAAGCACTTTTACTTTTTTGCGCAAAATTTTGTGATTTTATTTAATTGCATATCTGTGTTTGTGACTTTTTCTTGTGACTTTTGATGTATATAAAAACTTCCATTTTTGCTATAATAATTTAATGGCCCTGTGTAATATATTTTTTTATCCGTAGAAAAGGGAAGATTTAATGTAAAAGAATACTCAATAATATTTGAATCGTTATCCATAATAACATATCCTGTTGGACTTAATTTATATGCCAAAGCTATTGTATTCTCATTTGTATCATACAATTCAATACTACTGTTAATATTTAATTTAACATTCTTTGAATGTGGTAACGCATTGACTCTACTATCTGATTCACTAAAGCTGACACTACTAATTCTATCCTTAGTGATTGCTGATACATTAAAAGAACAGACACAATTTATTAACAATGTCAATACACATAAAAAGCTGACCAATTTTATTGTTTTTTTCATTCTAATACTTTTCTTTTTAATACTTTTCTTCAGGTACATCAATTTGGTCATAAAGCTTCTCAAGATCACTTATTAAATTCTTAGATACTTTATAACACGCATTATCAATTTGCAATTTATCACCAACAACAGTATATTGTTTCATTTTTCCTTCTGGCAGTGTTATCGTAATTAGTATTTGCCCACCTTTTTCTTTCCGATTTTCAATAGGAACTTTTTCGTAACTATCAATATATTCTGTTACTTTATTAATAGTTGCTTGATCTTTTACTTTTTTGCATTTTGGAGGTGATGGTAATTTTGCAAACGTCATATAAATATTCTCCTTTTTTACACTGGAATCTGTGACACTGGAATTGGCAGCCGAAGAACTAACGTTTTTTTCTTGTGTATTCATGCCCGTCTTATTGCATCCGAATAAAGCAAGAATGCAGAGTACAACAGCGGTTATTGCCAAAGCAATTTTTTTCATTTAAAATTACCCTCCTAATATGTTATTTATATACATACATTAACACATATTATAATTATTGCCAATAATTATGTTAATAGATAGTAATATATCAGAGCAATCAACGCTCGATTGTTTGAACTCAACAAAGCAGGCTGCATATAGGCCAATATGTTGAGCGATTTTCTTCATATCCCAAACTTATCCCAAATGTATCCCAAAACCGCCTTATACCTCAAATTAGAAATATTATTTTAGGCAACAAAAAAGCCCGCAGGCCTTAGAGCCATGTGGGTTTTTCTTTTTATAAAAGCCGCTGCTCCTGCGGCGGTTCAGTTGGCATGGATTTTACACGCTTAAACAATTCTGTCCCTGTCCCGTTCCCGCCAAGCGTATGGTAAGGATAATACAGGTACTCCAAATTTCTTATATCATCAACTGCCGCATATTTTTTGCGCGCACATTCGCGGTAAATACTGTAAATTCTGTCATGCAGCAAGGCGAGCATACCGTCTTTTATAGCTGCCTGCATCGTCCGCTTTTTTCTCCAGCAGTGAAAGGCCCAGCAAAGTATGCCTGTAGCGGCACTGAAAACAGCGCCGAGCCAATACCTCACGATCCAGTCATGCACATGATTACCTCCATACGGTTTAATCGTTTAACCTCAGCGTTTTGGAGATACGTTTCTGTACAGCGCTTTCTGCAAGTTAAACGGTTTCTGCTGATTAGCCAGTAAGCTACATAGCTTTAGTATATAGTACCGTATGCATGGCTTAGATGTCACTTTTAGCCCAAAATACGGCATAAAGCAGCGGCTAAATAACCGGTAGCAAATATAAAAATTTCCATTGCAGGCAGCGTAATTACATTTTGTCTTTAATCCGTGAAAACGGGGCGCTTATAAGCATAACCGCATAATAGGTAACTATCCTCCAAATCAGGACTGCGGATTTCAGTGTCTGCAGCGTAAAATAAGAAGAGAAAAAAACATAGAAACTTCCTTCAGAGGCGCCCGCCGCCCCCGGAAGGGGCACAAGTGAAGATACCATCGTTACAAACGCCTGGGAAAAAATCATATTTGCCAAAGTTGCTTTATTGAACCCAAAAGCACGGTAAACACAGTAAGAAACAGCAAACAGAGCCGTGAGTTGCAGAAATGTAAGGAGGTATGCTTTTACAAGCAGAAGCTTATTGCTGTAAAGCTGCTGGTTGCTTTTATGAAAAAAATCAAGTTGTTTTTCCCACGAAGCGAGTGTTTTGTCATAATCCTTTACAATATTGATGCGATTCAAAGACCTGACAATAATTTTAACAAGCCAGTTTGTGAATTTCTGGTTGAATGAGACTACCAGAATCATTACGGCGGCAAGCGCCTGCACAGCAAAACCTATCATAGCAAGCCACCACATAACAGGATTCAGACCATCGTGAGGAGTGTTTGTTTCGTAAAAAATAGCGAAAAAGCTGTAAGCCGTTATACTTGTCTGGTAAACGAAAAATTTCTGTATAAGCGTGGAGGCAGACGTGCCCGGGTCTATTTTTTGTTTGCTCATAGCATAAATCTGCATTGGCTGGCCGCCGCTTTGAAACGGTGTAATGGCGCTGTAAAGATGGCCCACCATGCACACTTTTGCCGCGCGGCGGAACGTATAGCCGCTGCAAACGCCTTTAGTAAAAATATATATAAGAACTGTGTCGAGTAACAGGTCAGAAAGCGTGCAAGCAAAGCCAAGCACAAGCCATATTGTCTTAAACTGCGTATCCCTCAGGCTGAAAAGGCCATCCTTAGAAAGGCACAAATACAGCAGGAGACCGGCTGAAAGGCCAATGCCGAAAATGTTAAGGATTGTTTTTACGTTCAGCTTCTTTTTACAGCTGGATGGCATTTTTAGACCTCCGCCCTGTCCTATAATTTTGCATGAAATCAAACTACTTTTTCATTCGGCCAACAGTTTGCATGCTAAAATAATTCTAATAATATTAATATATCATCAATGGTATTAACTTTCAAATCCATTTCCATTCATAGAACCAAAGTCATGCATTTTAAATAGTGTTTATCGTTTTTATCAGGCTATACTGCCATTGTATGAAAACTGCAGCAGGTTTTAGCTTATATATAAAAACTACTGCCCGAACTCTGCGGCATGCAGAATTCGGGCAGTATTATTATCTTGTTATAGCTCAGCAGCGCTCTTCCGCAAATTTACGGATATTTGAAGCATTTGCAAAACGCATAGCCGTGCCGCCATGTACAACGACGAGCGTCGGCGCCTGGCAGATTTTGTAGGCCGAGACAAGCTCTTCGTTTTCTTCCGCATCAACTACGCGGTATTTTACACCTGCCTTGTCAAGGAACGATTCGGCAAGGCGGCAGTTAGGGCATGTCTTCGTTGTGAAAAGAAAGACTTCATCTTTCGCCTGCTTTTCGCCATGCTCAGCCGGTTTGGTAGTAGAAGAAGCATTCTGCTGCGATGGGCAACCATGCTTAATATGAGAACTGGCAGCATCGTAAAGCTTGCGCTCTTTGTACTCTTCGGCTTTGCCATCGTTCCAGTTCTGCACAGGACGGTAATAGCCGGTAATGCGGCTGTAAACCTCGGCCGGCTCGCCGCACTTCGGGCATGTGAAGTGTTCGCCCGCGAGATAACCGTGATTCTTGCATACAGAATAGGTAGGCGAAAGCGTATAATACGGAAGCCGGTAATTCTCGGCGATTTTCCGCACGAGGTTTGCTGCAGCTTTCCAGTTCGGTAACTTTTCGCCGAGGAACACATGGAAAACGGTTCCGGAAGTGTAGAGCGTCTGCAGGTCGTCCTGCAAATCGAGCGCCTCGAAGAGATCAGCCGTATACCCCACCGGAAGCTGGGATGAATTTGTATAGTACGGCGTCTTGCCTTTTTCAGAAGCCGTGATTATGTCCGGGTAGCGCTCAACGTCGTGTTTCGCAAGGCGGTAAGCTGTTGACTCAGCCGGTGTCGCCTCAAGGTTGTACAGGTCACCGTACTTTTCCTGATAGTCAGAAAGGCGATTGCGCATGTGCAGCAGCACATTCTTCGTAAAATCATGCGCTTTCTGATGTGTCAGGTCTTCGCGTATCCATTTAGCATTAAGGCACGCTTCATTCATGCCAATAAGCCCTATAGTTGAAAAATGGTTGTCAAACGAGCCGAGGTAGCGCTTAGTGTAAGGGTAAAGCCCTGCGTGCAGCAGGCGTGTGATAACATTGCGTTTGATTTTCAGCGAGCGCGCCGCAATATCCATCATCTTATCGAGGCGGTGGTAAAAATCGGTTTCATCTTTTGCAAGGTATGCAATGCGCGGCATATTTATCGTAACCACACCGATAGAGCCCGTGTTTTCGCCACTGCCGAAATATCCTCCGCACTTTTTGCGCAGTTCACGCAGGTCAAGGCGCAGGCGGCAGCACATGCTGCGCACATCGCTCGGCTGCATGTCACTGTTTATATAATTTGAGAAATAAGGCGTGCCATATTTCGACGCCATCTCAAACAGAAGCTTGTTGTTCTCGGTGTCAGACCAGTCAAAATCTTTCGTTATCGAATACGTCGGAATTGGATACTGGAAACCGCGGCCGTTGGCGTCTCCATCAATCATGGTCTCAATAAACGCCTTGTTTATCATGTCCATTTCTTTTTTGCAGTCTTTGTACTTGAAGTCCATTTCCTTGCCGCCAACAATGGCTGGAAGCTCCGCAAGGTCGTCCGGCACCGTCCAGTCAAGCGTGATGTTGGAAAACGGAGCCTGTGTGCCCCAGCGGCTCGGCGTGTTGACACCATATATGAAAGACTGTATGCAGTTTTTGACTTCGTAGTAAGACAGATGGTCGGCTTTTACAAACGGCGCAAGGTATGTGTCAAAAGATGAGAACGCCTGCGCGCCCGCCCATTCGTTTTGCATGATGCCGAGAAAATTCACCATCTGGTTGCAGAGCGACACAAGGTGCTTTGCTGGCGCCGATGTGATTTTGCCCGACACTCCACCAAGACCTTCTTTAATAAGCTGCTTAAGGCTCCAGCCGGCACAGTAACCTGTAAGCATTGAAAGGTCATGGATATGGATATCAGCGTTGCGGTGCGCTTCCGCAATTTCTTCATCATAGATTTCAGACAGCCAGTAGTTTGCGGTAATGGCGCCGGAGTTGCTGAGGATAAGTCCGCCGACCGAATAAGTCACAGTGGAATTCTCCTTTACACGCCAGTCAGTAAGCTTGACATAACTGTCGACAAGCTTCTTATAGTCAAGAAAAGTCGTCTTAATATTGCGCGCCTTTTCGTGCTGCTTGCGGTAAAGGATATAGCTCTTAGCAACGTCTGCATATCCTGCATGTATAAGCACAGACTCAACGCTGTCCTGAATTGATTCAACGCCAATGCGGTTATCTTTAATCTTTGGCTCATAGTCCGCAGTAACCCTCAACGCAAGCATATCGAGTATGCTTGGATTATACTGCTTGTCAAGCGCATCGAATGCTTTCTGTATAGCAGTGCGTATTTTGGAAATATCGAAAGTTGCAAGCGTTCCGTCCCGTTTTACTACCTGATACATATATTCAGTCTCCCCTTTTAACATTTGTCTTTTCACGCGGAAATATTTTTCACGTCTTTTTACGATACACCGCGCAAGGCAACGCTTTTTACGTACGGAGAAACGATTTTTAAAAATCCTTCCATTTCCGTATCCGAAAAAGCAGAAACCCCCGTGCCGACGATGTCGCCCGAATCCACGAACTTCTGAAGGAAATACCTCTTTGCCCCGCGGATAGAGATAGCCGCATCGCGCAGTATCTCTGCGTTGTGCAGGCCTTTGACTACCGTCGTGCGGAATTCGTAATCCACCGGCTCACCAAGCAGAAAATCCATACTTTCCTTAACATGGGAAAAATCAAAGTCCGGTATACCGACAGTTTCTGCATAATGGCCGGGCGAACTTTTGACGTCCATGGCCACATAGTCTACAAGCTTCTGTTTAACAAGCGACTTAAGGCGTTCCGGAAAACATCCGTTCGTATCAAGCTTAACGCAATAGCCAAGCTGCCGGACTTTGCGTATGAATTCTTCAAGCCCCGGCTGAATCATTGGTTCACCGCCGCTTATGCACACTCCGTCAAGGAGGCCTCTGCGTTTTTTGAGGTAATCAAATATTTCATCTTCCGAAAACTGCATCCCTTCCTGATTACCCAAAACAAGAGAGGCATTGTGGCAAAACGGACAACGAAGATTGCACCCCCCCGTGAAAACCGTGCACGCAATTTTTTCAGGATAATCAAGCAGGGTAAGTTTTTGCAATCCGCAGATTTTCATTAAAAAGGAACTCCTATTTTTATTTTATATGTTATTTTTGAAGCCAGTATAGTCTATTGTCAGAAAATTTCCCCACACTCATGAGTACAATGTAATCAATATCTATGTACTAGATATTGATTACATTGTACTCTAAATCCGCTATATATGCAATAGGCAATTTGAAAATTCTTTTGGCGGAGATTTATTTGCCCAGCGCGCAGCCGGGTATCTCCTTTTCCCATGTTTTATTTTACCACTCCGCAGGCCTTTTTAACATGTCATGATTTACTTATCCTGCCATCATCAGCCATATCACAATGAAAATTTTAGCCGCATATTATAATGGCGAATCAAAGTTTTTTATTGCTTTTTAAGATGAAAGGAGAAACATCATGAGCATCAGCACATCTGTACCCGCTGGGCCTGGCGGGAAAGACTGCACTCCTAACCCCACACCTTTCCCTGCAAGGACGCCGGTAGCGATGGCTTATATTCCATTTCAGCAGTTTGGCCAACTGTATTCACCGGAGCAAAGCCTTAATTACGGCACGCTTTTCCCAGACCTTAATAAGCCGTTCCTCGGAGGAGGCGCTTTCAAATGACCGAAAAAGAAAAAATGATGCGCAAAATAAATGCGCTGCGCTTTGCTATGTTAGATATGCATCTTTACCTCGATTCACACCCCGGCGACTGCGATGCAGCAGCCCAGATGGAAAAGTACCGCAAAGAAGCGCAGGACCTTATAAAAAAATATGAAGGCGCTTACGGCCCACTCAATGAATACCAAAACGCAACCAGCCGCTGGGCATGGATATCAGACCCATGGCCATGGGACACATGAAAGGAGGCCCGTTTAAATGTGGAATTATGTAAAACGGCTGCAATACCCTGTCAAAATAAAGGCAACCGACCCAAAACTTGCCCAGATTATAATTTCTCAGTATGGTGGCCCTTACTGCATTATGTTACAGTGCTTTTTCCGCCATGGACACGCTCGAAAATGGCAGTGCAAAGAAGCACTTGGTTTAAGATATGTTGGTTCAGCCTTATCTAAAAGAATGGCCAGGCAAAAACTAAAGCACCCTTTACTAAAAAACAGCTTTAGTAAAGGGTGCTAACATTTCTAAAACATTGTCAACCAGTTATTCAAGTTCATTCAGCATAACACTGCTGCTGAAAACTCAGGCATGGTCAACTTTGTACATGTGCTTAATCAGTCCAAGGACCTTGTTGCTGTAGCCCCACTCGTTGTCATACCAAGCAATGAGCTTTACAAAGTGGTCATTCAGCATAATGCCGGCCTTTGCATCAAAGATGGATGTGTGTGGGTCGCCAAGGACATCGGAAGAAACGATTGGGTCATCGACATACTCCAGAACACCCTTCATCGAGCCTTCGGAAGCCTCTTTGATAGCCTTGCAGATATCATCATAGGTTGTGGATTTCTCAAGGCGTACAGTCAGGTCAACAACGGAGCCATCCAGTGTCGGCACACGCATTGACATGCCTGTGAGTTTGCCTTTAACTGACGGGATAACAAGCGCGCAAGCCTTGGCAGCACCTGTAGATGACGGGATAATGTTGCCGGAAGCAGCACGGCCGCCTCTCCAGTCCTTCTTAGTCGGGCCGTCAACTGTTTTCTGGGTAGCAGTTGTGGAGTGGACTGTTGTCATAAGGCCTTCAACAATGCCAAACTTGTCGTTGATAACTTTTGTCAGCGGAGCAAGGCAGTTAGTTGTGCAGGAAGCATTAGAAACGACTTTCATGTCCTTCCTGTAAGAGTCGAGGTTAACGCCGCATACAAATGTCGGTGTATCCTTGTCCTTTGCCGGAGCAGAAATAACGACTTTCTTCGCGCCTGCTTTCAGGTGGGCGGAAGCCTTTTCAGTCGTTGCAAAAACGCCTGTAGATTCAACTACGAACTCAGCCTTTACTTTGCCCCACGGAATGTTTACAGGATCCTTTTCCGCAAAGACATTGATCTTATGGCCGTTTACAACAAGTTTGCCGTCCTCAGCTTTGATGTCACCATCAAAGCGACCGTGCATTGTGTCGTACTTAACCATGTAAACCATGTAGTCAAGGTCAATGAACGGATCATTGATGCCAACGATTTCGAATGTTTCCGGCTGCTTTACAGCCGCACGGAAAACGAGACGGCCAATGCGGCCAAAACCGTTAATGCCAATTTTAATAGACATGAGAAGTTACCTCCTGTTATTAATTGTACGATGATTTCATACCTTACTATTTTATAGCATCCATGGAGTTTTTACAAGATGTTTTGATATATTTTTAACTAACTTTTTATGTTTGACGCATCCTTAACAGAATTCTCGTCATTTTCTATGAACTTTACATCGCTTGGATATGCATGGAGAAGAAAATCAAGGCACTCACGCGGCACGTTTTTTTCTGCCGGTGCTGTATTTCCATCTTCCGACGAAAGCGCATCCTCAGCCGGCACAAGATCCTCTGCTTCATCATGCACGCTTACTGCGCTGGTGGCAGGCGGCTGCTTCACGGCGCCCGGCGCTTCGCTGCCTGCAATCCTGTCACTCTCAGGGTGCGTGACACTCTTCCTGCAGCGCTCTGCCGCCGCCATGTAGGCAGCTATATACACCACAAGCACCAGGTTCGTAACGTAAAGGCTCTGAGGAAAACTGCCGAGAGTTCTGCGGCCCGAAGCAAGCAGCACAATGTTTGTGGCGGAGTCTGTCCCAGCGAAGATTACCGCCGCGAACCCAAATGCGAAAACCCACTTCACGTTTTTCCTGTCGTCCATGCCCGAAAGCAGCTTGGCCTGGGCAAAAATGAATAAAAGCAAAAATAAAACAGTAAAAGTATGGTAGACGTTCTCAATCCTGTCGACCTCCGCGGCATAGTCGATAAACAGGAATATAAGGCAGAAGCAGCCCCAAACCGACGGCAGAAGGGAAAGGAGTGGATGGCTGCGCAAAGTTGTTTCCCCTGAGCCGAAATCGTAAGCCACGGCAAAAAACGGTATGGCAGCTAAAAAGCTGAAAACCACAAAAAGGATATTTGCCACCGTAGTGCTCTGCTCGCCCACAAAGTTTACAAGCGACTGCCCCGCGATGAAAAGGCCAGAAAGCACGGCGAACACCGCCGAAAGCGGGCTGCGCACAGAGTGTGCCTGCCTGCGGCCGGCCGAACGGTACGCTAAAGCCATGGCGGCAACAGCGCCCACTACGGCCAGCACGGCGGCCAGAGCAGCCATTCCACCGCCGTCGGTATAGTAATTGACCGACGGCCCGGTAAAATTAAAAGCCGCATAGATTTTTAGCGGCAGCACAACAGCCAGAGTAGCAAGCATGGCTGCCCACGCACGTTTCATAGACATTCCTCCAGAAAATGCTGCCTACCTTTCGTCGATAGGCACATAAGGCCTTCTCTGAGAAAGAGAGCGGTAAGCAGGCCGCATAATACGCCCACAGGTCATCATTTCCTCCATGCGGTGCGCACACCACCCCGCAATGCGGGAAACGGCGAACATAGGCGTGTAAAGTTCACTCGGTATCCCGAGCATCTCATATACAAGTCCCGAGTAGAAATCCACATTAGCGCACATTACCTTGTTTTTGCCCGTAACTTTGGCGAACATCTTCGGCGCGAGCTTTTCCACACGCTCAAAGAGCCCAAACTTTTTAAGCATGCCCTTCTTTTCGGCAAGTTCACGCGCGTACTTGTGCAACAAGACGGCGCGCGGGTCGGAAAGCGTATAAACCGCGTGGCCAATGCCGTAAATCAGGCCGGAGTGGTCGCCCGCCTCGCCGCGGAGTATCTTTGCAAGATATGCAGAAACCTCGTCATCGTCTTCCCAGTCCTTCACATTCTGCATTATCTCACTCATCATCATCATGACGCGGTGATTTGCCCCGCCGTGGCGCGGCCCTTTGAGCGAGCCTATGCCCGCAGCTATTGCCGAGTAGATATCTGTTCCCGTCGAAGTGAGCACGCGCGTTGCGAAAGTGGAGTTGTTGCCGCCGCCGTGCTCAGCGTGGAGCATCATGCATATGTCGAGCAGTTTTGCCTCCTCGTCGGTAAACGAGCGGTCCGGACGAATAGCGTTAAGTATCGACTCGGCTGTCGACTGCCTGGTGTCAACAGGGTGAAAATACATGCTCTGCTTGTCGAAGTGGCGGCGTTTTACCTGGTACGCATAAGTCATGATGGTTGGCAGGCGCGCAATAAGCTGTATCGACTGGCGCATATTGTTCTCTAATGTTTGTTCTTCAGGGTTCTCATCATAAGAATACAACGCCAGGACGGAACGTGCAAGCTTATTCATGACATTTTTTGACGGCGCCTTAATTATCATGTCTTCAGCGAAATATTCGGGCAGATCGCGGCAGCGGCTCAGTATCCCCTGAAACTCCTGAAGCTGCGGTTTAGTCGGCAGTTTGCCGAAAAGCAGCAGGAATGCCACTTCTTCATAGCCAAAGCGGTTCTCTTTAACGCAGGCATTGACTATGTCGTTTATATCTACGCCGCGGTATGTAAGCCTGCCCTTGTCTGGCACGCGCACGCCGTCGGCCACAACGTATCCGTGCACATTGCATATTATTGTGAGGCCGGCCATAACACCCGTGTCGTCCGGGTTCCTCAGGCCGCGCTTCACATTATATAGATTATACTTTTCAGGCTCTATCTGGTTATTCCTGCGGTACTCATCACAAAGTTCTTTAAGCTGTGGGCTGTTGCTGTCGATGGAAAAATTCTCGGCCTGCAGATTCATCTTAATTCCTCTCCTTTTCATTTATTTAAAAATAAAAAAAATAAAGCCAATTAACTCCCTTTGGCTAATGCTGCACGTTTTTTTTTATTAATATTAACATTTATATTTTAGCTCACAAAAGGATTGAAGTCAACAGGTGCCGCATATTTTTGCAGAATGGTTCATAAATATTTCATAATTAGAGACTATTTTGCTTCTCTAAAAATATTATTAACAAATTATGAATTTGTAAATTTAATTTATGTATGCTGAAAGAAAGGTGTAAAAAAATAATGGACTCAAAAAGGGGCACGTTCCTGCTGGCTGTTTTTCTTTTCCTCGCAATGCTGATTATCCCCATGGCGGCGTTCGGCAGCGGCGGCAAAGCACCGCCACCGGCGCCCTCAAAAAAGGCAGCCCCAAAAAGCGCGCCGCCGCCTGCGGGCGTGTATTTCCGCATGAAAGACACTTCCACCGGCAAAACCATAACGGCAGGCGACGGGGACTTCGTGCGCGGCGCCGTAGCCGCCGAGATGTCGCCCGAAGCGCCTCAGGAAGCGCTTAAGGCGCAGGCCGTGGCGGCTTACACATACTACAGCCGCCTGCGGCAGCGGAACGCCAGCCACGCCAGCAGCCCGGACTTCACCGTCTCTACCACCGACTGGAACATCTACGTGCCGCAGGAAGAGATGAAAAAGCGCTGGGGCAGCAGTTACGGAAAATATTACAGTGCCATATCAAATGCCGCAGACGCCGTCTCAGGGCAGGCGATGACGTGCGGCGGCAAACTTATCGACGCAACATACTTCGCCATCTCCTCGGGGCAGACAGAGAACGCAGCGGACGTATGGGGCTCGCCATGCGCTTACCTTGTCTCTGTTGCGAGCCCGTGGGACATTTACGTGGGCGGCTACCAGACCTCGGCCTCGTTTCCGGAAAGCGACTTCCGCGGGCGCATACTGAAAATCGCGCCGAAAGCCGACCTCGGCGGGCCGGCTGAAAGCTGGGTGGGCGCCATTGTGCGCTCGCCCGCGGGGAGCGTGAAAGCCGTCACGGTCGGCGGGCAGGTGCTCACCGGCGGCAACGTGCGGCAGGCGTTCGGGCTGCGCTCGGCGGACTTCACGGTAACGCACACGGGCAGCGGCTTTGACTTCACTGTGAAAGGCTACGGGCACGGCGTGGGCATGAGCCAGACCGGCGCCGAAGAGATGGCGCGGCAGGGCGCGGGCTACAAAGAAATACTCGCATGGTACTACCCAAACACTGTGCTTACGCAGGCAAAAGCATAAGGGCAAAAAAACAGGGCGGCGGTTTTCCCGCTGCCCTGTTAAAGTGGCCATTATATTATGCGGCGGCTGGTACCCAAGGCACCAGCCGCCGCCACGCAAACACAACTAAACTATTCTATCTGAACTCATTTTAAATATTTTCTTTAAATTTGCCGTAACTCATGCAAAGATGCAATGTGCAATCTTAGCACCGTTGACATATACTCCGTGGTCGCCCTTGTTAGAAGTAGCAGTCACTTTGTAGAAGTAATCATGTCCGCTAACCCTCACAGGTTTCAGAGTGCCAACTGTAGCAACCGTGAAAACAGGTGTTGACCGGGAAGTTACCTTAAACTGGTAAACCTTGCCCTGCTTTACCGTAACTGTGCGAGTGTCGCAGATAGAACCTGCAACGTTGATAATAGCAACTTTTTTGTCGCCGATATAAACGCCGTGGTCACCCGTTGACCGAGCTGTGAATGTGAGGAATGTGTCATTGCCCTTTGTTACGTTTTTCGTAATTACGGCAAAGCCGTTCGCAAATGCGTAGTTCGGTTTGCTGCCGTCTTTAGAATTAATCTTTACTGTGTAAACCTGGCCAAGCTTCATTGTCTTAGGCATAGAGTCAATCGTGAAGTTGCTCGGTTTAACCACAGGAGTTGTAGCAGCTTTTGCCGTAACCTTTGCAGTTGCGGTGAAGTCGTTAACCTTAACTGTTACATCAGCTGTTGTGTCTTTTTCAGGAGCTTTTGCAACGGAAACCGTTGCAGTCTTGCCGTCGGCAGACGGTGTAACTGTGAAGTTGTCGTTGTCTGAAGCCCATGTAATCTTTGCATCAGCAGGAAGCTGAGCGTTTGCCGGGTTAGGCGCAACTGTAAGCGTTGCCGGAGCATCAGCCTTAACTTCAGCTGTTGCAGGGGAAACCGTTACGCCTGTAAGAACTGCTTTTGCCGTAACTGTTGCAGTTGCGGTTTTGCCTGCGACTGTAACGGTAATTTTGGCTGTTTCGTCCTTTTCAGGAGCTTTTGCAATGGAAACCGTCACAGTCTTACCATCAACAGACGGAACAACCTTGAAGTTGTCGTTGTCTGAAGTCCATGCGTAAGCCTTAGCGTCATCCGGGAGAACTGCATCCGGAGTATCAGAGGCAACCGTAAGAGTTGCCGGTTTCTCAACCGTAACATCAGTTGTATCGGCAGAGACCTTAATGCTCTCAAGCGCAACCGGCGCAAGTGCTGTTAAGTTACAAGAAACAGGAGTGAAATTCGTGTCAAGATTACCGTTTGCGTCTACAACCCTAACTGTAATCTTGTTTTCGTTAACACTGTCTGTGTCGTCTGCGTCATAGCCAATTGCTTTTACGTCAGCGCTCATTGTGTCTTTTGATGGAGTTACCACAAAGTAATTATTATCTGTGTCTGTCTTGTCGAGCGTCCACTCAAACTTGTCGCCATCAGGGAGGACTGTGCCATTCGGAACAACAGAAACTTTAAGCGTTTTTGTAGCTTTCTCTGGCACCTTAAGTGTAGTTACATCAAGAGCTATCTCTTTTGCTGAAACACTGTCTACACAGTAGTCATAGGCGTTAGCATTAGACTCATCAGGCTTAGAAACGATTGTTACACCTTCGGCCTTGACCATATCTTCGAGGCCTGCACCACCTGAGAACAATACGTCGCCTTTTTTGACGGCGCTTGTCGGCTCAAGATTAATCGGGCCCGTTGCGTTGGCCTTCACAGTCAGCTTGCCGGCAGGCATTCTAAGTGTGCCTGTTCCGTCGACAGTATCTACAGTGGCACCAGCAAGTTCTGCCTTGCCAGCAACTGACAGTTCTCCTGTTGTAACAGGAGAAGCAACTGTCACATCGCTTGTGCCGTCAACAGTAATTATTGAGAAATTGGGAAGTGACTGGAAAGAACCGTCGAAGTTTATGAAATTAAGTGTCGTTGTATCCGGGTCTGTATCCTTTACAGGTTTGAAGCCATTTACAGAACCGACAGTTGTTGTGCTCTTTGTCTTTGTATCAGTATTAGTGCCTTCCTGCACTGTAATTGCAGCGCCGCCCTTAGCGTCTGTAATACTGCCTACAGTAACATCTGCTGTTTTATAAGCAGCTGTGTCAGGTTTATCGCCAACTGTTACACTGCCAGCTGCTACAGAAGTAGTAGTAGTGTTGTAAACAGTTATACCGCCCGTTACTGTTGCGGGTACAGCCGTAGCATCGGCATCTGCAGCGTCAGAGCCAGCAACCGTAATGGCGTGGCCAACGATGTTGCCGTTTACCGTGCTGCCTGTAACTGCTACATCAGGGTAAGTATAAGTTACGGTTGCTGTCGGGGTAGCATATGTCGGTACACCAGTCAGAGAGCCAGTTGTTGCTCCTACAGTAGTTTTACCGACCGTAATGTTGCCCTTTGCGTTTATGTCGCCGACTGTTGTGTTCTTGCCGTCAACTGTAACAGCATCTGTTCCCGGTGTGCCGTCGCAGTTGATGTTGCCGACTTTAGTCGAGACTTTGTCATTATCATTTGTTACTGCAACCGAGGTAGTAGCAACAACATTGCCAACTGTTGTGTTGGAAAATTTTCCAGCACCTACCGTGTTGCCAATGGTAACGGTAGCAGCCGTAACATTGCCGACCTTGCCGCCGGTAATGGCGACTATACCGGTAGATGTAACATTGCCGACGCTACCGCCGGTAATGTCAACTTCACCGGTACCAGCTACAACATTACCTACATTCGCGTTCTTGTTAAGTATAAGTTTTCCGGTAGCAGTAGAACCATTAATATCATAGCCTGTAACATCATATTCGCCAACTTTTGTGGCTGTTTCACCATAATTAGTGCTGCCGCTGATTGTTACATCAGAAGCACCTGTCGCATCATAAGCTTTAACAACCTCGACCGGCAGAGAAGCCACCTGGTCTACGAGTTTGCCATCTTTGTCGACAACCTCTGCGATAATCTGGTCGCTGCCTAAATACACCTTGCCAGCAGTCTGTGCGTCTACTGGAGCAGATGTTGCATCCGTGGAAAGTACTTTAACAGTTTTCATAACTTCTTTCTTCGCGGAAACCATCTGCAGGACATCGTCAGCAGCGTAAGAAGCGTTTATATCTGATGCCTCTGTTAAAGCACTGCCGAATGTGCTACACCGGTAGTATCACCGGTAACCTTATAAAGGCTGTAAGCTGTTGTCCCGTCATTTACAGCAAGCTTTGTTTTTGTCTGTGGAACAATCATATCAGCTGTTGTATCATTTGTCAGAACATAGTCACCTTTATTGTATACGGTAACACTGATATCTTTTGTAAATGTTGCTGTTTTCGTGTGGTCACCATACTTCAATGTTGTAGCAGCTACGCTGCATGTAAGGGTTGCAGTGCCCTTTGCTACAGGGATAACAAAATCCGCACCCTTTATCTTCTTTATCTTCGCAACACTTGAGTTAGAAGAAGACCATGTTGCAGCCCCTATGTCGGCTGCCGTTGCCTGGTCATACACAGCGCCGTCATCGCCAGTAATCTTGACCTCGTTAACTGTCGGAAGCTCTACACCTGTCGGTGCAGTGGCAGTCTTGTCGGTGTCAACAGCAAGGGCAATGCTGCTCGCGCTGCTCAGTGTGACATCTTTTATGCCTGACGCATCGTTAGTGCCCGGTGTTGCCGCGCTGGCGAACGCCATAGGAATGCTGGACGCCACAAGTGCTAATGAAAGCACAAGGGATAAGGCTTTGCCTGTTTTTTTCATCCTTTTTTGTCCTCCTTAGAAAGATAGTTTGTTGTGTTTTGCGTGTGCCTGTTTTTGGAAATGTTATAACATACATGAGTACCATGGCTAAGCGCCACAGCTTTGCTCCTCCCCGCTGCCGGCGAACCACCAGACAAAATGACGCCGCCAAGCGCAGGAAATGGCTTATATGTTTAATTGGATTATAAGATATATGTCGAAAAATGTCAAGTAAAATACGGATATTTATTTTCACTTTTGTGGCATGGAAACTGGCAAATGATGAAAAATACAGTTCCAATAAATATGGGGCGTGCAGTCACTTTTCGGCGGCGGAGCCGCCCCCGCCGCTCACGCCGAGGAACTTACCGTTCTCCCAGAAGCCGCTGCGGACTATGCGCCCGCCGTTGTACTCCGTGCCCCTGCCGTGGCGCAGGCCGTCTTTCCAGCCGCCGGTGTAAAGCAGGCTGCCGCCCGCCGAAAACTCGGTGCCCTCGCCTGTGGCGCAGCCGCCTTTCCAGTGGCCTACAAAGAGGGAGCCGTCTTTTGCGCCGAATGCCACGCCGAAACCATGGCGCAGGTCCTGCTTCCAGCCGCCAACATAGCAGATTTTGCCAGACTTGTAGTAGTAGACGCCGAAGCCGTCGCGCTTTCCGGCGCTGTAGCCGCCCTCATAAGCCGTGCGGCCGTTTGGCGCCTGCGTGCGGCCGTAGCCCTCGCGCATACCGTTCAGCAGGCGACCAAAGTAAATGTAGCTGCCGATGCTCGTTGCCACTATGCGCTTTGCGGATATGAGCCCGCCGGACTGCTCGCCGCCCACGCCGGTTTCTTCGCCGCCTTTGCCGAAAGCGCCTTTCACCCCGCCGGAAAGCCCCTTTGCCGCCACGTAGTAGCGCCCATTGCGGTTTTCGGTTTTCAGCCCTTGCGCGGGGGCGCCTTGCTTTGCGGTTTTCACCTTTGCGGCGCTTTTGCCGGCGGGCGCTTTTACCGCCGTGCCGTCGTTTGGCATAACCTTAAACTCAAGCTTCTCGTAAGGCACAGAAGCCCACGCGGGCCTGAGCATGGCAGGGTCTTCCCGCAGCTCGGCGCGCAGCTTCAGGCGCAGCTTGCGGGCTTCCGCCGTGCAAAAGCAGGCCGCCCCCGCGTCCGTCTGCGCAACCACCTCTGGCACGCCCGCCTTGGCGTTTATCCTGCTCTGGGCAGCCGTTGCGGGCTCCCACGGGCAGGGCAGCAGCAGCGTGCGCTCCCATGTGCCCTCAGGCGTGCGCCGCAGCCTTACCATGCAGTTTTCCGACCGCCTGAGGATTAGCGAAGGGCACGCTGCGTCGCCGTCATAAAACGCCGTCTGCAGCCAGTGCATGGCACGGTCATATGTCTGCGCCGAAAAAAGCCGCCCGCTGAAGCCATGCGCCACAAGGCGGTAAAATCCGTCCTTTATGGGGAAAACCTCCTCGAGCGTCAGCTTCCCACAGGTGCTCTTCCATCGGAAACATTTTGTGCCTATGCGGTACTTCGTGCGCACGGCGCGCCCGTCCACCATTGAGCTGACGCTGCCGCGCACGGTTTTCCCCCCACCGGTAAAAAAAGAGCGGCGCACCTCCCCGAGGAGGGAATCAGCGCCGCAGCCATCGCCGCAGCCAGCACAGGCCACGGCATAATATTCGTTTATCTTCATTTCTTCCGGCATGGTAAAGACCCTTTCATACAATCCTTATATATCTATATCCGCCAGCGCAAACTGCCCCCGGCGCCTGCTGAGTATTACTATAATGTAAAAGCAAGGTTTTTGCAAGGCGGTTCCTTCAGCTTTTTGTGATGTTTACATAAACGGGTGCGGCGGGCGTATAAGTAAGCACAGTATTTATATGCGCCGCCATGGCCGGCACGTTGTTCATCACCACGCCGCCTTTCAGCGTGAATGTGCGCGTGTTTATCTTTGCCGTTATGGTGTAACAGGACTCTTCGTTAGCGCCGGCGGCCTTCGTCTGCACGCCTATGCTCTGCACTCCGTTTATGCGCATAATCTGCTTGCCGCCCTGCTCCACGGCTACGGAGTTATCTGATGCAAAATATATATTTACAATGTTTGGGCCTTCCATCTTTGATGTGTTGACGCTTATGCCCTCGGCCGTCGGGAGGTCTTTCCGCAGCCATGTTTCGAGAAGATAGGCGTCGCCGTGGTTGCCGCAGTCTTCCGCGCCCTCGGCAGCATCACGCGCGCCGCCGAAAAGCGCAGCCATCGCCGCGCCTACCACAATCACCGAAATGGCCATCACGGCTATAAGCTCCACAAGTGATATTCCTTTTTTGCTGCGCAAGCGCATATTTCCCGCCCCTTCCGTCATGTCCCGAGCGCCGCCATGGTCGCCGGCTTGTCAAAAAGATCGAAGCCTCCTGGTTTTGCGGTGTACTCCCCCGCGTCCAGATGGTACAGGAGTTTGCCGTCGGAATCCATCACATTAAGGCCATGGTAAAGTATGAGGCTGCTGCAATTTACTATGAATTTGCCTTTGGTGTCGCCCGGGGATTTTTTAAGCGCCATGGCTTCTTTGAATTGGCTGACGTCGCCGTCGCCACTCTGCATATTGAGCCCGAACGTGCCGGCCTCGAACGTAACCTGCTTATCTTTCGGCAGCGTGAGCGTAACGTCTTTCGCCACATACTGCAGGCCTATGCGGTTCGCCTTGTATGTCTGGGCGGTGCTGCCCCAATCGTCAGTAGAATTCACATACATATAAACGTCTTTGCCGGTCTGGCTGCTCGGATTGCCTTTGCCTTTACTATTAAACTTGTCAACTCCTTTATAGTTGAAAGTCCACTCCGCCCTGCCGGTGTAAGGCACTTTAGGCGCGTTGTTCCCGCCTGCAACAAGTTCCTTAGCTTTGTAGGTATTCACAATATAGTTCACATAGTAGCTGTCGAAAACACTTGACTCTTCGCCGGAGGCGTAAGTAAGCCCATCTTTGCTTTTCCAGAGGTCATTGCTGCCGGTAAACGAGTAAAGGCCATGCTTTGCGTGCCACATCACCTTGTTGTTAGGGCTGCTGATATTTTCATCAAGGCTGGTGCCTCTTATAACGTCGCAGTCCTGCGCAAAATAAATATATCCTTTTTCGACACCTTTGGGTGGCTTAATACAAAGGTGTGGGACTTCATTCTTGTCGTCAGAGTTTTTCTGGAACACAAGGGCTTTAGACGCGATATAAATGAAATTTGATTCCAGTGTAACCTGTGCGGCACTGCATGAATATATCGAGCTGTTACAGCGCAGCTTATTTTTTTCAGCGTCTGGCGGATTCACACCGTTTAAGAAAAACATGCTCGGCGCCGAGAAGGAGCGGCCCTGTGTGCCTGGTGGGTCCTGTATCAAAGGGCCTATCACAACAGGGTATTTGGATTCTTTTTTCCCTTCTACAATGTTAGGGGCGTTGTCGCTGTTAAAAACAGTGTTGCTCCCGTACTGCGAGCCATACAGCACAAACGGCAAACCCTTGGCGTGCGAAGGCGGCGGCGGCGGTATGGGAATAGGTTTCAAAGGTATTCCGCTGGCAGTCGCCGCGTAGCTGTCGCCGTCTGAGGAAGCGAACCCGCTGAGCTCCACATAGCGCTTGCCGCCGTCATAGTAAACGCGGCAGAAAACCAGGTAGCCGGGGTCGCCTGACGGAGCCGGCTCTATAACGTACTGCTCCTCGCCGTTTGCCGGGTCGAATTTCGACTTGCCGCTCCCTACATACTTTGCGCCCTTTATCCTCGCACCCATGTCGAGCGGCACCGAGGGCTGCTTAGAAAGGCAGGCAACGAGGCTGTCTTCCAGCTTCTGCGCCCTTGCGGCGGCGGCTTCCTCCAGCGTGTCGGCCGTTACGGAAACACGCGAAAGGTTTATGGCGCCCACCGCCGCTATTACGCCTATGGCAAGCAGCGCAACAGAGCATATCTCCTCCACGAGGGATATTCCTTTTCTTGATTTTCTGAAAACAGACATATGCTTCTCCTCCTTCGGCACCGCTACGGCTTATCGGTAAAGCGCTCATTCGTAAAGCTGAAACCCCCGCCGCCGCCGCCGGAAACCGTAACGCGCTTCATGTCCGCCATGAGGTTTGTGTCGTTCAAGATATCCGTCCCGCTCGGCAGCTGGTAGACGCACGTGCCTGTGTCGTGTGGGTC
>DHSD01000010.1:20491-22818 GCA_002411365.1 Ruminococcaceae bacterium UBA5295
CGCCGACGTAAAAGTGGGCACCTGTAGAGCCTGACGGCACAGTTATCTTTGTCGTCTCGTTCTGCATGCCCGTCACCTTCCCGCTTGCGTCGTAGGTAAGACCCCACGGCTGCTCCCACACATAGCCATTGTAAGGCTGAAAGTTAAGCCACAACGCGCCCGCGCTGCTTGTTGACGTGTTGGCTATGTCGAAAGTAAAAGCGGTGTTAGGCATAGTGAAATCTACGCTGCCTGCGCTGTCTGCGGCCTGAAAGTTTATGCTGTGCGCGGCGAATGTAAGCGGGGTTTTTTGGTTCTGCATTTCACCTAGTCCATTCTGGCAGAGGTTGAGGTGAACATCCTGGTTACGGCACTGCGTGCTGTTTATGTTGCTCTCATTCAGTTTGCCCCCATCCGTCCAGCCAATGCCGCCGTCCGTTTCGCTCGAAACTATTTTTGACGATGCAGCCGTCGCGTCATAGTTGTTTAGGTAATCTATGTTGTTGCTGAACTCGCTCGTTTTAAGTTCTGAGGAAGGCGCAAGCACGCTGTTAGACGTTATGTCGCCTCCGGGGATATATTGGAGGTTCCCGTTCGTGTAGGAGCTGCTGTCGAGTAGGTCTGTATCATTTTTAAAAAGGTAATACCCGGCGCCCTCAGGCAGCCGCGTGCCGCCCTGCACCGGTGTTGAAGAGTCAAACCGCGCAATGCCGTTATAGCCGGCATAAGCCGCCGCAAGGCTAAGCTTGCTACTGTTGTTTCTAAGCTTAAGCCCCTGGCCACTGGCATCTGACGTAACCTCACGCTTAAAATAAACAAAGTTCGAATCGAGAGTTGCAACACTCCCATAAGCTTTTATACCCAGAGTATTCACAAAATACATCTCAGGTGCTGATGACGCCGCTGTACCTTTAACAATTTCCGCGTTACAATTAAATACTACTGGATAAGGGCAATATGTACCAGCCAGTTGATTAAAAGTGCCATCGTCTGAGTTAGCGTTTAAAAACTGCCCATCGCCACCATTATACCGCGCGCCCGCAAGGAAATACCCGTCAAGCACACTCACCGGCGCGGCGCCGCTGAGTGTGAATTTGTAGTTCATGGTCTGGTATTTTTCGGAGTTCCGGTACTTTACTTTCGCCTGTATCTCCCATTCGCTGCCGGAACCGCTGCACACAGCATAGCAGCTCTTGCCGTCAGGCTTTCCGCTTACTGGCCACGCAGTCTCCTTAAAATAGCCCTTGCCGTCCGGGCCGCCCGCAAACTCAGAAAGGCCTGGTGTTTTCGCCTTCTCGAAAGCCTTCATCCGCATATACTCTACAATGGAGCGCGCCGTCATATAAGTCTGGCGGCTGTCGGTGCTCTGCGCCGTTCGGCTGAGCGTGCTCGCCGAAGCAGTAAACAGCATCGAAGAAAAAATCATCAACATCATTACGGCAACTATTACAAAAATCAGGGAAACGCCTTTTTTGCTCTTTTTCAAAGTTCTCGCCCTCCCGAACCTTATTCGTTTCCATTATGGCGGAAGATGAAAATCAGACTTTTTATTGTGCAGATGGAATTTTGTTGCTTATTATTCATTTAATTATATACTTCGCGTATGGTAATTTCAACATGAAATTAGGACGTATATTCGTAAATAAAATTTTATACTGCCAAGACATTATATTCCATTTGTGTCGATAGGTTCATATTTTTTGTGTATATATACCATTTTTGTCGATAAGCGCAGAATAATGTTCTGGTATTATGCTTAATTGGAAATCTACAAAAAATTAGTTCATTGTTTGTTAACTTTTTGCTCAAAAATTATATTGACATTTTATTCTAAATACGTATGATAGAAGATAAAAGAATTTCAGATGGATATATCGTAACAGAAATTTACCAGCAATCTTCTCACTTTCCTTTCATAGGCATAATTCTATATGCTCTATATGCAGCATAAAAATTAAAAGCAACTCTCATATTAACCGCTTAAACTGCATCTGATATTTTTTTTTGAGAGAGGCTCTGAAACCGTTTGTTCAAATCTGTTCTGTTTTATGAAAGGAGACACTTCTATGACAAAAACTTTAAGCGTCCTCTCTGCAAGGAAAACTTCCCTGCAGAAGAAAAAAAGCAAAAAAGGCTTTACACTCATTGAGCTGGTTGTCGTAATCGCTATTCTGGCCATCATTGCTGCAATTGCAATTCCAATGGTAAGCAACGTTATTAAAAATGCAAACAATTCCACTGACCTTTCAAATGCACAGTTAGTAGAATCAACAATCAAACAGGCACAGGCTGAATGCGCCGGCAATGCATCAAGTCCTTCTACAGAGGCTGGTACGATAATTACAGCT
>DHSD01000010.1:22987-41142 GCA_002411365.1 Ruminococcaceae bacterium UBA5295
ACTATTCTATCAACATATGGCATTGACCCTAATATAATCGACAAGCCCAAAAACCCAAATGATAAGTTTTATTACAATACTACTACTGGTAAAGTGACCGCAGCAGAAACAGCCCCAGGGACTGACTTTAAACAGATTACAAGCGGTACTGCCTACAAGATAACTGTAAGCGGCGGAGGCTCTGGAGCCACAACTGATTCTGCTAAGCTGGAAATTTCTTTATAATCTTAGATCATAAACAAAAAACATAATCCGGCAAAAGCCCGCCTCGGCGGGCTTTTGTTTGTATGGCATCTCCTTCCATAAGCTTACCAGCGGTTCAGAGAAGCTACGCCTGCACGCGCAGGCAAATGTGCTGGCAGCAAACAATACCCTGCCAGAAAAGTGACATTGACATGAGGTGAAAATGTGGAAACCGTATTTTTACAGCTTACAAGACGCTCCCTGCTGCTAACGCCGGTCAGGAAATCCGGCAGGCAGCACATTTACGCCACACCGGTACGCTTTGAGCTGCCCGAAGGGCTGTGCGGCAAAGAAAAAGCCGCCTCGCAGATGCATGCGCTCGCCGTTTTCGCGTCGGACTGTATGCAGAAAGCCAGAATGGCCAACTGCGAGCTTATCGTGTGCCTTGACAACACAGCAGTTATCACGAAAGAATATCTCCACCTACCCACAAAAAAAGCAGAACTGCAGAAGTTTGCCCGCCTCGAGGCGGAAACGGTTTTGCAGGACAACGTCGACGGATACTACATAGTAACCCAGGAATACGGCCATCAGGACGCTGCGAGCGGCCGGCTTAAAGCCATACTTTTTGCTGTTCCAAAATCGCTCATCACATCCATAGTGCAGGATTTCCGCAGTGTTGGCATACGCGTGGCGCGCATCTGCCCCATGCTCAACGGAATGATGATGACATGCCAGAACGTAGTTGGCCTTTCGCCTAAAAAATATATGTACAGCAACAGGACTGTTGCCGTAGTTGACGCCGGGTGGGAACATCTGCGCGTCATGCTCTTCAGCAACGGCGAGCCTGTGTTCCAGAGGGAGTTTGACTCCGTATGGCCCGATATACTTGAGATAATGCATAATGAAGGCGGTTACAGCTACGAGGAAGCCGAAAGCGAGATTATGCAGCCCGGCTTCCTCGCCGCAAACGAAAAGACGCAGGTGCCTGTTTCGGAAAAGATATCGCCTCAGATAAAGGTACTTCTTGAGACCGCCACGTCAGAAGCGGGGCGCAACCTCCATGTCATACTGTCGGCGGAGCGCCTGCAGCCCGAAGAGATAATTTTCTGCGGCGCATTCTCGGTCCACCCCGACTTTAAGGCATACATGAAAAACGTCTCCACAGGCATCCCGTTCCAGCCGGTGCAGTCCGCGTGCGAGCGGTACCGGTCTTTCATCGCCATAGACACGCAGGCGGCAATATCCGGCTGCCACCCTGAGGATTTTTTCTCACTCGACGGTATGCTTTCGCGGTACGGCGAAGTCGACTTCATCTCGCAGGAAAAAGGGCAGTACAGTGGCAAGCAGCTTAATTTAATACTTTCCATTATATTCTGCATATTTGCGGCCGCGCTCATATCAATAGAGCCTATCCTCTGCCACAACGCCTCGGAGCAGGTAAACGCCGACAATGTAAAGCTTGCACTGCCCGAGATACAGCAGGCAAAGTCAATGCTTGATAAGGAAAACAGCCTTAAGCAGCAGCTTACACAGATACAGAAAGATGACTCCGTTCTGCCCTACCAGAAATCTAAAATGACCGAGGCCTTCACAAAACTTAACGAACAGCTTGCGCCACAGGTTAATTCAATCACGAGCTGCAAAGCAGACGGAAAATCCGGCACCTTCGACATTACCTTCACCACCTCGACGTTTGGGCAGTTCAACAGCGCGCGCCAGAGCGTAAACTCAAAGCATTATTTTGACGTGCTCGTGCCATTCACCGCAGCAAGGCAGCAGGACGAAAAGGCTAAACAGGCAAGTTACCTGTGCACCGCCAAACTCCAGATACACGGCTTTGCAAATCCGGTCAGCAGCAATTCCGCTTCGTCTGCTTCATAAATCACAACGGAGGTCAGCAGAATGAAAAAAATACATGTTTCAGGGGCGCTTATCTGTTTTCTTGCAGCGGCCGTTGCCCTGGCGCTGTACTACGGGCTGTTCTTCAACAGGATTGCACAGAAAACAAGCGATCTTACAGCACAACACCAGCAGAAACAGATAGATATAAGCAACTATGAAAGCGCAGCGGCACACCGCGGCTCGCTGCAAAAGGCAATAGCAAAACTGAAAACGCAGGTTAAAAGCAGCGAGCAAAGTGCAGGCATGCAGCCGCTCGATGTAAGCGACGACCTTGTAAGCGGGCTGCATAAGGCTGACGTCAGCGCCACAAACGTGAGCATGGAACAACCTACATCAACCGGCATCAAAACTTCCGCAGGCCGTGTTATGAGCAGCACGCCGCTAAACGTCACTTTCATCTGCAACGAAAGTCAACTCGTTACATTCCTGCACTATATTGAGAAAGAAACAGGCGCCGTCTATTACATAGACTCGGTCACCATGCAGCCGCGGCAGAACGGCAAGGCCACGCAAGCCGGCCTGTATACGGCATCGCTTAAAATTTTCAGCTACTCCTTCCCACCGGCCGCTCCAACAGACAAATCAAAATGAAAACTGAATTTCTCTGGTGCCTGCCTGCCGGTTTCGCAGCTGGAATGCTCGGCGTTTTCCTTTTCAATCGGGTGCCTGCGGTGTGGCTTTGCGATTATGATGAAAAGCCTTCACCCGAGCTCCTTGGAAAACGCCTTTCGCCAGCACCGGACGGAGTGCGGCTCGGCATTCTTTTCAGCGCTGTTTTTCTTTTGCTTCGCCTGCAGTACATATATTCAAACGCCGTTTTCATCTCTCTTTGCGCAGCCGCTTTTTTCCTCGTGCTCGCAGCTGTCTCCGACGGCAAATACAGCATAATTCCCGACCAGTGCCTGCCTGCCGTGCTGATACCTGCTGCAGTGATATACACGCTTTGGCTGTTTGGCAAAGCTGATTATTACCGCTCGGCGGCTTCCCCATTCCTCGGCGCGCTTGCCGGCGGCGCCATGTGGCTCCTGATAGGCCTTATCGGGAAAGCTGCTTATCACAAAGAAAGCATCGGACTCGGCGACGTTAAACTCTTCGCAGCCCTCGGCTTCCTGTGCGGCTTTCCGGAGATCATATTCGTCTTTGTGCTTACAATACTTATTTCCGGCATTTATTTCATCATACTTTTGTTTATGCACAAAGTTACTGGGAACCAGTATATGCCTATGGGGCCGTACATCTGCTCGGCATGCCTGTTTGCACTCGCGTTCCGCCGGCAGGCGGCAGCCGCTGTGAGCTGGTATTTTTCACTGATTTAAAAACTTATCCACTATTGCGGAGGTACTCCATGAAAATAACAAACATGAAAATGGGCCAGATACTCGTACAGGCCGGCATCCTTTCTGAAGAAAAGCTGAACGATGCCTTAAATAAGCAGAAACACAGCAAAAAACGCCTCGGCGAAGTCCTGATAGAAAATGGGTACATAACCGAAATGCAGATGATACGCTCGCTCGAAAAGCAAATCGGCATACCGTACGTTGACCTCTCTTATGTCACTACAGATTCGTCGCTTTCAAAGCTTGTACCGGAAAGCCTCGCACGCAGCAGGCTTGTAGTCCCGGTAAAAAAAACAGGCAGCATACTTACCGTAGCAGTAGCAGACCCGCTCGATTACAACACTATAAACGACATCAGCACTTACACAAAGCTGAGAGTCTATCCGGAAATTGCTGAACGCGCAAAAATTGAGGCAAAGATACGCGAGCTCTATACGTCACAGAAAGCAGAAGCCGCCGCCAAGGAGCTTGTAGACAGCAAAGCCGCAGACACACAGGCAAAAGCGCAGGCAGAAGCCGCCGCAGAAAAACAGAAAAGCGACGAGACATCACAGCCCATCATAAAGTTTGTAAACACCATGATAGAGCAGGCCGTAATAATAAAGGCCAGCGATATCCACATTGAGCCGCAGCGCGATAAACTGCGCATACGCTTCCGTGTGGACGGCCGCCTGACACGCTACATGGAAACGAGTATGGACGTCGCCCCCGCTATCGTTTCGCGCATAAAGTATATCGGCGGGATGAACATAGCTGAAAAACGCGTCCCGCAGGACGGGCGCATTAACTATAAAGTCGGCAAACAGATAATAGATATGCGCATTTCAATCATGCCTTCAGTTTTCGGTGAAAAAGTCGTCATAAGGATAACAACGGCACTCGGGTTCAATATGAACGAAGACGGCATAGGTTTCCTTCCGGAAAACAAAAAAAGATTTGACGCACTGCTTAAAAATAACCACGGCATAATCCTTGTTACCGGCCCTACTGGAAGCGGCAAATCCACAACGCTTTACACGGCGCTGAAAGCTATTATGAGCGACGATATAAACATCGTTACGGTAGAGGACCCTGTGGAGATGATAATCCCGGGCATCACACAGGTGGAAGTCAACGAAAAGGCAGGGCTTACATTTGCTTCCGTCCTGCGCTCAATACTGCGGCAGGACCCGGACGTTGTCATGGTCGGTGAAATACGCGACCGTGAAACAGCCGAGATTGCAACAAGCGTCGCCATCACAGGCCACCTTGTGTTCTCCACACTCCATACATACGATGCGGCAAGTTCCATCATACGCCTTGTAGACATGGGCATTGACCCATTCATGGTGTCGTCATCAGTTATAGGCATCGTTGCGCAGCGCCTTGTACGCACACTCTGCAAATACTGCAGGGAAGAATATGCTCCGGGCGACAACGAACTGAAGCTTCTCGGACTCAAGCCCGGGACGGACATACACCTTTACCGCGCGCATAAAGAAGGGTGCCCGCTATGCCACGGCAAAGGCTACAGCGGGCGCACTGCAATACACGAAATCATGCCTGTAACGGCTGAAATAAAGAAACTGATAGACTCAAACGGCTCCGTAGATGCCATACGTGCCGAAGCAATCCATGAAGGCATGATATCTATGGACAGGAACCTTAAGCGCATAGTCATCGAAGGGCGCACATCTGTTGAAGAAATGGTCAGCACCTATTCGCTCGATATGTAAGCAAGCACATGAAATTTAAAAAAGATTAAGGTGGTCTTTCAAATGGACATAGCTGAAATCGTAGCTGCGTCAGTAAAAATGAAAGCTTCTGATATCCATCTTTCTTCCAACAACAGGCCGGCCTGCAGAATAAACGGGCAAGTAAATTTTTTCAACCTGCCGGTACTTACGGAAGAAGACGTGAAAGGCTTCATACAAAAATGCCTTAGCAAAGGCAAATACCAAAAATTCCTCGAATGCGGCGATATGGACGCTTCGGCCGAAATGCCAGTCTACGGGCGCTTCCGTGTCAATGCGTTCCGGCAGGCGCACGGGTACACGCTCGTCCTGCGCGTTATCCCTGCAGCTGCTCCTGAGCTTACAGACCTTCGGCTCCCCGAGGCTGTGCGTAAAATTCTCACATATAAAGACGGGCTCGTGCTTCTCACCGGCCCTACAGGGTGCGGCAAATCTACAACTCTTGCGGCAATAATAAACGAGATCAACAAAACGCGCTGCGACCATATCATCACAATAGAAGACCCAATAGAATATATCCACACACCGAAACGGTGCATTATAGACCAGCGCGAGATAGGCGCCGACAGCGTATCATATGCATGCGCACTTCGAGCCGCACTTCGTGAGGATCCCGACATCATACTCGTCGGCGAAATGCGCGACCTTGAGTCGATATCCATTGCCATCACAGCAGCAGAAACGGGCCACCTTGTACTTTCCACGCTGCACACAAGCGGGGCCGCCAACACCATAGACCGCCTTATCGACGTTTTCCCCTCAACGCAGCAGCAGCAGGTTCGCACACAGCTTTCCATGGTGCTGCGGTGCGTCCTTTCACAGCATCTACTCGTCACGGCCGACGGCAAAGGCCGCGTCGCCGCCTTCGAGATAATGTTCGTAAACTCGGCAATAAGCAACCTTATCCGCGAGGGTAAAACGGCAAACATCACCCAGATGATACAGACTGGCTCCGCCGAAGGCATGATGACCCTCGAAAACAGCCTGCGCGACCTTGTAAGAAGCGGCCTTGTGCGCCGCGGCACCGCTATCTCGTATCTCCCGAACGGCTCAGGGGCACGCTTCCGCTGAAGCCAGACTGAAGCGATGGAAAAGGAGTGTTAAATATGAATTACCAATACAGTGCAGTCAACACCGCGCACGGGCGCTTCCACGGCACTGTGAATGCCGTAAATAAAGAAGAAGCAATCGAAAATCTCATGAAACAAGGGCTTACTGTCCTTGAGCTTAATGACAGCGAAACGAATGAGGAAAATGTGTCAGTCTGGGACAAGGACCTTACTGAACAGGATATACATAAAGTAAAAATTCCGAAAAAGATGCTGCTCGGCATGCTCAACCAGATGGCGCTGATGATGCGTGCAGGCGTTTCCATAACGACGGCTACAGACGTCATGATAAGCAGCCAGAAAGACAAAGCCATGAAAAAAATTCTTCAGGAGATACGGCAGAACCTGCTTAACGGCTCCACTATTTCCGCTTCAATGTCAAAATTTAAGGCATTCCCTGAGATTATAGTGAGCATGATACGCTCGGGTGAAGAAAACGGCCACCTTGATGTAGCTTTCGACAGGTGCGCATCGCTGCAGGAAAAGGGCATGACGCTTAAAGCCAAGCTTCGCGGCGCGCTTATCTACCCCTGCATACTTCTTTGCCTCACCATAGCCCTCGTCATCATAATGAACATATTCGTCTTTCCGAGCTTTGCCAACATCTTCCGCTCATTCGGCGCGCAGCTCCCGGCCCTAACAAAGGGCGTAATGGCGTTTTCAAATTTCTTAATCCATCAGTGGTATATAATTGTAGGCATTATCGTCGCTATTATTGCCGGGTATAAAATTGCCCGCCATGTTTCGAAGAGCTTTGTTGTGCATTCTGACGCGGGCAAACTGAAGTTTCCGCTGTTCGGGAATATAAACCGTTTTTCACTTCTCGCGCGCTTCTGCCGCATAATGTCGTCGCTGATAGACGCCGGCGTCAACGTCGTACGCTCACTTCAAATATCACGAAATACCGTGCCGAACAGTGCAATTCAAGCGCAGCTCAACCAGGTAATCGAAGACGTAAAAGTAGGCGTGCCCATCAACGCCTCAATGGCGCGCTTCCCGACGTTCGACTCTTTGTTTGTATCAATGATAAAAGCGGGCGAAGAATCCGGCATGCTTGGCAATTCATTTAAAAAGCTTGCCGACCTCTATGGAAAACGCGCAGACGAAAGCATTAAACAGATGATGTCCCTTATGGAGCCAATCATGATAATCATCGTCGGCGTAATTGTAGGGATAGTTATAATTTCAATCGTTATGCCAATGTTTGGCATATACAGCATCATAAAATAAGACGTTCAGCCTCCGTCAAACCGGAGGCTGTATTTTTTTGAGATGCAATATCAGCTTTTACCAGTTTTACGCGCGACAATTTTTCAACGAAGCGGCACTTTCTTCATGTGACTTTGAAATTAAAAAAATCCGAGGCAGCCATACCAAAAGGTAACAGCATACTCGGATTTTCATTGGCCGACCTGCGGCAACAGTTTCAATTTTTTACCTGAAAAGCTCCTGCACGTCATCGAAAAGCTCTCCGACCGAACGCAGCCTTTTGTTGGCGCGGTGCTTGAAGCCGTGGTCGTTTTTAGCCATTCTGCTGCCCACGGCGGCAATGGCGGCACCGGCAACAATGCCTGCGCCAATTCCTTTCATAAATCCAACTGCCTGCTGGCGCATATTATACATCCTCCAAATACAGTTAATCCTGCGAATAATCTTCGCTACGTTCATCATTCTGCCCCTTTCGCACAGAAATATTTTGAAAAAGTCTTGCATCAATAAATAAACCGCTCTAAACTGCCTAAAATACCGTCAAAGCATTTAACGCGAGCTGCAAAAGTTATACCTGCCAGTTATTTTGCACATATATGCTTCCTATAAAAGTCTTTCCTGTTTTTTCAGCCGGATTCCGGTAATTTTTTCTATCTCCTGCAATGGATATAAGTAGCTGGCCAGCCGGCTTTATTGCGGCAGTGCATTATTGTTTTCAGCAAGCCGAAAAAACCTGCATCAGCATTACACAGCCAAAGCGTGGGTGTGGCTTCCCCGCCGGCAAATAAATGATAAAATTTTAACCAAGTGGCTGAAAGCGCCTAAATTGCCTGCCTTACGGCTTGAAAAAGGAGAAAAACAGTTGTATAATTCTTGTTAGATTGTTAGAAAGTAAACAAGCAAAAATCACATAAAAAGGGAGCGCTTTTATGAATTATCTTAACAAAAAAACCGTGGAAGATATTGATGTCGCTGGGAAAAGAGTCCTCGTCCGCTGTGATTTTAACGTTCCGCTTGACGACAAAGGCAACATTACAGACCCTAAGCGCATCAATGCAGCTATGAAAACTATCAGCTACCTCATCGACCACAAGGCAAAAGTTATCCTCTGCTCGCATCTCGGCCGTCCAAAGGGCCAGGTAAACATGAAGTATTCACTTGCGCCTGTAGCCGCTTACCTAAGCAAGGCGCTCGGCCGTGAAGTGAAGCTTGCAAAGGATGTCACCGGCGAAAGCGCAAAGAGCATTGCCTCTTCGCTTAAAGAAGGAGACGTCGAACTGCTCGAAAACGTCCGCTTTGACAAGCGCGAGGAACAGAACGACCCCGGTTTCGCAAAAGAGCTCGCTTCACTTGCCGACATATACGTCAATGATGCGTTCGGCACGGCACACCGCGCACATGCATCTACGGCAGGTGTTGCAAAGTACCTTCCGGCTGTATGCGGCTTTCTGATTCAGAAGGAAATAACCATCATGGGCAAGGCCCTGTCAAACCCGAAACGCCCGTTTATTGCAATTCTGGGCGGTGCGAAGGTCTCTGACAAAATCGGAGTTATCAAAAACCTTCTCGACAAAGTCGATACGCTGATTATCGGCGGCGGCATGGCCTACACTTTCCTTAAAGCCCTCGGCAACCCGATAGGCACCTCCATCTGCGAAAACGACAAGGTTGACCTCGCAAAGGAAATACTTGGAAAAGCAAAAGAGAAGAACGTCTCACTGCTCCTCCCTGTTGACAATATCATCGGTCGCGAATACAAAGCCGACACCGTCAATATGCGCATTTATTCCGACAGTATCCCTGACGGATGGATGGGGCTCGACATCGGCGACAAAACGCAGGAGCTTTTCGCAAAGACAATTGTCGGTGCAGGAACAGTTGTGTGGAACGGCCCAATGGGTGTAAGTGAATGGGAACATTTCGCAACCGGCACAACGGCAGTTGCACAGGCTGTTGCAGACAGCGGCGCGATTTCGATTATCGGCGGCGGCGATTCCGCAGCAGCGATTGAAAAACTCGGCTTTGCAGACAAGATGACACATATCTCCACAGGCGGCGGTGCTTCCCTTGAATTTCTCGAAGGCAAAGAGCTGCCAGGCATTGCATGCCTTAATGACAAATAAACAGTTAACATTACGGGGCGGATCTTTCGTCCCTGTTTTAAATTTAGAAAGGGTTTGAGAATCTTGAATAAACAGCTTAGAAAAGCAGTTATTGCAGGAAACTGGAAGATGAATAAAACCCCGGCAGAAGCAAAAGTCTTGATTGAAGGCATAAAGCCGCTCGTTAAAGGCGCAAAGTGCGGCGTTGTTGTCTGCGTCCCTTATGTTGACCTTCCTACTGTGCTTGAGGCCGCGAAGGGAACAAACATCGGCGTTGGCGCAGAAAACTGCCACTGGGAAAGCTCAGGCGCCTTTACAGGCGAGATTTCCGCTCCCATGCTTACTTCCATGGGCGTGCAGTACGTAATTATCGGCCACAGCGAGCGCAGAACTTATTTCGGAGAAACAGACAAGACGGTAAACAAGCGCATACGCGCAGCACTCAATGCCGGCCTTAATGTAATTCTCTGCGTCGGCGAATCTCTGGAGCAGCGCGAGCAGGGCATTACAAAAGAGCTCGTAGCCATGCAAACAAAAATTGCCCTCGGCGGCGTGACAAAAGAAGAAATGAAAAAAATAATCATCGCTTATGAGCCTATATGGGCAATAGGCACAGGCAAAACCGCTACTGCCCAGCAGGCAAATGAGGTCTGCGCAGCTATACGCTCAACAGTTGCCGGCCTTTACGGAAAAGGCACTGCAGATGCGCTTACAGTGCAGTACGGCGGTTCCATGAACCCGAAGAACGCCGCTGAGCTTCTCGCACAGCCTGATGTCGACGGCGGCCTTATTGGCGGAGCTTCCCTGCGCCCTGCGGACTTTGCGGCTATCGTAAAAGCTGCAAGTGTCTGACTGCAGTTTTAATTGTACAAGCTTGTTTTTTAAGGGCAGCGCAAAATGTGCGGCCTAAATCATACCCAAATATTAAAGGATCCATTCTTCTATAAAGTTTTTCGCAGGGCTTTCTGCAAAAAGTCCCTGAAAGGAGTTCCGCTTATGAAAAAGCCTCTTATATTAATAATAATGGATGGTTTCGGAATCGGCACGGATTACGGCAATGCCATAAAAGCGGCAAAGAAGCCAAACCTCGACAGCCTGTTTGCTAAAAACCCTGTTACAAAAATCGGCGCTTCCGGCCTTGCCGTCGGTCTGCCCGACGGGCAGATGGGCAATTCCGAAGTCGGCCATACCAATATCGGCGCAGGCCGTGTAGTCTATCAGGACCTTACCCGGATAACGAAGTCAACTGAAGACGGCAGCTTTTACAAAAACCCCGCGTTTGTGGATGCAATGGACAAGGCCGCAAAAGGCGGCAAAGCACTTCACATTCTCGGCTTGCTGTCAGACGGCGGCGTCCACAGCCACAACTCACACCTTTACGCATTGCTGAAGATGGCAAAACAGCACGGGTGCAAAAAGGTTTATGTGCATGCGTTCCTCGATGGGCGTGACGTGCCGCCGTCTTCCAGCAAAGGTTATGTTGAAGACTGCATAAAGCAGATGAAAGAAATCGGCGTTGGCCAGATTGCGACCGTAATGGGCCGCTATTATGCCATGGACCGCGACAACCGTTGGGAGCGTGTTGAAAAAGCATACGCTGCGATGGTCTACGGCGAAGGTGTCCAGGCTTCCGATCCAGTCCAAGCTGTTGAAAACTCATACAAAAACAAAGTTACAGATGAATTTGTCATTCCGGCCGTATGTGCCAAAGGCGCCACGGTGCAGCCCGGTGATTCCGTAATCTTCTATAATTTCCGTCCGGACCGTGCGCGTGAAATAACCCGCACATTTGTTGACCCTGACTTTAATGGATTCGTACGCAAGAAGGGCTTCTTCCCGCTTAATTTCGTGTGCATGACCCAGTATGACGCAACAATGCCAAACGTAGACATTGCGTTCCGCCCGGAAAAGCTTAATAACACTTTTGGCGAATATATCTCAAACAATGGCCTTACACAGCTGCGCATAGCGGAAACAGAAAAATACGCCCATGTTACCTTCTTCTTTAACGGCGGCGTCGAAAAGGCTTACCCGGGCGAAGAACGTGCGCTTATCCATTCGCCAAAGGTCGCAACATATGACCTGCAGCCCGAGATGAGCGCTTACCTTGTAACCGACGAGCTCCTTAAGCGCATTGACAGCGGCAAATATGACGTGATTATTCTTAATTTTGCAAACTGCGACATGGTCGGCCACACAGGCATCTTCGACGCGGCAAAGGCGGCAGTTGAGACTGTTGACAAGTGCGTCGGCAAAGTTGTGGACGACATACTTAAGCACAACGGCGTCGCCCTCATCACAGCCGACCATGGCAACGCCGAGCAAATGCTCGCAAAAGATGGCACACCGTTTACCGCACACACCACAAACCTTGTCCCGTTCTGTGTTGTCGGCTATCCATGCAAGCTGCGCGAAGGCGGAAAGCTTGCAGATATCGCGCCAACAATGCTGAAGATTCTCGGCCTGCACCAGCCTCCTGAAATGACCGGCAAGAGTATTATCGAATAACTGAATTTATATTCGCTCAGTTCACAAATATATCTTCCTAAAAGCGGCATATGCCTATGAAAGGCATATGCCGCTTTTTCTGGCAGCTGCAAAAATAACAAAGCTGTAGCTTTATTGAAAAGGTGTGTAAAAAATGTTAGAATAAAAATAGTAAAAAGGGAGAATTTGCTCAGGGGGGAATATATGTGAAAATGAAGCGTGCTGCCGCCTTTGCCCTTGCAGCAGCTATAATGTTTTCCTTTTCCGCCTGCAAAATCGGCGGAAGCAAAGGTGCCAACAAAACAATAAACTACAGCCTTTCCGCCGAGCCCGCTACGCTTGACCCGCAGATTGCTACAGATGAAGCTTCCATAACAGTTGTTCAGGCATTGTTTGAAGGCCTTACGAGGCTTGACGCCAACCTGACCCCCCAGCCGGGTGTCGCTTCTTCCTGGGAACACAATTCAGGCAGCACACAGTTTACGTTCCATCTGCGCCCAGATGCAAAATGGTCATCTAAAAAGTATGGCCCTGTTACTGCAGATGATTTTGTTTACGCGTTCCAGCGGGCGCTCGACCCCAAAACAGGTTCTGTCACCTGCACGCAGATGTACTGCATAAAAAATGCAAAGGCTATACATGACGGGAAGCTTCCAGTCAGTTCGCTCGGTGTAAAAGCAAGCGATGCAAAAACGCTTGTCGTCGTGCTTGAGTCTTCATGCCCGGATTTTCCAAAACTTACGGCGCAGTGTGTATACATGCCGTGCAATAAAAAGTTTTTTCAGGAAACGGCCGGCCATTATGGCCTCGAAACGAACCACCTGCTCGGCAATGGGCCGTTCCGCATAGATGGCGCCTATGGCTGGGAGCACGGAAAATATATTAACCTTGCCCGTTCAAGCACTTACATAGGCAAAGCTGCCCCCAAGCCATCTGCTGTAGACTTCAGTATTGGCACAGTAAACCAGTCCAATTCAGTTTCTACCCTTAAGAATCAGACAGTTGATGCGGCACCTATAAGCTCTTCTCAGGCTGATTCCGCAAAATCCATTGGGTGCACACTCGCTTCAGTGCAGGACACCACATTGATCCTGTGTTTCAACACAAAGTCGTCCGCCTTCAACAGCCAGAATGTACGCTGTGCATTTGCTAAGGCAATCAACCGTTCCGCTGTCATGTCACATCTTCCCGGCAACTCGGCAGCAGCTAACAGTATCTTGCTTCCAGATACTATGGTCGACGGCCGTAAGTACAGCGATATTTCAGGCGGCCCGTTTTATCTAAAAGAAAATGCCAAGGAAGCCTGCAGGCTGTATTCTTCTGCAGGCGGTAATGTTTCAGCAACGGTGCTTTGCCAGGACGACAGCAGCGTTAAATTGATGCTCAATGAAATGATAACATCATGGAACAGCCGGTTCAGCAATTATTTTAACATGAAACCGCTTAGCCTTAACAGCCTTCAAAGCCAGGTAAAATCAGGCAGTTACGACGCAGCTATCATACCAATTAAACCTTCAGACAACAGGCCTGATAATTTGCTTTCCATTTTTACAGGAAATTCTTCAAATAACCCATCGCAGTTTAAAGATGCGTATTATGATTCGCTGCTTTCCAACGCACAGTCTAAAAGCGGGAAAGATGCGGCCGCTTCATACGCTGCCGCCGAAAAGTACTTAAATGATCAGGCGGTAATTTATCCGCTCTGCTATGAAAAAAGCTTTTACGCTGTTGCAAAAGGCGTAAGCGGCATTATTTTTCGTCCATACGGCGGCGGCCCTGACTTTATAAACGCTATCAAGGGTTGAGATCCTAAATATACTGTGTTACAGCATTGATTCTGGTAAATTTCGTTTTTATCATGAATCCCGGTAATTAACAGCAGGCCAATGCAAAATAATTCGCGAAAGCAGGAAATAGTAGCAATGCACTTAATGGATTCATTTAATAAATTTGCATCAAAATGGATGCCACTTATTGTAATTGCGGCACTATGCGTAGGTGTTTCATTTTCTAAGCAAATAAACAGGCTTACATTTCTCGTGCCATATATATTCGCATTTATGACATTTACAGGTACGCTACAGTCAAGCTTCCGGCAATTAGTAGGCGTCGTAAAAAAGCCTATGCCGCTTATCGCTTCTATTGTAACACTTCATATAATAATGCCGCTGATTGCCCTCGGGGTTGGGACACTGCTCTTCCATGGGAAATCATATTTCATAGTGGGGATAGTGCTTGAGTTTGTTGTGCCATCAGCTGTAGCGAGTTTAATGTGGAACAGCATTGCAGGCGGCAACCCGTCGCTTATGCTCTCCATAGTCCTTCTTGATACGCTGGCAGCGCCGTTTGTCATCCCGCTCAGCCTGCGCATCCTCGTTGGAACCAACGTTTCAATCAACGTGGCAGGCATGATGCATGACCTTATCCTTATGATTGCCGTGCCAGCTGTTGCAACTATGGCCATGAACCAGTTTACAGGCGGCAAGGCTGGCAAGAAACTTGCGCCTGTGCTTGCACCTTACGGAAAAATCGCACTCATTCTGATTATCACCATCAATTCCACTCAAATTGCAGGGTTTATACTTCACATGACACCGATGCTTTTCGAAATTGCGGGCACGATACTGGCGCTTGCAGTTTTAGGTTACCTGCTCGGCTGGCTTCTGGGGTATCTGCTGCATCAGGATACAAGCATCGTTGTGTCGATGACATTGGGCAGTGGAATGCGCAACATCAGCGCAGGCGCTGTTATTGCCGCAGCATACTTTTCCGCCGAAACCATGTTTCCCGTTATAGTCGGCACACTTTTCCAGCAGCTGCTTGCATCTATCTTTTCCCGTCTTCTTTCAATGCCGCATGGGAAAAAGAAAACAGCCGCAACAATGTAAAATCAGCTGCGTCTGTAAGCGTATTTATATAAGATGGTGCGGCTTTGAAAAGTCTTCCACTGGAATAATATCATCAAAAACATAATAGTCTTTTCGTGTTATCCGGCGGTCAATATGCCGCGAGCCAAAAAACCATTTCTTGTAGTCAATCTGTTTCATCAGCCAGCCAAGGTAAGTATCGAGCCTGTTCCGATTTTCTTCCTGCGGTTTCCCGTGTACAGAATAGAGGTTAGGTGGAGGCTCATGCGTAAAAATATAATCCACCTTATAATCGTAGGCTCGCAGGTTTTCCATGCCCTCGCGCATTTCCAGCTCATTTGGCAGCTCACACGGCCACCATCTTCTTGCAGTTATCCGCATTTCTTTGTCACTGCTCTCGCCGCCGCCGAAAGTAAAAATCCTTTTATCATCGATTTCATAGACCTGCCCCCGCATCAAATGGTACAGGTTACCGCAGATATGATGTACTTTTCCCCCATGCCACTCTTCAAGCGGGTATCGGTTGAGAAGGTCAAAATTTTCGTGAGTCCCATCAATAAACAACACCTTATATTTTCTGCTTCCGATTTTTTTAAGGTTCTTTTCTTCCCTTTTGCCTCCGTCCCAGATAAATCCAAAATCTCCGCAGACAATAAGTACATCATTTTTCCTAAGCCTGCGCAGTTTCGAATCCTGGAACCGGTCCATTTCACCATGGATGTCTCCGGTTACATAAATCACTCTGCTTTCCCCCAAATCATACCTGTGCCACAACATGTTAGAGGATTATTATAAAAAACGCTGCTTTATATTCCCATTAAATTCTGCTATACTGATAGAAAGTCAGTAGTTTGGCTACTACTTTTATAATAGCACATCGGAGGAAAAAATTCCATGAAAAAAAGGTTTATTGCGCTTTTTTCTGCTGTTTTGCTGACTGCAGGCACACTCTTTGCGCCTGCAAAAGCACGGGCGACAAATTTCAATATAAATTTTCCAATCAACAGCGAAGCGGTTGAACTCGTAAACCTTGACACAGGTTCGGCCGTTTACTCAAAGAATCCTAATGAAAAACGCGAACCGGCTTCACTTACTAAGATTATGACATATATAATCACGGCAGAACATATTAAAGACCTGAAAGGCACAAAAATAACTGTATCCAAAAAAATATTAGATGAGCTTTCCGGCACAGGAAGCTCTATGGCCGGGATTAAAGTCGGCGACATAGCTACGGCATATCAGCTTTTAAACTGTATGATGATTCCTTCAGGCAACGATGCCGCACTGACGCTTGCCGATTATGTTGGCGGCGGCAATGTAAGCAAATTTGTAGATATGATGAACCAGAAAGCCAAACTGCTTGGCTGCACAAACACCCATTTCACCAATCCTCATGGGCTGCATGATCCAAACCACTACACATGTGCGGCAGACCTTGTGAAAATCACGCGGTATGCAATGGCGCTGCCCTATTTCATGCAGATTTGTTCAGAAACGAGCTATACCTATAAGCCGGTTGGAGGGCCTGACGCCGGCAAAGGCTTTGACCTTTGCACCACAAACCGCATGATGCTAAACAGCGACCAGAAATATTATTATACATATGCCAAAGGGATTAAAACCGGGCATACAGATGAATCTGGTTACTGCCTCGTTTCCACCGCATCTGCTGACGGTTACAGCTATATCTGTGTGGCACTTGGTTCGCCTTCCATAGATAAACGCGGTAATGAAATCGATACACATGGTGAAATGATCGACTCACGAAACCTTTACCGCTGGGCGCTGACAACTTTCGAACTGAAAAAAGTCGTCGGCCCGAACGACACCGTCGGTGAAGTGAGCCTCAAATACGCCTGGAATAAGGATAAACTGCGCCTGCAGCCTGAAAAGAGCTACTCGGCACTTCTGCCTAAAAGCGTAAGCACAAGCAGCGTTATAATCACAAAGAACATGCCCAATTCTGTCAGCGCACCTGTTAAAAAGGGGCAGGTTGTAGGCACAGCAACGCTAAGCTACGCCAACCAGAAGCTCACTACTATTAACCTTGTTGCCAGCGAATCGGTAGACCGCAGCGAGCTGCTTCATACTGGCGGTGTCATAGGGATGATCTTTTCGTCGGTATGGTTCCGTGTCATTGCTATCATCGTTATTTTACTTGTAGCCATATACATTGTCTTTGCCATTATTTACAACCGCAGGCGTAAAAATCTTCGCAAGGTAAAAAAATACAGGAGGATGTAATCTCCACAAACTAACAGACATAAAAATCCCCTGACGTAAAACATGAAGTGTTCCAGATAAATCGGACAGTAAAAACAAGCCCCTGTCGTAGAATATCATTGATTTATGCAAGCTGGCGCCGCTTTTCAAGCGGTGTCAGCTTTGTTTTCAGCTGAATACGTTCATTGTTGTAGAAATAGATGTAATCATCAATCATTTGCCTTGCTTCATCAAATGACGTTGGTTTGTGTCTGTAAATGCATTCTGTTTTGAGAATACCAAAGAAATTCTCAGCCATAGCGTTGTCATAGCAGTTTCCGCGTCTTAACATAGACGGCGTAATGCCGTATTCTTTGGTTAGGTTAAAATATCCTGTGGAAGTATATTGAAACCCTTGGTCACTGTGGAGCTGTAATTCTGCGGTGGCCGCTTCTTTTTGTACTGCTGCTTTAATGGTGTTCAAAACTAAATTTACTGTTTGTTCTGTACCGGTTTTGTAGGCAACAATGCTGTTGTCGTATAGATCACGAATCATAGAAAGATAGAGAACACCTTGAGATGTGTGTATGTAAGATATGTCAGTTACCCATTTTGCATTTGGCCTGTCTGCTTGAAATTCACGATTTAGCAAGTTTTCATATTTGTGAAGTCGTTCTCCCATCTGACGATATTTTTTACGTCGGCGGATTTCAGACAGCAAATCGTACTTGTTAATTATTCGCAATACTGTTTTGAGATGTAATGTAAGTGCTTTTTCTGTTGCAGCCAAAGCAGAACTCTTCTGCATCCATAGGTTCTGTTACAGCCTTCCTGGCATTCTGCTATCAATTTCGTCAACGGTTCATCCCGGCTGGGTTTGTCCATATGCTGAATATAATTGTAATATCCGCTTCGTGATACTTGAAAGAACTGGCACATGGTCAACACTGGATACTTATTTCGATGGTGGTATATTGATAGATATTTTACAGATGGCTTCACTTCCTTCCAGCGATTT
>DHSD01000010.1:41294-59937 GCA_002411365.1 Ruminococcaceae bacterium UBA5295
AAGAAAATCCCGCAACAATTCATTTTCCATTTTTAAACGCTTAATTTCTTGATCTTTTTCTTTTACTGAGGAAATTACGCAATCCTTTCTCGGTCTGCCTTTGGGGCGGAGAGACAGGCCAGCTTCTAATTGCTTCTCGCGACGCCGTTCTTGTTTTAATAAATTGTGAATAGGGCGATTACCTTTTAAATGGAAATATTCTTCTACCTCTCGTTGAGTTTTTCCTGCTGCCAGCATTGCTTTTATCTCTGGCAGCAACATCTGTATATGTGTATATCTTCTCTTTGACATGATGAATCCCCCAATCGTAGTTTCATTTTCCTACGATTGGGGGATTTGTGCAATGTCCATTTTTACTGGTTCAGTTCAAAACAAATCGTCAGGGATTTAGTATTTAATTAAGCAGAATTACTTTAACTCTACTTCTGCGCCGGCCTTTACAAGCTTATCTTTCATGGAATCAGCGTCTTCTTTGGAAACGCCTGCTTTAATTGTCTTCGGTGCAGCGTCAACAAGATCCTTTGCATCCTTAAGGCCAAGGCCAGTGATGTCGCGGACAGCTTTGATTACCTGAATCTTCTGCTGGCCAATGCTCTTCAGCACAACGTCAAAAGAACTCTTCTCTTCTTCAGCCGGTGCAGCATTTGCAGCCGGTGCAGCAACTGCTACCGGAGCAGCAGCAGAAACACCAAATTCATCTTCGAGAGCTTTTACGAGTTCGGAAAGCTCCAAAACAGTAAGTGATTTTACATCTTCAACCAGTTTATCAACTTTTTCGGACATAATCAGAACCTCCATCTTAATATTTTATTACGCAGATTTTTTCTCTTTTTCAGCAATTGCATTGAGTGCAACTACCAGACCTTTAATAGTGCCATTCAGCACAGTTACGAGGCCAGTAATAGGCCCGTTGAGGCCACGGACAACTTCAGAAAGCAGTACTTCTTTCGGCGGCAGTTTAGCAAGCTGTTTGATTTCACCAGCACTAACGGCCTTGCCGTCAATAAATCCTGCCTTAACAGTAAAGCCCTTATTCTTATCAGCATAGCCCTGCAGGATTTTCGCGGGCGCAACATAATCCTCAGGATTAATTGCAACTGCAGTCGTACCCTGAATAACCAAAGCGGTATCAATCCCCTCGATGCCAGCTTTTTCAATAGCACGGCTAAGCAATGTGTTTTTAACTACTTTGTACGTGCTGCCTGATTCACGCAGCTCTTTGCGCAGCTTTGTGTCATCTGCAACATTAATGCCTTTATAATCTACAATAACGCCGGTATGCGCTGTTTTCAGCGCTTCTGCAATGTTTGAAACTGCCTGTTCCTTTTCTTCCAAAACTTTTTTGCTTGGCAATTAAATTCACCCCCTTTGCAATGCAATAAAAAGAGCCCTTTCCACTGCCGCAGAAAAGGCTCTTAAAATACACCTGTACAAAAAGGCCTCATTCTCGGCAGGCGGAAAATCCATTGTGCATAAGCACCTGCTGTCTATGAACGAAAACACAAAATCTAAGTTTATTGTATCACGTTTTCAGGGATCCGTCAAATCAGCCGCCTAATTTGCCGGGGTTAATGCGTACACCCGGACCCATTGTGGATGCAATAACACATGAGCGGATATACTGCCCTTTGGCAGCCGTAGGTTTTGCCTTAACAATAGCGCTGAGCAAAGCGTCAAAATTCTCAACAAGCTTCTCTTTGCCGAAAGACACTTTACCAATCACGCAGTGGATAATGTTGGACTTATCAAGGCGGTACTCAATTTTACCTGCTTTTGCTTCCTTAATAGCCTTGCCAATATCGCGTGTAACAGTGCCTGCCTTCGGGTTAGGCATAAGGCCGCGTGGCCCAAGTATACGGCCAAGGCGTCCAACAAAACCCATCATGTCTGGTGTCGTTACAAGCACATCAAAGTCCAGCCAGTTCTCGCTCTGGATTTTTTTGATCATGTCTTCCGCACCGACAAAATCTGCACCGGCCTCCTGTGCCTGTTTAGCGGCATCGCCCTTGCAGATGGCAAGCACACGAACTTTTTTGCCTGTGCCGTTCGGCAGAACGATAACCCCGCGCACCTGCTGGTCAGCATGGCGGCTATCGACGCCGAGTTTTACATGGACTTCAACGCTTTCATCAAATTTCTTTGTTCCGGTCTTTACGCACAGGTCAAGTGCATCTTCCGGATCATAAAGTTTCTTATGGTCGATCAGCTTTGCGCCGTCAACATATTTCTTACCGTGTTTCATAGGTTTTCCTCCCTGTCAAGTGGTAAAATCGGATTGCAAGTTCCTCCCACCGGGACTAAAATGAATGTTCAGCTCCATAATCAGTCTTCGACTTCAACGCCCATGCTGCGCGCTGTCCCTGCGACCATGCTCATGGCTGCTTCTACTGACGCTGCATTCAGGTCAGGCATTTTTGTCTCTGCGATTTTCTTAATCTGTTCCTTGGTGATTTTTGCAACTTTTGTTTTGTTTGGTTCACCTGAAGCCTTATCAATGCCGCATGCTTTTTTAATCAAAACAGCCGCAGGCGGAGTTTTTGTAACAAAAGTAAAAGAGCGGTCTGCATAAACCGTTATGATGACTGGTATAATCATTCCGGCCTGGCTTTTTGTGCGCTCATTAAATTCTTTCGTAAATGCCATTATGTTGACACCGTGCTGACCAAGTGCAGGTCCAACCGGCGGTGCCGGAGTTGCCTTCCCGGCAGGTATCTGAAGTTTGATTAAGCCCGTAACTTTTTTCTGTGCCATTTTTGACGCACCTCCAAAATTCGTGGTAGCTGGCGGAATGGTGCCTGTTTACACCAATTTCTCCCACAGGGGCAATGCCCCTCCTCACAAGGCGGGCAGATACCCGCCGTTTGAAAATTATTCGATTGCTTCGGCCTGGTTGAGCTCGAGTTCTACCGGTGTTTCACGCCCAAACATTGAAACAGTCACACACACATGATTTTTCTCTTTGTCAACCTCTTTTACAACGCCAACAAAGCCCTCCAGCGGCCCATCGATAATCTTTACGGAATCCCCGACTCCGTAGGAAACCTCAATTTCCTTCTTCTCGACCCCAAGCCTTGCTACCTCTTCATCAGTCAGGGGAATCGGTTTTGACGACGGACCCACAAAGCCTGTGCAACCACGGATATTACGGACAATATACCACGAATCATCCGTAAGTATCATCTTTACAAAGACGTACCCAGGAAAGAGCTTCCGCTCAACGTCACGCTGTTTATTGTCCTTGATCTCCGTAACGGTCTCCGTCGGCACAAGGACCTGCTGGATAAGGTCCTGGAAATGGCGGTTTTCTACCGTCTTCTGCAGATTGGAGGCAACCTTGTTCTCATACCCGGAATAGGTATGCACAACATACCATTTTGCTTCTTCAGACAAAAAGAGTTCCTCCATTCAAATCAAAATTATTTTGCAACGCTCATAATCAAACCAAGCAGATTGACAAGCAGCGTATCAAGGCCAAACACAAACAGCCCAATCACAACAATAGTAACAAGCACCACTCCGGTATTGCGGAATACGGATTTCGGTGTGGGCCATACGATTTTTTTAATCTCGCCCTTCGTGTCGCGGAAAAATTTAGAAATGTTTCTGCCGGTTCTGACAAAAAAGTTTTCTTTTTTCACTTTTTCTGCTTTTTCGGCCATAAACTTTTCCCCTCCGTCCGGATTATTTAGTCTCGCGATGGAGAGTATGCTTCTTGCAGAATCTGCAATACTTTCTCATCTCGAGCCTATCCGGATCATTTTTCTTGTTTTTCATCGTGTCATAATTGCGCTGTTTGCACTCTGTGCAAGCCAATGTTACTTTCACTCTCATAACGGCACCTCCCGTTGCGCGGAAATTTATTAGCCCCATTCGAGGCTGCGGCCTCCCTCGTTAATAAAAGGTTACAAAAAAATAACCCCTTTACCGAGGTATAATTAGTTTAACACGCCACGCAAAATATGTCAAGCTTTTTATATTTCAGCTGATATTTTATCACATATGAGGAACACAAAGCCAATACGGCTATGCCGCTCAGCAAAGCATTACTTACTGAGCTCATTAAGGGTATCGGCCATAATCTTCTTGCGTTTTTTCTTCTTTTCCGGTTTTACTTTTTTGCCTTTCATTTTTAGCCCCGCTTTATAGCCTTTAGCAAGTTCAGTACTAAAAAGCGGCTTTATATTCCCAATTGCCCGCTCGCTCAGCCCATTAAGCAGAACAATAGTAACAACTGAGCGCACGTCCATATCTCCGCTTACATACATTTCGTTGAGAAGGGAGCAGCAGCGGCTAACAGCATTGCGGTCCGCTCCGTCTGAGCACAGCGCCTCGAGTTTCGGCAGTAGTTTGCTGCGGGCAAAAACGACCGTACGCACACTGCCGTAAATTTTACGCTCTTCGTTCAAATCTTCTTTCAGTTCCGGAAACACACCCACAAACCGGTTAAAGAAGAAAATCGGGTCCACATTGTCGTCGTCGTCTTTCCTGTGCTTTTTCTTGCGGACGGAAGCGATCTGAACAGGGCCGCGTATCGTCTCAATAAAATCATCAGCAATATTCTCGGCATCATCTGGCGTGTCTGTTTCCGGGTCAAACAGCCACATTGAGACAGACTTCCATTTGCCGTCCGGCACGCCATCACTCGCACCGCATACGCGCAGTTCAAAGCGTTTCCGGCTTTCAAGGTAGAAAACGCCATACGCTGCGTCACTTGATGAAAACACAGCAGATTTGCCATCTCTTTCTGGTTCCTTTTCCTCCAGACTGTGGTATCCAAGGCCTTTCAGCAATGTGCTGATTTTGTCTGTGACAAGTTTAAACGCGTCATTTTCCAAAGTTACAGTCACTCCCCCGTTTCCGGCTCCTGCCGGTGCCATATGATTGGTAGAAACAAATCAAAGCGATATATTATTATACTACACAAACAGTTTTTTGTCATTAAATTTTATGATGCGGTAACCTGCCTGTAAAGTTAATCTGTAGCCAGATAAAAACAGTTAACGAAGCCTACCGCCATCACGGAATTATTTTTAATTCTTTTGTATCATGGTTCAAAACTTCACACCCTGTTTCAGTTACAAGGACAAGGTCTTCAATACGTACGCCGACTTCGCCCTCTACATAAATTCCTGGTTCTATTGAAAATGTCATACCGGGTTTTATTTCATCGCAGTTGGAACTTGAAACGTCACCGTTTTCATGGACTTCTATCCCTATGGAGTGCCCAAGGCGGTGTGTAAATTCTTTACCATATCCCGCTTTTTTTATAACGTCCCGGGCCGTACGGTCAATGTCACAAAACCTTACCCCCGGATATATCATTGCTTCTGCTGCCCGGTTCGCTTTAAGCACAATGCCGTAGACCTCTTTTGCATGGCTTGAAACACTGCGGTAGAAAAACGTGCGCGTCATATCTGAGCAGTAGCCGTCTTTGCGGCACCCAACGTCAATCAAAACGCAGTCACCGTCTTTAAGCGGTGTGTCGTCCGGTGTATGGTGCCCTTCCGCCGCATTTTTTCCAAATGCAACAAGCGGTGGAAATGAGTATCCATCCGCGCCAAGCCTACGGTATATCTTCTCCATCGGCTCAGCCACCTGCCGCTCTGTTACACCTGGCTTTATAAGCTTTATAAATTCTTTCATTGCCATATCATTGATTTCTGATGCTTTGCGCATTATTCCCTGTTCTTGAGCATCTTTGCAAGCGCGCTCATTGTCAACGCAATCAGATGCAAGAACATAATCCGCAGCTGCCTTTTTTTCCATCAGCGGCAGCAGAAAGCGTGCTGGAAAATTTTTATCGACTCCTAAAGTTGTGCTATGGTCTATATGACTGCTCAAAATGCTTAAGTAGTCATCCGAATCCGAAAAACGCACTTTTTCGACTCCAATGTCTTCCGGGACAGTAAAAAGGTCATTTATAAAGATTTTATGGCTGCCATCACGGTTCAAATAAAGGGCCAGCAAACGTTCACCAGGAATAATCAGGCACCCAGTAAGGTAAAAAATATTAGATGGTGAACTAATAATCATTTGCTTTAGTCCCATTTGCCCCATATTTTGCAGTATGCGGTTGACTCTTTTCACGTTCAATTCCAACGCTTCTTTCTACTTGTCTATAAATTTTATAAATGTTTGCTTTTCTCCCCTTCACCGTCAAAAAGGCTGCAGGCAACGAAATGGTTCTTGCTTACCTCTTTCAGCTCAGAGTTGAATTTCTTGCATTTGTCTGCTTCTTTAAAGCAGCGCGAGCAGAAGCGACATCCTTCCGGCGGGTCTATCGGGCTTGGGACATCGCCTTTCAGCTCAATGCGGTGGCGCCGTTTTGTAGGATCAATAGAAGGGATTGCAGAAAGCAGCGCCTGAGTATAAGGGTTCAGCGGATTATGGTAAAGCTCGTTTTTAGGTGCAATTTCCATCAGTTTGCCAAGGTACATAACACCTACCCGGTCGCTTATGTGCTTTACAACATTCAGCCCATGTGCAATAAACAGGTATGTAAGGCCAAATTCGCTTTTAAGGCTTTCGAGCAGGTTCAGTACCTGTGCCTGAATGGAAACATCAAGCGCCGAAACAGGCTCATCGCAAACAATCAGTTTAGGTTCAACAGCAAGCGCGCGCGCTATGCCTATGCGCTGGCGCTGCCCACCAGAGAACTCATATGGGTAGCGGTTGCGGTAATTGCTTGAAAGCCCAACGCAGTTTAAAAGCTCATCCACCCTTTTTTCAACTTCGTTTTTAGGGCGCAGATGATTAATAATAACAGGTTCAGCAATAATGTCGCCTACTGTCATGCGCGGATTCAGCGATGCGTACGGGTCTTGAAAAATAAGCTGTATATCCTTGCAGTACTGCCGGCGTTCCTTCCTTGGCAGTGAAGTTAAGTCCGTTCCATTATATATGATTTTCCCCGCAGTCGGCGTATACAGGCCAACAATCATTTTACCTATTGTGCTTTTGCCGCATCCGGATTCGCCCACAAGGCCAAACGCCTCGCCTTTCTTAATCTGGAAAGAAACATCGTCAACCGCTTTAAGCACAGATGTTGTCTTGCCAAAAAAGTTTTTACTGACGGTAAAATACTTTTTCAGGTGCTGAACATCAAGTAAAACTTCGTCGCTCATTTTTCTGCCTCCCCATTTTGGTACAAAAAGCAGCGCACCATGTGGTCACCGACTTTACGAAGCTCTGGTTTGCGCTGACGGCAGACTTCCATGCATTTGTCACAGCGGTCGCTGAAAGGGCATCCGTTTGGCATATGCATTGGATTAGGCACCATGCCTTTTATCATATAAAGCGGGTCTGTGCTTTCGTCATCCAGCCGCGGGATTGACTTTAAAAGGCCGAGTGTGTACGGGTGCAGCGGTTTTGCAAAAAGGGACTTTACTTCGGCACTCTCTACAATCTGGCCGCAGTACATTACGACAACGCGGTCCGCAGCTTCCGCCACAACGCCAAGGTCATGCGTAATCAACATCACTGACATATTAAATTTTTTTCTCATGTTATACAGCAATTCCAGTATCTGTGCCTGTATGGTCACATCGAGCGCCGTAGTGGGTTCATCCGCAATCAGCAAATCCGGGCTGCACGCAAGTGCCATTGCAATCATAACACGCTGCCTCATGCCGCCGCTCATCTGGTGGGGGTAGTCGTTTGCACGCTCTTCCGGTGATGGAATGCCCACTGTACGCAGCATGTCTACTGTACGGTCAAATGCTTCTTTTTTACTAACGGCTTTGTTATGGGTCATAATACTTTCCATAACCTGGTCTTTAATGCGGTACACCGGGTTAAGGCTTGTCATCGGTTCCTGAAAAATCATACTTATTTTATCGCCTTTAATGGCACGCATTTCATTTTCTGATTTTTTCAGGAGGTCTTCCCCGCGGTATAAAATCTGGCCTTTCGTCACCCTGCCATTGTCTGACAGGAGACCCATAATCGAAAGCGATGTTACACTTTTTCCAGAGCCGGATTCTCCAACTACAGCGAGTATCTCGCCTTCATTAACATGAAAGCTAAGGCCGTTTACAGCACGCACAATGCCGTGCTTAACTTTAAATTCCACTGTAAGATCTTTGACTTCAAGCAACATTATTAACGCCTCAATTCTGTCTGGACTTCGGGTCGAGTGCATCGCGCAGACCGTCGCCAAGCAGGTTAAAGGCCAAAACGGTCAGAGAAATGGCAAGCCCCGGGAAAATAAGAGTGTACGGTGCCTGGAAAATATAATTTCGGGCACGCCCCAGCATGTCGCCCCACTCTGCCTGCGGAGGCTGAACGCCAAGGCCAAGAAAGCCGAGGGCTGAAGCGTCAAGGATAGCGGAAGAAATGCCGAGCGTCGCACGCACTATAATAGAAGACAGCACATTTGGAATAATATGGTGAAAAATTATGCGGCCATCTTTGTTGCCGACAACTTTTGCGGCCTGAACATAATCGTTTTCTTTCACCGATAGTATCTCACCGCGCACGATGCGGGCATATTCCGGTATGGCTACAAGGCTTATCGCTATAACGGCTTTGTCAATGCCCTGCCCAAGAGCTGCCATGAATGCAATGGCAAGCAGGATGGAAGGAATAGACAGCATAATGTCCATTATGCGCATAATCACCGTGTCGACTTTGCCGCCAAAATAACCCGCAATCGAGCCAAAAATAATTCCAAACGTAAGCGATATCGCGACTGCAATAACGCCTACAGCGAGGCTTACGCGTGTGCCAATTAAAATACGGCTGAAGATGTCGCGCCCAAGCTGGTCGGTTCCGAACCAGTATTCACTGTTCGGCGGAAGAAGCGTTTTTGTAAGGCTTTGTTCATACGGGTTATGCGGAAGCACCTGCGGAAAAACGGAGGTAATTACTGCAATTGCCACAAGCAGCAAAATAAATGCCAGGCTCACCATGGCAGCGCGGTTTTGTTTGAGGCTGTCCCACATTGAGCGCCAAATAGACTCGGGCTTATCGGTAAACTCTTCGCTGGGAGAAGATGCCACGGCATTTTCTATTTCATTCATAGTGGTTACCCTTCTTCCTTTGAGTATTTGATGCGCGGATCCAAGAACGCATAAATAAGGTCAACTACAAGATTTACAATTACGTAGATTGTCGCAATTATCAGCACAACAGCCTGCACAACTGGAAAATCAGATTTCTGGATACATTCGACCGTATAGCTGCCAATGCCGGGCCATGCAAATACGGTTTCCGTAAGCACCGCCCCGCCAAGGAGCGACCCAAACTGAAGGCCTATAACGGTAGTTACGGGTATCATGGCGTTGCGCAGAGCATGATGCTTTATAACGCGGTGTTCGCTTATACCTTTTGCACGTGCTGTGCGTATGTAATCCTGGTTAAGCGTGTCGAGCATACTCGAGCGTGTCATGCGCGTGATGATAGCCATGGAATACAGCGAAAGCGATACTGTAGGCATAATCAGATGCCTGAGTGTATCTCCAAGGGCCTCAAAGTCACCCGACGTCAAAGTATCCCAGACATAAAGTCCTGTGCCACCCACAGGCTGGAGCATCGGGTTAATCCGTCCGCCGCTCGGAAGGATGTGAAGTACTCCTGAAAACAATATGATGAGCAATATGCCAAGCCAGAAGATAGGCATTGAAACACCAATAAGCGCAACAAGCGTACTTGCAAAATCAGCTGCGGTATTTTTCTTTACTGCGGCAGTAACTCCGAGCAGAATGCCAAGGATAGACGCAAGGATGATAGAGCAGATTGCAAGTTCTATTGTGGCGGGGAAACGCGCCATTATCTCATTCATTACCGGCTGATTTGTGTAATATGAATTGCCGAAATTCCCAGTAAGCGCACCTTTCAGAAAATCGAGGAACTGCAGTATAATCGGCGCATTGAGCCCGTGCGCATCGCGCCATGCTTTCATGGCCGCCTTGCTTGCGTGCTGGCCGAGGACGACCGGTGCAGGGTCCGGTGAAAAAACACGCATAATGAGAAAAACTACTAAAGAAACACCAAGCAGCACCGGGATAAGCTGCAGAATCCTTTTGATGGTGTATTTTACCAATGTCAACATCTCTTCCCTTAAACTCATATCGCAAAAGCACTTTAATGATATTAAAAGCAGCTGAAAGCCGTATTTTTTAATACGGCTTTCAGCATCCGATATCTAACAGAATTATTAACTTATTTCGTAACGGTTACCCCTGCAAACGGCGTAACGCCTGTCTGGTGGCAATAGTATCCGCTTACCTTAGGGCTGTAAGCTGCAAGGTTATTTGAATGCGAAATTGGAAGCCAGACATCGTCCTCTGCAACTTTCTGCTCACACTGCGTGTATATCTTTGTGCGCTCGGCACCGTTTGGAGTCATGAGGCCCTTTGCAATAAGCTCATGGTATGCCGGAACACTGTAACGCGCCACGTTCATTGAAGGGTCAGAATCATCGAGCAGGTTCATGAAGTTATCCGCGTCGCCGTTGTCACCAACCCAGCCATAGAAGCAGATATCATAATCACCTTTTTTAACAACTGATGTGTAAGACGTCCAGTCATACGTCTTAACATTGCATGTTACTCCCACATCTTTCAGGTAACCCTGGATTGCTTCTGCAAGCATCTGGCCGCCCACTGAATTGTACGGGCGCGGATTGGAATACGTTATCATGTTGACTGATTTTATTCCTGCTTTTGCAAAGTCTGCTTTTGCAGCGGCCTTGTTAAATGGAGTCTGCTTGATTGATGAAAACCCGTCAGGATTCATAAACTTCGGCATAATACTTGTGGCAGGTGTTGCATAGTCCTTGTAAAGGCTCTTTACAAGCTCAGGCACATTTATCGCTTCGCTGAATGCCTTGCGTGCAGCGGCTGATTTGAATTTTTGGCTTGTGACATTATAAGCCATATAATTGATATTCATGCCGTCGGCTGAAAACAGCCTGTCCCCAGAACTTGTGATTTGCGACACATCGTTTGAGCTGATGCCGTCAATGGCATCTACTTCCCCAGACGTCAGAGCAACATCACGCGCTGAATTTTCCTTTATAAAGCGGAACACAACATTTTCTGTTTTTGCCTTATCGCCCCAATAATTGTCATTTTTTTTCAGTTTAATATACTGGCCCTTTTCCCATGAAACGAATGTGTACGGGCCCGTGCCAACAGGATGCTCGTTAAGGTTGTTGTATTTCTTGAGCGCTGTAGGGCTTACAATCGGTGCTGCCATAATCATGGCAAGATTTTTAAGGAACGGCGTTTCGGCGCTGAAAAGGTCAATCTCAACAGTATAGTCATCAACTACTTTAACTTCTTTTACGCCGCTCTTTTTCTTCTTTGAGCCAAATACGAATGACGCGTACGGCATATTGTCTGTTACATTTGGCTCCAGCTGGCGGTCAATGCTCTTCTTCACAGCATCAGCGTTGAAACCGGTGCCGTCCTGAAACTTTACGCCCTTGCGCAAATGGAATGTGTACTTTGTCCCGTCCGGGCTGATATTCCAGTCTGTTGCAAGGCAAGGTTCAACTTCTGTGGAATTCTTGTTATATTTAAGCAGCCCTTCATATATATTGCACATTACTTTGGCAGATTCGCCGTCATCAACAAGTGCCGGGTCAAGGCCGCGAGGGTCTGAACCTTGCGCATACGTAAACGTGTCTTTCAGCCCGGTCGCAGATGTGCTGCCCGAGGCTGCGCCAGAAGAAGCTGCATCGGAAGCACGTTTGCTTTTTCCGCATCCTGACATTGCGGAAACAAAAACTGCGGCAGCAAGAATTAAGGCCGATATTCTTTTAAACCCATTATTTTTCATATTCTGCTCAATTCTCTTCCTCTTTCATCCGTTTTCTTTCATCATTTTTACTGTATAAACACTGTTTACCGCTGTGATAAAATTCTATCAGGCACCCACACATTACAAAGCCAACGTGCTTTTAGTCTTTTCACACACAGCCTAAAGCCTTGGGCACTGGTTCGCTTTTTATATTTAGCGCTTTAAGCTGTTTTAGCGATAAACGTTATAATGTATTATAATATATTCAGCCATAATTTCAAGCTTTGCAAGAATATTCAGTGTTTTAATCATAATTAAAGGTAGAAAGACGTTTTATATGGGAAAATTGGCTATTAAATTTGTCAGCTTGTTAAATTTTTGCATCATTATTTTGATATGATTCATTTAATTTGTAAATCAAACTGAAATAATTATATTATATCTTATTTAAAGTATGATATTTTTTTGCTTTAATTCGTTGCATTGTGATTTTCCAATATTTATAACAGAATTATTGTGCAATTTTAAACCACATCAAATTAAAAAGCGGCAAAAAGCATTGACTTTTTTAACATAGTGGTATATCCTTACTATCAATAATATATATTTACTATATTTTTAGCTGTTAAAGTCAGGAGGCTGAAGCCATGGAAAAGGTTTTTCTCGGCAATCCCACAATAGAATCACTGATGTGCATAATGTGCCGCTTCATGCCTAAAATGGAATACAGCCGACACATTTTGCCGTCATGACTTACGCATGACTTTTATGGGTTTGTCTCTACATACAAACGCAAAGTCCGGTCGGCCAAACAGGCTGACCGGACTTTTTAACAACAGCTAAAATAGCACAGCGCCTTGAAAACCCTGTTCATCTTATTATAATAAAGAGAGTGGAGGAATAACTATGAAATTTAAAAAAATTTTTCTCGCATTGCTGTGCGGGGTGCTTGCCACCGGGCTCGCCGGATGCGGCAGTTCCGGTGCGGCTTCTTCTTCCAGCACAGCAGCATCGTCCGCTGCCGTTTCCATCTCTGAGCAGGACTATGCGTCCATTCCAAAGCCACAGGGCAACGACAACACGGTTTCAATAGGTGTTACACCGATTCCTCATGGCGAAATAGTGAATAACGTTGTCAAACCCGAAATGGAAAAAGCAGGCTGGAAGGTAAAAGTTGTCGAATTCAACGATTATGTCCAACCAAATACAGCCCTTTCGAGCGGTGATATCGACGCAAATTACTACCAGACAACAAATTATCTTGCCGAAGCCAACAAAAAGCAGAACCTTCATCTTGTTTCTGTAGCGGCTGTCCATCTTGAGCCTATGGGGCTTTATTCAAAAACAATGAAATCACTTTCTGAACTTAAAGACGGCTCTACCATTGCTGTGCCAAATGACAGCTCCAACGAATCACGAGCAATACGCCTCCTTGCTGAAAACGGCCTTTTCAAAATCGACAGCTCTGCAATGCTAACAGCAAAAGACATAACCGAAAATCCACATAAATTTAAAATTATGGAAGTCGATGCCGCCAACCTCGCAAGGACACTCGACGATGTCGATGCTGCCGTAATAAACAGTAACTATGCGCTTCAGGCAAAGTTCAACCCTACAAAAGACGCCATTATAAAAGAAAGCTCGTCTTCAAAAAGCAGCAGCCAGTATTTTAACGACCTTGTTGTAAAACAGGGAAATGAAAACACAGAAAAAACGAAAGCCCTCAAAGTTGCGATTACATCAAAGGCAGCAAAAGAATATATAGAAAAAAAATATAAAGGGGCTGTAATACCTACATTTTAGGCTATTTCTCACATCTCTGTGCAGGATACAGCAAAGGTGGAAAAATGGAAACTATTTATCCGTTATGCGAAGAATTCTCAGAGAAAACCCATAGTTTAAAAGCTACATCAGGGAGGCAGCCAGAGTGATTGAGATTAAAAACCTCTGCAAAAAATTCGGTGAAACGGAAATCTTGAAAAACGTGTCGCTCCACATAGACGATGGCGAAATCTATGGGATAATCGGGCAGAGCGGAGCCGGAAAGTCTACACTTCTGCGCTGCATAGACGGCCTTGAAACATATGACAGCGGCTCCCTTGAAGTCATGGGAAAAGAAATATCCGGCATAAGCGGCAAAGGCCTTCGGGCTTTCAGAAAACAAATCGGCGTTATCTTTCAGAATTTCAACCTTTTAAAGCGCAATAACGTATATGACAATGTCGCTCTTCCTTTGCAGTTTTGGGGTGCAAAGAAAAACAGCCCCGAAAGCAAAAAAAAGGTAATGAACCTTCTTAAACTTGTTGGGCTTACAGATAAAGTCCACTCAAAGCCATCAGAATTAAGCGGTGGCCAGGAACAGCGCGTCGCCATTGCGCGGGCACTTGTGCTTGACCCAAAGGTCTTGCTATGTGACGAGGCGACTTCCGCCCTTGACCCGCAGACAACAAAAGATATTCTCTCCCTGCTATTGCGCATCAACAGTGAAATGGGCATAACGATAGTCATTGTCACACACCAGATGGAAGTAGTAAAGCAAATATGCAGCCGTGTTGCGTTTATTAAAGATGGCCGCATTGTGGCTGAAGGAAAACCGGAGCATCTGTTTGTGATGCCAAATGACGATATAAAGCAGTTTCTCGGCGGCATGCCTGACGTTCTGCCAAAAACTGACGTCAATATCCAGCTTTTCTTTACAGACGAGCACGCGGCCGATCCAGTCATAACACGCCTTGCACGTAATCTCGGCATTGATTTTTCCATTGTATGGGGCAAGATTGAAAATTTCAGGAGCGACGTAATGGGAAGCCTTGTAATAAATATTAAGGAAAAAGACAAAAACCGTGTAGCCGAATACCTCAATCAGCAAAAAGTCTTATGGGAGGTCTTGAAATAAAATGATGGGCACGATTCTTCAGGCACTTGGTGAAACGCTGTATATGGTCGGCATATCCACACTGCTGTCTGTTGTAATAGGATTTATTCCTGCCGTAATACTTACAATCACCGCAAAAGACGGCCTGCACCCAAATAAAGCCGTCTATGGCGTGCTTGATTTTCTTGTGAATGTTTTCCGCAGTTTTCCTTTTATCATTTTAATGATTATAATCATACCGTTCACACGCCTTGTGGCAGGGCGCGCAATAGGGACGACTGCCGCAATAGTGCCTTTGACAGTTTCAGCCATCCCATTTGTAGCGCGCGTTATGGAGTCTGCCCTGCGTTCGGTAGACCCCGGCGTTATCGAAGCTGCAAAATCTTTCGGCGCTTCCGATGCACAGATTATCTTCCGGGTTTATATGAAAGAATCCGTGCCGTCCGTCCTTGCCGGCATCACGCTTACTGTAATAAACCTTGTCGGATATTCAGCCATGGGCGGCGCGCTCGGCGCAGGCGGCCTCGGTGACGTAGCCATACGCTATGGTTATCAGGAATACCGCATAGATTACCTTATTGTCACAAGCCTTGTGCTCATTGTGTTTGTGCAGCTGGTGCAGTATATCGGCAATAAACTGTATGACTTTTCACTTTAAAATGAATATGCCAACTTTTGGCCGGCACAACTTTCACGCTAAAATTGACTGAACGGAAAGTGTAAAATATATTTTTATTATATGTTCCTTGTAAAATTAAGTATAGATTTGTATTTATAATATTTATTTTTTTATTTGGTATTGACAATATAGTCCTTTAGAGTATAATAAATATGTTGTAAAAATTAAATTTCAGTGCGTGTTAGTGCGTGTTACTGATTCGATCAGGCATGAACATCTATTCCCGCAAAAAGGGGAAAGTGTTTCATGTCTATTTTTTTGTCCTGAAAAGGTGATTGATGAATAGGGACTCATGTAGCTAAAAAGTTGTTGAGGGGGGGAAAATGTACTTGCGGTATGAATTATAAAATAATTAAAGTCTTGAATAACAATTCAATTTTAGCGCAGAGTCTCAGTGGAAATCAAGTTGTTTTGATGAGCAAGGGAATTGGTTATGGAAAAAGCAAAGGAGATAAAATCAAGGAGGGTGAAAAATATCAAAAAGTATTTTATATTCTTGACAGCGGCCAGAATATAAATAAACTTGAAAAATTTGGCACCGAGCACGAGAAAATGGAAGCTGTAACGTATATGATAGTAAAGATTGCAGAAGCAAAACTGAATTTTAAAAATGAAAATTTTTATAAGGCTTTGATTGACCACCTTACTTTTGCAGTTGAACGCCTGCAAATGGGCCTTCCAATTAATAACCCATATGTTACGGAAGTTTCTGTACTTTGTCAGCAGGAATATGCTGTGGCTCAGATTGCTGCCGAGATCATTAAAGAGCAGCTTAATGTTGAAATAGGAATAGAAGAAACAGGCTTTATTGCCATGCATATTTATGCAGCGCGTAAAAATGAACATATAGATACTGTCATGAAAAGCATGAGAATTATAAACGAGGTTTTACAGAAGGCGTTTAAATATGCGGGTAAAAACGCTGTTACACTAAATTATGCAACAGCGGATTTTCTCCTTTCCATTAGTCAGCTGATTAAAGATGCCATAGCTAAAAAAAATATTCACACAAAACTAAAAGACCAAATATGCTGCTGTATACCGCGTGAATGGTGCTTTGCCCAAAAAATTGCTGAATATATCAATAATGAGCTTGATATAACTTTAGATGAAGATTATATTTCGCTTTTGGCGTTAGATGTCTATAAGTTAACTCAACTGTAAATTAAATATTAGGAGGAATTTATATGGAAACTGAAAAGAGCATAGAACCAGCAACTCAAAATAATAAACATTCGGGCAACTCGCGTGTGCTTTCTGCTTTTCAGACGCTTGGCAAATCCCTTATGCTGCCAATTGCTGTGCTGCCAATTGCAGGTATATTGCTTCGGCTTGGCCAAAGCGACTTGTTAAATATTCCGTGGTTAGGTGACTCCGGCAATGCAATTTTCAATAATCTGCCATTGCTTTTTGCTATTGGTGTGGCTATCGGCATTGCGAAAGACAGCAATGGCGCGGCAGGCCTTGCGGGTGCTGTTTCTTATTATGTCCTAACGGCTGCTTCACAGGCTATTAACCATGCGCTTCAGGTAGGTACTATTTTTGCCCCTGCGAACGGAATGCCCAAAACGCTGACAGATATTGATATGTCGTGTTTTGGTGGTATGATTGCAGGCATTATTGCAGGACTGTGCTATAACAAATTCAAAGACATGGTGTTGCCAGACTGGCTGCAGTTCTTTGGTGGGCGCCGTTTTGTGCCAATTGTCACTGGTGGCTGGTCCATCCTTATCGGTGGCGGCCTTGGCTTAGTTTGGCCGACATTCCAGAGAGGCCTCAATGTGGCGGCAAAATGGATGACAACAAGCCATGGCATTGGTGCGTTTGTATATGGGTGCCTAAACCGCCTTTTGATTCCGTTCGGCCTTCACCATGTTATTAATAGTTACGTATGGTTTAGCCTTGGATCTTTTAAAGATCCGGCAACTGGAAAAATTGTTTCAGGCGACTTATGGCGTTTCTTCGCAGGCGACCCAAATGGCGGAACATTTACAGCTGGCTTTTTCCCGATTATGATGTTTGCTCTGCCCGCAGCTGCACTTGCAATGTATGTTTGTGCTAAGAAGAAAAATAAAGCGGCTGTCGGCGGTGCATTATTCTCCGTCGCATTTACCGCGTTCCTCTGCGGAATAACTGAACCAATTGAATTTATGTTTATGTTCCTGGCGCCTGGCCTTTATGCTATTCACGGCGTGCTTACAGGACTTTCACTTGTCATCTGCAACATGCTCAACATCCACGACAGCTTTACTTTCTCGGCAGGCCTGTTTGACTATATCATAAACTGGGGAAAAGCTACAAATCCGGGCTTAATTATACCGGTTGGGCTCGCATTTAGCGTAGTATATTTCTTCTTGTTTGTGTTTTTCATCAAGAAATTCGATTTGAAGACGCCAGGCCGTGAGGCAGAAACGTCAACTGGTGATGTCTCACAGATTACTGACAAGAAGGATTTTGACGATATCGCTGTCAAATATATTGACTTGCTTGGCGGTAAAGATAACATCAAAGATATCAGCTCATGTATAACCCGTATACGCCTTGTACTTAAAAGCAATAAAAGCCTTGATGAAAATGCTTTTAAAAAGCTCGGTGCTTCCGGGATATTGAAGGCAGGCGATCAAGTTACGCAAGTTATTGTAGGCACTAAGGCGGAACTTATAGTTGATGCTATGAAACGCCACTTAACCATTTAATTTCATTTAATTTAAAATAATAAACCAGTAAATCGTTTTCAAATAACTGGGATCTATAAGCACAGGTTATATATCCCAGTTATTATTTAGAATAATTTTTAAGTGAGGTAAGCGAGGTACGAATGAAACTCTTTAAGCATAAAAATTTTCAGCTGCTGTCGCCGGTTAGCGGTAACGTTGTTTCGATTACTGAAACACCGGACAAGGTATTTTCAGATAAAGTACTTGGCGATGGTGTAACAGTTATCCCAGATAAAAACGAAGTTGTTTCTCCAGTGGATGGCACTGTTGTGCAAATTGCCCGTACACTTCACGCAATCTGCATAGAGGCTGATAATCATGCTGAAATTTTATTGCATTTAGGCATAGATACTGTGGAGTTAAACGGTGAAGGTTTTACATGCTGTGTAAAAAAGGGAGAGCATGTTTCTGCCGGCCAAAAATTGATGGATATGGATATAGACTTTATAAAAAATAGAGGCTACAGCACAGTATCACCTTGCATTATTACTAATATGGACTATGTAAAAAATTTAAATGTTATAACAGGCCATGCTGAGGCAGGAAAAACTGTGATAATTACTTATGAAGTTTAAAAATAAAAAATGGGAGATATTTTTGAAAAATGAAGATTTTAGAAGCATCAGA
>DHSD01000016.1:0-617 GCA_002411365.1 Ruminococcaceae bacterium UBA5295
ACAATATTAATAGCATGAACAGCCAATACAATTTGTCTGTTCGCCCCAAATAATATTTTACAGATTTTATAAAATGCACAGACTGTTCCCCATCTCTATTGTACTTTAACGTCCTATTTAGGCTTGTCCTGACTTAGAAACCCTTTGGGCTGGCAAATGATTGACAATAAAAGTGCAAGCCAAGCTAGGCCAGCAAGAAACCCACCCACAACATCACTGGCATAATGGACTCCAAGGTAAATTCTGCTGAGACCGATGAAAAAAATAAGCATTGATAGTAGCAAAGAAGAGAGTTGTTTCCATGGCTTTTGCAGGAGAATTACGGATAAATAGATAAGATAACCGTAAAAGGCCACGCTAACCATGGAATGGCCACTTGGGAAGCTGTACCCGGTAGCGTGAACAAGTACTAATATCTCCGGTCTCGCCCTGTGAAAAAATACTTTAAATAAAAAATTCATCCCAGCTGCAGCAAGAAGGTTAACCGTCATTATTTTTGTATAAAATAGGGCGTACTTTTTCTTGAAAGAAATAACCCAAAATGCTGCCAAAATTGCTACTAACACATAAGCAGATCCCAAATCCGAGATTAGTTTCATTCCTATGGTCAGACCAGG
>DHSD01000016.1:746-4840 GCA_002411365.1 Ruminococcaceae bacterium UBA5295
CAGACCAGGCGAAATAAGCGTTTTCAGATCGTGGTAAATCAAGTTGTCGAAAAAACAGAGCTCATTCTCAAAAAGCTCTGAAGCACATAGGATAAAAGCAATTGTGAAAATATTTGCGGTCAAAAGCCATAGCATTCTTGAATCTAAATGTTTTTGAATCCATTCATATATACTTTTCATAGATAATGTGAAGCGTTTCATATTCTGCCGCTCCTTTCTCTATATTCCCTATTTTGCGTGGTGATTTCGAATGCAAAAACAGTCAGAGCGCTGAATACCATTAGATACGGTATATATTTTGATGAGGATATCATAATTTTATCCAGTGACGGTTTCTGATTCGCTATTCCGTTAATGATAAGAAAAATTTATAAGGGTGACATGCGTTTTACCAGTAAAAGTAATCCGATGAATCGTTTGCCTTCTTATCACTTTCATTTTTTACTTTGAACAGAGCCTGATTTTTAGAACTGCTGCCTTCCTTGAAGATGAATAAATGCTGGGCTGCAAAACTAAATCCAAAAAGAGTGATTTCCGTCAGGACTTTACTCAAAACTAAGTCGATTTTTAAATCCTGTGAGAGAAAACGGAGAAGCAAATAATTAAACATGAGCAAAATACCAACAAGCAGATAATAATATATCAGTTCCGTTGCCTTTTTATGTTTTGTCTGACTCGAATCAAATACAAACAATCGATTTATTGAAAAATTCACAAGAGAACTTGCCGCCCTTGCTCCCACAACAGAAATAAAAAGGTCTTTTGTCATCCACTGAAGCAAAAAGAGAAGAGCATAATCGACAAAAGCGGATGTAATACCCGAAGCACAGAACTTAAGGAACGGAAAACAAACGCGCAGGGAATCCTGTATTGCCCGAAAATGAGAAGATGAGTTCCCTGAATGATATACAGTTGCAATTTTTATTTCAGTGATCCCATAACTGGAAGGTTTTGCCTGGAGCAGCATATTCATTTCATACTCAAACCGTTTGCCTTCAATTTTAATCAGCCATGGCAACATCGTCATGGGAAAACCGCGCAGGCCTGTCTGCGTATCCGAAATTGCTTCACCGCTGGCAAAAGAGAAAACAGCGCGTGTAACAGAGTTCCCAACAGCGCTTCTGAATGGTACCCTCCCGGAAAACTGACGCGCGCCCAATACAATTTTGTTATTTGATTCGGCGGTGCAATCAGCTACCCTTATAATGTCTTCCACAAGGTGCTACCCGTCGGCATCGGCGGTCACAACCCCGGATGTCTCGCTGGTCTCACGTAAAATGTAAGCAAAGCCCGTTTTCAGGGCATATCCTTTTCCGCAGTTCTGCCCATACTCCAAAACTCTGCAGCCTCTATCTCTAACATTCTGAAAACATTCGTCGAAATCGGAACCGCTTCCATCGTTAACAACAACAATGGAATAATGCGTTTTTGCTCTTAATTCGTCAATAAGTCTGATCAATCGAATATCCGGTTCATAGGCGGGGATCAAGATGGTCATTGAGTACCTCCCTTTTGAACGGTTGGAACTTGTTTGTGGTTTTGTATGGAAAGAGGATTGTCAATGTAGATGATGTCACTGATATTTCTTTCATAATTACCGCTTTTGCCCAACCGGCTGTTGACAATTCGTCCTTTAAAATACAGAGTGGAAGATCCTCCCCCATCAAGGTTATATGCTTGCGTACATCCGAGTTTTAGAAATTCATTGGCGAATTCTTTCAAAGTTAACCCACAGCTGTAATAGGACTTACGCCCATCGACAATAACAAAGACGAAATGATTAGGAGAGATAAATCCGACTCCGGTACGAGGCTCCAGGCCCTGAATGAACCATTGGTCTCTGAATACAGAAGCAAAATCACCTGTTATTTGGCCGCTTTTTACCAGTGCCGGGCCAAATGAAAAAGAATCCAATAGACCTTTCGACAGCAGTTGTTTCACGTTAGCAATTTTTTCATCAATAATTGACATCGTCCCATCACTAAACAAGGTAAGCATGTCCCGTATCGGACTATCCCGGTAAAGCACACCATTGCGCACAATAACTCCGTTATCTCTGTAGCCATAATAATCGCCATTGACTGCAAACAGAGCATTATTGTCCTGCGCTATTGTAGTAAGCTTTTGTGTGATGTGCATGCCAAATTCATTTTTGGCAAAAGCAGTATGTAAGTAATTAATATTGCTTAAAGTCACGTCGGCTATAAACATCGTAACCATGTCTTTCCCGGAGTTTTCCTGCGTTTTATGTATTTTTATGGAAATGTTGTTGTCAACGTAATTCCAGTTATCAGAAACAAAATTTCTTCCCCTTTCGGCTTTACTGACACTTGCTCTGGACGCAGTCGGCACTTTTGGCTTTTGAATGTTTGAAACCTGTACCTGAACATAATTGAAATGCTCATAGATTGTATGGCCGAGCAGAGATAATATCAGGATACTGGTCAAGACTATCAGGATCCTGATCAAGGAGGTAATCAGGCTGGCTCCTATTTTAGGTCTATGATGTGTTTCCTTCTCAGTAGACATTTACATCACCAATCGCAAAGTAATCTAAGGAAATGAGCGTTAATGTTAAGCAATGACTTTTGTCTGCTTTCATAATTATTAAATTCGAAGATTAGATTTGTCTTAGAAGCATGTAAACAATTTGTGATAATGAAAATCACCAGTTTCTATCCGCTGAACCACCAACAAATATCGAAGTTATCCGGGATAACCGATAAGGTGGACAAGGCCCTCCAACTGCGATTTTATGACACTGCGGCTGGAGGGCTTATTATACCATAATAAGTTTTTGGGGACAGCAAATTATAAATGAAGCCTAAAAAGTTTTGGAGTAATTTTAAAAATACAAAGCACATGCAAAATCAAGTGGAAATTGCCATCGAATTGCTTTAAAAAACCGCATATTATTCCTACGGCTTATCAGACTGATGTTTCCGTTATCATAACATCGGCTCTCGTCTTGAACTATTCCCTAGGAATGCTGGGATAGTGCGTAAACCAAAATACTATCAGCTACAGATATCACCTTCCTTTTTGCTATTTATAAATAATTAGTATATCGGTTTTTCTCATTCAAAACAAAAGTTGCCAGCAGAACAAGTCAAATGATTTCTGGGTTTCAAGTATATTGTGAGGTGAATCAATATGGCAACAACCCGCTTCATTTCCATGCATATTGGGAAGGGAAAAAGCATTGCGAAATCCATCAAAGGTCGCACGGATTATGCAAAAAATCCGGACAAGACCGATGGCGGACGGCTGGTGTCTTCCTTTGGCTGTAATGCAAGGATAGTAGACTCCGAATTTTTGCTTGCAAAACGTCAGTACGCCGCCATCACAGGTAGGCAAATTCGAAAGCATGACGTGCTGGCCTATCAGATCCGGCAGTCTTTCAAACCCGGTGAAGTGACGCCGGAAGAAGCAAACAAAATCGGTTACGAACTTGCCATTCGGTTTACCAAAGACAAGCATGCTTTCATTGTCGCAACGCATATCGACAAAGCACATATTTTCACAACCATATTATTTTTAATTCCACTGCATTGGATTGCACCCGGAAATTCCGTGATTTTCTCGGTACCGGCAAAGCCATCCGAAGGTTGAGTGATCAAATTTGCCTGGAACACGGACTGTCCATTATTGAAAATCCGAAACGGAGCGGTAAAAGCTATGACAAATGGCTCGGAGATAAAAAGCCGCTGTCCCATCAGGAGAAACTGTGTCATGCTATTGATGTCGTTCTTCTCGAACGGCCTGCTGATTTTGAAGCTTTTCTGCTAAAAATGGAGGCGGCGGGGTATGAAATCAAGCGAGGAAAATATCCAGCTTTCCGGGCACCAGGAGAGAATAAATTTACCCGCCTCCGTTCCCTGGGCAAAGAGTATTCTGAGCAGGAAATCTGGGAAGCCATCGAAGGGAAAAAGCCTCTCCCTTCCAGCCGGTCAGTTCAAGCGCAATCCACACCTCAGAAGGTTAGTCTGCTAGGCCTTGTTTGAAAGATCGAGAGATATGTGCTACTTCAACAAAATCATGATAGCGGCAAGATAAACAAAAGCCAGAAATGAAGTATCCAACTTGTCAAATCG
>DHSD01000016.1:4957-11185 GCA_002411365.1 Ruminococcaceae bacterium UBA5295
GAAGTATCCAACTTGTCAAATCGTGTGGCGATTCTTCGAAACCACTTAATTCGCTGAAATAAACATTCAATCAGATGTCGCTCTTTGTAGAGAACCCAGTCGCAGCGCCATGGATTCCCTGTATTGGCTTTTGGCGGAATAGTATATTTGCTGCCTTGATGTTGGATATAATCCAGTATTTCACCCGTCCCATATGCTTTGTCGGCAATAACATTACTCTGAGAAATATCAACGTGAGAAAGTACATCAACAGTTGCTTTTGAATCGTTTATGTTTCCAGCTGAAAGCTGAAAATATAATGGGTTCCCCAGTCCATCCACAACAGCGTGAATTTTGGTATTCAGTCCACCTTTGGTGCGTCCAACTGCCTTATCAGCCGTTTTTCCCCCCTCCATTTGCACTTTGATGCACTTTGACGCAGGTAGAATCAATGCTGATGTTCTCCATATCAGCGTCTGAAGAAAGGGTTCGGAACATCTTCTCCAAAATTCCATCATCCCGCCATTTGGCGAATCGTGAATATACAGACTGCCACGGCCCATAGCAGGGCGGCAACTCCCGCCACTGTGCACCGCTTCTGGCAATCCAAAGCATTCCGTTCAACATGTCACGATTGTTCTTTGCCGGGCGTCCACGTTTTCCTGTTCTCTCGGGCGGAAAAAAGCCTTTAATACGTTCCCAGTCTTTACTTGTTATTTCATAGCGTTTCATACTTTCAGTTTACATAATGTCCTCTTCTTGTGCAACTTTTATTTTTCAAACAAGGCCTAAATGTTTCTCTGTCGTTTTGCGCCATACAAACGTATACCGGTTTGCCCGGCTCTCCAATTTAGTCCCGTCGATGAAGACTTCGTCGTGCTCTGTTTCGCCCAACTCTTCCAGACGACGGACAAATTGGTAGAACAAATCTTCTACCGCTTTTTTGGTACGGCCGGTGCGAAAACGGGCAAAGGTGCTGTAATCCGGCACCGGTTCTCCCTGCAGAAGCCACATAAAGTCCACCCGTTTCCGGCAGGCTTCTTCCAGTTTGCGGGTTGAGTAGACCCCGCACATATAACCATACACCAATACTTCAAAAATGATCCGGGGTTCAGCTGCCGATTTCCTTCCTGTGGAAGAATAGGCGCGATACAGTTCCATGTAATCCAGTTCCTCAAGCTGCGCGCTGGCAAGCCGTACCGGATCATCCTGTGGTATTGCAATTTCCATATCCATTGGGAGCGTTAACTGTTGATATTTCCGCTCAAATCTGTTATGATTTAAATGCTTTTTATTTTTTTTCACAACTAAATTTTAAAGCAAAAAGCCGGAGTAAACAATACCTCTTGGTATGGTTGCTCCGACTTTTTTTCGGGTTGTTTTGCAACAGCCCCCTGCTTGCCCGGTACCCTTATTTATCTGGTTCAAGCGTTCTCACACTTTCGCGTTCTATGAGCCTTACAGGCAAACGTATATTGCATTTTTGTGGAGGTGTACCGTTCATAATGTTCATCAAGAGAGAAACGGCCATTCTGCCCTTTTGACTTGGATCCTGATGAATCGTTGTAAGAGCTGGACGGATGGTTCTACCTAAAATGTTGTCGTCAAAGCCTACAACGGAAAGACTGTCCGGAATTGAAAGGCCGTGATCCTGAAAGTAGTTTATGGCAAGCGATGCGTAGTAATCCGATGCGAAAAAAATAGCAGTAAACTCTTCTTTTCGATGTAGCATCTCTTCGAAAACTTTTTCATGATTCAAAGGAAGAAAAGGGATATACCAGTCTCGTTGGTACCGAATGCCATGTTGCTGTAGCGCTGCCTGGTATCCTTGAAAGCGTTCATTGTCAACACTGATGAGGTTGTCAGATGAATAAGCAATTTTTCTGTGGCCATGTTGAATTAGATACGACGTAATCTGATATCCGCCATCACGGTCATCCAGCCCGATATTGGGATAATCATGATATTGTTGATCGAAATAAGAATCAACAAACACAACGGGCTTTTGCGTTGCTTTTGAGATACAACTCCATTCCCTTTTGCGCGAGCTACAGACAATCAAACCATCTACATTCCAGGAGAGGGCAAGCTGAATCGCCTCATTTTCATCATTTGTGATATGCACCATCATATAAAGCTGTTGTTCTTCAATAGCAGAAGCAACAGAACCAATCAGTTCACCATTAAATGGGTCGGCAAGGGCCTGCGCACCAATGCCTTTTTCATAGCAGAGAATCACACCAATAATATGAGTCTTATTGCGTGCAAGATTGCGAGCTGTCATGTTGGGGATATAATTCGACTTCTCTACAATCTGTTTCACTCTCTCAATGGTGGCTGGTGAAACCTCATCGGTCTTTCCATGAATTACATTTGAAACAGTAGTTGGGCTGACGCCAAGTTGATCAGCCAATTGTTTAATCGTTATCATTGAAAATTTCCTTCTTAAGTAGCCACACAAGTTTAGGCTTTCTTTACAATCTAAATTATATTCCAAATAGCTTTCATTATCAATTTAAAAACGAACAGCGCAATATATTCTGTGCTGTAAATATGAATCGTAAAACACAAGTCGTATATGATATTTAGGCGACGCAAGGAGGTTAGCAGTAGTTGTACATTATGTATTAAAATTTTTATATAATTATTAAACTTATGCGCAAAAGGTATTGCACTTTATTTTTGCATGAGATATAATATTGGCATAATCAGCAAGAGGAAAATAAAAATTTCTCGCGCGCGGGTTATTTCTTTCAGCCGATTTATAAAATTTAGTGTAAAGGGGTTGCTGAGAAATGAAAAGCAAAAAAGTGCTTGCAGCAATGTTAGCGGGTGCTGTATGCGCCGTCTCTATGGTCGGATGCTCTGGCAATGGTAAAACGACGACCGCTTCTGTTGCTCAAAATCAAGCGTCTGCGGCAAGCGGAGGCGCAGCCACCAGCAAAAATGTCAGCATCAGGATGTTTCAGTTTAAGGTCGAAGCAAAAGATGCATTTCAGAAGGTAATCGACGCTTACCAAAAGGAGCACCCCAACGTCAAAATCAACATGGAGACAGTTGGTGGCGGGAGTGACTACAACGCAGGCTTAAAAACCAAGATGCAATCCGATCCGCCAGTTATTTTCAATCTTGGCGGCCCGCAGGATGTGCAGGACTATAAAAGCAAGCTGGAAGATCTTTCAGACCAGTCATGGGTATCTCATCTGCCGACAGAGTCTCTCACTGATGTCAAAGACGGCAGTAAGGTGCTCGGCATGCCTTTCGATCTGGAAGGATACGGCTTCGTAATCAACAGGAAAATGTTTGAGGACGCCGGCGTTTCCTACGATTCCATGCTGACATTCGACGGCATGAAAAAGGGGTTCGACACGCTGAAGCAGAAAATCGCAAGCGGTGCCATGAAAAGCAAATATCCGCATCTGGAAGCGGTCATGGAATACCCCGCTAAAGAGACTTGGGTCGTAGGCGACCACGACGTCAACCCAATCCTTGCACAGGATTTCAAGAGTGCAACGGATGCTTTTCAGGCGAAAGAGCTTCCGTTCAAAGCTGCGGATACCTATAAAAAAATCATTGATTTTCAGGCAAGCTACACGACGAACGCAAACAGCAAAGGAACATTGAATTCAGTCGACTACAACAAAGCGCTGGAAGGCGGCCTTGCCATCGGACGCGTCGCAGCCATTGAACAAGGTAACTGGATTGCTCCAGCGGTCACAGCTGTTGACGCGAATCTCCTTCAGGATCTTGATCTGCTGCCCTACCCTGTGCCCGGATACTCTGACGGAACATGGCCGGTTGGCGTACCGGAATACTGGGCGGTTAATAAGGATGCCAATGCTGACCAAAAAGCTGCGGCAAAGGATTTCTTGAATTTCATGTATCAATCCGATGAAGGCAAAAAAATTATCATCAATGATGCAAAATTTGCCGTTGCCTTTGATAACTATGGCGATTTGAAGCCGGGCGATCCGCTCAACAAGCGCGTCATGCAGGCAGTGCAAGATAAAAAGGCAATGGCAGGCTGGGTCTACAGCGGTGCACCGACAACTTGGACTCAAAAAGTCGCCGGTGCAAATGTTCAAAAATACTTAAGTGGTGAGGAAACATGGGATCAGGTTGTAAAAAACTGCAAAGACCAATGGAAATCCATGCGCGCTTCTTCCTAAGTCGTCCTGCTTTCGTAAGCAATTTATATTAACAGCCGTTTTCCTCTATGTCGTCTATGAAGAGCCACCGACTTTGCGGCGGCTCTTCATATTATCAAAATAACTGATTTTCAAAGCAATAAATAGCATTTTGAAGGAGGCACCGCACTATGCAAAAAAGCAAAGCAAGGTTCTGGCTGTTTCTGTTGCCAGCACTTTTCTTTTTCTGCCTTTTTGTTTTGATCCCTACCTTAATGGGATTTTTCTACGCCTTTACCGACTGGAATGGTATTTCGGACAGTGTAAGATTTATCGGTTGGAGAAATTTTGGGGTAATTTTTAAGGATCCAATATTCTTGCACTCATTTGGATTTACCGCACTTTTTTCACTTTGTGCAGTAGTGCTTGTCAATCTGGTAGGTTTTCTGCTCGCACTTCTGGTAACTCAAAAATTTCCAGGTGCCACGGCGCTTCGCGGCATTTTCTTTATGCCAAACTTAATTGGCGGATTGCTGCTTGGTTTTACGTGGCAGTTTATTTTTACCTCTATATTCAGCGCGATCGGTCAGGCAACAGGGCAACAATTTCTGCAGGGATGGCTTTCTTCACCGGAAACCGGTTTCGGTGGTTTATTGATTCTGACAGTGTGGCAACTTTCAGGATATATGATGATTATTTATATTGCACAGTTGCAGCAAATACCGGATTCCATTCAGGAAGCCGCCCGAATGGATGGTGCCAACAGCAGGCAACTGCTGGTACATATCACTCTGCCACTGATGATGCCGGCTTTTACCATTGGCCTTTTCATGACGATTTCAAACTGCTTTAAGATGTTCGACCAAAACCTTGCATTAACGGATGGCGGTCCATATCGTTCCACAGAGATGCTGGCTTTAAACATCTACAATTCCGCCTTCGGTGAAAATCATTTTGGCCTTGCCCAGGCAAAAGCCATCATTTTCCTGATTGTCGTTGCAGCCATCGGAATAACGCAACTTGTTGTAACGAAGAAAAAGGAGGTTGAAATGTAATGGAAAACGTCAAAACGGCCTCTGCTTCGAGCGGCATGCATCAGCACAAGCGAACAGTCAAAGCAATATTTATTCTCGTTGGTATCGTTTTGGGAGTGATCTTTCTATTTCCAATTCTGATCCTTATCCTAAACTCATTCAAGAGTCAAAAAGGCATTTTTCTAGACATTCTCGGCTTCCCATCGGGAGATATTTTCTGCGGCACAAATTATTTGAACGCCTTTGAGTTGCTTGACTATGTTCAGTCTTTCATGAATTCGCTCGTGATAACTGTCGTTTCCACAATCCTGATTCTTCTCGTTTCCGCCATGGCGGCCTGGGTGCTGGTGCGTTATAAGACAAAAAGCAAGCGCCGCGATTTTCATTTTATTTGCAGCGTCCATGCTGGTTCCGTTCCAGTGCGTCATGCTGCCGCTTGTACGCCTGAGTTCAAGGCTGAGCCTTTTGAACCGTCCTGGGTTGATTTTTATGTACATCGGCTTTGGCTGCAGTATGTCCATCATTATGTTTCACGGATTTATTAAGAACATTCCGGAAGAATTGGAAGAGGCGGCAACGCTGGATGGCTGCAACAGCCTGCAACTTTTCTTTTTTATCGTTGTCCCCATGCTCCGTACCGTGATGATCACAGTTGCAATTCTGAACGTCATGTGGATCTGGAACGATTTTCTGCTTCCATCTTTGATCATTAATAAGGCAGGCTGGCAGACGCTGCCTCTAAAGATCTATCTGTTCTTCGGGCAGTTCTCAAAGCGCTGGGATCTTGCTTCCGCCGGCCTTATGCTGTGTATTATACCAATCGTCATTTTCTATCTTACATGCCAGAAGTACATTGTCAAGGGCGTGACAGAAGGCGCCATCAAATAATGGCAGGCAAAAGCGTTCCAGCAAGGGAAATAAAAAATAACCGATCACGGGAATGGGAGATATTCATAAAAGATGATAGAACGATATCGGTACGGCAACCCGTTTAAAACAGAAGCCACAGTCAAAAAAATTCCGGTTCAGCCCGGAAATGCTCTCCCGTATTTTTCAGTCAAAGAAAATGGCCATACTTTTTTACTGGA
>DHSD01000016.1:11354-12177 GCA_002411365.1 Ruminococcaceae bacterium UBA5295
GGCCATTATTTACGGACTCGGTGAAAGTATACGTGGAATCAATAAAAGAGGATGGCTATATATAAGCAACTGTACGGACGATCCGCTTCATACGGAAGGGAAACACGCTCTGTATGCAGCACAAAATTTTCTGCTGATTTCCGATCAGAATTCCTTCGGCGCTTTTTTTGATTATCCGGGAAAGCTGACATTTGATATTGGTTATACCGTCATGGATCGACTTCGCGTATCGGTAGAGGAAGCAAATCTAGATTTGTACATCATTCATGGAAACAGTTTGAAAGACATTGTGCACCAGTTCCGCGAGTTGATAGGCCGAAGCTATATTGCGCCCAAGTGGGCATTTGGCTATGGTCAGAGCCGATGGGGATATTGCAGTGCAGATGAAATTTGTGAAGTTGTGCATCAACACCGGAAAAACCATATTCCGCTCGACAGTATTTATCTTGACATCGACTACATGGATCATTACAAAGACTTTACAATTAACGCGAAGGCGTTTCCCGATTTCCCCGGATTTGTAAAAAAGATGAGAGATCAAAATATCCACCTTGTACCCATTGTAGACGCTGGTGTAAAAATTGAGCAAGGTTACCGCGTTTACGAGGAAGGAATTCAAAACAATTATTTTTGTAAAAACGCAGACGGTACGCCGTTTACAGGCGCAGTGTGGCCTGGAAAAGCACATTTTCCTGACATGCTGGATACAAAAGTAAGGACATGGTTTGGCAATCAGTACGAATTTCTTCTGAAGCAGGGCATTGACGGCTTTTGGAACGACATGAACGAACCGGCTCTCTTCTATTCTGAGAAAGGGCTGGAG
>DHSD01000016.1:12286-22183 GCA_002411365.1 Ruminococcaceae bacterium UBA5295
ATTCTGAGAAAGGGCTGGAGAAGGGCTTTCAGAAACTGGAAAAATACAAACATCAAAACATGGGCCTGACTGAAGTAGCGGATATGAAAGAAACGGTTCTGGGCCTTGCAAACAATCCACAGGATTATACTTCTTTTTACCATGACTGTGACGGTCGGATGGTCAGACATGATCGTGTGCACAATCTATACGGGTACAACATGACTCGGGCAGCCGCAGAAGCCTTTGAACGATTTTCGCCGAAAAAAAGGATTCTGCTGTTTTCACGCGCCTCCGCAATCGGAATGCACCGCTATGGTGGTGTCTGGACTGGCGACAATCGTTCCTGGTGGAGCCATCTGCTTTTGGCAATCCAAATGATGCCATCGCTCAATATGTGCGGCTTTCTCTACGCCGGCTCGGATATTGGCGGATTTGGCGACGACACAACGCCGGATCTTCTCATGCGCTGGCTGGAATTCGGCGTGTTCACGCCGCTGATGCGCAATCACTCGGCACAGAACACCCGGCGACAGGAAGTTTATCGTTTTCCAGAAGAAATGTCGAAATTTCGCAACATCATTGAGATCCGGTATGTGCTGCTGCCCTACTTATACAGCGAGTATATGAAAGCAGCACTAAGTGACGATCTGTATTTCAAGCCGCTTGCATTCGACTACCCAGACGATCCATATGCCGCACGGATTGAAGACCAGCTTCTTCTTGGCAACGAGTTAATGCTTGCACCGGTATATACACAGAATGCAGTAGGGCGCACTGTCTATTGTCCGGAGCCTATGATGTTGGTTCGAATGCGTTCTGGAAGAGAAGTCCACACGGAGCACATAGATGCCGGATTTCATTACGTTTCGATCGATATGGATGAAATCGTTTTTTTTCTGCGTCCAAACTGTATCATTCCTCTTTCCGAAGGCGGTGAAAGTGTATCGAAGGTTGACTTTGAAAGACTTTTCCTGCTTGGAAACGTCCAGACAAAAGCCGATTATCTATATTACGATGATGATGGTTGCGAAAAAGACTACGATAAACCGGAGCATTTCGTAAAAATATCCGTGGACAATAAAAATAATGCCTACTATGAGGGAAAAAGGGAACTGCAGCTTACTGTATTAAAATGACTGCATATGATAAGAAGTAACTATAAGTTTTCTTTGTAATCACAGATATGTCGCGCACTTATTCATGGCATATCTTGCAAGCCGACTGATTAGCGCTGAAAGGAGGGATATTATAAAAGACAAAATAGTACAGACCTGTTCCCTTCATGGCAGAGTACCACATTCTTGTAAGTAACGAACAGCAGCATTTTCTCGTATTTCGTACGTATGCTTTCTCTTATGCTTCTATGCATTTTGCTGTTTTGCCTTGAATTTATACCGTAAGGACGGCGGAAGGCCAGATATATCCGGGAACCTCAAAGACCATATATTTACTATGCTTTTCAAGTTCTGTAATTGGCTAAGATTAATGTTTTAATGAGGAAATATTGCGTTGAAAAAGAATTTTTTTGGCAAATGCCACAAAAGCATCTGTTTTCACAAAAATAACACCTCTGGAAAATTCATTCGTTTCTTTCTGGTATTTTCCTTGATTTTAGCAGTTTCAGTACCAAGTTTTATAATTCGCAGTTACGCAAGGGATAGCATCTATACCAAATCAGGCATAGGACCATTATATTGGTGTGGCTATGAAAATTCATATCAGAATAATGCTCCGATATCCCAAACACGCTTCCTGAAAAATGTTGATTGGTTTGCGGAGAATTATAAACCTTATGGCTATAATATGGTCTGCACGGACGGTTGGATTGAGGATTCCACAAATACTAACTCAAATGGTTATGTAACATCCTATAACGACAATTGGGATTATACTTGGAATGATTTATACAACTATTGCAATCACGATGGGTTGGAACTTGGTGTCTATTATAATCCTTTATGGGTTACTCCTGCTGCGGTCGCCGATAGCAGCAAAACTGTTGTTGGAACAAGTTATAAGGTGAGCGACATTGTTGATACTGCATATTCCTATACTGGGACCAATCCATCCAACTTGGCAGGAGACAGGTTTAATTATACAGGCGGTAATGGAGATAAGACCTTATACTGGGTTGATGTTACCAAAAGTGGAGCAGAAGAATACATTAAAGGTTATGTAGACTATTTTAAAAAAATCGGTGTAAAAATGTTGCGGATTGATTTTTTATCGTGGTACGAATCAGGAACAGATCACGGTGCTACAATAGGAAAGGCACATGGAACCGATGAATATGAAACCGCATTAAAATGGATATATGAGGCCGCCGAAAACGATATGGAGATAAGCCTCGTAATGCCTAATCTTTATAACAATGGTACAACCGAATTGAACTATGGCGACATGGCCAGAGTAAACGAAGATTGCGGAACCGGCGGATGGAAAAGGTTCAGCGACTTGAACAGAGGTGAGCATTACAACTATTGGTCACAGTGCTCAAACGCCTTTGACGGACTTATATATTGGTCGCAGTATTTCGGAGCGGGCAAAATGATTCCTGATGCGGATATGCTTAGGTTAAATACTTTTGACAGTGATGCAGAGCGTAAATCTGCCGTATCCTTGTTCACCTTGTCCGGCGCACCGATTGATATTGCCGATCAATACGATACCATTGGAAACAGTGCATGGATTTATCAAAACAGCGAACTGCTTAACTTAAGGTCTTCAAATTTTGTTGCGAAGCCAATCAGCGCCGATCCGACGAATGTCAACAGCCAGATATGGAAAGGCATGCTTTCAGACGGAACCTGGGTCGTCGGTTTGTTTAACAGGGAATCGACACCACAGAAAAGGAGCATAGATTTCTCAACCGTATTGGGGCTGACCGGAACTGCTGCTGTTAGGGACTTATGGGAACACGTTGATCTTGGAAACATGTCTTCGTACAGTACGACATTGGCTGCACACAGTTGTGTGGTCTTGAAGATATCAGGAACACAAGGGACTGTGGCGACAGGGAGTATATTCAATCCGGGTTTTGAGAATGGCGACATTACTGGCTGGACAGCCTCCGGTTCTGACTTTGGAGTGGATTCCAATGATGTCTACACTGGTAAATATAAATGCTACTTCTGGAGCACTCAAGCTTACAGACAGAAAATCTCGCAGACCATAACAGGCCTTGTGAACGGGGAATACACAGTATCCGCATATGTCAAGCAGAATACCGGGATTCCAAACACCTGTAGAATGGAGCTGTCTGATTATGGTGGTTCCGCAATATACACTGATATTTCCCACGGCTCTGCTTATCAGAAAATCAGTGGAACTGTTGACATTACAAACGGTAAAGTAACCATTGCTTTTTATGAGGACGCTTCTGCTAATACCAACCTTCAAATTGATAACGTTCAAATTGCAAGTACTGGTTCTATAGCTAATTCCGGGTTCGAGGACGGTTCTATCTCCGGATGGACAGCAACAGGCTCGAATTACGGTGTGGATTCAAGCGATGTTTACAATGGAAGCTATAAATGCTATTTTTTTAGTACTTCCGCTTATAAGCAAAAACTGAGCCAAACGGTTTCTGGCCTATCTAATGGAATATACACGGTTATGGCTTATGTCAAGCAGAACACCGGGACACCAAACGTTTGTAGAATGGAGTTATCTGATTATGGCGGTGCCACGGTATACACTGATATTTCCCACAGCTCTGCTTATCAAGAAATCACCGGAACGATAGACGTCACAAACGGAAAGGCAAACATTGCTTTTTATGAGGATGCCCCCGCTAACACCAATCTTCAAATTGACGATGTCCAAATTGTACCGTCCGGCAGAATCGAAGATCAGGGGTTTGAAACAGGAAGTATTGACGGATGGACTTTAACAGGATCAAATTATGGAGTCGATACCTCAGACGTTGAAGCTGGCAAATATAAGTGCTATTTCTACAATGACTCGGCATATACGCAGAAAATTGAGCAGACAGTAACCGGCGTTTCAAATGGAACACATACGGTGACAGCATATGTTAAGCAAAATATTGGGACACCGACACTATGCAGGATGGAACTATCTGATTTCAGTGGCAGTACTATTTATACAAATATAAGCAGCAACAACAGTTATACAAAAATATCTGGTACCATAGATGTAACGAATGGACAAGTTAATATTGTGTTTTATGAAAGCGCGACCGGGGCTAACCTCCAAATTGACGATGTAGAATTAAGCTAATAAAATCATTAAATAGCTTCCACATGACATATTTTGATCAAAATATGTTCTCTTAATAATACTATCTCTTAAATTTGGATCATGTTTCATATCAAAGAAATATTGCTTTTCTATTCGACCAGATTTATAAAGTGGGAAGTGCCATAAAAACAAATGTTACAATCAACACAATTCAATTAGGGTAGCTATATCAGCATTGGTTTGTTAACTGATTTGCCGAATAGCCGTGTCATTAATCTTAACAGCCTAACAATAAATTAATTCAAAAAATGCTTGGCAAATCTCTGTTGAGCCAAAATGGTTTTATAAAATCCATTTTGAGTAAAATTTATTGGGAGGAAAAGAAAATGAAAATGGCAAACAAGCAAAGGCTAAGGTCTGTAACCGCGGCAATACTCGTGTTCAGTTTGCTGACAGGATTAAGTTGGTTACCAAAGTCAGTAGCTCATGCTCAAACTTATTCACAAAGCCAATATGAGGCTGAGACCGCATCATTACACAACGTTTCCACAAACACAAACCATACCAGCTATACTGGTTCCGGTTTTGTCGATGGATTCGGAAAAATTGGTGATTTCGTTCAATTTACCATTAATGTAGCAACTGCTGAAGACACCACACTCCGGTTCCGTTACTCAAATTACACTGGTTCAACTAACGTTCGTGAAATCTACGTGGACGGTAATTTCGTCAGTAATGCTTACTTTGCCGACACCGGAAATTGGGATGTATGGAATACTACGGATGTGGGAACAGCGCTTTCCTCTGGTTCCCATACGGTAAAAGTTGCGGTTGAGAAAAGCTCAGACGGGTACATTAACCTTGACAATCTGATTGTGACTCCTAAGCATGCTTCTGTGCGTAGCCTATACACATCAAATTGGGACAATATGATGTCGATTTGGCAGGCAAGCAAACTATATGATACCGACACATCAAGCGCAAAAGGACCACGTCTTTCCGAACTGAGATATTCGGGCAACTGGTCCCAGAATCAAATTCAGGATTACAGTTCTTTTTTCCGTGATGAAACTAACGGTGTCAAATACGATCAGCCTCATAAATTTGATTCTGAAGCTTATTTTGATGAAAGCGGCATTTTACATACCAATTACTTGAAATACAACGACACTCAACCTTCTGTTGAAATATCTAGGGACTATGCAACCGTTCCAAACCAGAACTTGATTGTAACACGCTATGCGTTGAAAAATTCAGGCTCTTCCAGTATGACGTACAGTATTCTTGATATGCTGTATCCGAATAACAGTTCGTCGAATGCAGTTTCAGCAAACTACGACTCTTCCAGAAATGCAATTATTATCAATCTGAGCGCATCCTCTCAGCCATACCTGGCTTTAGGTGCATTTACGACCCCGAGTTATTATCAGGCAGCTAATGATTCCGATAGCAGTACATCCAGTCGAACCTGTTCCCCCTGGTATACTTTCGACAACAGCGGTACATTGAAAAACAATTCGAGTGTTTCATCATCGGATGTTTCCGCAGCATTTGAACAAACAGTTACAATTCCTGCCAGTAGTACGAAGTATGTCTATTTTTATGTGGGGCTCGGTACTACATTAAGCAACATTCAGGAATTATGCAATACTGTGAGTGCTCAAACCGGAAACTATTGGTTCGATGAAACATCAAGTAATTATCAAAATTGGTTTAGCGGTAAAACCATTCCATCCTTTTCTGATTCCGATCTGACTGCAATTTACAAAAGAAATCTAGTCATGATTAAGAACGCGATTCGTCCAGGAGGTTCAGTAGCCGACGGAGCAATGCCGGCAACGACAAATCCAGTGAATTACAAGTATAAAGTATGGTCTAGAGACTCTGCTGTAACCGCCATGGCACTGGATGCAGCCGGGTTTACCGATGAAGCAAAAAGCTACTGGAAATGGCTTGCAGCACGACAAAATTCAGATGGCACTTTCCATACCTGCTATGGGTTGTGGGACAATGCCAACCAGAATTTTGTGGAACCGGAGAATGATTCTATTGGCATGTTTCTGATCGGTATATATCAGCACTATAAACTCACGGGTGATCAGACATTCTTATCAGACTTGTATCCTGCAGTAAAAAATTCAGCAAACTACATTATGAACAATATCAGTCAGAGTACTGGTTTTGGGCCAGTAGATAAAAGCATCTGGGAAGAGGGCGATACGTCTGAATATTACACCTACACGCAAGCGGCTTATGCAATGGGTCTGAAAAGCGCAGCCTTAATCTCTTCTACCTTGGGAAACTCGGCTTTGACAGATAGTTATAATGGCGCTGGCAGTACCATTTTGACTGCGATTAACAGGGATGACAGCAATCATGGGCTCTGGAATGCAACAAATGGATACTACAACAGATGCGTTAACGCTGATCTTTCCAATAACACTTTGGAAGATTCCTCTACTAATATTCTGTTTGCTTTAGGAGCGATTGACGTCAACTCTTCCAGAGCCAAAAGCCATATATCAAAGCTTGAGACAGATCTGGCACATGATGTCTATGGGTTTCCAAGATACTCAGGTGATACGTTCTATTACACATCTCAGTGGAGCCCAGGAGGCAACGAAGCACTGGAAGCTTCTCCATCATGGCCGCAGATGACAATGTGGGACGCTGTTTACCAGATCTATTCTGGAAACTCCAGTAAAGCTTATAATATGCTGGAATGGTTTAAACACAGAACCGCCACCGGATTGATGGTGACCGGTGAATCCGCAAGCAATGTTACTGAAGCTCCTTGTGTAAGTACCGCCTGTGAACCGGTCACGGCAGCTTCGTTCGTCCTGGCAAGTCTATCCTATTCAAAGAACTATGACATGAGAGTTTACTCTTCTGAAAATAATTCCGGGTGCTACAAATCCATCAATGTCACTAATGGAGCAAGCGCAGACTGGAGTCAGTATCAATATATTCCATATTATGTAGATGCTCCAAACGACACCACTGTTTCAGACAGCCAGACAGATATCAAGAAAGTTTACATAAGCAATGATTCGAATAATATTTATATCAGAATTAACAACGAGGCAGGCTCTCTCCCCAACTCCTCACAGAACGATTTTAAAGTCAGTGTTTACACAGAAGATTACAGTAACAGATCCAATACAACAACAAGTACCATTCATGGAACTGCTCTTGGAAGGAACATGGCATATTTGTTTACCCGGAGCAATACGGATTCTTCTTATAATAAGTACACTGTTTCTGGCGGAAGTTGGTCGTTAAGCAAAACGATATCATCTGTTATTGCACCCCAATGGGATACTTCGACTGGTGGCATTGAGCTTGTGATTCCACGTTCGGAAATTGGTTCTCCAGCCACTGACTCGTGGGGACATATCACAATTGTCTTAGAAAAATATCAAAATGGAGCTTATCTGGACCAAGATACAGCTAATTTAAATTATCGACTTACTGGTAGCAACGAATCTTGGTTATATGGCAATTTTGAATAAATTTAGTTGATCGATATTTACGGTAACCGAAAAGAGGCCAACCTGTTCAATGAACAGGTTGGCCCTATTTGTCTACAATTACAACGCAGATGACAATTAAAAATTTAATATTTGCTAGGCCTTGTTTGAAAAATAAGTATGAAACGCTATGAAATAACAAGTAAATAATGGGAACAGATTCAAACGTTTTTTCCACCTGAAAGGACAGGAAAACGCGGACGTCTGGCAAAGAGCAACCGCAATATGTTGAACGGGATGCTGTGGATCGCCAGAAGTGGTGCGCAATGGAGAGAAATGCCTTCCTGCTATGGGCCATGGCAGACGGTATATGCGAGATTTGCAAAGTGGCGGGATAATGGCATTCTGGAAAAAGTTTTCCGCGCTCTTTCTTCAGACGCTGATATGGAGAACATCAGCATTGATTCTACCTGCGTCAAAGTGCATCAAAGTGCAAATGGAGGGGGGAAAAACGGCTGATAAGGCAGTTGGACGCACCAAAGGTGGACTGAATACCAAAATTCACGCTGTTGTGGATGGACTGGGGAACCCATTATATTTTCAGCTTTCAGCTGGAAACATAAACGATTCAAAAGCAGCTGTTGATGTACTTTCTCACGTTGATATTTCTCAGAGTAATGTTCTTGCCGACAAAGCATATGGGACGGGTGAAATACTGGATTATATCCAACATCAAGGCAGCGAATATACTATTCCGCCAAAAGCCAATACAGGGAATCCATGGCGCTGCGACTGGGTTCTCTACAAAGGGCGCCATCTAATTGAATGCTTCTTTCATCAGATTAAGTGGTTTCGAAAAATGGCCACACGATTTGACAAGTTGGATACTTCGTTTCTGGCTTTTGTTTATCTTGCCGCTATCATGATTTTGTTGAAGTAGCACATATCTCTCAATTTTTCAAACAAGGCCTAAAATATTTTTAAAGCTCTGGCATAAAGTCAGGGCTTTTATTATGCCTTTTTGGAGGTGACTCCACTTGAAATCCCATTACCGTCCTGCGTTCAATACCCGCGTTTACGGACCGGCCGAACACAGGGCGGATATTTTGGCCCTTTTACTACCCTTCTGGATAGCATCAAATCTTCATTTCTATTCTATCCGGGTGTTTAAATAGGTGAGCATCTAGCATGTATTCCATGTTTTGTATGACAAAGATTCTCGAAGTGGTAAAGGTACAACAAGTTTTCAGGTAGCCTTGATTTGCATGATTAATTCACTGATATGTGACTTAGCATAACAGGTAGATATAAACGTTCTTCGTTTTGCAGAAATCTGAGATAATGCGTCAAAAGGATCTGTACTTTTCGATATATACTTCTATCCTTTTGGAAGTAGTAGTGGTTTACAATAATAAAAATTGTGAGTATCCAGATGCCTTGTGGAATCTTCCACTTGGCATTTTTCTATTAGCCTCACGTCCCAGCTGCCGGTCTCCACCTCCCTCATTTTGATTTTCGTTTATCCACGTTAAAAATCAAAATGGAGGAATCACAATGAAAAAAATCAACCTTCGGGATTACTATCCGTTTTATACGTCCGACAACTTCATTGACGTTCCTGACGAAGTTGCTACCCTGTTAAAGGAATTTGCTCGAAGCGAAGCTGCTTATCGTATGAGAACATACCGGCATAAAGCCTATTATTCCCTCGACCGAGACGATGGAATTCAGCATGATATTTTGTCTGTGAACATGCTTCCCGACGAACTCTACGAGCGTAAAGTGACAATGGAACAACTCTATTCCGCTCTTGCTTTGTTGCCGGATAAGCAAGCACAACGCATTTATTCCCATTATTTTTTCGGGTTAAGCAAATCCGCAATCGCCAAGGCAGAGCATGTCAGCAGGATTACCGTCGGCCAATCCATTACACGGGGATTGAACAGTTTGAAGCTGTATCTTGAAAAAAATAATCTCGATTAGGCTTTACATTTCACCTAAAAATGTAATGGTTTATGAAGAATATTATTTTCCCCATAAATTTGCACCTTGAAAATTGAATATACGGTATTTCAGGTACATTCCCTGCGTAACCGCGAGAAGCGGTAAGCGACAGGAGAGGCGACGCGATGATGACCACAGAGGCAAGAGCGATCTACGCACTTTCCAACACGACTTTGGCAAGCCTGGCGCGATGACACACGCGGGAATCAATGATACTTCTACACGGCCTCCCACAGAC
>DHSD01000016.1:22451-24414 GCA_002411365.1 Ruminococcaceae bacterium UBA5295
TATCGGCATTAGAGATCATGGGCCGACACTGCTTTGTAGGGCCAGCCAATTCCTGTAATGCCGATCATAAATTTATGGATTAGGAGGTAATTATCATGTCTGCTGCTGATTGCGCTTATTCAAAGTATCAATCGATAGTGTATCCTTGTCGTAATGTTCGTAGCATCCTGAAAAGCGCATATTTGAATTCTTTGACAGGCTAATTACCGCAAACTGGACAATCCGGTATCCTATGTGAGACAATAAGGTCATGAACTTGCACCTTGAAAACTGAAAATGCACAAATAGCAGGAATCTCTCCGGATACCAGAAAGGAAATACCGCTATGTCGTAAAAGGAGAGAGTTTACTGCTTATACCGTGTCTCCACAAAAGGTCAGGTGGAAAAAAGACGACATCCCGATGCAGAAAGAATACTGCCGGGATTTTGCCACCGGTCAGGGATGGGAAATCATCAAGGAATTCAGTGAGAAAGGCGTGTCGGGGTTTAAGGTCTCGGCAAAAGGCCGGGATGCTATTCGGGAAATCCAACAGGCAGCTGCTCTGAAAAAGTTCGATATTCTTCTGGTTTTCATGTTCGACCGTCTTGGCCGCCGCGAGGACAAAACGCCTTTTGTCGTAGAATGGTTTGTCAGGAACGGGATTGAAGTGTGGAGCGCCAAAGAAGGCCAGCAACGCTTTGATACGCATGTGGACAAGCTGACGAATTACATTCGTTACTGGCAGGTTTCCGGCGAAAGTCTAAAAACTTCCGTTCGTGTCAAGACCAGGTTGGGACAGCTTACCGAGGAAGGATTATACACCGGCGGCTCCATTCCGTTCGGATACCGACTTGTAAAGCGAGGCCGTGTCAACAAGCGCAATCGTGAAGTTTACGATCTGGCTGTCGATGAAAACGAGGCCGAGATCGTCCGCCTGATTTTCCATAAGTACGTTGACGAAGGATTTGGAGCACAGCGCCTGTGCCGTTTTCTACATGACGATGGTATCAAAAGCAGAGACGGCAAAGGATTCCCCAACACAAGCTTGAACCGTATTATCAAAAATGTCATGTACACGGGCATTCTCAAAAACGGCGACAGCCAGTCACGGTATATCGACGAGCTGCGGATTATCGACGACGATGTGTTTGCCCACGCGCAGGAAATCATGCGACAGCGAACCCAGCCCCACAGTTCGGTTCCGTTCAACTGCAAAGGAAAGTCCCTGCTGGTGGGAAATATTTTCTGTGCCCACTGCGGCAACCGGCTCACGCTGACAACCAGCGGGAGAAAAAAAGATGCCGGACGGCACCGTCCAGAAAGAAATCCGGATGAGGTATCAATGTCACTACAATGTTCGACACCCCGTGGAATGTGAAGGACAGTCTGGTTATTCCGTAAAGAAAGTCGATGCGATAATCGATCAACTCATCCGCATGAAATTCTCTGAAATCACAGCAGCGTCGGAATCAGAGATCCTCTCCAGCCAACATGAGATGGATATTGAACTGGCAAAGTCAAAGTACGAAATGGCAAAAGCGCATCTGCTGAACAAGCAGAAAGAACTCGACGATTATAAAAGCGAGACTCTCAAAGCCATTCGCGGCGAGAGCAGGATGAGCGTTGATTTACTGAACACAATGGTCGCAGACACCGAAGCACAGATCAAAGATGCCGGGTCCACCTTGGATGCGGCGGACCAAGAATTGAAAGCCTTGCTTGAAACCTCGGAAAACCGAAAGCGTGAGTATGACCGGTTGCTGAGTTGGGCGGACCTATACGACAAAAGCTCTTTCGCGGCAAAGAAAATGATCGTGTCACAGTTTATCAAGGCCGTCCGCGTCGGCAGGGACTACAATATCGAAGTAGACTTCAACGTCTCCTTTGACGAGTTCCAAAGTTTCTGCGGCGTGAAGTCTAATGAGAGCGTAAAGGCTGAAGACGCGGCGCTTGTACGCACGGCATGAGAGCAAAAAAATGAGG
>DHSD01000016.1:24618-81615 GCA_002411365.1 Ruminococcaceae bacterium UBA5295
AATCTTTTTACAGACTTCCTCATACATGGTGGACCTGAACGGGATCGAACCGTCGACCTCTCGGATGCGAACCGAACGCTCTCCCAGCTGAGCTACAGGCCCATAAATATAAAAAGCTGCTCCCGCAACATTGTATATTATACCATGCCGCGGAAGCAATTGCAAGGAAAAGCTTTATTTATAGCCATGAATGGTTTACTTTGATATAAATTGTTTTTACAATTTGCAGCAAAACCATATAAGACAAAACGACTGCTGCGAGCCAGCCAAAATAGCGGCCCGGAAGAGGATAAAAACCAAGATAAGATCCAATCGCAGTAAACGGTATAAAGATTCCAACTGCCATAATAACAGTCGTAAGGATTACAACAGGTTTCGCAGCGCGGCTTTGAACAAACGGGATTTTGGGCGTACGTATCAAATGAATAATCAGCGTCTGTGAAATCAAGCTTTCTACGAACCAGCCGGCATTAAACATTGCAACAAGAGCCGGATTTGACGCCGTATTGCACCCAAAAACAAACCACATCACAAGATAAGTGGCAATGTCAAAAACCGAACTTACAGGCCCAATGCACAGCATAAATTTACCTATCCCCGAAGCATCCCATTTTCGTGGAGCCAGCAGATACTCTTCATCCATATTGTCCCACGGAATTGAAATTTGAGAAATATTATACATAAGGTCAAGTACAAGCAACTGAACAGGCATCATCGGAAGGAACGGCAGAAATGCGCTTGCAACAAGCACCGACAGCATATTCCCAAAATTGGAACTTACGGTCATCTTAATATATTTGATGATATTCCCGAAGATTTTTCTTCCTTCAACAACGCCGCGTTCAAGGACATTTAAGTCTTTTTCCAAAAGTATAATATCTGCATTTTCCTTGGCAATATCTACTGCCGTATCGACTGAAATGCCAACATCCGCTTTGCTTAATGCATGGGCATCGTTGATACCATCGCCCATAAATCCAACTGTATGGCCATTTTTCTGCAGAGTCTGCACAACGCGCGCCTTTTGCAATGGTGAAAGCTTTGCAAAAATTGTCGTGTTTTCTGCACGTTTCTGTAGCTCTTCTTCTTTCATATCCTCAATTTCAGAGCCAAGAAGAATATGGTCTGAAGGCAAGCCAACTTCATCACAGATTTTCTTTGTTACTGCTTCATTGTCGCCCGTTAGGACTTTAACCTGCACACCATAATGTTTCAGCGCCTTAATTGCTGTTGCTGCTGATTTTTTCGGTGGATCAAGAAGCCCAAGGTAGCCTATCAGAGTCATATTGCTCTCGTCTTTTACGCCAAACACACCTTCTGCAGACGGGCTGTCCTTAGATGCTACGGCAATCACTCGCATACCTTCCGCATTTAGCTTTGAGGCCATCTGCTTAACTCTTGTCTGTATCTCACCAGTGAGCGGAAGGATCTCATCACCGTACTCGCAGTTTGTGCATATCTGCAGTATCTCTTCCACAGCACCCTTTGTAATCAGTTTGGTCTTTCCTTCTCTGTCTTTCAGCACGACGCTCATACGCCGCCGTGTGAAGTCAAACGGTATCTCGTCTACCTTTTGAAATTCATTGTTGAGATACGTTATGCTCTTTTCCGTCGCTTTGTCAATAACGGCAATATCTATAAGATTTTTTAGCCCGGTCTGGAAGTAACTGTTGAGATATGCGTATTTTAGTACACGTAAATCTTCTTCACCTTTGATATTTAGGTGATGTTCGATTACAATCTCATCGCGCGTCAATGTGCCTGTCTTATCAGTGCACAGAACATCCATAGCGCCAAGATTCTGAATGGAATTCAAGTGCTTAACCACCGTTTTCTGGTGCGCCATGCTGACCGCACCTTTGGCAAGGTTAGTTGTTACAATCATCGGCAGCATCTCCGGCGTCAGGCCGATTGCAACAGAAATTGCAAACAGCAAAGCCTGCAGCCAGTCATGTTTTGTTAAGCCATTTATAAAGAAAACGATAGGCACCATCACACACATAAAGCGAATTAGAAGAAAGCTGACCGAGTTGACTCCGCGGTCAAAGCTTGTAGGTTCCCGCTGGCCTGAAAGGGCTTTGGCCATGTTTCCGAAATACGTTCTATCCCCCGTCGCAAGAACAACAGCCATTGCAGAGCCACTCACAACATTCGTGCCCATGAAACAGATATTCTTGAGGTCGAACAGATTACCTTCATCGGCTGAGTCATCGGCATCAGCAAATTTTTCAACCATCGCAGATTCACCTGTCAGAGCAGACTGGCTTACGAACAAGTCTTTAGCCTTCAGGATACGTACGTCCGCCGGAATCATATCACCAGCAGAGAGGACAACAATATCGCCCGGCAGAAGGTCAGCCATATTGATCTCCTCTCTGCCGTTTTCCCTGCGTATCACGGTTGCTGTAGTTTTTACAAGCGTGCGCAGGCCTTCTGCTTCTTTTCCTGAGCGGAACTCCTGAAAAAAGCGCAGGCCCCCGCTTATCAGCACAAGTACAATTATAATAATAACGGCAGAAAGATCTTTTTTACCTGGCTGAGCCATAACATAGGATGTAAAAAACGAAACTACAGCAATAACTAACAGCACAAGGGTAAACGGATTTATAAAAGCCTTCGCGAGTTGTTCATACCATGGCTTTGGCTTTTCATGGGAAACTTCGTTGCTTGGATACTGCTTGGAAAGGAGTTCGACATCTACGAAATCAAGGCCCTTTTCGCGTGTTTTGAGTTTGGAAAGCAAAATATATTTTTCCATTTTTGAGTACTCAACAAGAGACTTTGCAATTTCCTTTGCACCGGCTGTTGACATGTTCGCCCTGATAATTTTTTTCAAAATTTCATCTCCTCGCTTTCTTACATTTAATCAAAAATCCTCCACCTGTTTTCCAGACAGCGGAGGACTTTTAATGGCACAGATTTAAATTTTCGTCAATTTTTCATGTACACCGCCTGTGCAGAAGATTTCCGTGTGCCCTTGAAGTAAAAGCGCGGGCGCATCCTCTCGCTCAGGTATGCAGAATCGATTCCCATGGATGATACCATCAGGAAAAACAGCGAACCTGTCTGTATCCACAAAATTGTAACATCAGTAAAGCCGTGCACAAGAACCGCAGTTAAAGCAGCAAATGCAAGCACATCCATGTCACGGCATATATGATAGCGGAATTTCAAAACAGTAAGGTGGAGCTGTGCCCAAATATAACCACCAACAGCAAGCAATCCGACTACACCAAAGTTTAAAAGCGTATCTAACACCAAGTTGTGGCAATGATACGTTTTATAGCCGTCAAACTGCTGCCAAACTATCTGGTATGCCATCGCACCGCGCCCAAACACCGGTGTTTGGCGAAATGCCTTCCATGAAGTGCTCCAAATGGAAAGGCGCTGCGCAAGCGTTGTCTCAAGCGCGTCGGCAGACCTTGGCATCAAAGCCGGGAAAACAAAGAATAAAGCCAAGCACACCGCAATTGCTCCGAAAAACCTTCTCGCAATTTTCTTGTCTTTTTTATAAATCAATATCACAGAAACAGCACATACCATTGCCACAAATGAGGAGCAACTTGCCGTAAGGTAAAGCCCTACAAAATTGAAGCTTATGACAGCACTATAAAATGAAATTTTCCGCGGATTCGTAAAAATGCGGTAAACGGCAATTAAGATAACAAATTCAATCATCATGCCATAAAAATTGGCATTGACAAAGTCAGAAGTGGGACGGTAAGATGGTGCTTTAAAAACAGTGTATGCCAAAATTTTCTGGATTATGGCAACTATTGCACACCCAACACTCGCCGCACAAGCACTGTCCATAGAAAAGTCAAATAAATCGCGTGTCATTATGCTTCGAAAATATAAGCCGGATGTAACAACTGCATAAATAAGGAGCGAATCCATCATACCTCTGTAGTTGTTATAGATAGCGGCAACAAAAAAAGAACCAATTAAAAATACAAAAATCAACTTTGTGTATGGAGCATCGAAGGCCTTTGTGCGAACATGGTACTTCACCATCGTCATGAACGCAATGCAGGCAACTGTAGCTATGCTGAAAAAGTATGGAAGAAAAATTGAAATTGTAAAAAGCAGAACAATGGCATAATTAATCTCGCTCTGCGTCATTTCCTGTTTACTGAAAAGCTTTGAAAATATTGAACGCCAAGAAGTCAAAACTTGAATAATAGGGATCACTCCTCTCCGCAAAGCAAAAATTCAAATTCTGCCGGTCTGTTCAACTTTCACACAAAGGTAAACTATAACACATAATAAATCTACTGACATAGCCCAGAGGTACATTATATCACATCGATTACCGGAAACAAGATAAATACCTTCTCAAACCATCAGATTAGCAATGCCAAAATTGTGCAAATTGATGAAAATAATGAACGCATTTTGAATTGATAAGCAAATTGCCTTTATTTTGGCTCAGCTTTCATATATAATAATATTATTTATTATATAAAGTGCTAATCCTATGTTATTAGATCAAGCCTTAATAAAATTGAAAAAGCACTGACAACACTGCTTTTTATTTCCATTAAAACATTTTTAGGAGTGCAGTATGCAGAAAAAGCCGCAGACATATTTTGAGCGTTTTCATCCAAACTATGTGTCAGGCCTCACAGCTGAGCAGGCCGCAAGCCGTACGCGTGCCGGGCTTGTAAATGGCACAGATGAGATCAAAACAAAATCCATTTCTCAAATAATACGCGATAATGTCGTTACTTTTTTTAATATACTAAACTGCATCCTTGCCGCTCTCGTCATTTCAGTCGGCTCATACAAAAACCTGCTGTTCATGGGTGTTATAATCTGTAACACAATGATTGGCATAATACAGGAAGTCAGGGCCAAAAGAGCCATAGATAAACTTTCCCTCATCTCTACACCAAAAGCCCATGTTATCCGTGACGGAAAAGAAGAGGAAATTTCTGTTGGCAGCATTGTGCTCGACGACGTTATATACCTCTCTGCAGGCAATCAGGTACCTGCAGACTGCATTATAATGGAGGGCCAGTGCGAAGTTGATGAATCACTGCTTACAGGCGAGTCCGATCCAGTGTCGAAGGCTTCCGGCAGCACGCTTCTGAGCGGTAGCTTTCTTGTGAGCGGAAAATGCCATGCCAAAGTTGAGCATATAGGTGCAGAAAATTATACATCAAAAATAACCGCCAGCGCAAAATATATCAAAAAGCCCAACTCCGAAATCATGACATGGACAAACCGTATTATAAAGTTTGCCGGCATCGCCATAATTCCAATTGGAGCAGTACTTTTTTACAAGCAGGTATTTATTTCAAACCAGAGCTACAGCTCCGCAATTGTAAGCACAGTGGCGGCACTTATCGGCATGATTCCCGAAGGGCTTGTACTTCTTACAAGTGTAGTGCTTGCCGTAGGGGTTATACGTCTTTCGCGCCATAAAGCGCTTGTACAGGAACTGTATTCCATTGAAATGCTCGCACGTGTGGATACGCTTTGCCTCGACAAGACAGGTACCATCACTGAAGGAAAAATGCAGACAGACAGCATTGTTCCTCTCGGCGGCCAAAATCAAGCGGAAATCGAAAAAATCCTTGCCGCGCTTTCTGCATCTCTCGACGACGCAACTCCAACCATGAATGCCGTGAAAGAGGCTTTTCCAAACCCGCCTGACTGGAAATGTGAAAAGACTGTCCCTTTTTCATCTGCACGCAAGTGGAGCGGTGCCTGTTTTCAGCAAGCGGGAAGCTATGTGCTCGGCGCAGGTGAATTTATCATGCGGGAGCACTTCGGAATTATAAAACCGCAGGCAGAAAAATACGCAAAGCGCGGCCAGCGTGTCCTGCTGCTGGCAAAAGTTAAAAGCCTTTCTGCAGATATAGTCGACTCGAACGGGACAATACCGCTCGCACTTGTCATTCTGAGTGACAGGATACGCCCTAATGCGCGGGAAACGCTTAAGTATTTCCGCCATCAGGGCGTCAACCTCAAGGTGATATCGGGCGACAGTCCCGCAACTGTCGCAAATATTGCAGAAAAGGCCGGACTTGAAAATTCGGTCAGCTACGTTGATGCCTCAACGCTTAAAACAGATGAAAGCATAAAGGCTGCGGCTGAAAAGTACACGGTTTTCGGCCGCGTTACGCCAAAGCAGAAGCTGCAGCTTGTAAAGGCCATTAAAAGCCAAAATCATATTGTAGCCATGACCGGTGACGGTGTAAACGATGTGCCTGCCTTAAAAGAAAGTGACTGCAGCATTGCAATGGCATCAGGAAGTGATGCCGCACGCACAGTTTCAAACATAGTACTGCTCAATTCTGATTTTTCCAGCATGCCGCGCATTGTTGACGAAGGGCGCCGCTGCATCAACAATTTGCAGCGTTCAGCAACGCTTTTTCTTGTCAAAGCTATTTTCTCAGCACTGACGGCCGTCTTTTTTATTTTTGTATCGTGCAACTATCCATTCCAACCAATCCAGTTCACGCTAATAAACGCCGTTTCAATCGGAATTCCATCGTTCTTCCTTGCGCTGGAGCCAAATTGTGAGCGCATACATGGAAAATTTATTGTCAATGTGCTTAAAAAGTCATTGCCCGGGTCTTTCGCCCTTACAATCAATATTGCTCTCCTTTCCGCTGTCTCAATGTTCCTTGGTTTCACCGACAAAGAGATTTCCACCATGGCTGTCATTCTTACAGGCTATACCGAATTGTTTGTCCTGTTTCAGGTTTGCCGCCCTTTCAACAAACGGCATACTGTCCTTTTCGTATCCATGGCTTTTCTCTTTGTGGCAGCACTTATAAAATTTCCAAATCTATTTGAAATCATACCTGTCACATTGCCTATGCTTGCTGTCCTCATAGTACTCATGCTTTTTACCACTTTCCTTATGCCTGTACTCTACCACTTTTTCCAAAAAGTTATTTTCCGCAAGTCTAAGGCTTAGCGCATATGCCCACTTTTTTAAAATAAGACGTGCTTGAAGGGCCGGACGGCCTTAGAAAACGCCCAAGCGAATAAAGGCAGTCTTTGCTGTGCGTTATGAGGTTGATTTTTTCCGTGCAAAGAAAAGTCGCCTGAAATCCCATTTGCCTTAAAACATGGACTGACTCATTGCTGAAAGCGCCGAAAGGATAAACGAAAGCTAAAGGAACGCAGCCGGTTTTTTCTTTCATGCGCTCCTGCATTTTCCCGAGGTCATTTTTAAGCATGGAATCATATAAATACCTGCTTTCCCCCGGAAGTCTTTTTGCACCAAGCCTGCTGCCTTTTTTGTTAGAATAGTGGAGGTTATAGCTGTGGTTTTCAAATTCCACAAGACCTGAAGACATCATTTCAGCCATCTCTCCCCATGTAAGGTATGAATAGTTTGGGTGATCGGCATCTTTTTCCGCATAGACATCAGTATAATAGCCAACCGGTGCAATCACTATTTTTACATTGTATTTTTTTGCTAACGGGTATGCATAAAGGTAATTATTATAATACCCATCGTCAAAAGTCAGCATTACAGGTTTTGCAGGGAGAGGCTTCAGGTATTTGACATAATCAACGACATCACTTACGCCTACCGTTTCATAACCGTTCTTCTGCAGAAAGCAAATGTCACTTTCAAAAGTCTGCGGTGAGACAACATATTTTCCGTGATATTTCGGATCTTTAAGTATGCTGTGATACATTATTATTGGGAGCCGGACGCTGTCCTGTGTATTTTTTGCTGATACCGCCGCTGTTTTTGACGTGTGGCCGAAAGTCCATACAACGGCAGCTATCGCCGCAGCCGCACATAAAGCGAAAAGATATGTCCTCTTCAGACGAAAAGAAACGAACATAAAAATACCCGCCTCCAAATGAATATATGGAACAGCGGGCTTTATCATGCTTTTAGTTTCTCAGGAAACACCGCTGAGATCAAATTTCGGTATATATGATTTGCTGGCAGATTCTCTGTCCTGCACATAGCCTTCAAGGCCAAGGGTGAAAAGATGATCCTGCACTTTTTCATATTCCCGTCTTGTTATACTGCGCCCAAGCGGAGGGTGTTCTGATGCAAGCCCGCAAGGCACGTATTGTGCCATCAGGCTTACCGGCACACCATGTGGAAAATGCTCAGCGAGCCAGTTAAGCACGGCAATCGAGTTACGTGTATGGCCCGGCAGAATGAGATGGCGCACCATTGTGCCTTTTTTCATCATCCCGCTGCTGTCAATCACGGCCGGGCCAGTCTGGCGGAACATTTCCGCCAATGCCTTCTCTGCTATTTCAGGGTAATCCGGGGCATCTGAAAGCTCTGCAGCCAGGCCGCTTTCCGCATATTTAAAGTCGGGAAGATAAATGTCGACATGGCCTTCAAGCATTTTCAGCGTCTCCACATTCTCATAGCCGCCGCAGTTGTACACAACAGGAACCGGCGGTTTCCAAATTGAAAGCGCCTCAATAATGGCCGGTACAAAATGCGTCGGCGTAACAAGGTTGATGTTGTTAGCACCTTGCCTGACCAAATCTTTAAAAATATCAGCAAGCTTTTCAGGAAAGACAGCTTTGCCTGCCTTCCTTTCCGAGCTTATCTCATAGTTCTGACAAAATACGCAGCCGAGTGGGCAGCCAGTAAAGAAAACAGCTCCGGAGCCGCTTTTTCCGCTTATGCATGGCTCTTCCCAAAAATGAAGTGCAGCGCGCGCAACGACAGCATCCGCTCCCATGCCGCACCTTCCATTGCCGCAGGAAGGTTTACGCCGCGCACCGCAGCGGCGTGGGCAGAGTGTGCAGTGTTCTATTGTCATCCTGCATCCACCAGCTCCATAAAAGCCGAAAGGCCGCCGCGCCTGTTTCCCATCGCGCGCTGTGAAAACAGGAGGTCTGAATGGCATTTTGTGCAGATGCCGCCTATGGTGATGGATTTTTCCGGAACACCTGCTTCCATTAAGATGCGGCGGTTTGTTTCCCATAAATCAATATGGTACTTTCCGCCTCCGTCTTCATGGATAAAATTTTCCGTGTGCAGTTCCGTCAGCGCCGCGAATCTGTCCCGAACCGGCCTATCGACTTCAAAGCAGCATGGCCCGATAGATGGTCCAATTCCCGCAATAAGGTCATCGGGGCATGTTCTGAATTCACGCTCCATTGCTTTAACGGCTTCCATGGCAATTTTTGCCGCCGTGCCGCGCCATCCCGAATGTACAAGGCCTATGGCATGTTTTTGGGGGTCGAGAAGAAATACAGGCACGCAGTCGGCATAATGTGTCACAAGCGTTACATTCGGCTCATCTGTAATAAGGCCATCCACGCTCTCCATGTCTTTGGGCTTCCAGATTCCCGTGCCGTACTGTTCATGCCTTACACGCCGGATAAAAGTGTGGTGATCCTGTGCAGATGAAACAAGGGTATTATAGTCAAAGCCTGCGGCACCGCAAAAGCGCCTGTAATTCTCTTCCACATTTTTATCTGGGTCACCGCGGTGAAATGCAAGATTCATAGATGAAAACTCGTTTTTGCTCACTCCGCCAAGGCGTGTGGAAAACGCATGGCGGACAAACGGATAAGCAGAAAATGACGGAAAAGTTAAAAAAGCCACTTCCCCATTTTTGCTGATCTCCATATTTTTTATTTTTTTGCCCATAAATTTTCCCCCGCTTTTATATTCTTGACTGATTTTAGCACAGCCGGCCGTGAAAGTCCAAAAAATCAAATGGCAATCTGTGATTTACCTGTATATGGTAATAAATTTAATATTGAAAAAGTCACACACCAGCAGGTCATCAGTCATAGCTTCCTGCAGTACAATATAATTTGCGCCAACCGCGAGAAGCTTGCCTGATTTATCAATATAAGTGTTTGTTCCTATTAAAAAGTTCACCGTGACCCTGTTTCCAATCTGCGTGCGCAGGAAACCGTTCAGGTACTGCATGCTTTCCGAAGTCATTGCCTGCGGCATGGATAAATCCGTAATAGGCGCGGTTTCGCTGCCCGGCGGCTGCAGCATTCCCGATGTATCCGTAAGCGCCTGAAGGCCGTTAATCAGCGGAACAGGCTGTTGAGCCGAATCGGCCTTTGGCTTGCTAACATCATACGAAGCTCTGAAAGATGAAATCTGTGAATCCATCTGAAAATTCCCCCTTATGTCTGCGCATATTTTTTTGTCGGCGCATAAAAGCAGTGTTTGCCTAAACGTGTGAAAAACGTACCTACACCGCCGGGTGGAAAATACTGAATACATGTCGGCTGAAACGGATTAAAATAAAAGAGGGAGTTTCCAACAGCCCCCAGCGTATTGTTTGCAAGAGCCCAGTCGGCAATATGGTAATGGATATCCTGCGGGTCCATATTATAAATATTCTGCGGGTTATATGTGCCGCCTACCGTATCCATCATGCATGTAAACTGCCCCGGCTGCTGGATAATGGCACGCATATCTCCGCCGTTGCTTACCCTTAAAAATTCCCCATAAGGTACATTTGTCCTGTTTACAATAACGGACGCGACCGCATACATGCCATTATCACCTTCACCGCCTGCTTCGCACATAATAAGGCGTGCCAGCAATTCCCTTGTTGAATATGGCATATTTCTCACCGTTTCTTCTTTCGATGATTTAACTGCTGATATCAGTATATGAAAGGAAAGTAAAATGTGCTGACGCTGTTTGCAGTGCAAACATAAAAAAGTATTTCAAAAAATGCGCTTTAAATTGGCTTTAATACCCAGTTTAAGGCGCATCTTTTCATCTTTTTATTTTTATTTCAAGCCCTGCATTACATCGCCTGTTACAGCATCACTTAAACCATAAGCTTGATTATTTTCCGCTGCATGCTGCAGATACAATGCGGCTTACGGCCGCGCCGCCTGCCCTGCCTTTTACCTGAGGCATCAAAGCCTTCATGATCCGGCCTCTATCTTTTGGAACAGGTTTTTCAATTCCCAGTTGCGCAAGCACGCCGCCAAGCAGCGACTTAATCTCTTCTTCGCTCATCTCTTTTGGAGCAAACTCCTGCAGTACCGAAAGCGCAAATTTGTTTTTTTCAATGATGTCGGTCCTGTTTTTGGGGGCCGTTTCAATGCTTTCTTTCGTCTGTTTGATTTCTCTGCTGATGACGGAATTTTCTTCTTCCTCCGTCAAATCTTCATGCTTGTCCACCCACTTGGCCTTAAGGTCTGAAAGCAAAAGTGACAGCACATCTTTCCGCGCTTTATCGCCGCTTTTCATGGCTTTTACCATTTCAGCGCGCACTTCTTCAATTTTTGACATTTTAATAAGCCTCCTATATTTTTCTGCTTATTGGCCCTTCTTCGTTACATTCACAGTAACCATGTAGCTTCCATATACCCAGCAGCCCGAAGAGCTGCTCACAGTAAATTTAACCGGCATTTCGGTTTTACCTGTAAAATTCTCCTTGCTCGAAAGGTCAACGCTTCCTATAACACTTGAATCATTCAAAGAAGATATTTCATCCTGTGGACCAACAGCCATAACCTTAAGGCTTGTTGTATCTACAGAGGCATTTTCATTTGCCGGAAGGTTTTTCACATTGAATGACGACACCGTTGCCTGCTTTGTTGCCATATTAGTGAGGTTCAACGTAACTTTTGCCGTTGGAATATTGCTCAGGTTTTTGCATGTAGCAGGCAGACTGATATTTGCATCGAACGTATTGTGCGTAGGGCTTATCGAAGAAAAATCAATCGGGTCAAGGTTAAATTTGCCTGCAAGTGTTGTAAGGACGTCCTGAGAGCCTGCAATATCAATGTTTTCAGGTGAAATTTGGACCTGATTCGCACTTAGCGAAAGGCCGGCCGGCTTATTGGCAAACGTCGCATTCAATTTCAGCGTTTTCCGCGGCATAACTGGGATGGTGACATCGATTTTTTCAGGATTTACTGTCATGTCGCCCTTTTCGACCTTGTTCCCGTTCGCATCGTACATTACAAGCGCTGCAGTAAATTTTTTAGTGTCTTTGAGCGTATCGTTGACTTCGTATTCATAGGCTACACGGCTCACCTGGCTCACCTGCTTTTCAGGCCCTGAAATTGTCACAGTGTCAGAACTGTGTGCAGGCGCACCAACAAAATAAGAAGAATCCGACTGATACCCAGACTTGTAAGTTATGTCATCCTGAACATTGAATGTTTTTTCCTGGTAGCGGTCAACAGTGACAATGACCTGCTGTGGCGAAATTGAGTTGACGGTATATCCATTCCCATTTATGTTGTCATCGGCATTTTGCACCTGAAGCATCAGCGGGTATGTCCCAGGCGTTGTTATGCTTGCGGCGGACGGGGCTATTGCTACAAGATCTGTAGGCTTCATCTGGCCTACTGTTAAACTGTTCCCTTTTACATAAACCGTGGCTGTTTTGTCGCTTTGATTGAATATTTTAAGGCCGTCTGCCTGCATGGTGCTTGAAAGTGTGATCTTTACAGGGACACCTGCAAGGGCTGTCGGGCGATCCTGCGTATCGTTAGAAACAAGCACAGCCCACAGAATGACCGTAAGCACTACGGAAAAACAAACTGCAAATTTATTATTGTAAAACAGTTTCGTCCAGCCGATTTTATTCTTTTTCTTTTTTTTACCGCTCTGTTCTTTCATGACTTCTTACCTTTCCGAATAGAGGAAAACCATCCCTGCTTTTTCTCACCGGACTCGCTGTCTTCATCAAGCAGGCGCGATTCAAGCTCACTGCGCAGTGTTTCCCTCGTATAATTTCTTGTTATTACGCCATCTGAAACAACAGAAATCTGGCCGGTCTCTTCTGAAACAACAACTATTACAGCATCTGAATTTTCACTCATGCCTATGGCAGCCCTGTGGCGTGTGCCAAGCTCAATGGCGACGTTTTTGTTTTTAGTAAGCGGCAAAATACATCCTGCGGCATAGACCATCCCATCACGCAGAATCATGGCACCGTCATGCAGCGGCGCCTTATTAAAAAAGATATTGCATATAATCGGCAGGCTTGGGATTGCATTTATAACTGTGCCTGTATCTATAATATCACCGAGTTTTGTCTTCATCTCAAACACCATCAGCGCGCCTGTCTTCTGCTTCGACATCTGCGCTGCCGCATCCACAACAGCATTAATCGCCCTGCGGTAACGGCGCATCTTTTCATCTGAGCTGCTGGAAAGCCAGTTCTTTTTTCTGATATCGCTCCGGCCAATCTGTTCCAAGGCACGCCTAAGTTCCGGTTGAAAAATGACTACAAGGACAATCAGCGCATACTGAAAAAAATATGCGAGAATCGTTTCCAGCATATAAAGTTTCATAACATAGGAAAGGCCCCACATAATAAGCAGCACAACTATGCCCTTTACAAGCTGGCCAGCCCTCGTTTCACGAATCAGTTTTATTGCACTGTAAATTATAAACGACACAACTGCAATGTCGATTGCATCAGAAAGCTGAAACTGGCGGACCAGCTGCAGGAATTTGTTCCACGCCGAAACGATTACATCCATACCTTTTTCCTTTCCGATTGGAATAAAAGAAGCAATTTTATTTTACCATATATCGTGCGAGATTCAATGCCCTGCACCCGATTTTTTCATTAGTATCCTCTTAACTGCATCCACAAGGCGCCAGATGTCGGCTTCCGTTGTAAAAACCGATGGGCAGACACGTACAGCGCCGCATTCCAGCGTTCCCATAAAGCGGTGCGCTTCAGGGGCACAATGCAGCCCTGCGCGCAAAGCAATGCCATAGCCATTAAGCCTGCTGCCGGCTTCCTCGCTCTGCATCCCGTCAATGTTAAATGATAAAACAGGTGCAAAATAGCGTGTGTCCGGCATTGGAAGGTAAAGGTGCACCCTGTCTATTTTTGAAAGCTGGCTGTACAGCATCTGCAGAAGTGAAATCTCATATGAGTGGATTTTAGAAACTCCGTGCCTTTGCACGAATTCCATGCCGGCACGCAGCCCTGCAATGCCCGGCATATTCTGTGTTCCGCTCTCAAGGCGTTCCGGAGCTCCCGAAGGCTGTTCTTCAAGCATCGACTCAGTGCCAGTCCCGCCTTCTATCAGTGTGTGCAGTTCTGAGCCATATGGCGTAATCAGCATACCGGTACCCATAGGGCCATAAAGGCCTTTATGGCCTGCAATGCACAGGTAATCTATTTTGCTGTCTGCCATGTCTATCGGGAGAACTCCAGCCGACTGTGCGCAGTCGACAGCCACCGGAATTTCATACTGGTGCGCCAGTGCTGCAATGCGCTCAACAGGCAGGCGTATCCCCCACACATTGGAAGCATGTGTGCAGATTACAAGGCGCGTGTTTTCCTGAAACGCGTACCTAAAAGCGTCGACTGTTTTATCGTTGTCGCCCGGGAAAATCTGAACTTCAGTAAAAGTTACACCTGTTTTCTCCAGCTCATGCAGCGGACGCATTACGGCATTATGCTCAATGCATGAAGTTACAACATGATCTCCAGGTTTCAGCAAACCTTTGAGCACATAATTTATTGCACCCGTACAATTCAGTGTAAATGAAACACATTCAGGCCCCGGCGCATGAAAAAAATCAGCCGCAATGTTGCGGCAGCGGTACATCTCTTGTGAAGAAGCCATCGCCATGGCGTGCCCCGCCCTGCCGGGGTTAGCCCCCCAGCGCTGAAAGGCCTGCACCACAGCTGTCTGGACGCTGCGCGGCTTTGGATACGTTGTTGCAGCATTATCAAGGTAGATCATGTTTCAGACCCCCGTTTTGCATAGCCTAAAACAGGTATGCCCGCCTGGCGCAAAATATGTTCTGCAATTTTCGCGTCGTCAGAAACATATATCCCATATCCGCATCCGTTAATGTTTTGGCTGCGGTAAATCCTCTCTACGCTGGAACGGATCCCGTGACGGGCCAGAATATTCTGCCCTTTCATGGCATAAGTGATTGATCCTATCTCAATTACAGGCTTGCCCACAGCAATCCCTCCTCCGTTACTACTTACAGGATATGCCGCAGAAATAACCTTTGACTATATTCAGTTTTCTTCAATTAAACAGACAGCATGCGCTGCAATCCCTTCGCCGGCTCCTGTAAAGCCAAGCCCCTCTTCTGTTGTGGCTTTCACACTAACGCAGTCTTTTGCAATGCCGCAGTCCGAAGCAATATTTTCACGCATACCGGCTATATATGGCTGAAGTTTCGGCTTCTGCGCAATAATTGTAGCATCAATGTTGTGTATATGGAAACCATGCTTTGCCAAAATGCTGCATACTTTGGCAAGAAGTTTCCTGCTGTCTGCGCCAAGATAAGCCGCGTCGTTATCAGGGAAAAGCGTACCTATGTCGCCGAGCGCCGCGGCGCCCAGAAACGCATCCATGATGGCATGGAGAAGCACATCCGCGTCGGAATGCCCCAAAAGCCCATATGAAAACGGAATTTCCACGCCGCCGAGAATAAGCTTCCTGCCCTGTGCAAAACGGTGCACATCGTATCCATGCCCTATCCTCACAGCAATTCCTCCCTGTGCTGCAAGACAGATTCAGCAGCGAGAATATCGTCAGGTGTTGTCAGCTTCAGGTTTTCATAGCTTCCCCTGCAAAGATGCACTCTGACTCCAGTATGCTCAAAAAGCTGGCAGTCATCTGTATAATCAGCACTATCAGCTCCAGCTTTTTCAATGGCTTTTTCATAAGCCTTATACGGAAACACCTGCGGAGTCTGGACTGCCCAAAGCCATTTACGCTGAGGTGTTGAAACAATAAACCCAGCGTTATCTGCCGTCTTTATGGTATCTTTAACAGGCACAGCAAGGGCTGCAGCCCCGTAGCGCCGCGCATCTTCTACACAGGCGTCTATCTCTTCCGGACGCACGAGCGGGCGGACACCGTCATGGATAGCAACCCACATGGTTTCAGAAGGGACAGCCGCAACACCAGCAGCAACCGACTGCTGACGTGTTGCGCCACCTGGCACAATCGCCTTAACTTTTTTTGCTCCGCTCCCTCCGACAAGAATTTCCATTTGCTCACGGTCTTCCTGCCTGCACACAATTACTATTGAATTTACAGTGCCTGCAGCCTCAAAAGCACGTATTGTACGTACAATAGCGGGCACACCCATAATCGGCAAAAACTGCTTGCTGATTTTGAAATTCATTCTTGATGAAGCTCCCGCGGCGGCAATAACCGCACAGCAATAATTTTGTGAACTCAAGTTACCGCTCCTTCGCCAAAATTGCAGAAGTACCGACAGATTATTGATATTTTCACTCTCTGGGAATATAATATAGAGGTTATATATTAAAAAAAATTCGAAAATTGGTGAAAAAATGGGAAAAGAAAATATTGGACAAGAAATACCCGAAATGCCTGCAAGACATATTGCCGACTCAGAAATAGAACAAATTCAGCCGGTATTCAAAACACATCTTAATGCGCAGAACCGTCTGTTCGGCGGTCAACTTGTCGCATGGATAGATATTGTTGCAGGGTCAGTTGCCCGCAGGCACTGCTGCCGTAATGTTACAACAGCGGCAATAGACAGCCTGCAGTTTAAAGAACCAGTGCCTGCAGACAGCGTCGTCGTGCTGCACGGAAAACTTACATTTGTCGGAAGAACTTCTATGGAAGTCCGCGTCGACAGCTACGTTGAAGCGCTCAGCGGTGCAAAAAAGCTTGTGAACACAGCATATCTTGTCATTGTTGCACTTGATGAAAACAATAAGCCTACACCTGTGCCAAGGCTTATCTGCGATACGCCGCAGGAAAAAGCTGAGTGGGATGCAGGCCTGAAACGCCGCAAGTTGCGCCAGCAAAGGCGAAACGAATCTTTTTAAATTGCAATTAATTTCGTGTGGCGCAGTTTAAACCGCACTCTCTGAAGAGCATTGTCTGCCGCCTTTTCGGTGACGGACATTTTTTGTGCTATTTCCCGGTAGCTACATCCACCGAGATAAAGGCTCATGGCCATAAATTCCATTGGTGTCAAAATTTTTTCAGCTTTGCGGCAGATTGCCTTAAAACTTTCGCTGTCATCAAGAAGCGCTTCTGGGTCAGCAAAACTGCACTGCGTAAAATCTGAAACACTGCTGCTGTTTAGAGACACAAAATTGCTTAGAGGGTCACTCTTTTTGCCAGCAGTTCTCCTGGCCATCAAAATGCGGTTTGAAATGCATACATTGGCATATGTGCGAAATGACGCCCCATTTCCCGGGTCGAACGTCTGTGCTGCACGCAGCAGGCCCAAAAGGCCTTCCTGGCACAAATCCTCCGTCTCTGTGCCTCCGGCATGAAATGGCGACGCCTTTGCCCGGATAGCAGACATATAGCGCGCAGTTAGTTCGGCGAAAGCGTCTGAATTTCTTTCCTTTACAAATTCAGCAAGCTGCGCATCAGACCGGGCAGCAAAACATAAAACATTTTCGTCAGCCAAAAAATCACCTCACGCCAGGCAGAACTTGAATTTATCATACCCTATCGCGGCTCTTTCGTCAACTGACAGTTTTGCAGCTATTTGCAGTTATTATTGAATAATGGAAAATTCGGGAGTATAATATTAAAGAGGGTATATTGTGGAGGAATAAAATGGTTTCTCAGATATTCAGCATGGGAATCTATGGCTTGGACGCTTTTCCTGTAGAAGTAGAAGCCGACCTTTCACAGGGTTTGCCGTCTTTTGAAGTCGTCGGTTTACCAGATGCGGCTGTAAAAGAATCGCGAAACAGGGTGCGCTCAGCAATGAAAAACTGCGGTTATGAGTTTCCTGTAAGCCGGATTACAGTCAACCTGGCACCCGCTGACAAGAAAAAAGAAGGGCCAATCTATGATCTCCCCCTGCTAGTTGCACTTATTAAGGCAAGCCGGCAATTAAGCTGCGACATCAGCGACTGTGTTTTTGCAGGCGAGCTTTCACTCACCGGCGAAGTCCGCCCTGTGCATGGCATACTTCCTATGGCTATAGCCGCAAAGGAAAATGGTTTCCGCCGTTTTTTTCTTCCTGAAAAAAACGCAGCTGAAGGTTCTGTAGTAAAAGGCCTGGAAGTTTACCCAGTTAAAAACATACCCCAGCTGATGCACCATCTGGAAGGTACGGAACTTATACCACAGGCACAGCCATGCAGTGCATCTGAGAACGGCATTGCGACTTTACCGAATTTTTCTGATGTGCGCGGCCAGGCGCAGGCAAAACGCGCGCTTGAAATTGCAGCTGCAGGAGGGCATAACGTGCTCTTAATTGGGCCTCCCGGCTCCGGAAAAAGTATGCTCGCAATGCGGCTGCCCTCTATCCTGCCTGACATGACTTTTGAAGAAACGATAGAAACTACAAAGATACATTCTATTGCAGGCATACTTCCACCAAACACTGCACTTATCCGCACACGGCCGTTTAGGGCACCGCACCACACTGTGTCGCCTGCCGGCCTCGTAGGTGGCGGCAGCATCCCTAAACCGGGTGAAATCTCACTTGCGCACAACGGTGTGCTCTTTCTGGACGAGCTTCCCGAATTTTCAAGGGCATCAATGGAGGTGCTGCGCCAGCCTATTGAAAGTGGCATAGTCACTATTTCAAGGGCAAGCGGCACAGTTTCATATCCGTGCTCCGTCATGTTCGTCGCCGCTATGAATCCATGCCCATGCGGATATTTTGGTGACCCGAAACATCACTGCACATGCTCCCCGCAGGCTGTTTCACGCTATCTTGCGCGTGTCTCAGGCCCGCTCCTCGACAGGCTCGATATTCATATTGAGGTACCGCCCGTTGAGTTTGAAGAGCTCTCTTCTTCAGAAAAAGCAGAAAGTTCCAAAATAATCAGGTCGCGTGTCAACGCAGCGCGTGATATCCAGCACCACAGATTCCGCGGCACAGGCATATCCTGCAACGCGCGCATTACTCCAGACAAGCTCCATGATTTCTGCAGGCTCGGCGATAGCAGCCAGAAGCTCCTGAAAGCTGCATTTGAGCGTTTTGGCCTTTCAGCAAGGGCATACGACAGGGTCCTAAAAGTATGCAGGACTATTGCAGACCTCGATAACTCGGAAGATATCCTTCCGCGGCACGTTGCGGAAGCCGTACAGTACCGCAGCCTTGACCGAAAATACTGGATGCGGGAACTTTAAAAAAACAAACAGATATTAAATAGCCGCAATGCTGCCTGTTCTGTAAAATAAAAATGCCTTCCGAAAGAATCCGGAAGGCATTTTACTATTACTTTAATGAAGACGCCGACGCTGGATAAATATAATTATATTTGTTGTAGCGCACGGTGCTGTAATCCCCATAATTATAAACATTTGCTTCTCCAAGGCGCCTGTAGAAAAGGCCCGGATAGAATTTTCCTCCAGCCTGATTCCAGAGAATCAGCTCTGATCCGAACGCCTCGGCATTAGTATAGTTAAGGTCATGCACCATTTTTGATGAGTTTGAAAAACTCACATAGCCAGAATTTATCCAGCCTGTCTTACCATTTGGAAGCCTGACTTGATACCAGCCCGTCCTATTTGTCGGGAAGCTTTTTGCAATTACGGTAGCTTTGGTGCCTGATGTGACAGAACAAATACGGCTTGAATTGCTCTTACAATTATTATAGAGGTATGTGTCATATGTCACAGACGCTGCGAATCCGCCAGACGGAATAGACGGCAACACAACTGCATTGTCCATTATTTTCCTGAAATCCGGTTCACTTGAGCAGTTAAAATATTTTGCACCAACGTTATATGCGAAGCTGATAAGGCAGTCCGCCTGATTCTGATTCATAAGAAAATGATTATTAGCTATCATACGGTTAAGCTCCGTAGTATAGGAAGAATTGTTTAGCTTGTTCACCATAATGGCCCATGCTTCTTTTTCGCTTATGTTGTTGTAAAAGACGGCATTGGGGCTTAGTGTACATCCGTACCCTATCGTAGGTACATAAGTCGAAGTGAGACTGTCAGCATAAACCTGTGACATATATCCTTCCCAGTTTGCAATCAGCCTTATCATTTTATCGCTTGCACGGCGTTGTTCGCTCGTTGTCGCGGTCTCGCTATTCTGGGTTGAAACCATTACGTCAGACCCAGCGCCATTTGAGCTGAACGACCCATTCTGAGCCGCATATGCTTTATATGTATAAACACCAGATGAATTGAAAGACATACAGGCAGTCCAGCAATCTGTTGCAACGCCATTTGTCGTCTGCCGTACCGTGCGGCTTGCCTGCAGAGTTTTTTCAGCGCTGCCGGTGGAAACAACAAACTTTACACCGCTGCGTTTTGTGTCCGTAATAGCTGTAAATGTGACTTTTTCACCTGGGGACGCAATATTAGGTGAAGCATACGTGGCGCGTATTGGCTCTGCCGCTGTTACGGTAACCGTACATATTGCTTTTGCCGAACCGCAGGAAGCGGTTATCTGTGCCCTGCCAGGAGACACAGCATAGACATATCCGTTAGAAACCGTTGCAACAGACTTGTTGCTGCTTGTCCATGAAGCAGAAGAGGAAGACTGCAGCCAGAGCGTTTTTCCCTGCGGAACAGATATTGAAGAAGCAGAAAGTGTAACAGAACTGCCGTTGTTTTCCGAAATGAATTTCACATAATCCGTAGAAACATAGCCTGTTTTTCCTCCGGAAGTCTGCACCTTTATCCATCCTGACTGTGGCTTATCCAGCGCTTTCAGATATGTATTATATGGCAGGCTTCCAAGTACCTTATATGACGTGCCCGGCCCTGACCGCAGTCTCAGCACATCAGCCATAACAAGCGCTCCCGTTATGCTGCTTTCTGAAGGCTTCTGCGTATTGCTTCCGTTCGACGGCTTCTTTGGAGTGCTGCCTGATATTTTAAGGTACTGACGGCTGCACCACCCTTGCCTGCCGTCAGAAGTCAATACCTCAACCCAGCCGGAATTTGAATTATCGAGCACCGAAGCCGTCACGCCGCGGCCAAGAGTAACAATTACTCGGTATCCCATGCCAGGACCCGTGCGGATGTTAAGGTAGTCCGTAGTTGTTGCTTTTAAGCCTTTTGCCTGAGATTCGTCGGAAGATTTTCTGTTTGGTGTAGGGCTATGAGATGAAAATTTGAGATATGCTTTTGAGCACCACCCCTGCCTGCCATTAGGAGCCTGCACTTTTGCCCACTGGCTGTTCGAGTTGTCAATCACTTTCATGGAGGTGCCTTTTGCAAGCACCAGAAGAATGCCATTGTGCAATGACGGGCCAGACCGCATTCTCAGCGCATCCGTCGTAACGGCCGACTGTTCAGAGGTTGGAGAGCCTGTAGACGAACCGCCCGAAAAGCTCAGGTACTGCTTAAAGCAGTAGCCTATCTTTCCGCTCGCTGTCTTGACTTTTGCCCACTGGCTGTTTGAGTTGTCGATCACTGTGACAGAAACATTTTTGCTAAGCGTTAAAATAACCTTTGTATTTGTGCCAGCTCCTTGGCGGAGGTTAAGATAATCAGTTGTCTTTGCAGTTAATGCAGCGGCACTGGCTGCCGCAAACGGATTTCCCGCAGACAGCACGGCAGCAATACAGATAGCTGCCACCGAAGATTTAAAAAAGTGCAGTAAACCTTTCCGCAAAACTGCTCACCTCAAATATGATAATTTGTCCCATAAATTAAAAAACTTACTATTTAGTATATACTATATTTTTACAATTATCAACCCTTATTTGTCCATAGATTCTGTCATATGATTATTTACTTGAACGAATAATGCACATTTGCAATGCAATTCTTGCGATTTTCTTAAAAAGCAGACATTGTTATACGTAAAAAACATAAAAAGCGCACACGTATTATGCCAGTTTTGCATTTTTTAGTACACTTGTATGCAAAAAAACATCTTTCCACAAATATTAAACATAGCAGAAACATTAATTCTCGGCAAGCTGTTAAATAAAATCTTTATAAATTTTTTATGTGTTTGTTCTGTTTTTTCCGTCGAAATCATGTATAATAGTTGATAAATAATTAACATTTTCATTCACTCTGCAAAATATGGTCTCTGTAAGAATTATGGTACAGTGTAGCTGTTATTTTTTCAGTTAGCTTGCAGGAGTGCAGCAATACAACTTTTATCCATATTCTTGAAGTTTCTGTCCATATACTGTCAAGGGGGGAAAATCGTGAGCCAATGACGAACAAATCTACTGTATTAATTGCCGAGTGCAGAATAAAAAACAGTGATGCTCTTCCCTCGGCGCTGGAAACAAACGGATACCGCCCCCTAACAGCAGGAAACGGTAATGCTGCTATCTCGATGATTTCGTCGCATTGCCCTGACATAGCTCTGCTCAGTGCGGCACTGCCAGACATGAATGGTCTTGAAGTTCTGCGCAATGTCCGGCAATGGTCTTCTATTCCCATCATTATTCTTTCTGCGCATGGAAGTGAAGGCGAAGAGGTAAAGGCTCTTGACATGGGTGCTGATGACTACATAAAGCAGCCGTTTGGTATTCCTGGGCTGCTTGCACGCATACGCACCGCACTTCGCCACAGCGTGTGCTCTGAAGACTGCAGAGGCATTCCGTCCGGCGTACTCAGCCGCGGCAGGCTTGTAATTGATTCCGCCAGCCACTCCGTGAGCATTGACAGCAAAATGGTTCACCTAACACAGAATGAGTACCGGATACTGCTGCTGCTGGCAAAGCATCCCGGTAAAGTCCTCACTTATTCTTACATTATAGAGCAGGTGTGGGGGCGTTTCGCAATAGATGACAGGCAGCTCCTGCGGGTGAATATGGCAAACATACGCAAAAAAATCGAGCTGGATCCATCAAACCCCAAATATATAGTCACTGAAGTTGGCATAGGCTACAGGATGGCATAGAAATTTTTTTTGAGGCAAGCGGGATACGGTTTTGGTTTTAACATATTTTCATTATATAATTTGCTTATCATTATAATAGGAGGAATTTTCATATATGAAAAAGGCAAATAAAATCAGCATCCTCGGTGCAGGAAATGTTGGCGCCACTATTGCGTACACTTTAACTCTCGAAGGCCTTGCTTCTGAGATTGTCCTTGTTGACATCAACAAAAACAAGGCGCAGGGCGAAGCGCTTGACATCATCCAGTGCACGGCGCTATGCCCGTCCGTAAATATTTACTCCGGTGATTATTCCGACATCAAAGGCTCAGACATAGTCATCGTAACACTTGGATGCGCACGCAAGCCCGGCCAGTCGCGTCTTGACCTTGCACAGGGCAATGTAAATATCATCAAGAGCGTAATTCCGCAGGCTGTAAAGTATGCTCCGGATGCAATCTATGTAACCGTCAGCAACCCTGTGGACATTATCACCTACACAATTCTAAAGACAACAGGCATGCCGGAAAACCACGTTTTTGGCTCCGGCACATTGCTTGACTCCGCCCGTCTGCGCGAAATTATCGGCACACATGTCGATGTAAATCCGCAGAATGTCCATGCCTATGTGCTCGGCGAGCATGGCGATTCCTCAATGATTCCATGGTCGCTTACAAGCATCGGCGGCATCCCAATGAATGTTTATACCGACAGCCTCCGCAACAAGAAGGCCGACTATACACCTCTTGACCATGCCCAAGTCCTTGATGACGTACACAAAGCCGGCGGGAAGGTCATACGCCTTAAAGGCGCGACTTTCTACGCAATTGCCGTGTCTACAACAACTATCTGCCGCAATATTCTACATGACTCAAACACAGTAATGTCGCTTTCCGGCATGCTGCATGGCGAATACGGCATCAGCGACGTCTGCGTCAGCGTTCCATTTATTGTAAACCGCAACGGGCTTGCGAACAGCGTTACCCCGCCGCTCACCGATGCAGAAATGAAAAAGCTCTCATCAAGCGCTAACATGCTGAAAGAAACAATTACCAAGCTGGATATCTAACCCAGTTAATAACCAAAGAAAGGATTTTTGCTTAATGGATTACGCAAAAGAATCTCTGAAAAAGCATTACGAATGGAATGGCAAAATTGAAGTTGTCGGCCGTGTCCCTCTTAAAACGGGCGACGACCTCGCCCTTGCCTATACACCGGGAGTTGCCCAGCCATGCCTTGAAATTCAGAAGGATGTGAGCAAAAGCTTCGACCTTACCCGCCGCTCCAACCTGATTGCCGTCGTAACCGACGGCAGCGCAGTGCTCGGCCTCGGTAACATCGGCCCTGAAGCCGGCATGCCTGTTATGGAAGGCAAATGCGCACTGTTTAAAGCTTTCGGCGACGTTGACGCTGTTCCTATCTGCATCAAGTCAAACAATGTCGACGATATTGTCAACACCGTACATCTGATTTCCGGCAGTTTCGGTGGAATAAACCTCGAAGACATTTCCGCTCCCCGCTGCTTTGAAATTGAAAAGCGCCTTAAAAAGTGCTGCGACATACCGATTTTCCATGATGACCAGCATGGCACCGCAGTTGTCACACTTGCTGCAATGCTCAATGCCCTCAAACTTACCGGCAAAAAAATGGGCAAAATTAAGGTTGTTACAAGCGGTGCGGGAGCTGCAGGAGTTGCAATCATCAAGCTGCTTATTGCACTCGGACTAAAAAATGTCATTATGTGCGATCGCCATGGTGCAATTTATGAAGGCCGTGACAATCTCAACCCTGTAAAAGAGGAAATGGCGGCTATTACGAACCGCGACAAACAAAAAGGCTCTCTCGCCGATGTCATGAAAGGCTCGGATGTGTTTATCGGTGTTTCAGCACCGCATTGTGTAACACCTGAAATGGTAAAGAGCATGAACAAAGACCCTATTCTCTTCCCAATGGCAAACCCTGTGCCTGAAATCATGCCTGACGAAGCACTTAAAGCCGGTGCCGCTGTTGTTGGCACAGGCCGCAGCGACTTCCCTAACCAGATCAATAACGTTCTCGCATTCCCTGGCATTTTCCGCGGTGCCCTTGATGTGCGCGCATCCGACATCAACGACGATATGAAGATTGCCGCAGCATATGCGATTGCTTCTTTCGTCACTCCGGATAAGCTCACACCTAACTACATTATACCGAGTGCTCTCGACCGCAATGTTGCAAAGGCTGTCGCAAAAGCCGTTGCTGAAGCAGCAAGAAAATCAGGCGTGGCGAGAATTTAAAAAAGTTAAATCAGGATTTATACATCTAATAAGCATTTTTGCAGAAAGCAGTTTTCCTCAAAAGGAAGGCTGCTTTTTTTTCATGCCCTTTATGTGGCCTGTTCAACTTTACAAGGTTTTTACATTTCCAATACGCAGGGATACTTTTGCGCCGGCATGCAAAGAACTATAGTAAGAGTGCAAAAGATAGAGCATGAAGAAGAGGAAAGGGGAATAAAAAGTATGAAGAAAATTTTGTCAGTAATTCTTGCAGCTTCTTTAATGGCAGCCTCATTATGCGCATGTGGCGGCAATAAAAGCGCATCATCTTCAGCTCCTGGCAGCCTTTCGGGCACAATCCAGATTTCCGGTTCTTCGGCACTGCAGCCTCTTGCCCAGGCTGCAGCCGACAAATTCAAGGAAACTAACCCCGATGTCTCGGTTACTGTTAATGCCGGAGGTTCCGGCACAGGGCTGCAGAATGTCTCTGACAAGACTGTAGACATCGGCGATTCCGATGTCTATGCAGAAGAAAAGCTGTCTCCTGACAAAGCAAAATCACTTGTTGACCATATAGTCTGCGTAGTAGGCGTAGCCGTTGTTGCAAATTCGCAGACAGGTGTATCTAATGTGACAAAACAGCAACTTGCCGATATTTTCACAGGGAAAATCACAAACTGGAAAAAAGTCGGCGGTAAAGACCAGAAAATCGTAATAATCAACCGTCCCAAATCTTCTGGAACGCGCGCATTGTTCCAAAAATATGCTCTCGGCGGAAAAGAAGAAAATACCGGAAAATCACTTATGGAGGATAATTCCGGAACGCTCCGCCAGAACGTGGCACAAACATCAGGCTCAATTGCATACATTGCTTTTTCATACCTTAATGACAGCGTAAAACCGCTTTCTGTTGATAATGTGCAGCCGACTTATGAAAATATATACAGCGGCAAATATAATATCTGGGGCTATGAGCACATGTACACAAACGGTCAGCCATCCGCCCTCTGCAAAGCTTTCCTTGATTATATGCAAAGCAAAAATTTTGCAAAAACGATAACGGAAAAAGGCTACGGCCTTTATAGTGAAATGAAAGTAAAGCGCAGCGCTCCTGGAAAATAATTTTATTTTTCAGCAAAATAAAAAATTCATGCAGCACAGCTCATGGCCGAAACGCCGTGGGCATAGCGCTGCGTGGCATTCTTCCTGAAAGGATATCGGGATGAAATTAAAACGTGAAAAATTGAAAAAAGAATACCTTGGCCGTACAGCTGTAACGCTTGCCGGCCTTTTTATCATTGTACTTACACTTGCAATAGGCGCATTCCTGTTTTACAAAGGTACCGCAACTTTTACATCGGACCACCATACTGTCGCGGAGTTCCTGTTTTCCTCAGACTGGGAACCTGCGCAGCAGGGAAGCGGCGGTAAAGTCGGCGCTGCGATTTTTATCGTCGGCTCAATTATAATCAGCGCTTTTGCACTGCTCATCGCAACGCCTTTCAGCATTGCTGCAGCGCTTTTTATGGCTGAAATCTCCCCCTCGGCAGGCCGGCGTATACTTCAGCCCGCAGTAGAGATTTTCGTCGGCATACCGTCGGTTGTTTATGGCTGGGTCGGGCTTACGGTGCTCGTCCCGTTTCTCGCAAAAATTTTTAACCTTGCTTACGGTTACAGCGTCCTTGCAGGGGCGATTGTGCTCGCGGTTATGATTTCACCAACTATCACAAGCATCGCAGCCGATGCGATACGCAGCGTGCCGAACGAATACCGTGAAGCATCTTACGGTCTCGGCTCTACACGCTGGCAGATGATATACCGGGTCGTTATCCCTGCCGCAATGCCCGGCATACTTACCGGCGTTGTGCTCGGCCTGGCACGCGCTTTCGGTGAAGCGCTTGCCGTTGCAATGGTAATCGGTAAAATGCAGGCATTCCCTAAAAACCTGCTTTCACCGACTACAAATATCACGGCTGAAATCACGGCAAGCATGGGGAATACGGCCGAGGGCAGCGAATGGAACAATGCCCTCTGGGCAATGGCGCTCCTGCTTTTGATAATCTCTTTCCTGTTTATCGTTATAATCCGGCTTATCGGGAAAAAAGGAGCTGACAAAACGTGAAGTCAAAATTTCATCGCAGCAGTGCCAAAACCGCAGATAAGGCTGCAACAGCTGCACTTTACATGGTAGCTGGCCTTTTTCTTGTACTGCTTGCCGCATTCACTATTTACATTTTCTACCGCGGGGCAACCGCATTCAAGCCGGAATATCTGAGTTTTACACGCGAAGGCATTGGCATCCAGTTCTTCAATACAATTTATCTCGTACTGATATCATTGTTGATTTCCGTCCCAATCGGCATTGCCGCAGGCATTTATATGGCCGAGTACTCAGGAGGCGGCAGAATTTCACGCTTTATCAGGACATGCATTGAAACTCTCGCGTCCCTACCCTCTATCGTTGTCGGCCTCTTCGGATATCTGGTGTTTGTCGTAATGACAGGATCACACTGGAACCTGCTCGCAGGTGCGCTCGCTGTTTCAATACTTAACATTCCTTCGCTCACTACAGTGACGGAAGACGCCCTCGAAAGTGTGCCTGAGCTATACCGCGAAGGGAGCCTCGGCCTTGGTGCAACACACTGGCAGACCATCACAGGCGTAATAATCCCCGCTGCCCTGCCCCGCATCCTTACGGGCATTGTGATGGCCGCAGGCAGAGGATTTGGCGAAGCTGCCGCGCTGCTCTTCACTTCCGGCATGAGCTCTGACGTAAATTTCCGCAACTGGAACCCGTGGAGCCGTACATCACCGCTTAACTTGCTTCGGCCTGCCGACACGCTCGCTGTCCACATCTGGGCACTGAAAACAGAGGGCATAGAGGAAAATGCCGCTCAGCTTTCGGACCTCTCTTCCGCTGTTCTGATGATTCTTGTCTTTGCATTCAGCCTCGGTTCACGGTGTATTGGTGACAGGCTGGAGCGCAAAATAGCCGGCAGCGAACCGAAAGGAAGTAAAAAAACATGGAAACGAAAATAAGTGTAAAAAGCCTCAACCTGCATTACGGTGAATTTCACGCTCTGAAGAATATCAGCATAGATATTCCGGAAAACAGCGTAATGGCGCTCATCGGCCCCTCCGGGTGCGGCAAGTCAACATTTCTCAAAGCACTGAACCGGATGGATGACCTTGTGCCGAATGTTAAAATAGAAGGCACTGTGCTTCTTGACGGCAAAGATATCTACTCACCGGAAACTGATGTTACGCTTTTAAGGAAGCGCGTTGGCATGGTTTTCCAGCAGCCTAATCCGTTTCCAATGTCGATTTACGACAACATCGCGTACGGACCGCGCATCCATGGCGTGAAAAGTCGTCGGCAGCTCGACGAAACAGTCGAAAGCAGCCTGCACGGTGCAGCCCTCTGGGATGAAGTGAAAGACAGGCTTCATAAAAACGCAATAGGCCTCTCAGGAGGCCAACAGCAGCGTCTCTGCATCGCCCGCGCACTTGCCATAAAGCCCGAAGTTCTGCTTATGGACGAACCGACAAGCGCACTTGACCCAATATCCACCATGAAAGTAGAAGAACTCATAGGGACTCTGAAAAAGAAATATACTATAGTTATAGTCACCCACAATATGCAGCAGGCAGCGCGTATTTCGGAAAACACAGCTTTTTTTCTTCACGGTGAAATTGTTGAGTACGGCGAAACAGGGCAGCTGTTTTCAATGCCGAAAGAGAAAAAGACCGAAGCATATATCACAGGGCGCTTCGGATAAAAAGCATTATTTGAAAAGCGCCGAAAATTCAGTATAATATGGGAGGAAGAAAAAATGAGTTCAAAGAGCGCAAGGAGCGAATTTGACCGCGAACTTGAGGGCCTGCATCTCGACCTTATACGTCTTGGAGGAATGATAGAAGAAGCAATCGATAACGCCATCACGGCGCTCGTAAGGCGCGACAAAAAGCTCGCTCAGAATGTAGTTGACAACGACAGGCGCATAGATGACCTTGACCATGCTATAGAAGCCAAATGCCTCAGCATTCTCCTGCGGCAGCAGCCTGTAGCACAAGACCTGCGGGCAGTTTCCACAGCACTGAAAATGGTAACCGACATGGAACGCATCGGCGACCATGCAGCCGATATTGCCGACATCAGCCTGAGGTTTGACAGCAGCCCGTTCATAAAAAAGCTGGAGCATATTCCGCTCATGGCACGCATTGCCTCATCCATGGTTAAAGAAGGCATAACCGCATTTGTAAAAAGCGACGTGGAATCTTCCAGAGAGACCATCAGGCGCGACGACGAAGTCGACAGCCTATTTGAGACAATAAAGCAGGAAATAATAGCCATCCTCACACAAAAGCCGGCAGTTGCCGACCAGGCTGTGGATCTTCTGATGATTGCAAAATATATTGAGCGCATAGGCGACCATGCGGTCAATATCTGCGGGTGGGTGATTTTCTTCGTTACAGGCGAGCATAAAGACAAAAAAATAATTTAGTGGCAGTGGAAGTTTATGGAGGCTTGCTTAATGCAGAAATTGGCTTTTGTTGTGGAAGACGATGAAAACATACGGGAGATAATCAGGTGCACGCTCGCTTCGTGCAATCTTAAAGTAGCAGGTTTCGAAGATGCCGTTGAGATGTTTTCCGCCCTCCCCAGCCAAATGCCCGATATCATCCTTCTCGACCTGATGCTCCCGCGCATGGACGGCCTTGACGCACTCAAAAAGCTGAAAAGTGACCGTGCAACTGCGCACATTCCCGTACTTATCATCACTGCAAAGAGCAGCGAAACTGACAAAGTTACAGGCCTTGACCTCGGTGCTGACGACTATATAACTAAGCCTTTCGGCATACTTGAGCTTATGGCACGTGTGCGCGCCGCGCTCCGCCGCAGCAAAGGCGGCCATACGGAACAGGCTGTCTTTGAATTCCGCGGCCTGCGCCTCGATACCGTACGGCGCGAGGTAACCCAGAATGGGAAACCGGTCGCGCTTACACTGAAAGAATTCGACTTGCTTAAGTTCCTCATGCAGCACTGTGGGCAGGCCATGACACGTGACGAAATACTTGACAATGTATGGGGATACAGCTATATGGGTGAAACACGTACACTTGACATGCATATCCGCAGCCTGCGGCAGAAGCTCGGCGAAAGCGCAGGCAGCAAAGGAATGATAACCACCGTCCGCGGCATTGGATATAAATTCAGCCCATAAAGAAGGGAAAAAATTTGAAGCGTGCATTCGTTATTAGGAGCCTCCTCATTTCCCTTGCGGCCCTCGTCATTGCGGGCATTGTGTCTGCCTTTACCGTTCAGCAGGAATATATCGACGGGCGCAAAGCCGAAATGCGTGAGCTTATTAATCTCATGTCAGCCACTGAAACCTCTTCCGACTATGCCAGCCTTGCAAAAAAGATGGCAAAAATCACGCCTGACTCACTGCGCGTCACATATATTGCGCCGGACGGCACGGTCCTTGGCGACAGCGATGCCGACCCCGCCTCTATGGAAAACCATAAAAGCCACGAAGAAGTCAGGGCAGCAATGGAAAGCAGCTGGGGGGAAGATATCCGCCATTCAACTACACTTAACGCGGATATGCTCTACACCGCTAAAAAGCTTCCTAATGGCATTATTATCCGCCTTTCCTCATATTTAAAAAGCATCTATGACCACATCTGGTCTTTTATGCCTGGCCTTCTTGCAGGCCTTTTTCTTGCGCTTGCCGTAGCTGTTATGCTTGCATGGAAGCTTTCAACCGGCACATCGAAACCGCTCGAAGCTATAGCCTCGTCACTTGGGACAATCAATCGCAGCGGGTACAGCACAGACCTGCCGGCTCCAAAATACAAAGAGCTTACACCCATCGTCAATGAAATAAACATGCTCTCCAAAAAAATTTCAAACACGCTTGCTGAGCTTACAGCTCAGCGCAAGCGCATCTCTTACCTTCTCAACAACATGAGCGAAGGCATGATACTTCTCGATAACTGCCAGAAAATTCTTCTTATAAACCATTCTGCACGCGCTTCTTTCGGCGTTTCCGGAAATCCAGAAGGAAAAAGCCTTCTTTGCCTTACACGTATTCCGCACATAATTGAGGCGGCGCAAAAGGCCGGCGAATGTGGTAAGCGCGACTCATTTGATTTCACGTCAGAAAATGGCGGCAGGATTTTAAGGCTTTCTGTAAGCCCTGTTACAGGCAAAGAAAGCAGCGGTGATTCGGGCGGCATAATCCTGCTTTTTACAGATGTAACGCCCGAGCGCCGTGCGGAGCAGATACGCTCAGAGTTTGTAGCCAATGCGTCGCACGAGCTCAAGACACCTTTGACATCCATAAAAGGCTTTGCGGAACTTATGCAGTCTGGCATCGTCACGGACCCTAAAAAAATATCTGAGTACCTTACGCTGATACATTCTGAAACCGACCGCATGATAGTCCTTATCAACGATATACTCAAGCTTTCTGAGCTTGAGTCAATATCTGAAGACTCTGGAAAATCATGCGTCAGCCTTCTTGCCATAGCAAAAAAGGTGTCCTCTTCCCTTACTATCCAGACTTCTGAAAAAAATGTCACCGTCACGGTGGACGGTGACAGCGGAATAATAAACGCAAATCCTGACAGAATGACGCAGCTTGTCCTTAACCTTATGGACAACGCCGTCAAATACAACCGTTACGGCGGAAGCGTCCATGTTTCCATCGGCAAGAAAGACGGCGCCGTCACCTTAATTGTAGCCGACACAGGCATCGGCATTCCACCAGAATCGGCAGACCGTGTATTTGAGCGTTTTTACCGTGTAGACAAGGGCCACAGCCGGAAAATAGGTGGCACCGGCCTTGGGCTTTCAATTGTTAAGCACATAACTGGGCTTTACAAAGGAAAAATCGGCCTCAAAAGCAAAGTCGGCAAAGGCACGGTCATCAAAGTCACGCTCCCTGCTTCAGCGAAAGGCAGCTCACAGCCACGGCCTACGTTTACTGCGCTGCCATAACATAAATTTCCGCCGTAACCGGAGCCATCTCCTTCAAAGCTATAAATCACACTGTTTTTCCGTGTAATAAGTGCATCAATATTTATTTGAAAAAAGCCATTTTTGCTCAAGGCTGCGCACCATGGCCTGGTAATTTGCCGCACAGACGTCAAGCTGCCCGCTGTGTATATTTTTAAGGCAATGAGCAAGATACTGTTCCCATATCCTCATATACTCCTTTTCGGCACAGCCTGACGTATCTATCGCGCGAACTATCATAGGGGCAAAGAGGTAATATTCCGTAATTTTCGCATTGCCATTAGGCGCCTTAATAAGCCAGCGGTCACGAAATCTGCGGAACTCGTCAAGCACTTTGCCGCCGTTTTTGTCCCCAATGCTTTCGCAGACAGCCGTCGTAATGTAGCAGAGCCTTTTTCTGAATCCGCCTAAAATATCATCATATTTTGCTTTGCCGAGCGGCTCCTTTGGAAAATGTTTATTCCATTTTTTAAGGAAGCAGTCGGCCGCCTGTTCGCCTTCGCTGCTTCCAAGTGAAAGCAGCGAAGGCACAGTAAGCGCCGTTATGGTCAGCCGGCAATCAAACGGGACATTTTTCTGCCCTTCGATTTCTTTTGCAAAACCGCGGAAAAGCAGCTCCGCAAACTGCTCTGTCGCTGACGGCTCAGTTCCTGCAAGGTTTTGGAAAGCTTCAATGGCAGGCCGGAATTTCTTACTGTAATTTTCATACTGCTTTGGGTAATTGGCAGCGTTAAAGTTCTTTGCGTTAAGTTGAAAACTGAAAAGCTCTTTGGGCAGCAGATTATTTATCGCGTCAATCCCGTCCGAAAGCTTGGCATTTTTTCCCTGCCTAAGCTTAGTCACATCAATAGGCTTCGCGCAGAACATACACACAATCTTCTCAGCATTTTCAGGAACTTTTAGCTCACGCCCGCAATACGGGCATGAAATTGTAATAAAATCCATGATTTTCACCACTGTGCCGGCTCACACATTCCTTCCCAAATTATACTAAAAGCATACCGGTTTTTTACTGCGGTTGTATTCATTTTACAGCATAAAACCCCTTTATCAATACTAAAAAATGAATTTTTCAATGCAGCGTGAATCCCTGCAGTTTTTCCGACTCCTTGACAGCCTCTTTGGCAAAACCTATACTGTTTTTAGTTGCCTAATCAAAACAAGGGAGTCGATTAAAAAATGCAGACTGCTGCAGAAAGAATTGCTTCACTGCGCGCCGCCATGAAAAGTGCCGGTGTTCAGGCATATATCATACCATCGGCCGACCCGCACCTGAGCGAGTACTCACCGGCACACTGGGAAGCGAGAAAATATTTTTCTGGATTCACGGGTTCGGCTGGCACGCTTGTTGTCACACAAAACAAGAGCGGACTGTGGACAGACGGACGCTATTTCATACAGGCCGAACAGCAGCTGAAAGGCAGCGGCATAACGCTTTACCGCATGGGCGTAAAAGGAGTGCCATCATACATACAGTTTGTCCATGACGAGCTTTCGCGCGGCGAAACCGTGTCGTTCGACGGCCGCCTGTTCTCTGCCAAAGACGTGCACAGTATGAAAAACCTGTTCAGCGAAAAAGATATTGAATTTAAGCAGGCAGACCTTGTCTCATCCCTTTGGGAAAACCGTCCCCCTGTACCGCATACAAAAGTCTTTCTCCACAACGCAAAATTTGCCGGCCGCACGTGCACAGAAAAAATAAATGATGTGCGCGCAGAGCTTAAAAAGCATAAAGCCGACGGCCAGATTTTTGCCCGCCTTGACTGCGTCGCATGGCTTATGAACATACGTGCCGATGATGTGCTTGACAGCCCGTTTGCTCTCGCATATGCCGCCGTATTCCAGGACACCGCTTATCTTTTTATTGATTCTTCGCGCGTCCCGGCAGAAGTTGCTGAAAATCTTAAGGAAAATGGCGTCACCCTGCGCGGATACGATGAAATTACAGATTTTCTAAGTTCCATTTCGAAAAGAGTTACTGTGCTTGCCGACCCGGAAGGCATAAGCTATGCCATTTACAGTGCTCTTGAGCAAAACCCGAATGTCACTGTTAAGAACGGATCCGATATTGTAACCAACTTGAAGAGCATTAAAAATGAAACGGAAATCAAAGGTATCCATAATGCCCACCTGCGCGACGGGTGTGCCATGGTAGAAGCATACACAAAGCTCGAAAAAATGCTTAACAGCGGAAAGCCTGTCACTGAGTGGACTGTCTGTGAGCTTTTAAAGGATGCCCGCGCACACCAAAGCGGCAACCATGGCGTGAGTTTTGAAACGATAGCCGCATACCGTGCGAATGCCGCCATGATGCACTATGAGCCGACAGCTGAGCACAATTCAAAACTTGAGAGAAAGGGATTCCTGCTTGTGGATTCCGGCGGGCAGTATCCTGACGGGACAACCGACATCACCCGCACATACGCGCTCGGCCCTGTTACACATGAAGAGGCCGAAAGCTACACGTGGGTGCTTAAATGCCACATAGCTCTTGCAACTGCTGTGTTCCTCGAAGGCTGCACAGGCGGGAATATCGACATCATATGCCGTGAACCGCTGTGGAAGCATTATATTGACTACCGCTGCGGCACAGGCCACGGCGTTGGGATGTTTGGCGGTGTTCATGAGGGCCCGCAGAACCTGAGGTGCAGCAACAATGTTGTCTTCCACAAAGGCATGACCATGACTAATGAGCCTGGAGTATATGTTGATGGGAAGTTTGGCATACGCACAGAAAACCTCATGGTTGTTGACGATGCGTTCGAAAACGAATACGGAAAATTCCTGAAATTTGAAACTGTCACGCTTTTCCCGATAGACACGGCGCCTGTTCTTCCGGAACTGCTGACAAAAGATGAAATAAAATGGCTTAACGATTATAACCAGCATGTATATGACACGCTCGCGCCTCTCGTTTCCGACGAAGAGCGCGGCTGGCTTATGCGCCACACACGCCCGCTTAAAGGCTGAACTTAATATATTTTGCTATAGTTACAGCCCGCTGCACTAATCACAGCGGGCTGTTTTTTATCTATTCAGCATAGAAACCGAATTCGTAAAGCGTGAAAGAAATGCTTTTGTGCGCTCGTTTTTCGTATTTCCAAATACTTCTTCTGGGCTGCCCTGCTCAACTATGGACCCGTCAGCCATAAAAATTACTCTGTCTGCAACATCGCGCGCAAATGCCATTTCATGCGTAACAACGACCATCGTCATATTTTCCTCAGCAAGGCCGCGTATAACTTCAAGTATCTCGCCCGTAAGCTCTGGGTCAAGGGCGCTTGTAGGCTCGTCAAACAAGAGTATGTCGGGATCCATCGCAAGCGCACGCGCAATGGAAACGCGCTGCTGCTGCCCTCCAGAAAGCTGGCACGGGTAAGCGTCAGCCTTGTCTTCAAGCCCCATCTTTTTTAAAAGCGCAAACGCCGTCTGTTTTGCTTCGTCCTCAGTTTTGTGCAACACGCGCACAGGCGCTTCCGTTATATTGCGCAGAACAGAAAAATGCGGAAAAAGGTTGAAATTCTGAAACACAAGCCCCATGTGCAATGCGATTCTGCTGCAGACATCACGGCCAGAATAAACGGCTTTTCCCGTGCTGTCGTTAGAAACAAGCGTGTCGCCGCATACTTCAATCTTCCCGCTGTCTACAGTTTCAAGTTGCATTATGCAGCGCAGCAATGTGCTTTTGCCTGAACCGGAGGGGCCTATTACAGTAAGCACTTCCCCTTTTTCAATACTGAAAGAGATACCTTTGAGAACCTCCTCGCCGCCAAAGCTTTTATGTATGTCCTGCACTGTAAGGATTGGCACAACTCTTCCCCCTTAGCAATAATAGCTGTAATGCTTTTCGGCAACCGAAAAGCACTGTGTAACAACAGCATTCATTATAAGATAAAATACGCCGGCCACTGCAAACGGCACCATGCTTACTGCCGACGACACCCAGTCAGACGTAACTTTCAGCAGCTCAACAACGCCTATTACTTCCGCAAGGGATGTATCCTTTACAAGTGTAATAACTTCATTTCCCATTGGCGGAAGTATGCTCTTTATGACCTGTGGCAGCAGGATGTGAAAAAATGTCTGCTGCTTTGAAAAGCCAAGCACCTTCGCAGCTTCCCGCTGGCCACGCGGTATCCCTGCTATACCGCCGCGGAAAATCTCTGCAAAATAAGCGGCATAATTGAGCACAAACGCGGTTTCAGCGGCCGGAAGCCTCTCAAGCTGAATGCCGAAAATTGGTTTAAAAGCATAGAAAATAAACAAAAGCTGCAACATAAGCGGTGTTCCGCGCATAATAAGTATATAAATCTGAACAGGTATCCTTATTATTTTTATTTTAGCCATGCGGCCAAGCGCAACAAGCATACCGAGCGGCAAAGCAAGAATCAGCGTTATGAAGAAAATCTGCAGCGTCGTAAGAGTAGCCTGAAGCATCTGCGACAGCAGAATAGTATAGCTCAAACAGCAATCCTCCCTAAAACCGGCTTAATGTTTCCAAACGTATCCGGCCGATTTCATTTGCCAACTGTAATTACATCTTTGCCAAACCATTTCCGTGAGATTTTTGCGGCCGTGCCATCTTTAGCCATCTCGTTCAAAGCTCCGTCAATTTTCTGCTTCAAAGCGTTATCGCCTTTGCGGAACCCCACAACGTAATCTTCCACGGCAAGCGAATCATCTTTGCCGCCTTTATCCTGCAAAATTTTATATGCGCCGGGGTTCTTTGTGAGGTAGTACCTCGCTACGACCTCGTCTATTGCAATAGCGTCAATGGTACCATTCTGTATCTCCATAACAGCTTTGCTGTAGTCGTCTATTTTAACAATGCTTTTAAGCGACTTTTTAAATGCGGCATTTGTGCTGTCGTTAAGCGCTGTTTCAGCAGAAGAATCCGACTGGACACCGACCGTTTTTCCGGCAAGGCTGTCAAGGCCTTTGTAGGAAGAACCTGTCTTTATAAGTATTATCTGGTTGTTTTTCATGTAAGGCTCACTCAGTGCAAATTTTTCAGCGCGCTCCGTAGTCTTGCTGAAACCGTTCCACAGGCAGTCCACATTGCCGTTATTGAGCTCTGCCGTCTTATTATTCCAGTCTATTGGCTGAAATTTAATTTTTATGTTTAGGCGCTTGCATGCTTCTGTAGCCATATCTATGTCGAAGCCAACTGTTTTCCCTGTTTTTGTGTCGATATACCCCATAGGCGGAAAAGCTTTGTCAAATCCTAAAACAAACTGATCTGCGGACTTTACTTTTTTCCACGACTCATCTGCAGCTTTTGAGGCCGATGAGTTTGGATTTGCCTTTGAAGCAGCACCTTGCACAAGGCCGCAGCCTGAGGCAGAAACAATCAAAAGCCCTGCAAGCAGGGCACAAACTGCCTTTTTCATTTTTTTCATATACATTGCCCCAATCCGCCGGACTTCATCCGGCTGTCTATTAATATGCTATCATATTAGTGTGCTAAAGTAAAGGGGACGCGGAAATTTCGTCATTTTTATCAGTCCTGCACAGTTTAGCTAAATCCGATTTGGCAACTATTGCAAAAAAATAATTTCAGGATTTTATCGTTATTACAATAGAAAGCCTGCAGAGCTTAAAGTGAAATTTAAAGGCTGAGCTTCCATATGCAATGGAAAAGGCCGCCCAAAACGGACGGCCTTTTCTGGGGAGAACTAAAGTTTATTAAAGAAGGAGAAAGTATATTAAAAACTTATAAGCATATTTAATTGACTGTTTTCATCATAAAGCAAAAATATGAACATCCCGCAGAACTTTTTTAAAAAAGTGAGAATGAATTATGAACATCATGTTAATATTGTGTGCGCAAAAGAAATTTTTATTCACGCATCTAATTATTCCTTCATTTTCAGCTCTTCAAGCTCATGGGACAATTTTTTCTCTGAACCGGCGCTTTTCTTCAGCAGGCACTGCTGAGTTTCTTCCGGAAGATGCAGAAATTCGCGCTCGGCTCTGTTGTAATAGCCGTTATAGAAAAAGAACCCAACCGGCCAGTAGCCCGGATAATTTTCATGAAATCCGTATATCATATTTTCACCCCTTCAGTAAGTTTTCCGCCAGCCTTATTTTTTAGTATTACAAAATAAGGAATATCATTTAAAATTTAGCAGCTGAAGTAGCATGAAAATAGAAGCATTCACAAGAAAAACAAAGAAAATATGGCCTTACAATGGGTAAAATCAATAATATATCAAAAATTATTGACAATATGAGCTTTTCCGATTATTATTTGATATGTTGCGTTTGCATCTTGGAAGGCCGTTATGCCATAAAATGGCATGGCTTTCTGCATCGGCAGTATGGCTGCCGCAGGTTAAAAACTGCGAAAAATCCTTTGCGGAGGGCAGCCCGAAAATAAAGTACGGCCGAAAATGCGTACAGTTAAACAGCTCGCGCAGCTTTATTTCACCGCAAAGGGGATGCACAGATTGGAAAAGCAATCAATCGTGTCGTTAAAAAATATCTCCGTTTCTTTTGATGGAGAACCTGTGCTGAGGGACTTCAGCCTCGACATTGGCGATAGAGAATTTGTTACACTCCTCGGTCCATCAGGGTGCGGAAAGACAACCACTCTCCGAATAATCGGGGGATTTACCCGGCCTGACTCAGGCGACGTTTTTTTCAAAGGCAGGAAAATTACAAACCTCCCGCCCCATAAACGCGAAGTAAATACCATTTTTCAGAAATATGCACTTTTCCCGCATTTAAATGTCTATGACAATGTCGCTTTCGGGATGCGTGTCCATGGCAAAAGCGAACGTGAAATTAAATCGAAAGTCAGTGAGATGCTCAGCATGGTGAATCTCCAGGGCTTTGAGCACCGCGGAGTTAACCAACTTTCCGGCGGCCAGCAGCAGCGCGTTGCCATCGCACGTGCCCTGGCTAATGGGCCTAAAGTTCTTCTGCTTGACGAGCCTCTCGGCGCGCTTGACATGAAACTGCGCAAAGACATGCAGAACGAGCTGAAAAAAATCCAGAAACAGACGGGAATCACTTTTCTGTTTGTGACACACGACCAGGAAGAAGCGCTTTCAATGTCTGACGAAGTAGTAGTTATGGACAAAGGCGCCATCCAGCAGATAGGCACGCCGCTTGATATCTACAATGAGCCTAAGAATGCATTTGTAGCTGACTTTATAGGCGAGAGCAACATACTTGACGGAAGAATGCGCGAAGATTATCTTGTTGAGTTTTCAGGGCGTAAATTCCGCTGCGAAGATAAAGGATTCCGCACCGACGAGCCCGTTGACGTCGTTATCCGCCCTGAAGATATCTGCATAATCCCACCTGATGAAAACCATCTTTCCGGCACTGTCCAGAATGTTACATTCAAAGGCGTATTCTATGAAATAATTGTAGACGTGCACGGCTTTAAGTGGATGATACAGACCATCAACCGCGCAACATCGGGCACTGAAATCGGCTTTGATATACAGCCTGACGGGATACATGTAATGCATAAATCAGAATATTCAGGCACCTTTGGCGACTACAGCTCTTTCAGCGACGAAATGGATGAGAGCGTTACCGGCACCGGCCTTGAAGCGGAAGGATCTGTTACATGAAATCGAAATCAGCAGCTTTCCCCTATCTTGTCTGGATGGCTATATTTATTATTGTTCCAACAGCCCTTGTTGCCATTTTCGCATTTACAGACCGAAGCGGAAATTTCACACTGAGAAACATTGAAAGTGTCGGCCAGTACTCAAACGTATTTCTCCGCTCAATATGGCTCGGTGCTGTTGCAACGCTCATATGTCTTATTCTCGGGTATCCGCTCGCATATATTATCTCGCGCGCCCATGCACGCAGACAGAATGTCCTCATTATGCTTGTAATGCTACCTATGTGGATGAATTTTCTGCTGCGCACCTATGCGTGGATGACATTGCTGGAAGACAGCGGGCTTATAAACCACGCGCTTAATTTTCTCGGGCTTCCTTCTGTGCACATGATAAACACGCCGGGTGCCGTAGTTCTCGGTATGGTTTACAATTATATACCTTACATGATACTTCCGATTTACTCGGTCCTTACAAAAATAGACCCCAGCGTTATTGAGGCCGCCGAAGACCTCGGCGCTGACGGCAAAACCGTTTTTCTGCGTGTCACACTGCCTATGAGCATGCCTGGGATAATCTCAGGCGTTACAATGGTTTTCGTGCCCGCCGTAAGCACATTCATAATCTCAAAAATGCTCGGCGGCGGAAGCAACCTGCTTATCGGTGACCTTATTGATATGCAGTTTCTCGGCAGTGCATACAATCCGAACCTCGGCTCCGCCATATCGCTCGTACTGATGGTGCTTATTCTCATCTGCATGGGCATTATGAATGAATTTGATGAAAATGGCGCGTCGGAAGGAGGCCTGATGGTATGAAAGTGGCTTCCCGAATATACACCGTCTTGATTTTTCTTTTCCTTTATGCGCCTATTGCTGTGCTTATAGCTTTTTCATTTAACGGTTCCTCGGTAATGAGCCGTTCCGTATGGACCGGCTGTTCGCTTAAATGGTACCAGCAGCTGTTTCAGGACAAGATGCTGCTAACTTCTCTGCGCAACACACTTATTATCGCAGTGGTGGCCGCTATAGTTTCCACTGCCATAGGCACAACGGCTGCCATTGGTATCAGCGGGATGAATAAGTGGATGAGGCACGCTGTGATGAATATCACAAATTTTCCTATGGTAAATCCCGATATTGTAACGGGCGTTTCGCTTATGCTTCTCTTTGTTGCAATCTCAAAATTTATGGGGAATGTTTCTCTTGGTATGGGTTCGCTCATTCTATCACACATCACATTCTGCCTGCCATACGTTATTCTCTCAATCATGCCAAAACTGCAGCAGATGGACCCCAATCTTTACGAAGCCGCACAAGACCTCGGCTGCACACCGGTAGCGGGCTTTTTCCGTGTCGTGCTGCCTGAAATCATGCCAGGCGTGATTACGGGCCTTATAATGGCATTTACACTTTCTATCGATGACTTTGTAGTCAGCTATTTTACAAGCGGCACAACGCAGACGCTGCCAATATTCATCTATGCAATGACGCGCAAGCGCGTAAGCCCTGAAATCAATGCGCTTTCCACATTGCTTTTTGGCATAATCTTGTTTCTTCTGTTTGTCATAAATATCCGCACTTCAAGGGAAATCCACCACAGCAGAGCATCTGGCAAGGAGGTATAGACCACCGATGAAAAAATGGATTGCAGCCTGCTGCACCGCCATGTTCCTTTTCAGTGGAATGCCAGCTTATGCCGCCGCGCCCAAACCTGCAAAAGCGCCTGCGGGTGTCACGATAAATGTGTATAACTGGGGGGAATACATCTCTTCAGGCAAAGACGGCTCTATGGATGTAAATGCGGAATTCACAAAAGAAACCGGCATTAAAGTAAACTACACAACATTTGAAGACAACGAAACTATGTATTCAAAAATTGCCGGCGGCGGAGCAAGCTATGACGTAATCTTCCCATCAGACTATATGGTGTCAAAAATGGTAAAGGGAAAAATGCTTGCAAGGCTCAATTATAATAACATCCCAAACTATAAATATATTGACCGTAATTACCGCAGTGAGATTTATGACCCCAAAGGCGAATACTCGGTTCCGTACACATGGGGTGTTGTAGGCATATTCTACAATAAAAAGTATGTAAAAGAAAAAATGGACAGCTGGAAAATTCTCTGGAATAAAAAATATGCTGGAAAAATACTGATGTTCGACAACCCGCGCGACTCGTTCGGAATCGCGCAGAAAATTCTCGGCTATTCGTACAACTCAACAAACCTCAGCCAATGGAATGATGCCGCAAAGCTGCTTGAAAAGCAAAAGCCTCTCGTGCAGGCTTATGTGATGGATCAGATCTTTGACAAAATGTCGAGCGGAGAGGCCTGGCTCGCACCATATTATGCAGGGGACGCCGCAACACTTGTGCATGACAACCCGGATATTGGCTTTGCCATCCCAACAAAAGAAGGCACAAATTTTTTTGTGGACGCCATGTGCATTCCTGCAAACACTAAACATAAAAAAGAGGCCGAGGCCTATATAAATTTTCTGTGCAGGCCAGACGTGGCAGCAGCAAATATGGAACAGGTAGGATATTCGACTCCTGAAACAGCCGCGAAGAAGCTGCTGCCAAAAGAAACACAGGACAACCCGATCATCTACCCTCCGGACAGTATCATAAAAAAGTCGGAAACTTATGTGAATCTTCCAGAAGACACAAGTATGCAGATAAATTCACTGTGGGCAGAGGTAAAAATGGGCGGCGCCGGCCAAACAACAACGCTAATCATAGTATTGGCATGTTTCCTCCTCGTTTATATCGGCATTGCTGTTTTTAAAAGGGTTAAGCGGAAACGCGAGTCAATTTAAATACATTAATTATTCAAATATCATTCTTGATTTTAACTTCAATTGAAAATAATTCGTTAATTCTGCTAAAAAGTATTGGCATGGCGCTTTAACTGCTTTATAATAAAATTAAAGTTGATTTCAAAACTTTTGTGACAACTGAAGTAAAGGAAGTTTTATCGAGGATGAATTATTATTACCGGATACTGCATCCAATAAAAAGGAGATGTAACAGCCGGAAAAAGCACATCGGCGTTGTCATAGCAATACTGCTGATTGCTGCCGGTGTTTCAGTGCTTGCCGAAAATCCTGGCAACAATCACATATTTGCGGCCGTATCTCCTAAGTTTGTTTCGTCCGGCACCTCAAGTGCCCAAAACGCCTCAAGCGCTGCTAAAGATGAATCTGCCCCGTTGGCAGCGCGGCAAAGTTCAGCGGCCTCATCAAAAATTGATATGGCAACAGCCCCTGCTCAGGTATCACTTGAAAGGGCTGATTTGCCACTTAGAATATATGTCTCAATCAGGCGGCAAAGGGTTACGGTTTATGATTCTTACGGATTGATTGTAAAACAGTTTGTATGCTCCACAGGGACCGAAGGCAGTGAAACGCCCGTCGGAACTTTCCGCACATCAACGAAGGGCAAGTCTTTTTATAGCAAGAGTGTTAGCGAAGGCGGTTATTACTGGACGCAGTTTAAAGGCGATTATCTTTTCCACAGTATACCGTTCGACCAAAATTACAAATTAAAGCCGGAGGAAGCAGCAAAGCTTGGCACTCCTGCTTCACATGGATGCGTACGGCTTTCCATTGAAAATGCTAAATGGATATATGACCATATTTCGCGCGGCACCGTTGTAACTATTAAATAAATAAAATTCCAGAAAAAGAGAAGACAAAATGCAGAACAGACACGAAGGAATAATATTTGATTTAGACGGAACGCTTTGGGATTCTTCAGAAGAGGTCGCAGTTGCTTGGAGCGGTGTTTTGAAGCGCCATTTCAAACTTGAAATTTCAAACGAAGAAATGAAGGGCCTCATGGGAAAAACAATGGATGATATTTTCCGCAGGCTTTTACCACCCTCCACATCAAACGCGCAGGCCATGCAGATTGCCGCCGAGTGCTGCAATGCGGAGCAGGAATATCTAAGGCAGCACGGTGCACGCCTTTTCCCCCATGTCCCCGAAGTTTTAGAAAAGCTAAGCCGTACATATCAGCTTTTTATCGTAAGCAACTGCGATAAAGGTTATATCGAAACATTCCTTTATTATTATAAATTTGAGCCGCTGTTTTCAGACACTGAATGCTTCGGCCACACAGGCAAACAGAAAGGAAGCAGCATACGCCTTTTGCTTGGACGCAATCCACTGCAAAAAGCGGTTTATGTTGGGGATACCCACCTCGATATGGCAGCAGCCAAATTTGCAGGCATTCCGTTTATTCACGCGGATTATGGATTTGAAAAAGTTCCCGAAGCATCTTGCTCCATATCTTCTTTTGATGAACTGCCCAAAACTGTTTCTGAAATATTATAGGATAAAATAAAGCAGCATAAATTTTTTCCATTTTGCCTCTTGGCTTGTGAATTGATAAGTTTTAAGCTTTTGCTATCTGAAAGGAGTTCGTTTTATGAATTGGTTCACACGGTTTACCATATGGCTGAACCGTTTTATGGCAGGCCGGCATGGAGGCGACCAGTTTTCCGCAGCGCTGCTTATACTTTACTGCACGCTTCTTATACTTTCCAGCATTTTCAGAAGCGGGCTGCTCCTGTTCCTGGCTACGGCCGCGCTTATATGGTGTATTTGGCGTATGTTTTCACGTAACAGCGAGCGCCGCTGGAAAGAAAACGACTGGTTCTTGAGCTGGTGGACGCCATTTTGGCATTGGCTGCGCAGTCTTTCTTCGCGGTTCCATTCAGCGCAAGATTATGCGGCAATAAAGGCGCGTGACCGTGCAGTATGCCGCTACTTTAAGTGCCCAAAATGCAAAAGCAGGCTTAGAGTTCCAAAAGGAAAGGGCAGAATTTCCATCACCTGCCCTGTGTGTCATACGCAGTTTATCAAACGCACATAACACACCTAAATAAAAAATGAATGGCTATCAATTTGTGAATAAATTGATAGCCATTCATTTTTTGCGTTTAGAAAACCATATGCACAGTAATATACCGATCACAATGCAAAATCCGGCAGCAAGCATACCAACAAGATATAGTGGCATACTATTGCCTGAGATATCCAGCGCTGCAGGCTGTCCATTTGTATTTGACGTCTGCATTTTTCCTTTGTATAAAGTATTTCCTTCACTTATTGAAGTATCTACGCTATTCTGCCAATCCCCTGCCATATCCGCTCCTGAAACTGTTTTTACCGATCTGCCGTTCTTTGCAGCCGAAAGGGCACGTTCGCCTGCTTTTTCACGTGTTTCTTTTGCCGCAGCGTTTTTCGATTTTCCAGACGAAAAGGTTTTAATTTTTTTCTGCATAGACTCAAACGAATCTGAGGCCTGGTTTTTTGCTTTTCGATCAACAGTTACAGAATAGAAAGCCTTATTAGTTCCGTCAGCAGAAGTAACTGTAACAAGTATAGGCGTACTGTTGCCTGCAGCGTAGAGGCTCTTTCTGCTAACCTGCACTTTCGCGCCGTCCACAGCATTTGCGCGGAATGTTACAGACTGAATATAAGGTTCCACCGAAAGGCGGTAAGAATGTATGTCGGGCGAAAAAGCCGGCTGCATACTGCCTTCCAAAGGTTCCAGAGCAATAAGGCGTGCCGTGCTGGCTTTCGCCTTCTTAACCTGAAGAGGAAATGTCTCATAGTAGTCAAGGCACATGTCCTTCCCGGCATAATCACATGTTTCATCTATGTAAGCGCAGATATTCGTTTCACCTGCCGGTGCGCCATCTTTCACCTGAAAAATATAGGTTGCCACATTGCCTGAAAGAGATGGTGCACGGCCTTTTTCCACATTGCAGACATAAACAGAACATACAGGGTCAGCACCGGAATTTGTCTGCATTGTACCGTTTTCAATCTGTGCGGAAGTTTCAGCTCCAATAAACTTGATGGCGGAAGTGTCATAAGAAATGCGCAGCCGGAACCCAGCAACCTGAACACTATGTTTAAATCCAACTTTAAATTCCACAATATCTTCGGCGCTTGCACTTTTGCTCACAAGTTGAAAGTAAGCAGGCGATGAAACAGCGTCAGCATATATTTTCATCATGCTGCCAGCGAACCATATGGCAATGAATGCCACAGCAAATTGTAAGCTTTTCTTCATACCCGTTCCCTTCTGCCGAAGTCTTTCTGCTAAAAGGAAACAGCCGCCGGGATTACCGGCTGGCTGTTAAGGTGCTGAAAAAGTCTTAAGCAGTAACGGTATCGCGCTCCATACCTGCAGTCTGCATACGCCTTTTGCGGATAAACTGAAGGCGGAACCGGTTATAGCGCTGCACTATTGCAAAAGGTACATTTGCAATAAGGATAAAAAGCGAAAACAACGCTCCAATTATAAATGGATTAATAATAAGTGTAATTATGGCGCAGATGCAGTTTTTAAAATGCATCCACTCGCCACGGCAAGTTTCAAGGATAAACCTGTCAAGATACTCTTTGGAGCTATCTGTAAAATGCTTCTTTGAAAAGCCATGTTTTGAAATAAACTGCGGGATTTTGTCCTTCCAAATCTGAATTTTCAGATTATCCCTGTACCAGCGGCCCTCATGCTCCCACGGGCGTGGAGCATAGCGGCTTCTGGAGTCATCAAAAGTCGAATCCGGTAATTTTAAGCAGGCAACAAATGTAACGCCATGCCATAACATTATTATTGCAATGTTACACCATAGGATAAAAAGAAAAGAAGAACTCCTGATCATCCCTGTCACTTTCCTTTCAGATGCCAGTCATAAGGGAAAAACACAACACATCGTTTTCCATATTACTTCCTATGCTATTATATTACAAATGGAATGAGTGTGCAAGATGAAAGGCATATAAAAAAGGGTATTCTGATTATCAGTAAAAAGTGTATAGCTCCTTATAGGGATTCTTTGTGTTAGGAGTGATTAGGTAAAACTGCTCCGCGAACACATCCTTTTTGGAAATTTTAAATGTATCGCAAAAATCCGTAAGGTAACTGTCAATAGAGTCCATGTCCTTCTGAGATGCAACCTCGGTATTCACCTGCTTAGGGAGGTCATCAGGCAGTTTCTTGCCGCGTATGAACATACGGCCGCCGTGCATGCCGGCACAGCAGAGGTTACCCATAGGCGTATGCTTACTATTGAGGCCGAGTACTATTATAGTGCCCCCTGCCTGATATTCACCGAGGAAACTGCCGGCTTCGCCGCCTACGATAATCAGAGGCTGCTGCTCTTTATATGCTTTCATGTGAATGCCTACACGGTATCCCGCGTTTCCACGAATCAGGATTTTCCCGCCGCGCATAGCATATCCGGTAGCGTCTCCGCTCGAGCCGTTTATTATAATAGAGCCGGCATTCATTGTATCGCCTGTCTGATCCTGGGCATTTCCGTTTACTTCGATAGTCCCGCCGTCTAAGTAGCAGCCGAGGTCATTGCCAGGGACACCGTTTATAAAAAGCTTCTTTCCGCTCATTCCTGCGCCTATATACCTCTGACCAAGGCAGTTTTCAATCTTGATTTCCGTATTTTGGGAGTCCCGTATCTCATCATTAAGCTGACGGAAATATTTCCCTTCCGCGTCAATCTGCATCATGGCTTTTTACCTCCCAATTTCACCGCACGCTGCTCCCTTGAAAAAGCCATCAGCTGCGGTTTCTGCTTAATCAGTTCGTAATCGACGGTGTCAAGCGGTGTGCGGTCGCGGATAAGCGACGTATAAATGCCGGCACGTATAACATTGCCTATGAGTATGAAGCCTTTGAGCAGATTGTCTTTCGACACAAGCTTTTTGTAGGAATGTTCCGTTTTTTCAATCCAGACTTCCCCATCATAACTTCCTGCCGTGATGATATGCAGCCCAAAAAAGCCGATGGCGTTCATCGGTATGGCATTTGAAAATTCTTTTTTGCCGCCTGCCATATTTATGCCGGCAGTCTCTCCCTGCAAATATGCATTTGGCAAGATTGCGAGGATGCGGTTTTTCCCTGTTGTAATATCATGGCATTCACAGCAGTCACCGGCAGCAAAAATGTCAGGCAGGGTCGTTTCGGAACGCTCATTTATTGAAATTCCCCGCCCAACGCTGCAGCCTGCGCCTTTGGCTATCTGCGTATTTGGGCGTACGCCAACAGCAACAACAAGCACGTCAAATAAAATCCGCCTGCCGCTGTTTAAAATGGCCGTATTCCCGTTAAACTGCGCCACACTGTCATTCAGTGTAAAAGAAATTCCGTTCTGCTCAATATGCTTCTGCACAATGGCAGAGCCTTCCTCATCAAGGATGCTTGGCAAAATGCGATCCGCAAGGTCAACAACTTCGATCGATTTTACAAGATGGCGGATGCCTTCGGCACATTTGAGACCAATGAGACCCGCACCTATAATCAGGACGCGTGTTTCAGGCGTAAGCGCTTTCCTGAGCGCTTTGGCATCGTCGAGTTTCATGAAAGTAAATTTTCTCTTCACCGTATCGAGCCCTGCCATAGGAGGGATAAATGGCCTTGAGCCTGTCGCAATAAGCAGCTTGTCATATTTTTCACATGAACCGCCCTGCAAAATGACTTCTTTTTTTGCAGTATCTATTTTTTCCGCTTTTACGCCAAGCAAAGTCTTTACTCTGTTTTTATCGTAGAAATCGTCAGGGCGGTATTTCATGCGCTCCTCATCCGTCATGCCGTACAGCAGATATGAAATCAGCGGGCGTGAGTATACATGGTACGGTTCATCTGAAATCACAGTGATTGGGCCTGACGCATCAATAGAGCGTATACCCTCAATGCATCCTACGGCTGCGGCCGAGTTGCCAATAATAACATATTTCAAACAAACTCACCTCTCCTCAAATACAATAGCGCCGTTGGGGCATCCCTTTACACATGCCGGCTCGCCAAAGCTGTTGTTTGTGCAGAGTTCGCATTTCTGAATAACTTTTCCATCAGGTGAAGGGACTACGGCCCCATAAGGGCATACAAGCATGCAAGTGAAACAGCCAACACATTTATCCTGGTCGCAGTGTATGATGCCGTCGCGTACGCTCAAGGCGCCTGAAATGCAGCTTTTTACGCAGATTGGGTCTTCACAGTGGCGACATGAAACGGCAAAGCTGATATTATTATCGCCTTCAACCTGAATCCTCGGGTGTATCTTAACGCCTTTAAGCGCCTTTACCATATCTTTTTTACCCGAATTTGCAAAAGCGCAGTTGTACTCGCACAGGTGGCATCCGAGGCACCATTTCTCATTTACATAAACACGTTTCATAATTACTCCCCCGCATGCTTTATTCCAAGAATCTCAAGTTCTTTTTCGTTGAGGCCTATACCGCGCAGCATAAGGCGGTTCCCGCGCAGCGCTTCAATAGAATTGATTCCCATGCCGCCCATCATTTCCATAATCTCATGCTGCCACGCCGAAACAAGGTTCACAAGCCGCTTCGCACCAATATCAGGATTGAGGCGCTTGACGAGGTCTGGCCTCTGGGTTGCAATGCCCCAGTTGCATTTGCCGTTCTGGCATGTGCGGCACATATGGCACCCAAGAGCGACCAAAGCGGCCGTGCCGATATATACAGCATCCGCACCGAGGGCAATAGCCTTTACAACATCAGCTGAGCAACGGATGCTTCCGCCAACAACAAGGGACACATTGTTGCGTATTTTTTCTTCACGAAGGCGCTGGTCCACAGCGGCAAGCGCAAGTTCAATCGGTATGCCTACGTTATCACGTATGCGTGTCGGAGCAGCACCCGTGCCGCCGCGGAACCCGTCAATTGCTATGATATCCGCACCGCTGCGGGCAATGCCGCTCGCAATAGCCGCCACATTATTCACAGCCGCGATTTTCACTATGATTGGCTTCTTGTAGTCTGTCGCTTCCTTAAGCGAATAGACGAGCTGGCGCAGGTCCTCAATGGAGTAAATATCGTGGTGCGGTGCAGGGGAAATGGCATCCGTGCCCTCAGGTATCATGCGCGTGCGCGACACGTCGCCAACAATTTTTGCCGCCGGCAGGTGGCCTCCTATGCCAGGTTTTGCACCCTGCCCTATTTTGATTTCGATTGCTGCGCCCGCATCAAGATATTTCTTGTGGACGCCAAAACGGCCTGAAGCCACCTGGACTATTGTGTTTTTGCCGTATTTGTAAAAGTCTTCATGCAGTCCGCCCTCGCCCGTATTATAGTATGTTCCGAGTTCCTGAGCTGCGCGGGCAAGGCTTTCATGCGCATTATAACTGATGGCGCCATAGCTCATTGCCGAAAACATTATAGGCACTTCAAGCTTAAGCTGAGGTGGCATATTGTCCGTGCGTATTTTTCCGTCAGTCATGCGCTCAAGGTGGTCAGGCTTTTTGCCGAGGAAAGTCCTCGTTTCCATAGGCTCGCGCAACGGGTCTATCGACGGGTTTGTAACCTGAGAGGCATTTATAAGCATCTTATCCCAGTAAATCGGGTATTTTTTCGGGTTGCCCATCGAAGAAAGGAGCATAGCGCCCGTGTCAGCCTGTCGGTAAATTTCATTTATAGTGTCACTGTCCCACTGGTAATTCGTGCGGTATATATCCGGATTTTTCACTATTTTAAGTGCGTGCGTCGGGCAAAGGCAGACGCAGCGGTGGCAGTTGACACATTTCGTATCGTCGCTTTTCATTTTTCCCGTATCCGGATCATAAGAATGCACTTCGTTTGAGCACTGGCGCTCGCACACACGGCAGGCAATGCAGCGGTCCGGGTCGCGGATAACATTGAATTCCGGCATAAAATAGTTGATGCCCATTATGCTTCAACCCCTTTGTTCAGAGTAACAATCACCGGTTCGCCGCCGCGCGGTGACCAAAGCCTGTCAAGGCTCGGCTGTACAGTGCGTATTGCGCACTCTTCGCTTGCAACATAAACGTTATCGCCTTTTTCACCGACGACCATGCTGCGCAGTTTGCAGCGGTCGTTAAGGGCCATCATGCCACCTGTGTAACCCACAAGGATTGAAAACGGACCGGTAATCAGAAGGCTTGAGTAGACGTTCCTCAAATAAGTGTAATACTTGCGCTTTTCCTCCGGCATGGCGTCTATCTCACTCCAGAACGGGGCAGCAACTACATCGGCAACTTCTTTCAGGCTCAGATGCTGCTTCCGGTTCAGAAAATCTATTATATATGTAATGACTTCCGTATCGGTGAGCAGTGTGCAGTTGTAGCCGTACATCTCAATAAAGCGGCGGTTCGCGTCATATGAGGAGATTTCCCCGTTATGCACGACCGAGTAGTCAAGCAGCGCAAACGGGTGGGCGCCGCCCCACCAACCCGGCGTGTTCGTAGGGTAGCGGCCGTGCGCCGTCCAGCAATAGCCGGCATAATCGTCAAGGCAATAATAGCGCCCAACATCTTCAGGGAAACCAACCGCCTTAAACACGCCCATGTTTTTCCCACTGCTGAACACATAGGCGCCGCGCACTTCCCTGTTCACCTTCATTACAAACCTGGAAACAAATTCACGCTCATCAAGGCCGGTGCTTTCGAGCTGCTCGGGATACGGAAAGCCAAAATAGCGCCATATCATAGGTTCATCTGTAATTTCCGGTATCTTGTGTGTTGGAATTTTTTCCGCGGCGTCCAGGTCAAAACATGAAGAAATAATATGCTCGCATTCTTCCTTTGCACGCACGCTGTCATAAAAAACATGGAACGCATAAAGATCTTTTTGCTTAGGGTAAATCCCATAAGCGGCAAAGCCTCCACCGAGGCCGTTTGAGCGGTCATGCATCGGTGTTATGGAGCGGATGATATCATCGCCGCTGAACTTTTTCCCGCTGCGCGAAAAAATTCCAGATATCGCACAGCCGGACGGAATCCGTGTTTGTCCTTCATATTGCATAAAACAACAGGCCTCCCTGCAATACTGCCTCTTCCCAGTAAAACTTCCAGCCGCACTGCCTGCAGCAATAGTCTAACGCTAAAACTTGCAGAATTACTGGAATATAAGTCTTTCATGAATTTGCTTACTTTTTATTGTTTTTTCATAATAGAATCTTTAAGAAAGAAAGTCAATACTTTTTGCATAATTTTGCTTTATATATTGCAATATTGTGAAATGAATATAGAATTTAACCCATTTTGCCGCTAAAGTTGCAGTAATACGCTTAATTTACTTCATTTTGCGGTTTCTGCACTTGACATTCCCATGCGGCAGCCATATAATGAATGCAATTACAGCAAAGGTGTTGTAAGGCAAAAAATCTGTGCCTTACTGCACCTTTTTTGTTTTATGCTATTTGTTTCGGCTTGCAAAAGCCCGAACAATTCAGAATCGAAAATTAGGGAGTGAATTTCAGATGAGCAAAGTTCCTGAAATGTTTGGCAGTCTGGTATTCAATGACACCGTTATGAAAGAGCGCCTGCCGAAAACGATCTATAAAGCCCTTAAAGAAACGCGCGAATGCGGCAAACCGCTTGAGCCGAATGTCGCCGACGTTGTGGCAAACACCATGAAAGAATGGGCACTTGAAAAGGGCGCTACCCACTTCACCCACTGGTTCCAGCCGATGACTGGGATAACCGCCGAAAAGCATGACAGTTTCATCACGCCAACATCCGGCGAAAAAGTGCTGATGGAGTTTTCCGGCAAAGAGCTGATAAAAGGTGAGCCTGACGCCTCAAGCTTCCCGTCCGGCGGCCTGCGCGCGACTTTTGAAGCGCGCGGCTACACAGCATGGGACCCTACAAGCGATGCTTTCATCAAAGACCATTCACTCTGCATTCCAACAGCTTTCTGCTCATACGGCGGTGAAGCGCTTGACAAAAAGACGCCACTGCTCCGCTCAATGGATGCCATAAACAGGCAGGCAATGCGTATTTTGCGCCTTTTCGGCAATACGACGGCAAAGCGTGTCATCACAACTGTAGGGCCGGAACAGGAATACTTCCTTGTTGACAAAGATATGTATGAGAAACGCAAAGACCTCGTCTACACAGGCCGCACCCTTTTCGGTGCAAAACCGCCGAAAGGCCAGGAAATGGAAGACCATTATTTCGGTGTCATTAAGCCTCGTGTCGCGGCGTTTATGAATGACCTTAATGAGGAGCTTTGGAAGCTCGGCATTCTCGCAAAAACAGAACATAATGAAGTTGCTCCCTCTCAACATGAACTTGCAATCATATTCACAACAAGCAATATTGCAACCGACCACAACCAACTCGTTATGGAAATGATGAAAAAAGTCGCGATAAAACACAACCTTATATGCCTGCTGCATGAAAAGCCGTTCGACGGCATTAACGGCAGCGGTAAGCACAACAACTGGAGCATGTCAACAGACACAGGCGAAAATCTTTTGGAGCCCGGTGACTCACCGAGCAAGAACGCCCAGTTCCTGCTGTTCCTCACCTCCGTTATAAAAGCTGTCGACGAACATCAGGACCTGCTGCGCATTTCCGTGGCAAGCGCAGGCAACGACCACCGCCTTGGCGCAAACGAAGCACCCCCTGCAATCATCTCCATGTTTCTCGGCGGCGAGCTGACAGATATCCTGACATCCATAGAGACTGGAAAGCCTTACAGCGAAAAAGATAAAGTCGTTATGGAAATCGGTTCCGACATACTGCCGCGCTTTCCAAAAGACACAACTGACCGCAACCGCACATCACCGTTTGCATTTACCGGCAACAAGTTTGAATTCCGCAGCGTAGGCTCTACAGCTTCCCTTGCATGCCCTAACATGATGCTTAACACAAGCGTAGCCGATGAGCTGAAACAGTTTGCCGATATTCTTGAAAAGGCTGATGACTTTAAAGGCACGCTCAACAAAATCATAAAGGACACTATCCACGACCATAAGCGCATAATCTTCAACGGCAACAACTATTCTCCTGAATGGATTGAAGAAGCCGACAAACGCGGCCTGCTGAACCTCAGAAGCACTGTAGACGCAATGCCGTACTACGTAAAGGATGAAAATATTGCCATGTTTGAACGCCACGGCGTGCTTTCAAGCACTGAAGTCCACGCGCGCTACGAAATTGAGCTTGAAAATTACTACAAACAAATACACATTGAAGCACTTACAATGCTTGACATGATTAAGAAGGATATTCTTCCGGCAGCCGCTTCTTACCAGAAAGACCTCGCTGGAACTGCCGCAGGCAAAAAAGAGATTGGCGTTCCAGTCGGATTTGAGGAATCGCTTCTTAAAAAAATTGCCGGTTTCTCCGATGAACTTTATAACGATATGGAAGTGCTTGAAAACGATGTCGCCAATGCCCCGCAAAACGATGACATGCTGCGGATAGCTTCGTATTACCACAACACTGTTTTTGAGCAGATGGAAAAGACAAGGAAACCGGCAGATGAAATTGAATCGCTTGTCGGCTCTAAGTACTGGCCGTATCCTACCTATGGAGATTTGCTTTTCAGCGTAATTTAATCTGTTCTGTTTCTTCTTGCTTTTTTAATTTATATTTTGCCGTGCGGAAAGCGTTTTCTGCACGGCTTTTGCTTTTTGCAATGATAAAATCATGTTATTTTACTTATCAAAATAACAGCGCTATAATAAATAACAATAATATTGACATGCTTATATTGTATTAACCGATATGGGGGATTTCTTGAATGGGTCTACAGAAGAAAGCAACTAACGATTACAGGGCAATGTCTACGGAGGATGTTGCATCTTTCCTGAAAAGCGGAACCGGCGGCCTTTCAGAAACGGAGGCAGCAGAAAGGCTTAAACAGTTTGGGCCTAACGAAATCCGTGAACAAAAAAAAATCCGGTTATGCAGTTTTTAAAACGATACTGGGGTCCAATGCCATGGCTGCTTGAGTTTGCCATGGTCCTTACGTTTTGTGTAAAACATTATACCGAAGGCATCATAATTTTTGCCCTGCTCACAATCAACGCTGTGATTGGGTTTGTGCAATCACAGAATTCACAAAAAGCGGTCGAGCTCCTAAAAAAGCAGCTTCAGATTGAAACGAATGTCTTAAGGGACGGAAAATGGGAGCATAAAGATGCAAAGGACATCGTGCCCGGAGACATACTTAACCTGAGGCTCGGTGACCTTGTGCCTGCAGACGCTTTTGTAATTGAAGGTGAAATCTCAGTAGACGAATCATCACTTACAGGCGAATCACTTCCGAAAAACATCCATCAAAAAGGGATAGTCTACTCAAGCTCCATCATCAAGCGCGGGGAAGCAAAATGCATTGTTGTAAACACGGCAGCCGACACATACTTTGGCAAAACTGTTTCACTCGTTCAGATAGCCAAGCCAAAATCGAAGCAGCAGGAGCTTATGTTCAATATAGTAAAATACATGATGTATCTTGGCCTTGCAGCTTCTGCCGTGGTCACGTGCTATGCAATAGCCCTGCACAAAGATATCGCATCTATCATGTCGCTGATTATTGTATTTCTAATGGGCGCGATACCTGTTGCCCTTCCGGCAGTCATGACAATAGTACAAGCTGTTGGCGCACTTGGCCTTTCGAAAAAAGGAGTGCTTGTCACAAGGCTTGATTCAATAGAAGATGCTTCCTCCATAGACACATTCTGTTTCGATAAAACCGGAACGATAACACAGAATCAGCTTTGCGTTACAGACTGCAGGTCATTTGGCCGCTTCAAAGAGCCGTATGTGATACGTTTGGCGGCTCTGGCTTCAAAAGCCGAAGAAATGGACGCAATAGACGCCGCTGTGATTGCATACGCAAAGCAGAAGCAGACAAGTTTTGAAAATTGCTTCCAGCTTTCGTACCTGCCGTTTAACCCTGCAAACAAAAGGACTGAAGCCACCGCACGCATAAATGGTGAAATATGCCATGTTTTAAAGGGCGCACCACAAATCATTCTGCAGTTATGCGGCAATTCAGGCAAAAAAGCAGTATCCGAAATCGAATGCGCTGTCAATGGCTTTTCCGAAAAGGGATACCGTACTATTGCAGTTGCCGTAAGCAATGGCACTGACGAAAAAGGACAAGCCCAGTATGAATTTGCCGGCCTGCTTGCGCTTTCTGACCCGCCGCGCCCAGACTCAAAGGCAATGATACGGCAGATTCAGGAACTCGGCATTCGGACTGTCATGCTTACCGGCGACAACACGGCTATAGCTAAGGAAATCGCCGGAAATGTCGGCATTGGGACACGTATCCACAGTGCGAATGAGCTTGACGGCCTGAGCCATGATGAACAGGTAAAGCTGATTGACAACAGCGACGGTTTTGCAGAAGTGTATCCTGAAGACAAATTCAAAATTGTCCACCTCATGCAGGAAGAGGGCCACATGGTAGGCATGACCGGAGACGGTGTGAACGACTCCCCTGCACTTAAACAGGCTGAGCTCGGCACGGCAGTAAACACAGCAACAGATGTCGCAAAGGCCTCTGCAAGCATCGTGCTTACAAAGCCCGGCCTCAGTGAAATAATAGACACCATCAAAGTCAGCCGACAGACATACCAGCGCATGCTCACATGGGTAATAAACAAAATCACCAAAGTTGTGGAAGTTGTTTTCCTTTTTACAATCGGATATTTCTGGATTCACAATATGCTGATTTCCCTGCTGGGCATGTCGCTTCTCGTTTTTGCAAATGACTTTGTAACTATGTCAATCGCAACTGATAATGTCGTTTCTACAAAATCGCCGAATTCATGGAATATGAAGAGTATAGTTTCCTCATCAATGGTGCTCGGCATACTTTTTGCCGCTGAGGACCTGCTCATTGCATATATTGGCATCTCACATTTCCACCTTGCATATGGTGCGCTCTGCACGCTGGTCATGCTGAGCCTCGTCTTTAACACGCAGTTCCGGATTCTTACCATCCGCGAGCGCGGCCACTTCTGGGATTCACGCCCAAGCAAAAAGCTGTTATGGATCAGCGCCCTGACCATTATAGGTTTCATGTTTATAGTCACCTGTGGAAACCTTGTGCCTGTAATTGCCTGGAATCAAGTGCTCATTCTGTTCTTAATCGGAATAGCATCCACTTTCTGCATTGATTTCGTCAAATATGGACTGTTCAGAAAATTCCATCTATAAATGAATGATCTATTTTCCGTGCGGATAATATCACCACACTGATTTTCGATTATTTTGGCATTTGGAAGCCATTTACTTGACTTTTGCGCAAGTTTCCGGTATAATATCACTTTGCGAGCAGGCCGGACGGCTGCGGACACAGCACGAAAGTGCGTGCCCGAGGAAAGTCCGAGCTCCACAGGGCAGAATAGCGGCTAACGGCCGCCGGGGGCGACCCCAGGGAAAGTGCAACAGGAAATTACCGCCGCACACTGCGGCAAGGATGGAAAGGCGGGGCAAGAGCCCACCAGCGCATAGGAGACTATGCGGCTGTGCAAACCCTATTCGGAGCAACACCGCAGAGGGACTTAAAGCGTCTGCCCGACGCGTCCCAAGAAGGTGGCACTGAGCCGCGATGGCAACATCCGGCCAAGATAGATGGCTGTCTAAGACAGAACTCGGCTTAC
>DHSD01000016.1:81841-81975 GCA_002411365.1 Ruminococcaceae bacterium UBA5295
CTCCCCCCCCCGCCGCTGTTTTTAGCATTAGGTGCTCAACCCGAATACTTTGCAATCATGTTGTTTTTAAGTGTCCACAGCTTTTTAGAAAGATCAACATAATAGCGGTGCGGATTTTCAAAGCGCTTCACTTC
>DHSD01000016.1:82242-82415 GCA_002411365.1 Ruminococcaceae bacterium UBA5295
GTATGCTGCTCTGCAACGCATTTTCCGTTTTTAAAAATCTGCCTGCGTATATTTACGGCACGGAAATTCGTAACAAGTTTCTTTTTCCAGACGAAGTCCGGGTCAAAAATTTCGTACGGTTTACTGTCATCAATATTTTCATCATGCAGGGTAATCACATCTGCAATTGCCTT
>DHSD01000005.1:0-40571 GCA_002411365.1 Ruminococcaceae bacterium UBA5295
AGCCGCCTGCTCGTTGCGACAGTTAAAAAGAACACACTGTAAAAGCCAAGATTGCGGACAAAAGGTTTTTAATATTTTCATACTTACAAAGCGACATACCGGCTATTTCATGCTAAAATAAAATATGAGAAAGCTCCTTCTTTCTTAATGCTTTTAGAGAGAAAGGGGGCTTTTTCAGTTTAGCCTTTACGGATATTTTCAACCATACATTTTAACGAAAATATTACAGCTTAATAGCTTAGAAGAACAGGTGGAATAAAATTTTGCAAACGATAGATGAAGCGTTACAAAAATTAAAAACTTCAAAGTTTCGTTCCAGTTTTTCATTGACTGAAAAGGACAAGGCATATGTAAGGGACAAAGGCATAGACACGATTCGCCGACATGCGCATGATTTTGTAAGGCAGCGCCTGGCGCCGGCCGTCATACCAAATGATGGAAGGCAGACCCCAATGCATGGCCATCCTGTATTTATCGCTCAGCATGCGTGCGCATGCTGCTGCCGAGGCTGTCTGAATAAATGGTACCGTGTACCAAAGGAAATTGAACTGAGCGATATGCAGCAGGAAAAAATCGTAAATCTTCTGATGGAGTGGATAAGGCGTCAGATGCAGGAATAGAAGGTGCGCCGTATACCATATTTTAGGTGTCGGCAGACATTGACATTAGTTTGTTAAAATATTATTATAACAATATGTGTATAAAAATATGTGCAAATAATGCGGGATACTGCATAAAAATAAAGTGGAAGAGGGAAAATCCAAATGAGCAGGGCTGTACATAAAATTGCAATCGGTGCTGTAACAGTGGCTGCACTGGTTGCCACCCTTCTCAGTTATAATGCTTTTGCAGGCAACAGCGTTAATGCTAAAAATGCCCATGCAATGCCGCCATGGGAAAAGGGCGGTGCATCATCTGAAAATGTCTTTGAGAAGATGGCCTCATCAATAGACAACTTGTCGCCCCAGAAGATTACGTTGACGGACGATACAAATAATTCTATTGTTAAAAACCCAGCGAAACTCAAAAGCAAACTGCACAGCCCGAATGCGATACTTGTCAGTCTTGACGACCGCAAAATTCTTATGGACAAAAATGCGGACAAAAAGATTTACCCAGCTTCTATGACAAAAATAATGACGGCAATTCTGGCAATTGAAAAGTCGCCAAATCTTCAGGAAAAAGTAACTTTGCCAAAGCCCATTTTTGATAAGATGTACGCGCAGGAGGCGTCAATGGCAGGGTTTGTTCCGAATGAGCAGGTGAGCGAGATGGATTTGCTTTATGGCGCTGTTCTCCCGAGCGGCGCAGAATGCTGTGCAGGCCTTGCAGACCATCTTGAAGGCTCAGAGCAGAATTTTGCCTATGAAATGAACCGCAAGGCTGCAGAGATCGGGATGGAACATACACATTTTGTAAATACTACAGGCCTGTATGACGCCAACCACTATTCTACTGTGAAAGATATATCAATGATTCTGTGCTATGCTTTGCAGAACAATACATTTAGGCGCATTTTTACAACACCAAACTATACCACATCGCCTACAAACAAGCATGCTAAAGGTATTACGTTTACAAGCACCATGTTCCGGCACCTCAACGGTTCAAAAAAGGCAGGAAGGGCTACAATACTTGGAGGAAAAGTAGGGTATACTGATGAAGCAGGCCTGTGCCTTGCAAGCTGTGCGGAAGTCAACGGGAAGCAGTATGTGCTTGTAACAGCAGGTGCAAAAAACTGCTACTGCGCTGAAATAAAAGATGCTGTAGCTGTTTACAGCAGCCTCTAATATGATAATTTTAAGGTGTTGTTCAAAATATATTAATTGATTTTTATTTACTTAAAGAGTTACAATAGAATGAACTGCACGGGCTGGAGTTAACTGCTGCAGTATTTTATTTGCATCAGAGTCAGGAGTAATGCTATGTATGTTTCAGGCGGCCCGTATTCTAACAAATATCCATACCCTCCATTTTATCCGGAGGTATATGAGGAGCGCAGGCGTATCCGCAGTACTTCTAACAGCGTTTGTTTGACAGCGCTGGCAGGAATTTTTCTTTTGTTCCTCTTGCCTGTTATAAGCCTGATATTTTTGAGATCGATGGGATTTGTAACACGGACAAATAAGTTTGACGGGCTTCCGCCAGTCCTGTATTACATCGTTTCTTCGTTTAATTACTTAATTGCTATGGCAGTGCCGGCACTGCTTTATTTTTCTGCTGAACATGTCCCTATTTCTGAAGGAGTGCCGTTTCACAAGGTAAAAACAAGTGACCTGTGGCTTTTTGTAGCGTTGGGCTGTTTTGTCTGTCTGCTGGCAAATTTTCCGGCAAACTGGGTAGCAAAAATCCAGCAGTACTTTGGATTCAGCGGTTCCCTTCCTTCACCACCGCTGAATAATGACCCTGCCGTCTTAGTCTTATACGCGATTAATATTGCCGTTGTTCCGCCGTTGGTGGAAGAACTTATGTACCGAGGAGTTATTCTGCAAAGCCTGCGCCGCTTTGGCGACGGTTTTGCCGTACTTGTGTCGGCAATCCTTTTCGGATTATACCACGGGAATTTTATTCAGATGGTCTTTGCATTTTTCTGTGGCCTTGCAATGGGCTATGTGGTAGTGCGTACGGATTCGCTGCTGCCGTCGATACTAATACATTTTATTAATAACGGCATATCGGTAATGACTGATTTGATAACAAGGTACCGTGGTGCACATACAGCAGGGAATGTGAGCAATGTTATTACGGTGGTCGTTTCATTGCTCGGTATTGCAGCTATTGCAATCCTTACTTCTGAACATAAACTATTTGGGAAGAAAGGGAAACATCGTTCGGTGCTTCCACTTTCATCAAGGCTTGGTGCGGCGTTCGGCAATTTTGGCGGAGTGATTTTTATGGCATATGCATTTCTCTCGTCGATTTACTGCCTCTACCATTACTGAGGTGATAGCATGACACGTGACGAGATGTTTATGAGGCAGGCGCTGGAGCTTGCCCGCCAGTCTGCAACAGAAGGTGAAGTGCCGGTTGGCGCTGTTGTTGTAAAAGGTGAAAATGTTATCGCATGCGGCCGCAACAAGCGCGAAACGAAAAAAAATGCACTGTGCCATGCAGAGATTGAAGCAATCAACGGGGCATGCAGCACACTTGGTGGGTGGCGGCTCTGGCAATGTGAGCTTTTTGTGACCCTTGAGCCTTGCCCAATGTGTGCGGGGGCGGTTATCAATGCGCGTATTCCACGCGTTGTGTTCGGTGCTTTCGATATGAAAGCAGGCTCATGCGGCTCCGTTGTTAATTTGTTCAGCCTGCCTTTCAACCACAAACCTGAGGTGGTTGGCGGTGTGCTGGAAGATGAATGTTCATCCATTTTGACTGGTTTTTTTAAAAAGCTGCGGAAAAATAAATAAGCTACTGCAGCTTTTTATAGAAAATACTATTTTTGAATAATATTATTAACAGCCTGAGCAATTGTTGTACTTTTGCTCAGGCTGCTTCTATGTAATTTTAATTACTCGCTTTTGCCTTAAAGTTTAAGAAAATGTTCAGCTTTTTGCAAGGCAGATATGTTCGCGCATTACGCCTGCCTGCGAATGTAAAAGCATATCGACGGAATTTTCGTCTTTACCTGCAGCCGAATTACCCACGGTAATCTGTGGAGGCTTTATGTCACATTTATAATTCATGCCTGAAAGTGCGGTAACGGCATTTCCGCTGATTATGTTGGCAATTTCACCAAGCATTGAAGTGGCAAAGTCGTCAAGAGTGTCAGTCTCCATGCCAGAAAGGGATTTTACAATATTCAGAGTTGTAGATTTTGGAAAGCTGTAAATAATGCTCCCTGAAAGGTCGCCGACTAAAGCAATCTCTATTTTAACATTTTCTTTCTGACCAACTTGCCCATTGCTTTGCAGTTCGGAAATATCCATGTCAAGCATACTTTTGAAAACGTCTTTTGTTGCGTCATAAAATGGATTAGTTTTGAGCTTTTGTTCTGCCATTTATGAAACGCCTCCCTTTTGGACATATTTACTCATTTTAAGGTCTGTTGCGACAACGTGGTTTATAAGCCATGCCAGCAATACACCTGCAAATTTTTGTATTTCCTTTTCTTTATACCCTTCCTGCTCAAAGTCGTGAGCGGACTTCATCACATAATCGGTAAATTCTTTATGTATTTGCTGGTGCTTTTTAAAGTCTGGATATCCGATTTTTTTCTGGTATTCTTCTTCGTTAGCAAAATGGGTAACAACATAGTTCTGCATAAATACAAGCGTCTTTTTTACCTCGGGCAGTTTTTTCTCCCAGTCGCCATTTTTGCGCAGAGCCGTGAGAAACTGTTCGACGCGGTCGAACAGCTCTTTATGCTGCCAGTCAACTATTGGAATACCAATTTTATATTTCTCTTTCCAAAGCGTAATGACCATCTCCAAATCTTAAAATTATTAATAACAATAACTATTATTATATTATAGTGTGCTACTACTTAAATGTCAACAGCAAGGCACTTTGCGTCTCACGAAAGTTTATAACAAATGATACTTCGCTGTTGACAAAGGCTGCGCAGAATGATATATTGAAAGCAGTCTGCGGACTTGCGGGGGAACTCTTTAGAGTTGAGAAGGTTGAAACCTGACCCTTTGAACCTGTCAGTTAATACTGACGTAGGGAAGCAATTCAATTATAAAAAATAATGAATTGATGCTTTCCTTTTTGGAAAGCATTTTTTGTTACAAAAACTGAATATGCTGCGGGGGAACTCCTTAGAGTTGAGAAGGTTAGAACCTGACCCTTTGAACCTGTTAGTTAATACTGACGTAGGGATGCAAAATATCGATGAGAAAGATGCCTGCCGAATTCAGCAGGCATCTTTTTTATTTGAAAGAAAGGTGAAAACATGAAAAAAGTTCTGTCAATAGCCGGCTCTGACTGCAGTGGAGGCGCCGGCATTGAGGCTGACCTTAAAACTTTTGCCGCACACGGCGTTTATGGCATGAGCGTAATAGTTTCCGTTGTTGCAGAAAATACGGTGCGCGTTATAGACATCCAAAATGTCGCGCCTGATATGATTGAAAAGCAGATTGACGCCGTATTTGAAGACATCGGTGCTGATGCTGTAAAGATAGGCATGCTGTCGCAGTCAAATTGCATGGAGGCCGTAGCGCGCAAGCTGAATGAATACAAGCCGAAAAATGTAGTCGTTGACCCTGTAATGGTGGCGAAGAATGGCTGCCCGCTTATGCAGCCGGATTCGATGAGCACTTTGGTGCATGAAATATTGCCTCTTGCAGATTTACTTACCCCGAATATACCCGAAGCTGAAAGAATATCAGGCATATGCATAAGTTCCATTAGCGATATGGAGCGTGCCGCGGAGCAAATCGCAGGCCGCGGCGCAAAAGCGGTGCTTGTAAAGGGCGGCCATGCTTCCGGAGATGCAGTAGACGTGCTGTTTGACGGCAGGCGCTTTACCCATTTCAGTGCTGAGTGTATAAATACTAAAAACACACATGGCACAGGATGCACATATTCTTCTGCAATCGCTTCGAACCTCGCACTGGGTTTCAGTTTGGAAGAAGCAGTGAGCAGTGCTAAAAAATATGTCACTACAGCTATACGCCATTCGCTGCAGATAGGGAAAGGCTGCGGTCCTACGCACCATTTTTACGACCTTTACCGCAGCAGACTGGAAAAGGAGGATAATCTGAATGAACTTTAAAACACAGATAGAGGCCGCGCGCAGCGGCATTGTCACAAAAGAGATTGCACAGGTTGCAAAAGACGAAAAAATGCCGGAATCCGAACTTATGCCGCTTGTTGCTTCTGGAAAAGTGGCTATACCTGCCAATATACGCCATACTGCCCTCCACCCTCATGGCTTTGGCAGCGGCCTGCGGACAAAAATAAATGTCAACCTCGGCGTTTCAGGCGACTGTGCCGACTACAGCAAAGAGCTGGAAAAGGCAAGGCTTGCTGAAAAATTCGGTGCCGAAGCTATAATGGATTTGAGCAATTATGGCAAAACCCAGAAATTCAGGCAGAAGCTGATAGAGACTTCGCCGGCAACAATAGGCACTGTTCCGGTTTACGACGCAATAGGTTACCTTGGCAAAAGCCTTAAAGATATCACAGCCGAAGATTTTCTAAAAGTCGTGCGCCACCATGCAGAGGAAGGCGTCGATTTTATGACGGTGCATGCAGGCATTAACCGGCGTGCCGTAGATGCATTTATGCGCAGCAAACGAAAAATGAACATAGTTTCACGCGGCGGCTCACTGCTTTTTGCGTGGATGAAGATGACGGGAAATGAAAATCCTTTCTATGAGCATTACGATGAGCTGCTTGATATACTGCATGAATATGACGTCACAATAAGCATTGGCGATGCCCTGCGCCCAGGCTGCATAGAAGATTCGACGGACGCTTCGCAGATAGCTGAACTGACAGAGATCGGTTTTCTTGCCAGACGCGCATGGGAGCATGGAGTACAGGTGATAGTTGAAGGGCCGGGCCACATGGCTATGGATGAGATAGCAGCAAATGTTAAGCTTGAAAAGCGCCTGTGCCACGGTGCCCCGTTCTATGTTCTGGGTCCGCTTGTTACTGATATTGCCCCGGGCTATGACCACATAACATCTGCCATAGGGGGAGCAATTGCTGCTGCAAACGGTGCGGATTTTCTGTGTTATGTAACGCCCGCCGAGCACCTGCGCCTTCCGGACTTGAACGATGTAAAGGAAGGCATTATCGCTGCAAAAATCGCGGCGCATGCGGCAGATATTGCAAAAGGTGTAAAGGGCGCACGTGAGCCTGACAGCCGCATCAGCGAGGCGCGCAGAAAACTGGACTGGGACGAAACTTACAGGCTTTCAATTGACAGTGAGAAGGCCAGGGCGTACCACGAAAGTGTTCCACCGGAGGACAGGGACAGTTGTTCCATGTGCGGCAAAATGTGTGCGGTGCGGACTATGAACTGTATACTTAACGGCACTGACCCTGAACAATGCCCCGAAAGCGGTAAATAAGATATAATTAGGAGTTCTTTCTGTACGGAGTAAAAAGCAAGCCGTAAAATCGGAAGGAGAGCGAAAATCAGTGAAGCCTGAAATAGATTACAGTCTTTACCTTGTTACAGACCGCAGGCTTATGAGCACGAGTACACTTGAAGAAGCCGTCGGGCAGGCCATTGCGGGCGGCGTGACACTGGTGCAGTTAAGGGAAAAAGATGCGTCTTCCCTTGAATTCTATGAAATGGCGGTAAAAGTAAAGCAGGTAACAGACAGGCATAATATACCGCTGATTATAGATGACCGCGCGGATATCGCTGCTGCAGTTGATGCGGCGGGTGTTCATGTTGGTCAAAGCGACATTCCTGCGCGCAGGGTGCGCTCTGTAATTGGCAAAGACAAAATTCTTGGCGTCTCCGCTTCAACGCTTGATGAAGCGGTGCAGGCACAGAGAGACGGCGCTGATTATCTCGGCGTTGGCGCTATGTTTGCCACAAAGACGAAAACGGATGCAACAGTTGTTTCAATGGAAGAGCTGAAAAAGATAAGAGAAGCCGTAAGCCTGCCAATAGTTGCTATAGGGGGAATTAACGGGAAGATGCTGCCGCTTCTTGAAGGGACTGGAATTGACGGCGTAGCTGTTGTTTCGGCGCTGATGGCGTCAAATAGCATTACGGCTGAAGCGGAGAAGCTAAAAAGGGCCGTGCTGCGTATAAAAAGAACATAAGCTGCGTCTGCCATTAGCGGGCGAGAATCCACGCGAACATTATTTACAAAAAAGCGCCTTGAGCCATGCCTTAAAAAACAGCTCAAGGCGTAATTTTGTATCTATGGATTTTATGAACGGCAGAATAAATTGTGGCACTAAAATTCAGGCCTTAATTATTCCCATGAAAGCTGTCCTTTTTTGTTGCCGGCCGCGGCATCATTTGAATAGACTGGCTTTACAGGATTGTGATTTTTCAAGAAGTCCCAACCTGTATTATCAATGGGCTTACGACCGCGGCCGGTGTATGGGTAACGGCAGGCGTTGGCCTTGCAATCGGTGCGAGGCTCTATGCTATTGAAATTGCTGCTACTGTCATAATACTTATCATACAGATAGTGCTGCATAAAGACATCAAATGGCTGCATATGCCTGAAGCTGAGCAGATTACAATACGCATGGAACAAAATAGCAATGCACTTTCAAACGTTCAGGACTATTTGAAGAAAAATAATATAGACATTATAAATGTTAAAGCGGAAAAAATGGGCGATAATATACTTGAGACTGAATTTTATGTGAAACTGCCTTAAAACTACAATGTTTCAAAACTCATAAATCTTCTTAATAAAAACCCGAGCATAAAGTCGATTGAATGCTGATACACGGCGCTGATTCGCTGCTGGCAGAAATTTTTATGTTGAATTAAATGCCCCGAAATGATACAATTAAAAAACATGGGGCAGGTGGGAGTAGTTGGGAATCAAGAAATGGCATGTGCAGTCGTTTGACCGCACGTCGGCAAAAAAGTTTGCCGCAGAAGCAGGAGTTTCACCGCTTCTTGCCGTCTTGCTGCAGACACGCGGAGTATCCAGCATAAAACAGGCGGAAGAAATGCTTTCAGATGATATTTCACTTTCCGACCCGCTTTTGCTGCCGGACATGGCAGCAGCGGTTGAGCGTATAAGAAAAGCGCTTGATGATTTTGAAAAAATCGCTGTTTACGGTGACTATGATGCGGACGGTGTCACAGCTACCGCAATGGTATATTCATATCTTGAGGCAAGTGGCGGCAACGTCATTTATTATATCCCGGACCGTGAAAAAGAGGGATATGGGCTTAACAAAAACGCAGTTGATGCACTGCATTCGCAAGGGGTAAAACTGATACTCACTGTTGACAATGGAATTTCCTCTGCCGAAGAAGTCGACTATGCAAAAAAGCTCGGAATCGATACGATAATTACAGACCATCATCAGCCCGGTGACACGCTGCCTAAGGCCGTTGCTGTTGTCGACGCATGGCGCAAGGACTGCAGCTGCCCTTACCGCAGTTATTCCGGCGCAGGCGTGGCTTTTAAGCTCCTTACGGCGCTTGAAGGCCCGGAAGGCACACAGGCTGTTATTGAAAATTACACCGATTTGGCAGCTATAGGCACTATAGGTGATGTGGTGCCTCTCACAGGTGAAAATAGGATGCTTGTCAAATACGGCCTTAAGCTTATTTCGCGGACTGACCGCATTGGGCTAAAATCCCTGCTTGAGCTTGCCGGAGTGGAAGGGCGCCAACTTACGGCGGAAACGGTTGCTTTCACTGTTGTGCCGCGCATAAATGCAACAGGCCGTATTGGCACGTCGGACTGTGCGGTCCGTCTGCTGGTAACGGAGTCGCCGGAAGAAGCCGGAGAACTTGCAGCACAGGTGTGCAGGGATAACGGTGTCCGCAGGCAGACTGAAGACGATATTTTCAGCCAAGCGATGGAAAAAATTTACAGCAGCCCATCCATCATTTTCGACCGCGTTATGGTTGTGGCGGGTGAGGGGTGGCATCAGGGTGTTATAGGCATTGTCGCTTCAAAAATAACCGAATGTTTTGGCAAACCGTGCATAGTTGTTTCTTGCTCCGGCAAAGAAGCGCGCGGCTCAGGAAGGAGCATTGAGGGCTTTTCGCTTTTTGATGCAGTATGGAGCTGCAGGGATTTGCTGACGCGTTTCGGAGGCCATCCAATGGCTGCAGGTATGTCGCTGCCGTCTGAGAACGTTGAAAAACTGCGTGAGCGCATAAACCAGTACGCGGCATCGCTTGGCAAGCCGATGCCTGTACAGGTGCTTAGCATCGACTGCCTGCTTAAACCGGACAAGCTTTCTGTCGAGATACCGAAAAGCCTTAAATCGCTGGAGCCGTTCGGGGCTGCCAACCCGCACCCGCTGTTTGGCCTTTTCGGCATGACCATAGGAGATATTACGCCGGTCGGCGGCGGAAAGCATCTTCGTGTTTCAGTGCAGAAGGGCACAGCATCTGTGCTATGCATGAAGTTCGGGACGACGCTCGGTGAGTTTCCTTACAAGAAGGGCAACACAGTCGACATGGCCGTCAAGCTTCAGGTTAATTCTTTTAATGGCATGGATTCACTTACCGTGGTTATACGTGAGATGCGTTTTGCCGGAACGGATGAAGATGCCCTTATAAAAGGGCAGGCACTGTATGAAAAATTTCGCAGGGGTGAACAGCTGACTGAACAGGAAAGCACAGCGGTGCTTCCCAACCGCAGCGACTGCGTTTCGGTTTACCGTGTGCTCCGCAGCATGGGCGAATACAATGGTACGCTTGAGGACCTTTTCTGCCGTATTGAGAAAGGCAGTAATTTTGCAGAGTTCCTGGTAATCATGGATATATTTTCAGAGCGCGGGCTTATCAGCAGGGTTCGAAAGAGAACTGTATATCATATTCAGGTGGTGCCAAATCACAGCAAAGTGTGTCTTGCAGAATCGCCGATTATCAAGTCTTTACATAATTCTAACGAAAGCCAAAGCCGGTGAACAGAAAAATGGCATACCCAATGAAAACATTTGACGATTTGACTGCCCTCATGAAGGCAAGCGAGCATAATTATGACATAGACCTGATTGAGCGCGCGTATCGGCTTGCGGTGGAGTCACATAAAAATCAACGGCGGCTTTCCGGCGCACCATATATTTCTCACCCTGTTGCTGTAGCGTGCATACTCGTAGAGCTCGGCATGGATTCCGAATCGGTCGCAACGGGACTTCTGCACGATGTTGTGGAAGATACGCCGGTAACGCTTGACCAGATAAAAAAGGAGTTCGGCAGTGAAATTGCCGGCCTTACAGACGGCGTGACAAAGCTTGGCCGCATACCATATTCTTCACGTGAAGTGCAGCAGGCGGAAAACCTGCGCAAAATGCTGATTGCCATGAATCAGGATATCCGCGTGATAATCGTCAAGCTGGCAGACCGCCTGCACAATATGCGCACAATCGAGTTTATGCCGCCGCAGAAGCAGCGTGACAAGGCCCTCGAAAATATGGAGGTCTATGCACCTATTGCGCACCGCCTCGGCATACGCGCCGTAAAGGAAGAGCTTGAAGACCTTTCGCTGCGCATACTTGACCCTGTTGCATACAAGGAAATTGAGAGCGGCCTTGCCCTGCGCGCGAATGAGCGCAAGGAGTTTATTGAGCTGACTAAAAAGCGCATAAACGAACGTGTTTCCAGCATTATACCTAATGTTTACCTTGAAGGGCGCGTAAAGAGCATAACCGGCATTTACCGCAAGATGTTCATACAGGGTCGCTCAATGGACGAGATATATGATATTTACGCTGTGCGTGTGATTGTGGATACGGTTAATGACTGCTACAACGTGCTCGGCATTATACACGATATGTTCCGGCCACTGCCAAACAGGTTTAAGGATTATATTTCTACGCCGAAGCCGAATATGTACCAGTCGCTGCACACAACTGTAATAGGCAAGGAAGGCATTCCGTTTGAGGTGCAGATACGCACATGGGAAATGCACCATACGGCTGAATATGGCATCGCGGCTCACTGGAAGTATAAGCTCGGCATGGCAGGCAAGGAGGATTCGTTCGAGAAACGTCTTTCGTGGATACGCCAGATGCTCGACAATGAAAAGGACAGCGAAGATGCTACCGACCTTGTACGCACTATAAAGTCGGACCTTGCGCCGGAAGATGTTTTCGTCTTTACACCAAAGGGCGATGTTATAAACCTTCCTGCCGGCTCAACGGTGATTGATTTTGCCTACGCTATACACAGTGCCGTAGGAAACAGGATGACGGGTGCAAAAGTTGACAAGCGCATTGTGCCGCTTGATTACTGCCTGAAAACAGGCGAAATAGCTGAAGTGCTGACTTCAAAAGAAGCCCGCGGCCCAAGCCGCGACTGGCTGAATATTGTAAAAACGAGCGAAGCGAGAAATAAAATCCGCAACTGGTTCAAGCATGAGAAACGCGATGAAAATATCGCTGAGGGCAAAAACTCGGTAGAGCGTGAGCTGCGCCACAATAATGTTGATATAAGTGAAAAAAGCCTTAACGATGCCCTCAGTAAGTTTGCACCTCGCAACAACTGTGCCACGGTTGATGACGTCTATGCCGCGATAGGCTATGGCGGAATTTCACTGTGGAAGATAATGCCGAAAATTAAGGAAGCATGGCAGAAAGAACGCGCTGATACGGCACCAATCCATCTGCCACAAAAGCCTGAGCGCCAGGTGCCATATGGCAAAAGCTCGATTGGCATTGTTGTAGATGGCATGGATAACTGCCTTGTAAAGTTCGCACGTTGCTGCAACCCGCTGCCTGGCGACGATATTATAGGCTTTATAACGCGCGGCTTTGGCGTTTCTATCCATAAGCGCAGCTGCTCCAATGTACCAAAGGATATAAGCAAAGCCGCCGAACCTGAGCGCTGGGTAAAGGTTCACTGGGCGGGCGAAATCTGCGAGAGGTTTAAGACTACGCTGGAAATTGTCGCGGGAGACCGTTCCGGGCTTCTCGCAGACATAACGCAGCAGCTGTTTAACATGCACCTTTTTATTTATTCCCTTAACTCAAGGGAGGCAAAAGACGGTAGCGCTTTCATATCAGCGACGATTTCTGTTAAAAATATCGAGGAACTTAAGACGATAGTCCAGCGCCTTTCCAAAATTGTCGGCGTCGTGTCAATACGCCGCACATGAGAATATTATAGGGACGGCGGCTGAGAAGGAGGACTCTTTTTGCAGATTACTAAGATTGCAGGTGGCCCGATCCCAACAAACTGCTACCTGCTAAAAGATGATGAGACCGGTGCTTCAGCCGTAATTGACCCGGGCTTTGAGAGCAGCGGACTGAATGACATTGTCATGAAAAATGGAAAAGTTGAAAAAATTCTGCTGACGCACGGCCATTTTGACCACATTTCAGGTGTTCAGGCTCTGAAAAAAATGACAGGTGCAAAAGTTTACCTTTATGTTGATGAGCTCCTTTTTGCCAAAGACAGCACTCTTAACCTTGCAGGTGCGTTTTTCGGCTCACAGGTGCCGCCGTTTCAGGTGGATATGCCAATGAGTGACGGTGACACCATACAGCTTGGCAGCCTTACCATCCGCGTTATGCACACACCGGGCCACACTGTTGGCGGCTGCTGTTTTATAGTTAAAGACGTGATCTTTTCGGGCGATACGCTTATGAAGCTGAGCTGCGGGCGCACAGACTGCCCAACCGGGAATTATTCGCAGATGCTTGACTCCCTGCGGAAATTGGGTTCCCTTAAAGGCGACTACCATGTCTATCCAGGCCATGGCTCAGAGACTACGCTCGGCTATGAGCGCAAAAACAATTCTTATTTTGGGATTTAACATTATGACACTTATTATAGACAGCCACCCATTTAGTTATGAAATGGAAAACCTGTGCAGGCTTTTTTATCCCCAGAGCAGGATAAAAGTAGTTTCGGAACCGTGTGAGGACGATACTGTGGTCTATACAGGTATAAAAAAACACACTGACGGCAGTTGCCTGATGACCGTACGGTTTAAAGCGGGAACAACCGAAAAAGCCAGCGCATCAATTATTCCGGCAGGCACAGAAGAGCGCGAGGTACAGCGACGCATGGCCGTATCGCTGTGGAAAATCCTTTCGAGCGCGCTTGGCTGTCGGCCCCAATGGGGAATCCTGACGGGAGTAAGGCCGCTCAAGCTTTTCGGCAGGCTGGCTTCTGAAAAAGGTGAAGAATTTGCATGCGGTTTCTTCCGCGATAAATTTCTCGTTTCGCCTGAAAAAACGGAGCTTGCGCGCACTGCCTGGAACAACCAGAAAAATTTTTTGGCTCTGTCGCGGCCCGATTATTTCAGCCTTTACATTGCCATACCATTCTGCCCAACAAGATGCTCTTACTGCTCTTTCGTTTCATCGTCAGTCGAAAAGGCATTCCACCTTGTCCCACAGTATGTAGACCTTCTCTGTGATGAGATAAGGCGTACGGCACAGATAGCCAAAGATCTCAGGCTGCATCTGCAGACAGTTTATATAGGAGGCGGCACGCCGACAGTGCTTTCAGCTTCCCAGCTTGCCAACGTTATCGGCGCTGTCAATTCGAATTTTGACCTTTCGCTTTGCCGCGAATTTACTGTGGAAGCCGGCAGGCCAGATACGATTACTGAGGAAAAACTTAAAGTGATGAAGAGTGGCGGCGTCACGCGTATAAGTATTAACCCACAGACGCTTAACGACGAAGTTTTAAGAGAAATCGGCAGGAAGCACACATCGTCGCAGATTATTGAGGCTTTTGGCCTTGCACGGCGTCTTGGTTTCGATGATATCAATATGGACATAATCGCCGGCCTGCCTAAAGACAGCCTTGAAAGCTTTTTGCAGACGATTCATAAAGTCATCCAGCTTTCGCCGGAATGCGTAACGGTCCATACACTTTCGATAAAAAAGGCGGCACGCCTTAACCATGAAAAAGCAGCGCCTGTTTCATGCAGCGCTGAAACAACTGCGGAAATGCTCAGGAATGCCTATTCTGTTTTGCCGCAGAGCGGGTACCACCCTTATTACCTCTACAGGCAGAGCCGCATGGTAGGCAACCTTGAAAACACAGGCTGGTCAAAGCCTGGCCGCGAAAACCTTTACAATGTGCTGATAATGGAAGAATGCCAGACAATACTTGCATGCGGCGCCGGTGCTGTAACCAAGCTGAAAGACCCATACTCGAACCGTATTGAGCGAATATTCAACTTTAAATATCCGTATGAATATATTGGGCGCTATAAGGAATTGATAGCCCGGAAGAATGGGGTGAAAGAATTTTATGGAACAACAAAAGACTAAGTTCGTTTCTTACCGCAACAGTGTTGAAGACATCAATAGCTCGGTACGCAAGGACGCGAAGGGCTTTGTGCTGAAAACAGAAGAAGCATATCATAAAAATATTGCGGAAATCGCACAGCTAATCGCGGGCAAAAATCCAATGTGCAAACTTGTAATGATTGCTGGGCCTTCAAGCAGCGGGAAAACAACAACAGCCCATTTACTTAAAAAAGCTTTGGAAGAAGACGGCGTTGGCTGTGTGAGCATTTCACTCGATGATTTTTACCGAGGGGGAAACATGGCACCAATGCTTTCGAACGGAAAACGTGACTATGAGTGCCTTGAGGCCCTAAATGTAGGGGAGATACAGAACTGCCTTGCCAACCTTGTGAAAAACAGCCGCTGCGAGATGCCTGTATTCGATTTTGAGCAGCATATCCCTTACCCGCATCGCAGGCAGGTTGTACTGCATGAGCGCGAAGTTGTCGTAGTGGAAGGGATACATGCACTTAACCCTGTTTTGCTTAGCACTGTGCCGGAATCGCGTGTGCACCGCATTTATATAAGCGTTAAGCAGGGCATAATGGACGGGGGAAAAACAATTCTCGGGCCGAACGATATCCGCCTTGTACGCCGTATGGTGCGCGATTATAATTTCAGGCGGACGAGTCCGGATGAAACGCTTTCGATGTGGCCGAATGTAATGCACGGCGAATACAAGTACATAAAGCCATTTAGAAAAAGTGCCGACCTTACAATAAATTCTTTTCACGCCTATGAGCTCTGCGTGCTTAAACAGCAGGCCCTCAAGCTCCTTTGCACTGTGCCTGAAAGCAGCTGCAATTACAATACTGCACAGAATTTGGCAGGCGCACTTGAGCGCTTTGATGAAGTTGATACGCCGCTCGTGCCTAAGACATCAATTATTCGTGAATTTATTGGTGGAGGCCTTGAATAGAGTTGCATTTTTTACTTTTATCGTGCTATAATAGCAAACAAAAAGGAGGACGCTGCTATGGGAATGCTGGATGATTTTATTGTCAACGCAAAATCGGCAGCCAGCGCTGTCGGGAAACAAGCTTCCAAATTTGCGGACGTTTCGAAGCTGCGCATCAATGCTGCGGACTTGAAAAATGATATTTCCAAACATTTTGAAGCACTTGGCCGGGTAGTTTATGATGCGAAGAAAACTGGAAGCGACTCTGCACAGGCAGTTTCCGATGCAGTCGCATCAATTGACAGCCTGCAGGAACAGCTTGATGCGGTAAACAGTCAGATTGCTTCCGCAAATGCAAAGACTATATGCAGCCATTGCGGGCAGGAAAACTCGAAGGACGCTGTTTTCTGCAGCAAATGCGGCTACAAGCTTATGGAAGATGACAGTTCGGCAGATGATTCGCAGGGCGGCAGTTCAAATACTGGAAACTCTGCGGAAAAATAGAATGTGGAATCTATGCAACATGGGGGAGGATTATCCTCTCCCTTTCTTTTGGCAAAGTATGCGTCTGTTTATGTGCAATTCTACAAGTGCTGCCATTGGTGCACCGCCTGCGGGAAAAACATAAAAACATATTGAAAGCGAGCTTTTGCATAGATTTACACAATAGAACGGATGTGTTGCGATGGGACGGGAAAGAAAAAGCAAAATGCACCGCCAAAGTTTTATTCATGGTGCACTTATACTTGTGATGGCCATTGTTATAGAAAAAATAATCGGCGCAGTCTATAAGATACCGCTGTCATGGGTAATAACTTCTCTTGGATACGGATACTTCAATAATGCTTACTCGATATATGCGCCGATGTTTAGCATTGCGACGGCGGGCTTTCCAATTGCAATTTCCCGAATGGTTTCAGAAAATTACTGCAAAGGCCACTACCGTGACATACGCCAGATACATAAGGCCTCAATAAGAATTTTTCTTTTTCTCGGTATTTTATCGTTCAGCATTATGATGCTTGGGGCACGTCCATATACAGATTTTGTCCTGCGCGGTAATGCCAAGAACGCTTTGCCTGCTATTTACGCCATTGCGCCGGCTGTTTTCTTCGCAAGCATGATGTCTATTTACCGCGGGTATTATGAAGGCCTGCGCAATATGACGCCAACGGCTATATCTGAAATAATAGAATCAATATGCAAACTTGTGTTTGGCCTTTCGGCAGCAATCTGGATTGTAAATTCAGGCCTCAAGGAATATGCGAAAAGCGGAACGGTTTACGGCGTAAAGGCCGCAAACATAAAATTTGCAAAAATAGCGACACTGCCATATGCGGCAGCCGGTGCCATTTTTGGTGTGACAATTGGCGGATTTTTCGGATTCCTGTTTTTAACACTTTACCACAAGCGGAACGGGGACGGAATAACGGAAGACATGATTGCTGCTTCGCCGCGCTCTATGCCTATGAAGCAGACAGTGTCAATACTTGTCCGCACTGCTATTCCGGTTGCGCTCGGTTCGCTTGCAATTAACCTTTCGACTTTTGTCGACGGTATGCTGCTTCAAAGCCGCATAGGCGACCTGCTTAGCACAAATTCAGCAACCCTCTTGAAAATGTACCAGGGTATCATACCAAAAGAGTATATTTCATCAAACGGCGTGGCATCCTTTTTGTATGGATGCTATGGCAATGCCACAAACCTGTTTATGTTTGTGCCGGCGCTTACGCAGGCATTTGGGGTTAGCGCCCTGCCGAATGTTACCGAGGCGTGGACTGAGGGCAACCCGAAGCACATACGCCGCAGTATGGAAACCGTGCTGCGCATGGTCACACTCATTACCATACCGAGCGGCATTGGGCTTTCTGTTTTTGCAATGCCAATAGCTGCACTCATCTACCCTGGCGTTGACCAAGGGCCGGCTATCATTGGAAGAATACTTGTGATTCTTGGCCTTGCCTCTACATTTGCCGCAACAAGCACGCCAGTGAACAGCATGCTGCAGGCGGTTGGCAGGGTTGACCTGCCTGTTAAACTGGTAGTCGTCGGCCTTGCTGTTAAGATAATAACAAACTATACCCTCGTGGGTATTCCTGAAATCAACGTCCTAGGCGCAGGGACTGGCACGCTGCTTTGCTACATCATAACTACAATATGTGCAATGTACTTACTTCAGCATGTAACAAAAATACACATGAACTACTTCTCAATATTTGCCAAGCCATTCGTCGCGTCCGTAATAAGCATCGGCGCTTCATGGATGCTTTACAAAGCGGCAATTATGTTCATTTCGAGCAAAATTGCAGTATGCATTGCAATTATTGCAACTGTGTTTCTGTATATTATATGCATCCTTAAGTTCCATGTGCTTGACCGCCATGATGTTTCAATGCTGCCAAAGGGACAAAAAATTTTGAAAATACTTGAAAAACATAATTGGATAAGGTAAAATAAAAGACAGTTTAAAAACTCCCAGCAGTTTGGAGGATGTGGCTTTGCAGTTCGAGCGGAAAGAAAAGTATACGGTTGATGACCTCCTGAAAATAATGGAGATCCTCCGTTCACCAGAAGGCTGCCCATGGGACCGTGAGCAGACGCACAAAAGCATTCGCAATAACATGATTGAGGAGACGTACGAGGCCGTAGAGGCAATTGACAATGGCAATCAGGCACTTTTAGAGGAAGAGTTGGGCGATATGCTTTTTCAGGTCGTTTTCCATGCGCAGCTTGAAAAAGAAAAAGACAGTTTCGATTTTTCCGATGTCGTGGACGGTGTAGCCAAGAAAATGGTCGAGCGCCATCCATTCGTTTTTGGAACTTCGTCGGTCAAAAACAGCAGCGAGGCTCTCGAAAGCTGGAACAAGGTAAAAATGCGCACAAAAGGGCGCAGAACGCTTGAAGAGGTTTTAAAAGGCGTTTCGCCGGCGCTCCCTGCGCTTATGCGTTCCCAGAGGCTTCAGAAAAAGGCAGCAGGGGCTGCTGGAAAAACTTTCAGCAAGGATGAAAAACTTTCGGACCTGCATGAAGCTGTGGAGCAAGTTGAGCAGCTCCCTGAGGCAGCCGGTGAAAAAGCGAAACTGCAGAAGATTGGAAAGCTCCTTTTCGCTGTTTCTGCACTCTCTGAAAGTCTTGGCATAGAAGCCGAAGAGGCTTTGGCTCAGTACTGCAGCGGGTTTGTACGGAACTGCGGAAAAGCGGTATAGCGGTATAATAGTTTATCCTGCATATTTCCGCTGCTTATGGCATGGGCCGAGTCAAAATTCTCAGCATTTGCTGTTGAATAATAAAAAAACGGAGGTCAAATACCATGAATAAAACAGAGTTGATTTCCCTTGTGGCTGATAAAGCAGGCCTGTCTAAAAAAGATGCAGATAAGGCTGTGAATTCTGCGATTGATGCAATTGTTGAAACTGTGGCAAATGATGAAAAAGTTCAGATCGTGGGCTTTGGAACTTTTGAGCTTCATAGTCGCAGCGCACGTCAGGGACGCGACCCGAGGACGAATACGCCGATAACTATCCCTGCTTCACGCGTGCCGGCGTTTAAGGCTGGAAAAGCTTTTAAAGAAGCTACGGCAAAAAAATAAGATTTGGCAGATTTTTTTAGGGCTGCAGCGAAGCTATGCTTTGTTACAGCCCGCTTTATTTTTATAGATTGGAGCATTATGTTTCTATTATGAGACTTGACAAATACTTGAAAGTATCGAGGCTGATGAAGCGCCGTACCATCGCAAACGAGGCCTGCGATGCGGGCCGTGTGCTTGTTAATTCAAAGCCGGCACGCGCTTCATATGATGTGAAGGCGGGAGATATAATTGAGATTTCTCTCGGCTCACACAAAATGCGTGCGAAAGTGCTGAGTGTGGACGAGTACGCAACTAAGGTTAGTGCTTCTTCTTTGTATGAAATTATTGCGGATCAGTAATAAGCAATAAGCGCTCATAGTATATTGTTCCCCCGCAGATGCATATTTATTGCTAAAGGAACGATGCGGGAGTGATTTCTATGAATGAGCAGAAAACCGAAAAAAAGAATGAGCCGCAAAATGCCAAAAAGCCTCACAGCCTGATTTTGGAAAACCGCAGGACCTTAACGGCAACTGGAGTCTCAAATGTAGACAGTTTTGACGATGAGACAGTAGTTGCAAGTACGGAACTCGGCGACATGACGGTGCGCGGCGGGAAACTTCATATTGACAGGCTGGACCTTGAAACTGGTGAGCTCACCCTTGACGGGGAAATTTCATCGATAACTTATACAGAGAATCGCTCCTCAGGAGGAGGGATGTTTTCCAGACTGTTTAAATGAGGGGTGAGACTGTGAGTGCCCAAATGTTTGGGTTCGCCGTTTTCTTTGTGGCAGGTGCGGTGCTTGGGGCGGCTTATGATATACTGCGCATATGGCGCGCAATGTTTCGCTCGGAAAAGCGCCCCACTTTTTTTCAGGACTTTTTCTATATGGTTATTGCAGCTTTTTTCACTTTTCTTGTAAATCTGGGTGCTAATGGCGGCGAACTGCGCCTTTATCTGTTCATAGGCGAGATACTTGGCTGGTTTGCATGGCATGAGACCATTGGGCGTATTACTGTGTCCATTTTTCGCAGGCTTTTTGGCTTTTTATACCGCGTTGTGTTTGATCCGGCAGGCGCCTTTTTACACAGAACCGCTGAAAAAGCAGGCAGAAATCTTTCCATTTGTGCTGATGGGGCGGGCAAAAAGATTCAAACTTGGGAAAAATGCTTGAAACATAGAGGTGCAGTAGTGTATAATCAGAATATGGGCCGGAAAAGCAAAACGGTAAAAACTAAATGTAACCGGAACGGGGGCACACGCCGCAATGAAAGTAATAAAAGGCAAAAAGCGGGGGAAAAATGTTTTTCTGGGCATTGCGGTCGCGGTTTTCACAGTGTATGCTTTTACGATGCTGATTCAGCAGCAGGTGGCTATAAGCGAAAAGAAGCAGGAGCTTGCTTCCGTAAAACAGCAAATCCAAATTCAGGAAATCAAAAACGATGAGTTGAAAAATGCAGATGGTTCAGAGAGTAAAAACCGCAATTATATCGATAAATCTGCCCGTACCAGTCTGGATTTTTCAAAAACCGGTGAACGCGTTTTTGTTAATATAGCTGGAAAATAATCAGTTCTTATGCTGAGGGGGAAATTACATATTTATGCAGCTTGAGGTAGGAGCGATCCTTGAGGGAAGAGTTACAGGCATTACAAATTTCGGGGCATTCGTGGCACTTCCGGACGGTAAAACTGGCATGGTACACATTTCTGAGATTGCACCGACATTTGTTAAAAACATCCGTGATTATGTAACAGAGAATCAGATGGTAAAAGTAAAGGTTCTTGCCATTAATCCGGATGGGAAAATCAGCCTTTCAATGAAGCGTGTGAATTCAGTGCCGCGCTCCAGAAAATCGACTCCTTACCGGAGCGCTGGCAGGCCGGGCAGCTTTGAGTGGCAGACTGGCAAACGCAGCGAACCGAAAGATTTTGAGGACATGATGACGAAGTTTAAGCAGACAAGCGAAGAAAAGATGTCAGACCTTAAGCGCTGTATGGAATCAAAGCGCGGAGGCTTTTCAAGGCGTGGCTCGAACCAGACAAAATAGTTTTAAAAATTAAAGCGGAGCGGCTGGCCGCTCCGCTTTTTGTATTGATTTTAAAAGAACAGGAGGAACTTTATGCTGATAATTCATGCTAATATACATACAATGGCAGGAAACACTGTTGAGGACGGCTCGATACGAATTAAAGGCTCTGTTATAGATTCTGTGGGTGGCGGCCAGTTTGTGCCGGAAAAGGACGAGACTGTATTTGACGCTAAAGGCGCCGATATTTACCCGGGTTTTATAGATGCGCACACACACCTTGGCATGTGGGAAGACGCCCTGACTTTTGAGGGCGACGACGGCAATGAGGAAACAAATCCGGTTACGCCGAACCTTCGCGCTATCGATGCCATTAATCCCATGGACCGCTGCTTTTTAGAAGCCGTAGCAGCAGGCGTAACTTCAGTTGTAACAGGCCCGGGCAGTGCAAATCCTATAGGAGGCCAGCTTGCCGCAATTAAGACGTCCGGCCACAGGATAGACGACATGATAATTAAGGCGCCAGTCGCCATAAAGATGGCCATGGGTGAAAACCCGAAAAACGTCTACCATGAAAAAAACGAGGCACCGTCAACGCGCATGGCAACGGCTGCACTTATCCGTGAGCAGCTTTTTAAAACCAAGCGATATATGGAGGATGCCGAGCATGCTAAAGAAGACAAGGATTTTGATCCACCTGAATATGACATGAAATGTGAGTCGATGATACCTGCCCTGCGCGGTGATATTGAGGTACATTTTCATGCTCACCGTGCCGACGATATTTATACAGCAATGCGCATAGCAAAAGAATTCAACCTTAATTATGTTATTGTACATGGCACAGAGGGCCATATGATTGCTGATGATTTAAAAGCGGAACATGTGCGTGTGCTCAGCGGGCCGTTTTTCAGTGACCGCAGCAAGCCAGAGCTTAAAAACCAGACGCCGGCATGCCCCGGCATACTCGCTTCACATGGCATTATGACGGCGATAATTACCGACCACCCTGTAACACCAATCCAATACCTTCCACTGTGCGCGGCGCTTGCTGTAAGGGAAGGCATGGACCATGAGGAAGCTTTAAAGGCCATAACTATAAATCCGGCGAAAATATGCGGAATAGATTCCCGTGTCGGCTCAATTGAAAAAGGGAAAGACGCTGACCTGACGTTCTTCCGGGAGGATCCGCTGTCGCTCAATGCAAAGCCTGAGTTAGTTATTGTAAACGGTGAAGTGGTATATCCGGACTGAAAATTGCGTAGCCTGCCTTTTTTGCATAAACTGCCAGATATTTCATTTTAATTTATCAAGGAATATGTTATGATTAATTAAAATTTAATACAGATAATAAGTGCAAATGTAATTCTTGCAAAGGAGCTGATAATGATGAAAATTGTCATGATAGGCCGTAAAGTCACTCTGCATGATAATTTCAAAGAGCTTGTTAGGAAAAAGTTGTTGCGTTTCGACAGGCTTTTTGAAGATGATGCGGAGGCAAAAGTCGTTGTCACTGTTGAAAAGAATCGCCAAACAGTAGAAATCACTATTCGCTCACGCGGAATGATTTACCGTGCGGAATCGACTGCTGATGCAATGAACACTGCCCTGGACGATGTAATTGATGCGCTGAGCAGCCAGATACGCAAAAACAAAAAATACCTTTCAAAGGAATTGCGCCGCGCTGGCTTTGACGAGCTTCAGGCCAGCAACAAAGAAAAAAGCGATGCTGAAGGCGAGGGCACTTATGATGTGGTGCGCACAAAGCATTTTGTTGTAAAGCCTATGTCTGTAGACGAGGCAATACTTCAGATGGAAATGATAGAGCATCAGTTCTTTATGTTTAGAAATGAAAAAAACGGCGAAATTAATGTTGTGTACCGGCGGAAGGGCGGAGGATTTGGACTGCTGGAACCGGAAGAATAGATTTTGCTTATACCGCAGGGGCTGCGCAGAATGCAGCCCCTGCTTTTATGGAGAGAGGGATTTTGCCTTGAGTGATTTTAAACTTGTATGCCCATGCCTGTTTGGGCTTGAAGGGCCTTTGGCTGATGAACTGCGGAAGATGGGAGCAGCTGATGTAAAGCCTCAGAATGGACGTGTAATCTTCGACGGCTCGGCTGAAATGCTTGCACGCGCTAATTTGTGCAGCAGGTATGGCGAGCGTGTGCAGGTGCTGCTTGGAAATTTCCCGGCACGGAGCTTTGACGAACTCTTTGATGGCGTAAAGGCACTGCCGTGGGAAAGGTGGATTGGTCGGAAAGATGCTTTCCCCGTGAAAGGCTCATGCCTTAGCTCAAAGCTTGCAAGCGTGCCTGACTGCCAGTCGATTGTCAAAAAAGCAGTGGTTGAACGCCTTAAAAGCCACTATCATCTAAGCTGGTTTGAGGAAAGCACCTCTTTGCACCAGATCCATTTCCTCATCATGAAAGACAATGCCAGCATTATGATAGACACGACAGGGCCGGGGCTGCATAAGCGCGGCTACCGCGCAAACTCCACAGAAGCTCCAATCCGCGAAACGCTTGCGGCAGCTATGGCTTATTTTCTGCATTTGCGCCATGATTCCAACTTTATCGACCCGTTATGCGGCTCAGGCACAATTTTGATTGAAGCCGCCTTTCTGGCGCTCAATATAGCTCCGGGAATAAAGAGAAATTTCACTGCCGAAAAGTGGAACATTTCAGAAAGCAGCGTTTGGGAACATGAAAGGGAGCGCGCGCAATCGCTCGAGATGCGCGATGCCGCTTTTTCGGCGAAAGGCTTTGATATAGACAGTGCTGCCGTTGAACTCACGCGCGCCAATGCGGCAAAGGCCGGCGTTTCGGACCGAATCAACGTTGGGCAGAGAAGCATAGCAGATTTCAGTGAAGACGGTGATTACGGGTGCGTCATATGCAATCCGCCATATGGTGAGCGCATGCTTAATATGCGCTCTGCTGAAGAAATTTACAGCACTATGGGGAGAGTGTTCGCTCCGCGGCACGGTTGGAGCTATGGCGTTATATCTCCAGATGAAACTTTTGAAAAGTGCTTCGGTAGAAGGTCAACGAGGCGCAGGAAACTTTATAATGGCATGATACGCTGCCAGTATTATATGTATTTTAAAGAGAAATAGGCAGGCAGCCTTTAATCTATAGCCGAAAAAAGCATTGATGAGTGACTTTGTTAATAAATTGTGAAATCATGTTTTTTCTTCGAAAACCTCTTGATTTTTCGGTAGGAAGTAGATAAAATATATCTTAGCACTCATAGACATAGAGTGCTAAACCCACAAAGCTTTTAAGGAGGATCTACTATGACAGTAAAACCGTTATTAGACAGAGTACTGGTTAAAATGGAAAAAGCGGAAGAAACTACAAAAGGTGGCATTATCCTTACAGATTCTGCAAAGGAAAAGCCGCAGATAGCCGATGTGGTTGAAGTTGGCCCAGGAGGAATCGTAGACGGCAAGGAAGTCAAAATGTATGTCAAGAAAGGTGACCGCATTATCACCAGCAAATATTCAGGCACAGAAGTAAAGCTTGACGGCGAAGATTACACGATTGTCCGTCAGAGCGATATCCTTGCAGTAGTGAAATAATTCTGCCGGTTTTCATTTTAAAATATATCAATGAATGTGGAGGAATAACGACTATGGCTAAACAGATTATATATGGCGAAGATGCCAGAAAAGCTCTTATGAGCGGTGTCGACCAGCTTGCAGATACCGTTAAAATCACGCTTGGACCGAAAGGCCGCAACGTTGTGCTCGACAAGAAATATGGTGCCCCACTCATCACAAACGACGGTGTGACAATTGCAAAAGAAATAGACCTTGACGACCCGTTCGAAAACATGGGTGCACAGCTTGTTAAAGAAGTTGCAACAAAAACAAATGACGTAGCAGGCGACGGCACAACAACAGCTACCCTTCTTGCACAGTCACTTATAAGGGAAGGCATGAAAAACGTAACAGCAGGTGCGAACCCTATGGCTGTGCGCAACGGAATCCAGAAGGCAGTTGACGCTGCTGTGAAAGACCTGAAGGGACATTCAAAGAAAATCAGTGGCCCAGACGATATTGCCCGTGTCGCTTCCATATCTGCATCTAACGAGTTCGTTGGCAAGCTGATTGCAGAAGCAATGCAGAAGGTAACTGCAGACGGCGTTATCACCGTTGAAGAATCAAAGACTGCAGAGACCTATTCTGAGGTCGTGGAAGGCATGATGTTCGACCGCGGCTATGTGTCACCTTACATGGTAACGGATACTGAAAAGATGGAAGCTGTGCTTGATGACGCGTACATCCTCATTACAGACAAAAAGATTTCCAATGTTCAGGAAATCCTCCCGCTCCTCGAGAAAGTCGTCCAGTCAGGCAGGAAGCTTGTAATTATTGCAGATGACATCGAAGGTGAAGCACTTAGCACCATCATTCTCAATAAGCTTCGCGGTACATTCACATGCGTTGGCATAAAGGCTCCAGGTTATGGCGACAGGCGCAAAGAGATGCTGCAGGATATCGCAGTACTCACAGGCGGCCAGGTAATTTCTTCTGACGTTGGCCTTGAGCTTAAAGACGTAACTATGGATCAGCTCGGCCATGCACGCCAGGTAAAAGTGGACAAAGAGAACACCACTATTATTGACGGCTTAGGCGACAAGAAGAAGATTGCTGAGCGTGTTGCCCAGATTCGCTCTCAGATTTCACAGACGACTTCTGATTTCGACAAAGAGAAGCTTCAGGAACGCCTCGCAAAGCTTGCTGGCGGTGTAGCTGTCATCAAAGTTGGCGCTGCAACAGAAGTTGAGATGAAAGAAGAGAAAATGCGTGTTGAAGACGCTCTCGCTGCAACAAAGGCCGCTGTAGAAGAAGGTATTGACGCGGGCGGCGGTGTTGCACTGCTCAACACAATTCCTGCTGTTGACAAAGTAGTTGATTCTACAGGGGGCGATGAGAAGACGGGCGCACGTATAGTCCGCCGTGCCCTTGAAGAGCCAATTCGCCAGATCGCTTCAAATGCTGGATTGGAAGGCTCAGTAATCATAAACGAGATTAAGAAGTCCGGTAAAAATGGCTATGGCTACAACTTCAGGACTGACAAATACGGCGATATGCTTGAATTCGGTGTTGTTGACCCGACAAAGGTAACACGCTCCGCTCTGCAGAACGCTGCTTCTGTTGCCGCTATGGTGCTCACAACCGAATCCCTTGTAGCTGATAAAAAGGAACCTGTTCCTGCAGCCCCTGCAACTCCGGAAGGCGCTGCCGGCGGTGCATATTAAAAGATAGATCCCGAATAATCACAGGCGGATGCTTTTTGGCATCTGCCTGCTTTTTTGCGCTCAAATCAAATATGGCTCAAACTGTTTTAAACCGAATTTGCTGGATATGATAAACATGAGGTGATGGGAAAATGGCATCGTATGTAAACCCTGATCTGCGGGAACGGTTTGAGTCGCTGCCAATCGAATTAAAAAATGAGATACTTGGAAAAAACGTGCAGTTAAACACCCTGAATGATTTGATTTTATGCCTTGAGTCAATTGTTAAAGAAGGGTAACAAAAAACGCACAGCCGATTGCAAGCCTGTGCGTTTTTTGCTTTTTAATGGCGACACTTTTCTCATGATATTTTAATTTTCATTTGATTTATTGCAGAAACGGTAGTATTATTTATACTGGGATAAATTTTAAAAAGCTTTTTCAGATGCATGAAAAATTCGGAATCGAGGTTACTTAAAAACATGAGAAAAACTAAAATTGTATGCACGCTTGGCCCTGCTACTGATAACGAAGATATCATGCGCCAGATGATGCTTAGCGGCATGAACGTTGCAAGGCTGAATTTTTCGCACGGAACGCATGAACAGCAGAAAGGCTATGCTGATATGGTCAAGAAGCTGCGTGCCAAACTTAACCTTCCTATTGCTCTGATGCTTGATACAAAGGGGCCGGAAATACGCACCGGTGAATTTGACCATCCAGTTACCCTGAAAAAGGGGAGCAAATATACGGTTACGAGCCGCACAGTACCGGGGACAAGCTCCATATGCTCGGTTTCTTTTAAGCGGCTCCCGAAAGAAGTAATACCGGGTACAAGGATACTGATTGACGACGGATTGATTGAACTTAATGTTGATTCTACAACAGACACGGATATCCACTGCACGGTAATGAACGGCGGCGAGGTTTCATCACACAAAAGCATTAATGTGCCTGGCATACATCTTTCCCTTCCATTCATAAGCGATAAAGACCGCTCTGATATCGCTTTTGCTGTGCACGAAGATTTTGATTTTATTGCTGCGTCTTTTACGCGCACTGCACAGGATATTCTTGACCTGCGCGGTGAGCTTGAAAAACTTGACTGCCATAAAATTAAAATAATTGCAAAAATAGAATCTGCCGGCGGTGTGAAAAATATCGATGACATCATACGCGTTTCAGATGGTGTAATGGTAGCCCGCGGCGACCTCGGTGTTGAGGTACCGCTGGAGGAAATACCGATAATTCAGAAGAAGCTTATTAAAAAAGTTTCAGCCGCAGGCCGTCAGGTCATAACTGCAACACAGATGCTTGATTCAATGATTAAGAACCCGCGCCCGACACGCGCGGAGACAACAGATGTAGCAAATGCCATATATGACGGCACAAGTGCCATAATGCTTTCGGGCGAGACGGCTGCGGGCGCTTATCCCGTACAGGCAGTCCAGACTATGGCAAAAATTGCGGAGCGCACGGAGCGCGACATAGATTATGTGCAGCGTTTCAGCCAGAATAAGGATATAGACACACTCAGCGACGTGACTTCGGCAATTTCACATGCAACGTGCACAACAGCCCACGATTTGGGCGCAGCCGCTATCCTCACTGTTACAAAATCGGGGCGCACAGCGCGTATGATTTCGCGCTACCGCCCGAATTGCCCTATTATCAGCGGCACAACAGACCCGACTGTGCTGAGGCAGATGAACCTTTCGTGGGGCGTCATACCGATTATGGTCGAAGAAAAGGATAATACCGATGAACTTTTCGACCATGTGGTGAACGTAGCGAAAAATAATGGCCTTGTTAAAGACGGTGAGCTTGTTGTAATCACGGCAGGTGTGCCGCTTGGAATGTCGGGTACGACAAACCTCCTTAAAGTCCAGCTTGTCGGCGATGTGCTTGTTTCCGGAACAGGTGTGACTAAAGGAAATGTCTGCGGCAATGTATGTGTCTGCAAGAGCAGTGAAGAAGTGAAAAATAATCTTTCGGAAGGCGATGTGCTTGTAGTCCCGGAAACAACGAATGGACTGCTTCCATATCTGCGCCAGGCTTCCGCCATAATAGCGGAACGCCCAGGTATGAACTCGCACGCCGCTATTGTCGGATTAGCGCTTGACAAGGCTGTCATTGTAGGCGCTAATAATGCTACAAAGATTTTAAAAAGCGGGACAACGGTCACTGTTGACTCTACGCGCGGGATTGTTTACAGCGGAAACGAAAAGTGCCCCGGCTGATTTTTAATTTTTTAATAATGTTAAGTAAGTGGCTCCTGCAGGTTTTCTGCAGGAGCCACTTTTTGCACCTACCTTACGCGCTTCATGAGCAGCAATGCCATTAAATAGCATGCGGCGGCCAGAAGCGTGAAATTCCATTTAGAACGCAGCAGGAGCAAAAATCCTACTATTGCCAGCGGTAAAAGGAAAATAAGAGAAATAACCGAAACAATTTTTTCCGCTTTTGCGGGCTCCATGCGCAGGCACAGTAAAAAAACCAGAGCCTGCCCGCCGTCAAGCGGGACGATTGGCAAGATGTTAAGCAGAAACAATGCTGCGTTTCCTACAAACATGAAAGACTGTTTGCCGCATACAGGCAGGCACACCGCAGCCGCGGCAAGGTTAGCCAAAGGGCCGGCAAGAGAAACCGCAGCATCGTGCTTATAGCTTTCGCCGATACCGTTGCCATTTACAATATCTATACCGAAAGGTGTAAAACATATTTCTCTTGGAAATTCTCCTGCCGCCTTCATTGCGGTGAGGTGTGCCGCTTCATGAAGCGCAGCACACAAAAGGCTTGCTGAAGTGGCTCCGCTTCTGTCAAATGACATGGCCAGAGCTATTATGGCAAGGAAGAGGTAGCTAATGGTAATTCGGCATCCGCCAATTTTAAAAATCACGTGCTATTTGCTGTTGGCAGCAGAATCTTTTCCTTTTGCAGACGGCGCGCCGGAATCTGCAAAATTGGGAATTTTCTGTCCTTGCCCGCGCATTGATGAAAGGTTGCCCCAGAGGTTAACAACAGTTTTTTTTGCCTTGTCAAGCTCTTCGTCGGCGACAATGGAATTGTTTACGGCTGAGATATACCATGACCTTACCTTTTGGTATATGCCCGTGTGCGACATTCTGAGAACTATTGCTGCAACCAGAATAACAAGGCTGCTGAAAATCTGTATCGACGTCAAAAGCTGTGCCCTGCCGCCATGCTTAGCCGGCTTTGGCTGCTCCTCAGGATTTTTGCTTTCATCTTCATAGGTATTGTCGCCATAGTCAAATGCGGGCGGATCATCAATGCCTTTGCGGTATTCGCTGCCCATAATGCTGCACCTCCAGCCTGTTTTGTCCTTTTCTAATAAGAATATGACTGAAGTGGCAGAGACATTACCGGACAAGGCGAAATATAATAATTTTCAGGGGCCTGTTTTGCTATATCTAATTACAGGCAATTAAAATTAGGGACTGGCTTTTCATGCAGGCTGCCGGGGAATCATAGCTTCATATTTTTCCCTTACCCAGTCGATTGCAGATGACCTTCCATTTTCGTCCATGGCAAATTCGGCATTGCCAAGTATTTCGCTCTTTTCATAGCAGAATGGGCCGTACCACACTTCGGCTTTTATCTTTCCATCGGCAAATGAAAGCCGGTAGCGGAACTCTTTTTCTCCACTGTTGTTTACACTTCCTGTAAATGTCCCGCCATTCTGAAAATAAAGCAGAATTGGGATAAGGCCTTGTTCATGCCAGCCAATTTTTTTTCGCATAATGGCCTCCAGATAAAATGATTACTGCGTTTTTCTCCTTTAACAATTACAATTATACACTTCCTTAAAATACGCTGCAATTACGCAGCACATGATGCATGAAGATTTATATTGAATTTTTATAAAAGCCTGAAGCCCAAAAAATTCGTAGGCTGTATATAATCAGTTTAGTTGAAATATGTGCGTGGGCAAAATGCCGTGGCAGGGGATATTTTCCCTTTTATGATTTTGGCGGTAATAAATCAGACGAGTTCTGAATACCATTATTTAGAAAGAGGAGAAGGAGAGATCTTAAATGGACTATGCGCTCGAACGTGAAAGAATAGCTGCCGGAGAAATTATTTTCGACGGCTGCCAGGAACAACCTGTTGATATGGATGTCACTCTTCCCGATTACTGCCCTGATATCCAGCGGATACTTAAATGCCAGATTTACCCAAGGATCACGTCGCGCAGTATTACGGGCGACCGCCTTATGCTTGACGGAAACTACACGGTAAAAATTTTCTATCTTGACACGGATGCAAAATGCGTGAGGTACTATGAATCGGATGACCTTTTTTCAACGGAAATAGCCCTTAAACAGCAGGCAGACAATGCCATGATTTTTGCTTCCGCGCGTGTTGAGTATGTAAACTGCCGTGCTTCGAGCCCGCGCAGGCTGAGTGTTCACGGCTCCTTTTCCATCTGTGCAAAGGTGGTAGGCACCGGCCAGAATGAAATTGTCGGCAATATTTCCGGCGATGACATCGAGCAGCTGAAAACGTCGGTTTCAATGAATCAACTTGCTGGATTTTCCCAGCAGCAGTTTAGTGTAGATGAAGTGCTTGAGCTTGGCCAGGGCAAGCCGCCTGCCGATTCCATTGTGCGTTCAGATGCGTACATTGTTCCAGACAGCTGCAAAATAGCCGCGGGAAAACTGATGGCGCAGGGGCAGGTGAACGTGCGCTTCCTTTACATGGCAGCCGGTGAAAATCCCGCGCTTGAAACTATGGAATATACAATACCGTTTTCACAGATGCTCGATTGCAGCGGTGCTGATGAGGAGTGCCTGTGCTCTGTAAAAATGGAAGTTTCGAATATCGAAGCGCAGGTCAAAAGCGATTACCAAGGCGACAAGTCATACTTTGACACTCAGGTGAAAATCCACGCCTCTGTTGAGGCTTACCGAAAGACAAACATCACAATCGTCAACGACGCTTTTTCACGAAAGTATGATATCAATATCGATGAGAGGCAGAAAACTGTAGAAAGCCTTGCTGAAGTACTTGAGGATACACTCATGCATAAGGCACAGATAGGCATGGAAGACAATCAGGTAAGCAAGGTTATAGACGTCTGGAGCGAGATGGCGAATGCCTCGGCAGAAGTTAAAGACGGCAAAGTAGCGCTTAAAGGTAAATACAGCCTTTGTGTGCTTGCCCAGAACGAGCAGGGAATACCGTTTTATTTTGAGCGGCTTATAGATTTTACCCATGAGCTTCCATGCACCTCAGCGGGCGATTTAAAATGCGAACCATCAGTAACCGCAGGTGCCATAAGTTACCACATTTCCGGGAAAGGCATAGAAACAAAAGCAGAGCTCCGCATAAGGGCTGAAGTTATGCAGCGCGTTACATATAAGGCAATAGCGTCTGTTACGGCAGATGAGACTAAGCCGGTAGCACGCGATCCATCTGTTTCGCTCTGCTTGTATTTTGCCGATGCCGGTGAAAGCCTATGGAACATAGCACGCGAATACCGGACGTCTGCGGCTTCTATCCGTGAGGAAAACTGCATTGAAGGGGACTCTGCTGAGAATAGGGGGATGCTGCTTATTCCAATGTAGAATGCCTAATTTTTAAAAATGTTACGGCAAAACAGCTTGCCGGAGGGGGAGGCAAAATGGAAGAACACAATATTTACAGGGACATTTCCGAGCGCACAAACGGCGATATTTATATCGGTGTTGTTGGGCCGGTGAGAACAGGCAAGTCAACTTTCATAAAACGCTTTATGGACACAATCGTTGTCCCCAACATGGATTCGCAGTATTCGCGCGAGCGGGCGGTCGACGAAATGCCGCAGTCTGCTGCAGGCCGCACCATAATGACAACGGAGCCGAAATTCATACCGGAAAAGGCTGTGACCGTACATATCGACAACAGCGCCACTTTTTCCGTGCGCCTTATAGACTGCGTGGGATATATTGTGCCGAGTGCCCTTGGGTACATAGAGGACGATAACCCGCGCATGGTGATGACGCCATGGTATGACGAGCCGATACCGTTCAATATGGCGGCGGAGATAGGCACGAAAAAAGTAATAACAGAGCACTCGACCATTGGCCTGGTTATAACGACTGACGGGAGCATAAGCGACATACCGCGCGCCGAATATGAAGAAGCAGAAGAGCGCGTCATCGACGAGCTGAAAAAAATCAATAAGCCGTTTATAGTGCTTGTAAACTGTGTGGACCCTGCTTCCGAAGACGTGGCGGACCTCTGCAGCAGGCTGCAGAAAAAATATGAAGTGCCTGTCATTGCCGTCAACTGCCTAAACATGGAAGAAGAAGAGATACGCAATATCCTGTCTAAAATTCTCTTTGAGTTCCCTGTAAGGGAAGTCCGTGTTGAAATGCCACGCTGGATTTCCTCCCTTGAAAAAGGGCACTGGCTGCGTTCTTCTATTTTTTCGTGTATAAAAGACTCGGCCTCCGGAGTTTCTAAAATCAGGGATGTGGATGGCATAATATCAGATACGAGACAGTGTGAATATGTTGCGGATGCAAAAACTGCTTCTGTTGACCTTGGCACAGGGTGCGCAAGAATTTCAATAGCCCTGAAGTCGGATCTTTTCTATAAAGTGCTCGGCGAAAAGACAGGGCTTGAAATAAGTGACGAGGGCAGCCTTATGGACTGCATGCTGAAAATGGCGGAAATGAAGAAAGTCTATGACAAGATCGGCTCGGCATACCATGATGCAGAAGAGGGCGGCTATGGCATTGTAATGCCAGACACGGATGAGCTGAGCCTTGCTGAACCGGAGATAATACGGCAGGGAGGACGTTACGGCATACGGCTGAAAGCGTCGGCGCCGTCAATCCACATGCTGAAAACGCAGATTACAACGGAAATAACTCCTATTGTCGGTTCGGAGCAGCAGTCACAGGAGCTTATAGATTATATACTGAAAGAGTTCGAGGCGAATCCGTCGAAGATATGGGATTCGAATATTTTTGGCAAAAGCCTGCATGAGCTTGTCACTGACGGCCTGCATGCAAAATTGAGGCGTATGCCTGAAGACACGCGCGAAAAAGTGAGGGAGACGATAGAGCGCATTATCAACGAGGGCTGCAACGGGCTTATCTGCATAATACTTTAGCGCGGGCTTTAAAATCAGCATAAAAATCGGACCGCTTTGGACGGCCCGATTTTTATATAAACGTGGCTTTTTACAGGACTTCATCCTGGAATTTCATAAGCTCCTCAAGGTAGTGTTTTCCAATCTGGCTGAGAGAGGTATGCTCCCTTGTAATATAGCCCATGTTCATTACGCCGTCTGTTTCCAGCTTTACGGCTTTGTACTCCGGGCCGTTCAACTCTGTGCAGATGATGCCAGAGCAGAGAGTGTAACCGTTGAGGCCTTTCATCAGGTTGAGCATGGTTGCGCGGTCGTTGACTTTGATTGTCCGCTTGTAATCGTATGTGCTCATGACCTCTTCCGCAAAATAAAAGGAGTTGTTGCTGCCCTGGTCAAACGAAAGGCAGGGATATTCCTCCAAATCGTCAATGCTTATCTCATTCCTGCCTGCGAGAGGATGCCCGCACCAAAGATAGGCATATATTGAGCACGGGAAAAGCGGATGGAACTCAAGTTGGCTGTCCTTTAGCAGCTTGCGGATAACCTTTTCGTTGAAATCGCTTAAGTACAGTATACCTATTTCACTTCTCCAGTCTTTAACGTTTTCTATTACTTCGTGTGTCTGTGTTTCATAAACAGCGAAGGCATACTTGTCCATACCAAAATATTTTACGGTTTCAACGAACGCCTTTACGGCGAAAGAATAGTGCTGCATTGAAACGCTGAATTTAATCTTGCTCGTTTTCTTTTTTATAAAATGGTCTTCAGCGAGCTTGTACTGTTCGGCTATCTGGCGCGCGTAGCCTAGGAACTCAAGGCCGTCCGGCGTAAGTGTGACGCCGCGGTTAGTGCGCACCATAAGTGTCAGCCCAGTTTCATTTTCAAGGCTTTTCAGAGCTTCGGAAAGGCTTGGCTGGGATATAAACATGGATTTTGCGGCGTTGCTTATGGAGCCGCTGTCGGCTACTGCAATAAAATATTTCATCTGCTGAAGTGTCATGCTAACTCACCAGCTTCATATTAACGTATTTAAAACTGTGTGTCAATTGTACAACCGCGCGGCCGTAGAGCCGCGCATCAATGCAAAAATGAAACTGACTGCAAGCAGATGGCGTTTTTCCCATTTACCCAAACTGCTTAACTCGGTAAATGCGGAACTTTTTTTCAATTTCAGGGTTTGAGCGGAAAAAATCGATAAGAATTTTCAGGTTGGAAACTGTGGCAGCCGTGAGCGGATGCTCTATAAGCTCCACTTCTTCCAGAGTGTTTTTGCTGCCGATAAGCTTGAGAAATTCCGTAAGAATATTATGCCTTGCAAGAAAATATGAACCGAGCTTTTTGCCGGATTCTGTAAGCTGTATTATTTCATAACGGCCGTACCGTATATATTCCATGCCTGCGAGCTTAACTATCATTTTTGATGCAGACGAAGGTTTGACCTGAAGGCATTCTGAAATCTTGCCTACACGCGTATACCCCCTATCCTTGCACAGGCGGTAAATCATTTCAAGATAATCTTCAAGCGCCGGGGAAAGGCGCCCATTTTCCTGGTCAAACATCCGGTATCCGCGCGCCGTGCGGAAACCAGGCTCTGTTGCGCCGCTCATTTGCACTTTCCTCCTAATATATTTTGCTTTAAGTATACTGTAACAATTTCAGTTTAAGAACCATATATTAGCCTAAGGAAAATAATCAGGCTGTTTCTGCGGCAAGTCTGCTGAGAGCAGCCGTACGTATCTATTATTTTTTGCATATTAAGGGGGAACTTGCATGGACAGTATGGAACTTTCGCTTGACCGCCTGCCGGTTGGCAGAAAGGCGAATGTGGTTTCACTTAAGTCGAACGGTACAGACAGAAGGCGTATGCTGGACCTTGGGATTATCCGCGGAACTGAAATTGAGCCGCTTTATAAAAGCCCTTCGGGCAATCCTGTGGCGTATTGGATACGCGGCGCCGTGATTGCGCTGCGAACTGACGTTTCTTCAAAAATACTTGTAAAAGTCTGAAAACTCTCGGGCAGGCTCCGCTTCCTTTTGAGCATTGGACCTGAATAAGGAAGCGTGGAACGGCTGCCTGAATATCTTATTCTGATATGATGTTTTGCATGAAAGGCAGATGCATATTGTGGGGCTTTCAAGTGAATCGACAGGCACCGAAGTTTTGAATGAGTGCAGCGGAGTGCTGGATATCCATAAAGAGACGCAGGAAGATAAAGTAATCGCTTTGGCGGGAAACCCGAATGTGGGTAAAAGCACAGTCTTCAACAGCCTGACGGGAATGAAGCAGCACACGGGCAACTGGCCCGGAAAAACTGTGGCTAATGCCCAGGGTAGCTGCAAATATAAAAATAAAAATTATGTTTTTGTAGATATTCCCGGTACTTATTCTCTGATGGCAAATTCTGAGGAAGAGGAAATTGCACGCGACTTTATCTGCTTCGGCGGGCAGGACGCAGTAGTTGTTGTTGCGGATGCGACATGCCTTGAGCGCAACCTGAATTTAGTGCTGCAGACAATGGAGATTTCGGGGCAGGTTATTTTATGCGTTAACCTTATTGACGAAGCTGAGAAAAAGAAAATACGCATTAAGCTAAACGTGCTTCAGGAACAGCTCGGCATTCCTGTTGTGGGCACAAGCGCCAGAAGTGGGAAAGGCCTTAGCCGCCTGATGGATGCCGTGGCGGCCGTGACATCTCGGAAGCACAGATCCGGAGCCCTCCAAATCGGTTACGGCAAAGCTGTTGAAAAGGCTGTCGCCATTCTCCAGCCGGCAGTGGAGCGGGGACTTAAAAGCAGGCTTAACAGCCGCTGGGCTTCCCTGAAGCTGCTTGACGGTGACGCAAGCATACTCAACTCCATGAAAAAATATCTCGGCTACGATATCCTTTCAGAAAATGGGGTATCTGAAAGCCTTTCGGAAGCTAAAGAATTGCTTAATGCGGAAGGGATAACCAGTGAAAATTTCCGTGACCACATAGTTACGAAAATCGTCTGCACATGCGAGAAAATAAGCAAAAAAGCCGTTGTATATGAAAAGGCAGAGTATGAGGAACGCGACAGGAAAATAGATCATATACTTACTTCAAAGGCCACCGGCATACCGATTATGATTCTGCTTCTCTGCAGTATTTTCTGGCTGACGATTACAGGGGCAAACTATCCTTCCGAACTGATTGCGGAAGGGCTTTCGTGGGTAGGAAGCCGCCTTGCGGGCCTCTGCGTTGCCGCATGTGCACCTGCATGGGTGAAAGGGCTGCTTGTGGACGGGTGTTACCGTACGCTTGCATGGGTTGTTTCCGTCATGCTGCCGCCAATGGCAATATTTTTTCCGCTTTTTACGCTGCTTGAAGACTGCGGTTACCTTCCGCGTGTAGCGTTTAACATGGACAATTTTTTCAGGAAAGCGTGCGCACACGGCAAACAAGCGCTCACCATGTGCATGGTGTGTACAATTATGCAATAGGACTTAAATTCGCCATTTTATATTTATGATATCATCATCTATCCAGATCGACTGGATTAATGTTGATACAAATAACCGCTTTTTTTCAAGGCTTCCGCTGCTGAAAACTTCGTTTAACTTTGAAAACGTATCGATGAATTCTTTAATTGGTTTATCCCTGCTTACTTGCGATTTTGCAAGCTTTTGATTTAAACTGTCTTTTTCTTTTTGCAAAGCGGAAATACGCTCTGCAGTTTTTTCCATTGGTATTGTACCAATTTGATATAAATCAATCATGCGGTTTATTTGCGTGTCAATCTCTCTGGCCTTTATAATTATGGCTTTTTTATCAGCCCCAGTCTGTTTTGTACTGTTACCTAAAATTTGTTTTAAATAATTTTTGTCATATTTTAGGCGCTTAATTTCATTAACAACTATAGCATCAAGTCCTTCTATTCCATAATTGCGGTTTTTACAGTTTCGATCTTTTATATATTTTTTACATCCTTTTGACCGAGAATAACATTTGTAATAACCATGGCATGCGTTATATTTAGCACCGCACTTTTTACAATAAATAAGGCTTGATAATAAGTGTTCAGCCCTGAAAGGCGTTTTTTGGGCGCTGTTTTTTTTGTTTTGCCGTTCTGGTGATTTCAACAATTTTTGTGTTTCAAAAAATGCTTCTTTATTAATGATAGGCTTATGAACTCCGTTATACTCGACACCTTTAAATTTCACTTTGCCAATGTATACTGAATTCCTTAAAACATTTATAACAAGCGAATGGCTGCTCCAATCTCCGTATTTATTGTGCATATACTTTTGTATTGAGTTAATGCTGTATCCGTTTAAAAACTTTTTATACACTTCCTTAACTTGAGAAGCTTTGTACTCATCTACAATCAAATTGCCGTTAATATATTTGTACCCTGTTGGCGGTGTAGGCCCACCGTGATAATATCCTGCTTTGCTTCTGCCGATACGGCCCATTGTGAACCGCTCTGTAATTTGGTCTTTTTCAAGTTGGGCAAATACAGATAAAATACCGATCATGGCACGCCCAAAAGGTGACGACGTATCAAAATCTTCATTCATGGATACAAACTCAACATTGTTAGCGATAAATTCATCTTCAATCAATGTGAGTGTGTCTTTTTGGGAACGACTTAAACGGTCCAGTTTATAAACGGCCACCATATCAATCAAACCTGCGTGTATGTCTTTCAGCATTTGTTGAAGTGCGGGCCTGTTTGTGTTTCCTCCCGAATATCCGCCGTCGGTATAGATCCTATAAATGCTCCAGCTTTTTGCTGTACAATATGCCTTCAGCCGCTCTATTTGCTCGTCAATGCTGTAGTTTTCAATTTGATTTTCAGTTGATACACGGACATAACATGCAACCTTAAAAAACAATTTTTGCATCAACATGCCTTCTTTTGCAGGCTGTTCATATTTATTCCCTGCCTTTCGCATTTAGTACAGCTAAAAGTTTTACGGGTGAGCAATCATTTATTTATCCCCAATGATCTTATTGGCCTTAGCGGCAGTCATGAAAGTACATAAAAGATACAAGTCGTACAAACCTTACTGCATACCGTTTATTGGAGATGATTCCCATGGCAAAAGGAGAAAAGGAAAAACCATTTAAACCGCGGATTATACATACGATGGCAGACGGTAGTGTTAGAGATTCTGTTGAAGGATACCCTGTGCCTGTTAATGAAACGACTATAACAGCTTATAGGATTTTGGCATTTACCGGTAAAAACGAAAATAAGGAATAGATAAAATAAAGGCGTTTAAACCGCAGAAAAGTGTGCCCCTCCCGGTTTAACGGGCAGTTACCGGAATTAGGGAATTAGGACAAAAACGCGCGTGAAGCTCTACACTTCACGTGCGCAAAACAGCAAACATATGTCTCATTTAGTTATGTAACATATCAAACCGTAATATCAGCCCATTACAACTTTTACATCATGCCTTTTCCCGTCGCCAAACGCAGGCAGGAGATTTCCATCAATTTCATTTCCGTCAGCGCTGAGTGACTTTACCCCTTTCTGCACACCCGCGGAATTGTCGACCTCAATATGGTAATCCGCACCGCGGAAACGCCTCTCAACCATAAAGTGATCCATCCATGAAGGGACGCACGGGTCTATTTGCAGCCCGTCGAACTGCGGCCTGATTCCCAGAATATACTGTGAAATATTATAAAATGACCAAGCGGCCGTCCCTGTAAGCCATGAATTTTTCGCTTCGCCAAACCTGGCAGCGTCCCTTCCTGCAACCATCTGTGAGTACACATACGGCTCCGTGCGGTGTATATCGCTTACGTTTTCCAGATAAGTCGGGCAGATTCTGCGGTAAACCTCAAACGCGCGGTCACCATGTCCCAGGACGGTTTCCGCAATGGAAATCCACGGGTTGTTATGGCAGAAAATTCCGCCGTTTTCCTTATATCCCGGCGGATATGAGGAAATTTCCCCAAGGCTCAACCTGTACGACGTATACGGCGGCCAGTGGAGCATAATGCCATATTTAGTGTCAAGCAGCCTGTGAACCGATTCAAGTGCCATTTCGGCAAAGCCCTCTTTAACGCCTATTCCGGCCATAACGCAAAAACCCTGCGGCTCAATGAATATTTTCCCTTCGTCACATTCATGCGAGCCCACCTTCCTGCCATGGGCGTCATAAGCCCGCAAAAACCATTTGCCGTCCCAACCATATTTCAGTATTGCACCGGTCATCTTTTTTATCTCCTTCTCCGCGCGTGCAGCTTCTTCAGCGTCACCCGTGCGGCGGCAGATCTCCGCATAGTCAGGGCCAATCAGTATAAACATCCCGGCAATGAATACAGACTCTGCAATCCCGCTTTCAAAATTTGAGCACGTCTGGAATGACTCGCCTGGCGTTTCGGAATAGCAGTTCAGGTTAAGGCAGTCGTTCCAGTCTGCACGGCCAATCAGTGGAAGGCCGTGCGGGCCGCGGTTTTTGAGCACATGGGCAAATGAACGCTTCAGGTGCTCCATGAGCGTGGCAGACTTTTCCGCGCGGTTGTCAAACGGGACATATTCGCCCAGCACGGACCAGTCACCTGTTTCTTTCAGGTATGCGCTTACGCCGAAAATAAGCCACAGCGGATCATCGTTAAAACCGCTGCCAACCTCCATGTTACCACGTTTTGTCAGCGGCTGGTACTGGTGGTACGCGCTGCCGTCCTCCAGCTGTGTGGCAGTAATGTCGAGTATGCGCTGCCTTGCACGCGCCGGTACAAGGTGCACAATCCCAAGCAGGTCCTGCGCCGAGTCGCGGAAACCCATCCCGCGCCCTATGCCAGACTCAAAATACGAGGCTGAGCGCGACATGTTAAACGTCACCATGCACTGGTACTGGTTCCAGATATTCACCAT
>DHSD01000005.1:40731-41209 GCA_002411365.1 Ruminococcaceae bacterium UBA5295
TACTGGTTCCAGATATTCACCATGCGCTCAAGGCGGCTGTCACACCCGCCGAGGCGGAACGCTGAAAGCAGCCCTTCCCAGTAGTTTTTCAGCTCATCCAGTGCCGAGTCAACCTGCCTGTCTGTATTAAACCGCGCCATAAGTTTTCTGGCCGGTTCCTTATTTATGATACCGGGAGATTCCCACTTTTTGTCTGCCGGGTTCTCACAGTAGCCGAGGACAAAAATGAAGCTCTTAGACTTGCCTGGGGCAATCTCTGCCTCAATATAATGTGAACCGACAGGCGCCCACCCGCTGGCGATTGAGTTGCGCGGCTTACCTTCAAAAACCGCGTCAGGGTGGTCGAAGCCATTGTAAAGGCCAAGGAAAGATTCACGGTCTGTGTCGAAACCGTTTATCGGAACGTTCACGCTGAACACAGCGTAATGGTTTCTCCTCTCCCTGTATTCCGTCTTATGGTAAATTGCGCTTCCTTCAA
>DHSD01000005.1:41368-42112 GCA_002411365.1 Ruminococcaceae bacterium UBA5295
CTCCACCTCGCCAGTGCTGTAATTCCGCTGAAAATTAGTCATATCGTCGTAAGCATTCCATAAACAGAACTCGACAAAAGAAAAAAGTTTTATCCTTTTTAGGCTGCCAGACCTGTTTTCAAGCACCAGCCGGTGAACTTCGCAGTCGGAACCAAGCGGGACAAACGAAGTCTGCCGTGCGCGCAGGCCGTTTTTTTCAGCTTCGATCACAGTGTACCCGAGGCCATGGCGGCAGCAGTAAAAATCCAGTTTTGTCTTCACCGGCGCCCAACCGGGGTTCCAGACGCAGCCGCCGTCGCATATGTAAAAGTAACGGCCGCCGGCATCTGTGGGGACATTATTATAACGGTAACGCGTCAGCCTGAGCAGGCGTGCGTCGCGGTAAAAACAGTACCCACCGGAAGTGTTTGAAATCATGCCGAAAAAGTTTTCACAGCCGAGATAATTTATCCATGGATACGGCGTATCTGGCCGTTCAATCACATATTCTCTGTGCAGATCGTCAAAATGCCCAAATTTCATACCACATACCTCCGCTGGTAGTAATAAATTGTCGAAATCGTTTTCCGATATAATTAGTTTAGAATGTTTTTTCCATAAAATCAAGTGCAAACATCATATTTGTAATTTATTACAGCCTATAGCGCAAGTATTAGGCTATATTATTTATAATTTAGTGCGCTTTAATATAAACTTATCATTGTTTTCTGCATATATTGGTATATATGCAGAAATGCCTAACAA
>DHSD01000005.1:42398-48654 GCA_002411365.1 Ruminococcaceae bacterium UBA5295
ATATTTTTTTAAAATTAGTATTGAAATTACGTTAACTATGAACTATAATAGCTTTAATGAAATTACGAAAACGATTTAGCAATTAATTTGTGGATGAAGGGTAAAAATTGACAAATATAAAAGACATTGCCGAAATGTGCGGCCTTTCGGTTTCAACAGTAAGCAAAGCACTCAACGGCTACACAGACATCAGCGCTGAAACGAAGCATAAGGTCATGAAAGTAGCGCAGAGCTGCGGCTATCTTCCGAACTCCATGGCGCGGGCGCTCAAAACAAACCGTACCCACAACCTCGGCGTACTCTTCACCGACGAAGGGCGGAGTGGGCTAAAGCAGGAATATTTTGCAGCCGTCCTCGACGCGTTTAAAACCGAAGCCGAGGCGCATTCCTATGACATTACATTCATCGGCCACAACCAGAACGCCGGCGGGCGCACGATGACTTACCTTGAACATTGCCGCTACCGCAATTTCGATGGGGTCTGCATTGCCTGCGTCGATTTTCAGCAGCCGGAAGTGCTTGAACTTATAAACAGCAGCATACCAGTTATAACCATCGACCATGTTTTCAACAACCATACAAGTATCAACTCGGCCAATGTCGACGGCATGAAAGAGCTTGTCGAGTATATATACCGCATGGGCCACAGAAAAATTGCTTATGTCCACGGGGAAAAATCGGCTGTCACTGACCAGCGCCTCACAAGCTTCTGTAGGATGCTGCGTGACTTTGGCATTGACGTTCCCAAGGAATACCTCGTACTTTCGGCTTACCATGACATACGTTCAACAGGAGAAGCCACACGCAGGCTGCTCGCTCTTCCTGACCGCCCAAGTTGCATTGTCATGCCTGATGACTACGCGGCATTCGGGGGCATAAAAGCCATAGAATCTGCCGGGCTTAAAATTCCCGACGACATCTCAGTCGCCGGCTACGACGGCATACCTCTTGCAGAGATGATCCGCCCGCACCTTACCACACTTAAGCAGGACACCGCGCGCATGGGGCAGGAAGCGGCGCGGCGGCTGATTGAACAGATCGAAAGCCCAATGACTACAATAGCCGAAAGTATCACCATAAAGGGCACACTGCTGCCGGGGCAGACCGTGGCAAAAATGCCGGCGGCTGTCTGAGCAGAAACAGACCGTTATCCGGCGGCCGTTGAAGGCCGCCGGATAAAGATAAAAAACCCAGCAACCCATTAACAACTTATAAGGAGGATTTTGTATGAAAAAAGGCAGATCCATAATGGCCCTGTTGGCCACTGCGGCTATTTTGACCGCTTCGCTTGCCGGATGCAAAAACAATCCCAGCACATCCAAAGTTCCGGCAAAGCAGACCGCAGCGTCCCAGAGTACCGCCGCGGAAGGCAAAGTCCTAAACATCTGGTGCTGGAACGACGAATTCCAAAGCCGTTTTAATGCGTACTATCCGGATGTCAAGGAAATTGCAAAAGACAAATCCACAACTACCTTGAAAGACGGAACCGTCGTCAAGTGGACCATCAATGAAAACCAGAACAACAACTATCAGAATAAACTGGACAGTGCCCTGCAGAATCAGGCATCCGCCCCAGCCGACCAGAAAATCGACATCTTTCTTGTTGAAGCGGACTATGCGCTGAAATATGTCAACAGCGACTCTACAATGGATGTCAAAAAAGACATCGGCCTGACAGACAGCGATCTTACCAACCAGTATAAGTACACGTAGGACATTGTCACCAGCAAGGATGGTGCCCTGAAAGGTGTTGCCTGGCAGGCAGCGCCTGGACTCTTCGTGTACCGCCGTTCCATCGCAAAATCCGTTCTCGGAACCGACGACCCGACAAAAATCCAGGAATCCCTTTCCAGTTGGGACAAATTTAATGACGTAGCGCAGAAAGTCAATGCGAAAGGCTATAAAATGCTGTCAGGTTATGATGACAGCTACCGTGTTTTCTCGAATAACGTCTCTTCCCCGTGGGTGACCGGCACAACCGTGACAGTCGACCCGAACATCATGAACTGGGTAAAACAGACAAAAGACTACACTACGAAAGGCTATAACAACAAAACCATCCTCTGGGACAATAAGTGGACCGCCGACCAGGGCCCGAAGAGCAAGGTATTCGGGTTCTTCTACTCTACATGGGGCATCAATTTCACTTTGGAAGGCAACTCGCTTGCTAAGCCAGTCAAGGAAGGCGGCAAAGAAGAAGTCGGGAATGGCATTTTCGGCGACTGGGCAGTCTGCCAGGGCCCACAGAATTACTACTGGGGCGGTACCTGGATCTGCGCCTGCAAGGGAACCGACAATGCCGGCACAATCAAAAAAATTATGAAGTCCCTGACATGCGACAAAGACATCATGAAAAAAATCACGACCGAAACTCAGGACTACACAAACAACAAAGCAGCAATGGACGAGATTGCAAGCAGCGACTTCAAATCCAAATTCCTCGGCGGACAGAACCATATCAAACTCTTTGCCGAAGTCGCCCCGAAGATTGACATGAGCAAAGCGGGTCCGTATGACCAGGGTTGCAACGAGGCGCTCCAGAACGCATTCCATGACTACTTCAACGGAGCTGTCACGATCGACAAGGCCAAGGCAAACTTTGAAAAGACTATCAAGACCAAGTATCCGGAACTGACGGAAGTCAAATGGCCTTCTTGACAATACAGACTTTATTTAAAAGAAAGGGGGCATAGCTCACTTTGAAAACACCAGCAAAAGTTTCATCCGGAATAGCGCGTAAAAAGCAAAAGCATATCAACTACTCCAAGTGGGGATATGTGTTTCTCCTTCCGTTCTTTATTACCTTTATTATTTTCCAGTTGATTCCTTTGATTTCTACCATATATTACAGTTTCTTTAAATATTTTCGTTCCGGGTTGAAGATTATCGGGCCGATTTTCGTCGGCTTCGATAACTACAAATCTTTATTTCATTCACCCGATTTGTTTAACTACATGGGAAACACCATGCTACTCTGGATTGTCGGATTCATCCCGCAGATTCTGATTTCCCTTTTGTTGGCCGCCTGGTTCACAAATACACGCCTGCGTCTGCGCGGACTCCGGTTTTTCAAAACAGTGATTTATATGCCGAACTTGATTATGGCTTCCGCGTTTGCCATGCTGTTTTTCGCACTGTTTTCAGACAACGGCCCTGTTAACGGCTCGCTGATTGCCATGGGGCTGATTCACCAGCCGGTTCGTTTCCTCTCGACCGTTTCGGGAACGAGAGGGCTCATCATTTTCATGAATTTCCTGATGTGATTCGGCAACACCACCATCCTTTTGATGGCAGCAATTTTGGGCATCGACCCGTGCCTCTATGAAGCGGCGGAAATCGACGGTGCCTCATCTAATCAAATGTTCTGGAGGATTACCATCCCACTCATCAAACCGATTATGGCATATGTGTTGATTACCTCCCTTATCGGCGGGCTGCAGATGTTCGATGTCCCGCAGATCCTGACAAATGGAACCGGCAGTCCAGACAATACATCAACTACCATGATCATGTACCTGAACAACCATATGTACAGCAAAAACTACGGTATGGCCGGCGCAATTTCAACAATTCTGTTTATTATATGTGCTATCCTTTGCCTGCTGGTGTACAAGACCATGACGGATACGGACGGCACAAAAGACCGGACGAAAAAAAGGAGGCGCACCGTGCATGGCTGAACATACCGTATCAGCAAAAAGGGCTTCTGGAAAAAGGGGGGATAACTACCGGCACAAGCTGACGCTTTCCAGGGCAGGGTGTTATATTGTCCTTGCAATTATCTGCTTTTTTTGCCTCTTTTTCTTCTACATGCTGCTTATCAACTCGTCCCGCAACACATTTCAGATTCAGCAAGGATTCTCGTTTCTGCCGGGTGCATCGTTTGGCATAAACCTGACAAACCTTTTGAATGATGCCAATATTCCTGTTGTCAGCGGCGTGCTGAACAGCCTGATTGTTTCTTCCATTACGGCGTGCCTGGCGGTTTATTTCTCGGCGCTGACTGCTTACGCCATTTTCGCCTATGACTTCAAGCTGCGGAATTTCGCCTTTACCCTTATTCTTCTAATTATGGTTATGCCGACACAGATTTCTGCTGTTGGCTTTGTAAACCAGATGGAGAAGATGGGGCTGAAGGATTCCCTGATTCCGCTGTTCCTACCCGCAATTGCTTCCCCAGTCGTTGTCTTTTTTATGAAGCAGTACATGGACAGCAACCTTCCGATTGAAATCGTGGAAGCGGCGCGTATCGACGGCTGCGGTGAATTCCGTACCTTTAATACCATCGTCCTTCCCATGATGAAGCCGGCCGTTGCGGTGCAGGCAATCTTTGCTTTTGTCGGCGCCTGGAACAACTTCTTTATTCCCGCCCTGCTGCTGGATTCGGCAAATAAAAAGACTCTTCCAATTTTGATTATGCAGCTGCGCAGCGCTGATTTCCTGAAATTCGACATAGGTAAGGTCTATATGCTGATTACGATTGCCATTATCCCTGTCGTCATCATTTACTTTTTCCTTTCAAAATACATTGTTGGCGGAGTCACTACCGGCAGTGTAAAAGGCTGACATAACCGGTTTATGCATAAAAGACACGTTCCGCACCAACAGCAGTGCTGAACGTGCCTTTTCAGTCAATTTTCAAAAAACGAAACGGAGGATAATACATTGAACCCATTCACCTTTGGTGTTGCAACAGCCGCGTACCAGATTGAAGGCGGCGTCCGTGAAGGCGGCCGCAGCCCGAGCATCTGGGACACATTTTGCACGTTGCCCGGCAGGATACTAAACGGCGACACCGGAAACACCGCCTGCGACTCCTACCACCGCTGGAAAGAAGACATTGCGCTCATAAAACAGCTTGGTGTGGACAGCTACCGCTTCTCTATTTCATGGCCGCGCATTTTTCCGGCAAAAGGGCAATACAACCCTTCCGGCATGGCATTTTACAAAAATATCCTTCTCGAACTGAAGCACCAGGGCATCTCGGCGGCAGTAACCTTATACCACTGGGACCTTCCCCAGTGGGCCCAGGATCTCGGTGGCTGGGAAAACCGTGACTGTGTGCAGTGGTTCACCGAATACGCCGAAAAATGCTTTACCGAGCTTGACAGCCTCGTGGATATCTGGATTACTCTTAACGAGCCTTTCTGCTCATCGTTCGTCGCCAATCTTGACGGCAAACATGCACCCGGCAAGCACGATTTGGAAACATCCATAAAAACCGCGCATTACCTGCTGCTTGCCCACGGCACTGCGGTGAAAGCCTACCGTGCATCAGGAGGGAAGCACAAGATTGGAATCACGCTGAACCTCGCGCCGTCATATCCCGCCTCATCTTCTTTTGCAGACCGTTTAGCCTGCCGTGTGCATGATTCCTTTCAGAACAAATGGTTCTTAGAACCTGTTTTCCGTGGCGGATATCCTGAGGATATGTGCACGCTGTTTGCGTCGCGGTGCGCAACTTCCTTCGACTTTATACTGCCGGACGATTTGAAAACAATCAAGTCACCGGTTGATTTTCTCGGCATCAACTTTTACACGCGCAATGTTGTCGAGTTTGACCCAACAGCGCTGCTGCTGCACAGGGCTGCACACACAAGCCTTCCAAAAACGGCAATCGGCTGGGACATTGCCCCTGAAACGCTGACCGCCCTGCTGCGCATGGTGCGCAGTTATACAAAGCTGCCTGTTTATATTACCGAAAACGGTTGCTCTGCAATGGATACCGTGGAAAACGGTGCCGTGCACGACCCCGCCCGCACCGATTACATTCTGCGGCACCTGAAGGTGATAGAGCAGGCCAACTCCGAAGGGCTTAATGTTGCCGGCTACTACTACTGGTCACTTCTTGACAATTTCGAGTGGGCATATGGGTATACCCAGCGTTTCGGGCTTGTTTATGTTGACTTCAATACACAGAAACGGATTCCAAAAGACAGCTTTTACGCATATGGGCGCTATATTGCAGCCCACAACACATAAAGTTACAGCAAACAAAAACGTTTATCCCGGCTTACTTAAACCGTACACCGGATAAGTTTAACATCACTGAAGTGGAAAGGGACAGCATAAAGCCGCCCCTTTCCACATGTTTTTTGCATTTATGCCATATTTTCAAAAGGCAGGCAACAGCTGCCTTCACTAAAAAATCCACAACGGCATAAAAAAATCTCACAGACGGCAACAAAACCCGTCTGCGAGAAAACTGGTGGACGTTACAGGACTCGAACCTGTGACCTTTCGCACGTCAAGCGAA
>DHSD01000005.1:48819-77107 GCA_002411365.1 Ruminococcaceae bacterium UBA5295
AGCCAGCTGAGCTAAACATCCATTAAACTCGACTTAAATATTATAACGCTTCATATTAAAAAGATCAAGGCTAAAGCCGAAAAAATAAAGCTTCAGTATAAGACTACAATATTATACTGGATGGTTGTACTACAAAAAAGCTTGGCCGTTACATAATTGCACATACTATTTGCATGGGGTTTGGCTGCAATGCCTGCGGCGTGATAGGCTGCAGGATAATCGATTCCCCACGTGAAAGGCTCATAGCAATTCTCACAAACAATTTTGTTCCGTGCAACGGGCGTTTTCCTACACTGATTGCTATTATAACCATGTTTTTCGCCGGTGCAGCCTCAGGTGCTTTCCAGTCAGCCCTTTCGGCGCTGTTTCTTACGGCTGTGATTGTACTCGGCGTCGTTTTCACCTTGCTCATTTCTAAATTGCTTTCAAAGACGCTTTTAAAGGGAATGCCGTCATCTTTCAACCTTGAACTTCCACCTTACCGCAGGCCGCAGATAGGAAAAGTTATAGTGCGTTCTATTATGGACCGCACGCTTTTTGTTCTCCGCCGTGCTGTCGCTGTCGCTGCGCCTGCAGGCATTATTATATGGCTGCTTGCAAATATAAAGGCTGGCGAAGGAAGCCTTTTGGCGGCTTGCGCCAATTTTCTTGACCCGTTTGCGCGTGCTATGGGCATGGATGGATATATACTCATGGCTTTTATACTCGGATTTCCGGCAAATGAAATTGTTATTCCGATCCTTATCATGAGCTATATGGCGTCAAGCTGCCTCACTGACTTTTCAAGTTTTGCACAGCTGCGCATGCTTTTTGTCAGCCATGGGTGGACGTGGCTGACAGCTTTATGCACGATGTTGTTTTCCCTTATGCATTGGCCATGCGGAACAACATGCCTTACCATACGCAAAGAGACGCAAAGCTTGAAATGGACTTTGGCAGCGGTTGCTATCCCAAGTGCTGCGGGGTTCGGAACATGCTTCCTTGTAACAAGTGCAGTCAGAATTTTAGGCCTTGTATGACGCGGCAGATGTATTTAGCGGAATTTTTCGCAGCCGCTGGCTTACCTGAAAAAGAAGGCTTGCAATTTCCAGTAAAATATGATATTATCATTAAGCATTGTTCCTGCTGAAAATCAGGTTCTGTAAAATGTAGCCGTTTAAAGGAAACAGGATTTCTAAATTTTGGGGGTATAGCTCAGTTGGGAGAGTGCCTGCATGGCATGCAGGAGGTCAGCGGTTCGAACCCGCTTATCTCCACCAGAAATATAAGCCACAAGGTCTTTTGCCTTGTGGCTTATATTTTGTATATAAGACTGGTGTACAGACGTAAGAAAATACAGATTTTAACTGGACGGGAAAACTTGTTTCAAAATTAAAAAAATGATATAATAATCTTTATATATTTATCCATACGATATTGTTTATACTGCCGTTTGCAGCTACAGAGTTTGCGTACCTTTTCTAAAGGCGCTGTGGGGTGACAGCATGAGGTTTTTATATATTGGGCTTGACCCGGTTGATTCAGGTTCGGAGCTTTTTCGTCAGGATGTAGTATGCAAGGTAGGCGGTGTACGGCAGCTTGGGCACGAGGCCGACTATATCTGCCGTGACCGCAGGAATATCATAAGCTGTATAGGTGGTGAAGACAGGCACTTCGAGTATGCTGGCGGCAGGTATGCCATACACGACTTTTGCGGGTGGATTTTGGAACTTACAAAACGCACAGTGTATGACTTTATTTATATCAAAAGCCTTCTTCTGTACCCCGAGCTTAGCAAGCTTGCATGGCATTTTAAATTCCAGAAATTCGGAACAAAGGTGATTTATGAGCCGGCGGTTTATCCGCTCGAAGATTATTTTTCCGCGGAGACAAAGCGGCATAAAGCGGAAGATAACCTTTCTGCTTCTTTTAAGGCCGGCTTTACGCATATGCAGCAGTCTTTTCTGGAATCGCAGCTGCACCACTGGGCAGATGTCGCCGTTGCATTTGAGGTGCCTGCCAGTAAAATATACGATGTTCCAGCTATTGCAGTTAACCGTGGCATCACTGTAGGGCAGATTTCCGTGCGCACTTCAGTAGAAAAATTAGAGGACCCGATAACAATGCTCGCTGTTGTCGATGACCCACGCACATGCGGATTTGAGCGCTTGCTTCAGGGTATCAGCACTTACAGGAACAGCCGCAGCTGTGAGCCTGTGACATTGGACATAGTAGGAAATATGCAGAAAATATGGAAGCTCCGTGCAGAGGCCGTACGCTGCCATGTGGAAGACCGCGTGAACTTTATTGGGGAAAAAAATTCCGGTGAAATCAATGAGCTTTGCAATACGCATACTTTAGCAGTTGCGAGCCTTGGGCTTTACAAAGCCGACAGGATTTATCGCTCGCCGTATCTGGCGCGCTTTTACTGCGCGGCGGGAATCCCTTTTATTTATGCCTATGAGGACTTAAGCCTCAACGGGCAGGTCCCTTTTGCAATGAAAATGCCGAATTTTGACGCACCGGTGAATATGGAGCTTGTGAGCGAATTTGTTTGGCGCTGCAGGTACCATACCGGTCTCATTCAGCAGGAACGCCATTTTGCGGAAGAAAACTATGACTGGCGCATTATTATGGAGAAAATTCTTCTATTTACAGCGACCGGAAGACTGGAGGTTTGACTTTGCCACTTATTAGCGTTGTTGTCCCCGTTTACAATGTGGAGAAATATCTTGGAAAATGTGTGGAAAGCATTCTTGCACAGAGCCTTGACGACTTTGAGCTTCTCATCGTCAATGATGCTTCCACTGATGATTCGCTTAAAACTGCGCGCAGATTTGAATCGGACCCGCGTGTGAAGGTACTCGACAAGCCGCATGGCGGGCTTGGCGATACACGGAACTATGGCGCCAGCCGCGCCGCCGGTAAATACCTTCTTTTTATCGATTCGGACGACTGGGTCGATAGAAATATGTTTAAAGAGCTTTACTACCTTGCGGAAAACCATAGCGCCGACCTTGTGGTTTTCAACTTTATAAGGGAAGACATTGAGAGTGGCAAAAGCCGAAAATGCTGCCTGCCTGTGCGCGGGCAAATATGCGGACGCGAAATTAAAGAAAAGGTGCTTGCGGAACTGATTGGCCCGGACAAGTCCTCCGGGCCATGGCACAGCGTGGAAATGCTTGGCTGCGCGTGGCGTCGCATGTACCGGCGCGACTGGTTTATTGCGAATAATATCCAATATGGCAACGAGCAGAAAATAATGCTCGAAGATTTGCCGGCATCTATACATGCGCACTGTGCGTGCCAAAATCTCATTATAGCCGACGGAGCGTATTACCATTACCGCTATAATTCAAATTCTTTAAGCACACGTTACCGCCCCCATAAAATGGAAATGCTTGCTGAATGCTACCGTACAGTCGATGCAACCCTGCAGCAGTATGGCATCGACGAAAAATACAGGGAACGCCATATGGCGTGGCTTTTGCGTTCGGCGGCGCACTCCGCGCTTGTGAACTGCTTCAGCCCGAAAAATCCGGCCAGCCATTCGGGACGCTTTAAAGAAGTGAATGGAATACTTAAAAACCCCCTGCTGCTTGCAGCCATGCGGTCTGATTACCTTGAGCATGGGGAAAAGTCTGACCGGATTGTGCGGCGTGTAATAAGCACACGCTGCACACCGGTTGTCTATCTGTTTTATAAAATCTATTCTAAAATCCTGATGAACAATCAGAACAAAAAATAATCTGCGCTTTAGGCGTAAATATTTTGCGAGGAGCATTGTATTGATGCGGCAAAAGAAGAAAGTCCTTTTCATTAATTACAGCCTGCACAGCGGCGGCATAGAAAAAAGTCTCGTTACGATACTTTCGCTGTTTGACTATGAAAAATACGATGTAGACCTTCAGCTGTTTGCGAACGAAGGCCTTTTTCTTAAACGAGTGCCAAAGCAGGTGCATTTGCTGAAGCCGCTTTTTCCGCCGGAATATCGGCTGAACATACGGCAGGCTTTCTGGGCTTTGCTGCGGAAAAGCCACCCGTTGCTTGCAGTTTGCCGCCTTATGGTGACTATTGCCGGCCGCCGTGGGACAATGGGCGAGCGCCTTGGCAAAATGTGGAGAACAGAGCGCCACTTTGTAAGGCCTGCAAGCCGCGAATATGACGCAGCCATCGCTTTTATGGAAGGTCAGCCCATCTACTACAATATCACGAAAGTGAAAAGCCGTATAAAAATCGGGTTTATCCATGGAGATTATGAGGCTATGGGCCTTGACAGCAAAACAGACCGCAGCTATGTGGACAGGCTCGATGCCCTCTGCACTGTTTCGGAGTCGTGCCTTGCGTCGCTGAGGCGTGTTTTCCCGGAGATTTCGGAAAAGTGCCATGTGATATACAATATTATTTCGGAAAAATTCATGCAGTCCATGGCAGACGAAGGGGAAGGCTTCACAGACAATTTCAGCGGGCTGAGGATTCTCTCAATCGCGCGCCTGTCAGAGCAAAAGGGCCTTGATATTGCCATGCCCGCAATAGCTGCACTCAAAAAGCAGGGCTTTTCTTTCCGCTGGTATATTATTGGCATGGGACCCGAAGGGGGAAAGCTTAAAATCATGGCGGAAGAACTGCAGATTAATGACTGCGTCTTTTTCCTTGGTGAGCGTGCAAACCCGTACCCATACCTGAAACAGTGTGACATATATCTGCAGCCGAGCAGGTTTGAAGGGAAGTCTATTGCTGTTGATGAAGCCATGGTGATGCGGCGTCCAATTCTGCTTACAGATTTTTCTACAGCGTCAGACCAGATTAAGTCCGGTGCCAATGGGCTTATTGTGCAAATGTCGCCAGAAGGGGTTGAGAATGGACTCAGGACGATGCTTACAGACGGTGATATACGCAAAAGGTTTACCGAGGTGCTCTCAAAGGAAAACTATTCAAACGAGGGTGAGCTTCAAAAGCTCTATGCCCTGATTGAAAGCAAATGACTTTTCCTGTAATTAGTTCAGTTAAGTAGGATATGCCTGCTGCCCGAAGAATTTCCTTTTAAGGCGATGGCCTTCTGCTTTCAGCTTCGCTTGACAGCGGGCTAATTTGCTTTTATCATAATAAAAAGATATTTTAAATGAACTGCGGAGAAAACAGATGAAGAAAAAAGTTCTTGTAGGCATGAGCGGCGGGGTAGACAGCTCAGTTGCCGCGTGCCTTTTGCTTGAGCAGGGATATGAAGTTGCCGGAGCGACGCTCCATCTCTATAATAATGAAGATACCGGCATACCAAAAGCGCGCACGTGCTGCTCGCTTGCCGATGTCGAAGATGCGCGCAGTGTTGCTGAGCACCTTGGGATTGAGCATTATGTTTTCAATTTTGGCCCTGAATTCAGGCGTGAAGTGATTGCGCGCTTTGCACGCGGTTATGAATGCGGTGAAACGCCTAACCCATGTATCGACTGCAATAAATACATCAAATTCGGAAAAATGCTTGACCGCGCAAAGCTTCTCGGCTTTGACGCCGTTGCCACAGGCCACTATGCCCGCGTGGAGTATGATGAAAAAATAGGCCGCTGGCTGCTTAAAAAAGCTGCTGACGCCTCGAAAGACCAGACGTATGTGCTTTACACACTTACACAGGAGCAGCTTGCGCATACGCTTTTCCCTCTTGGCGGTTTTCTTAAACCGGAAGTCCGTGCCATTGCTGAAAAGCATGGGTTTGTGAATGCCCGCAAGCCTGACAGCGAGGACATTTGCTTTGTGCCAGGCGGCGATTATGCGGCTTTTCTTGAAAATGTGATGAAGTTCGATTCAAAGTCCGGTAATTTTGTCGATGTAAATGGCAATGTCCTCGGCCGGCACAAAGGCTTGTTCCACTATACCATTGGGCAGAGGAAAGGCATAGGCATAAGCTTTGAATCACCTAAATATGTGCTTAAAAAAGATTGTGCAAACAATACGGTAGTGCTCGGCGACAACAAGGATCTTTACAGCAGCACTTTTGCTGTTGGAAATGTCAATTTTATTGCGTTAGACCATTTGGACAAACCGGTTGAAGCCGGTGTTAAAGTGCGCTACAGCCAGTCTGAGGCACAGGCGGTGATTTATCCAATTGAAAACGGAAAAGTAAAAGTGCGCTTCCGCAGCCCGCAGCGTGCTGTTACGCCAGGGCAGTCGGCCGTTTTTTACCGCGGCGATACCGTGCTTGGCGGAGGAAAAATTCTCAGCGAAGAAATGAAGCAATTATAAGGAAGTCCTTTATTATGTCAGATTTTGTATATGCTGACCATGCGGCTACAGCGCCGCTTTCAAAAGCTGCTTTAAAAGCCATGATGCCGTTTCTTACGGAAGAGTACGGTAACGCTTCATCAGCTTATGCTGCAGGGCGCAGGGCAAGGCGCGCAGTAGACCGCGCACGTGAAAAGATAGCCGACGCATTCGGTGCGCATCCTGATGAAATATACTTCACTTCATGCGGCACAGAATCAGATAACTGGGTTATGCGTTCGCCTGAGCTGTGCTCTGAAAAAAAGAAAAAAATCATTTCATCGTCTGTGGAGCACCATGCCATACTTAATACACTTGAAGCAAGAAAACATACGGGGCTGCCGTCGGAACTGCTTAAGGCCGACAGCAATTGCCGCATAAATGTTTCGCGTCTCAAGGAGGCGCTCGGCAGCAGCACAGCGCTTGTAAGCATTATGGCGGCCAACAACGAAGTGGGTACTGTAATGCCAATAGCGGAGCTTGCAGAGGCGTCCCATAAGGCCGGTGCCCTGTTTCACACCGATGCCGTTCAGGCGGCAGGGCATATTCCAATAGACGTTGAAAAAGGCAGGGTTGACCTCATGTCATTTTCAGCCCATAAATTCGGCGGGCCAAAAGGGATAGGCGGCCTTTATATTTGCCGCGGCGTTCCGGCGGGCAGGTGGCTTTATGGCGGCGGGCAGGAACGCGGCCTGCGCGGCGGGACAGAGAACACGGCCGGCATTGTTGGCATGGCGGCGGCGTTGGAAGAATCGTGCGAAAATATGGAAAAAGATACGCACAGAATATCGGTTCTGCGCGACGAACTCATAAGCGGCGTTCAAAAAATTCCGGGTGCCCACCTTACAGGTGATCCGGAGAACAGGCTTCCGGGCAATGCTTCTTTTGTTTTTGAGGGAGCCGAAGGGGAGGCGCTTGTGCTTCTGCTCGACCAGGCGGGGATTTGCGTGTCTGCGGGCTCAGCATGTTCCGCAGGCGCTCTGGAGCCCTCGCATGTGCTGCTCGCCATGGGAATCCCGCCGGAACTGGCGCGCGGTTCCCTGCGTATTACACTTGGTGCCGAGAATACGGAGGACGATATAAGGAAAATCCTCGAAGTGCTTCCGGATGCGGTCGCGCGCAGCCGTGAAGCCGCAGGCAAATAACTGACATACAGCAATAGCTTCTGCGGAGGCGCTTTTATGGCAATGGTAAAAAATCAGAAACTGAAACTCCTTTACCTCATGAAAATTTTTCTGAAAAAAACCGATGACGAGCATATGCTGACCATTCCGCAGCTTATTGAAGAATTGAAAGGGTATGGGGTATCTGCTGAGCGCAAGAGCCTCTACGGCGATATAGAAGCCCTGCGCTCATTTGGACTTGATATTGTGCGCTGCAAGTCGAAAACCACAGGCTACTTTGTTGCGGGGCGCACATTTGAGCTGCCGGAGCTTAAGATACTTGCAGATGCTGTAGCTTCATCAAGGTTTCTAACTGAAAAAAAGTCGGCGCAGCTTATAGGGAAAATCGAAAGCCTTGCGAGCGAACCACAGGCGAAGTCCCTTCAGCGGCAGATATATGTGCGCGGCAGGGTGAAAAATCAGAATGAGAAGATTTATTATAATGTAGACACTATCAATCAGGCCATTGCACAGAAAAAGCCAGTGTCTTTCCGCTATTTTGAGTACTGTATAGACTGGCAGCACGCCCGCCACTGGAAAAAACGCTACCGCAGGAATGGGCAGAAATACCACGCTTTTCCATATGCGCTTTTGTGGGACAGCGAAAATTACTACATGACAGCCTATTATGAAAAATATGGGGGGCTCTCCAATTTCAGGGTCGATAAAATGGACCGCATGGAAATAATCGAGAATGGTGATTATGAAAGATCCGATCTTCCGTCATTTGATGCGGCCGAGTATTCGAAAGAGATTTTCGGCATGCACAGTGGCAAAGAAGAAAATGTTACGCTGCGTGTTGATAATTCACTCATCGGTGTTGTCCTTGACCGTTTTGGGGAAGAGACTGAAATTTCACGTGCGGTCGGCAGCAGCTTTTATATCCGCGTAAAAGTGATTGTAAGCCCGATGCTGTTGAGCCGGATTTTTGAGTTTGGCGGCAGAGTGGAGATAGTTGAGCCCAAAAGCCTGATTGAGGAGTACAGCCGCCTTGTGGAGGAAAGCCTTTCTCGGTATAGGCAGGTTTAGAAAATCATGGGCTGGAAACATAACTATGTAATTGTAATGTAACATGAACGGAGAGATTGACGAATGAAAATTGAAGGTACTGCCCTTACACACGGCGGGAAATTTCATGCGGACGATGTATTTGCCGCCGCACTGCTGAAAATTATTAATCCACAGCTTAAGGTAAAGCGTGTCTTTGAAGTGCCGGAAGGTTTTAACGGCCTTGCGTTTGACATAGGAAGAGGAAAATTTGACCACCATCAGGAAAATTCTGATGTCCGTGAAGATGGCGTGCCTTATGCGGCGTTTGGCCTGCTGTGGCGCGAACTTGGCGAAAGCGTGATGCAGAAAGGCTGCTCACCGGAAGACGTAGCTAAGGAAACAAAACGCTTTGATGAACACTTTATCCAGCCGCTTGATGAAGACGACAATACCGGATGTGGAAATCAGATTGCCGGTGTAATTTCGTCATTTAATCCGCTGTGGGATTCAGAGCGGTCGGCGGATGAGTGTTTTGCTGAAGCTGAAAAATTTGCCGAAACGATTCTGCGCAAAAAGTTTGAGAGTATTTTCAGCGCACAGAGGGCAAAATCACTTGTGGAGTCTGCACTTGCGGGGGTAAAAGACAATATCGTAATCTTGCCGCGCTTTGCCCCATGGAAGTCGGTGCTTATCCCTTCAAGCGCTGAATTTGTGGTTTATCCTTCTCAGCGCGGCGGCTACAATGCGCAGGTTGTCCCAATGGGATTTAACACCGACGAGGCGAAATGCAATTTTCCGCAGGAATGGGCCGGCATGGATGGCGAAGGACTTGAAAAAATGTCTGGAATACGGACGTTGCATTTTTGCCATAAGGCTCGCTTCCTTGTAGCGGCGGAAAACCAGGAAGACGCAGTAGAAGCATGCTACACGGCTATGCGCATAGCCGAGCAGAAGCAGCGCGGCAATTAGATTTGCTGTGGCCTTACCTTAAAAGCATACGGATTTTCTTGACATATGAGCATATGCACGTTATACTTGTGCCAAAGACAGAATATATACAGTTAAAAGATTCTGCTGGAAAAGGAGAATTCCAATGAGTGAAGAAAACTGCAATCATAACTGCTCTTCCTGCGAAGAGAACTGCCCTTCCAGGGAAAGCGGCCATGCAGATTTTATGGCAAAACCCAACCCGCGCAGTAAGGTAGGCCATGTAATCGGCATTGTCAGCGGCAAGGGAGGCGTAGGCAAAAGCCTTGTAACTTCAATGCTGTCTGTGCTTCTTAACCGCCGCGGTTTCCACACCGGTATTTTGGATGCGGACATTACTGGCCCGTCGATTCCGAAAATGTTTGGCCTTCATGGTAAGGTCATCGGCAGCGACGCTGGCATAATACCTGCAAAAACAAAAAGCGGCATTGACGTTATATCGGTAAACCTGCTTCTCGACAACGAGAGCGCGCCTGTTGTTTGGCGCGGCCCGCTGATTGGAAATATTGTTAAGCAGTTCTGGACTGATGTGATTTGGCCGGATGTTGATTATCTTTTTGTGGACATGCCTCCGGGAACAGGCGACGTTCCGCTGACGGTGTTTCAGTCACTGCCGGTTGATGGTATTGTTGTTGTTACGTCTCCACAGGAGCTCGTGTCGCTGATAGTTTCAAAGGCTGTCAACATGGCAAAGATGATGAATATTCCTATTTTTGGAATCGTGGAAAATATGAGCTATGTCAAATGCCCTGACTGCGGTAAGAAGATCAATGTTTTTGGGGAGAGTCATCTTGATGAGACGGCTAAAGAGTATGGGCTGAAAGTACTGGGGCGTGTTCCACTTGACCCGTCGATTGCACAGAAATGTGACGACGGCAGTGTTGAAGAAATCCAGATGCCAAGCCTAGAAAAAGCAGCTGATGCTGTTCAGGCTGCAGGTAAAAAATAAAAAATAACAATAAAATTTGAATGCGCCTTCAAACCGTTTTGTGCGGTAAGAAGACGCATTTTGCATTTAAATATATGTAACTTATGTAGCTTTGCGTTTATGAAAGGACAAATTTTTCAATTGCTGCGGCGACGCCGTCTTCATTGTTTGTTGATGTGACGAAATTTGCTGTAGAGCGGATTTCAGGTTCGGCATTTTCCATAGCAACCGCAACGCCTGCTTCCTGAAGCATTTTAAGGTCGTTGCCACTGTCGCCTATAGCCATAGCCTGATCAGGATTTATACCAAATTTTCTGCAAAGGACTTTAAGGGCCTTTCCCTTACTGCAGCCTATTGTATTAACCTCGATATTCGTAGGGCATGAAGAGCATATGAAATATTTATTTTCTGAACGCAATTCTTTGTACATAGGTACACGTATATTTTCTGGAATATATGGCATATTGACTTTTTCAAGTTGCGCATTGTGGGATGAGATGAAGTTGGGTAGGTCATCCACAAAATTCTGCGATTTAAGGACAAAATCGGTAAGCCACTTTGGAGGGTTCAAAGACAGCATACGTTCGAACGCTTTTCGCTCACAGTATGCGGTACCGTTCCAGTATGCTTCTACGAGGAATCCGGTTTTGCACATCTTTTTTACAATGCTGCCTGATTCTTCTGCAGTCATGAGGCTGGAATAAATAACTGAATGTTTTTTAAGGTCGACTACCAATGCGCCGTTTGACGTAATAGCATAACTGATGCCTGGCACAGACAGGACTTGATGGGGAATGCCGCTTAAAACACGACCTGTTGCCGGCATAACAATGCACCCTGCTTCTGCCGCTTTCTGAAGATCGGAAAGTGTGCGCTGTGAAACAGATTTATCGTCGTGAAGAAGCGTTCCATCAAGGTCTGCGGCGATAAGTTTTATTTTCATGAGGCCTTACCAAAAGCGCTATTGATTTTCTGTGCAAAAGCGTTAATCCTTTCGTCAGATATAGTGCTGAAATCAGATTTTCCGTCTGGAGCAGGTATGCCAGATGATTTTGCGTATATACTGGCAATCTTTTTATCTACGGCGCGTTCCAGAGGATTCAGCTTCTTAAAGTAAAATGCGCCGCCGAAAGATTCGCAGGCGGCAGCATGCCCTGCAAGTTCCGGCGGGAAATTCTGCTTAAGGTATTCATTAACAGTTGTTTCTCTTTCTGAAAGGCAGGAAAAGAAAACAGCAAATGGCTTTTGTAAAAGGATAGACATATTTTCTTTGCAGTAGGCTTTGATTTCTTTAAGGATTCTTCCCCCATAAACTGACGTGCCGATTATGATGCCGTTATACTGTGCGGGGCTACCAAAAAAATCATTGACATCGACGGCCTCAGTTTCACTGCCAAGGGCCAGCGCGAGTTTTTCAGCGCAAAGCTTTGTAGCGCCGTGCGTTGATGCATACAGAATCAATATTTTCAATATTTTTCACCTTTTATTTTCAGCTTGAAGAAATTGGCATAAATATTTTCCGGCAGGATGAACAACATAGTTGCTGGCAGAGAAGTCACGCAGCTATGTTGTGCTGTGGCTCAGAATTCTTTGTCAGGGCAGGCGTGCAAGCCTGCCCCGTCCTTTTTATGGAAGAAAAGTCACATCATCTGTCCTGCGTGCTTTTGCTTCGGGAGCACTTGCTGCAGGGTAGCCAAAGCTTACGCTTCCATATGGAACATAGTTTGCCGGAAGCTTGAGCCGGTCCATTATGGAACTGTCGCGCAGGCCAGGGAGTACGGCGCATATATAGCATGAGCCGATTCCGAAAGAACATGCCGCAAGCATCATGTTCTGTATTGCGCAGGCGCAGTCTTCCCTGTTAAATTTAAAACTGGCAGGCGCAGAAAGAATTATTACGGCCGGAGCGCTGTAAAACGGTGTGTGGCCCGGCACAAACTCGCCGCCTGCTTTTTCCGTAGCTTTCACAACATCATTTAGTAGTGTCTGATCCTTTATCACAGTGAAATGGCGGTTCTGCTGCCCCATCGCAGAGGGGGCATATTTTCCGGCTGTAATGATTTTATTCATGATGTCGTCAGGAATCATTTCTGGCCTGAAAGCGCGTATAGTGCGGCGCTTCAGAAGCATATCGTAAAATTCGTTTATTGCAATTACCTCCTGCACATTTTATCTTATTTTAATTTCAAAGATTGATTTCATTGTATGACATATGATTTTTTCTGTCAAGCTTGCAGGCATGGCAAATAAAGCGGCTTAAGAAGCCAATAATAAAAATAAAATCCCGCATATGCGGGACATTTTTATATTGCGCTGCTGCTGAATATTATCAATACAACACTAAGCTCCGTCTTCAAGGCTTATCTTGTCAAAACGGCTTGTAAGGTCATGAATTTCCATAGCGCTTTTTTCTGTGCCTGAAGCGTCAAGAATAATTTTTCCCCTGTGCAGCATGAGCAGCCTGTCGCCAAAGCGAAGAGCGTATTTCAGGTTGTGTGTTACCATCAGGGTGGTGAGTCCCTTTTCGTGAACGGCACGGTCTGTAAGTTCCATAACTGTTTCACTCGATTTTGGGTCAAGCGCCGCTGTGTGTTCGTCAAGTATCAGCAGTTTTAAAGGCGTCATGGTGCAGATAAGCAGGGCAAGAGCCTGGCGCTGCCCGCCGGAAAGGCTTGAAACCGGTATGTTAAGCTTATTTTCGAGGCCCATTTTCAGCAGCTCAAGCTGTGAGCGGTAAAAATCCATCCTGCTTTTATGTATGCCCTTCCCAAGCCCGAAACTTTTGCCTTTATTGTCGGCAAGGGCAAGGTTTTCAAGGACGGTAAGCTGAGGGCAAGTCCCGGCTGCAGGGTTCTGAAACACTCGGCCAATATAGCGTGAGCGGCGGAATTCTGAAAGGCTGTTTATGTTTTTACCGTCAATTATTACGTTCCCTGAGTCCTGCGCAATGCTTCCGCAGAGAATGTTTAGCAGAGTCGTTTTGCCGGAACCGTTGCTGCCTATTATTGAAACAAAACTCCCGTGCCTTACGGAAAGGCTGAAGTCGCTGAAAAGGGCAACCTCAGATGATGTTCCTCGCCCGAAAGTTTTGTATATGTGGCGCATTTCTACGAGGGCATCTTTTTTCTGTTCTGAATCATTTAGCATCGGCTTTTTTCCTTCTTTCAGCAGATGGGGCAATGTTATTCACCACAAGCGCTATTGTAAACAGCACAGCCATGAGCATTTTCAGGTAATTAGTTGGAAGGCCGAGCTGCATGGCAATTACAAGACAGGCCTTGTAAATTATGGTACCAAGTATGACGGCAAATGTTGCATGGATAAGTTTAAAACGTCCGAAAAGGCTTACACCGATTATAACCGAAGCGAGCGCCATGACCATCATGCCGGTGCCGCTCCAGATGTTTGCCGAGCCTGACTGCTGGCTGAGCACGGAGCCTGAGAGCGCCGTGCATCCGTTGCCTATCATCAGGCCGATAATTTTCATTGCCCCTGGATTTTTGCCGAGCGACACAACATACTGCGGATTGCTTCCTGCGGCGCGGAGAAGAAGCCCTGACTTTGTTTTAAAGTACATGTCGAGCAGAAGCTTTACAATAATGCAGCAAATAAGCGCGATGACTACTGCAGACCAGTTTTTTGCAGCTCCCTGAAGCAGCTTTGCGTGCCCTGAGGTGAAAATAGTCGGCTTGCTGTAATAGGCGAGCATGGAAGAGCCGTTTGTTACTGCAAGATTTATACTTGTTAGTGCCGTCATTACAAGGATGCCGGAAAGCAGGTCGGTTATGTGCAGCTTTACGTGGATAAGGCCTGTGACGCAGCCCGCGGCTGCCCCGCAGATGAATGAGACAAGGCATGCTATCCACGGATTGACACCCGCGAGTATAAGTGCACCTGTGACACAAGCGCCAAGCGGGAATGTCCCATCAACAGACAAGTCCGGAAAATTTAGGACAGAATAAGTTACATAAACGCCGAGCGCCATAATTGCATAAGTAAAACCTTCCTGAAGGACATTGCCGAGCAGCCCGAGAAAAACATCCATTAGTCCATTCATCCTTTCCTGTTACAAAATTTATCCGACTTGTTCCACATTTGAGCTTTCAGCGGGAAGTTTAAGACCTGATTTTTCCATTACGCTTTTATTGTAGACCATCTTGCCTTCGGATACAGTATAAACTGGCATATCCGCTGCCTTTGCCTCGCCTTTAAGAATTTTGGCGGCCATTTTGCCGGTTTCATTTCCGAGGGAAACATAGTCTATGCTGTCAGCGGCAAGACAACCGTTTTTGACCTGTTCAATTTCAGAGCCAAAAACAGGCACTTTTGCTTTATCTGCAGCCTGAAGAAGTGTGGAAAGGTTGCTGACTACGTTGTTGTCTGTGAAGTTGTTGACACAGTCAACTCTTTTTGCCATTAGTGAAGCTGCGCCTGAAGCTACTTCTGAAGAGTTTGTTATGCCTATATTTTCGATCTGGAAGCCGTATTTCGGTGCGAGCTTTTTGATTTCTTTCAGGTGAGAAACGGAGTTAGCTTCGCTTGTGGTGTAGAGTATGCCGATTTTTTTGGCTTTGGGGATAAATGAACGTATCATTTTAAGCTGCGCCTCAAGAGGCAGAACATCGGAAGAACCCGTGCAGATGCCGCCGGGATGCTTGAGAGATGAGACAAGTTGAGCAGCAACAGGGTCCGAAACAGCCGTGAAAACCACGGGAATATTTGTATTTTTTGCGGCGCTGAAAGCAGACATTGCAGCAGGCGTTGCAATCGTGATGATCATGTCGTATTTTTTGGAGACCATGTTCTGTGCCATTAAGTCGGAATTGCCGTTGTCCGACTGCGCATTCTGAAAATCGACAGTAAGGTTTTTGCCTTCTTCCAGTCCGCTGGCTTTAAGCCCTTCTTTAAGGCCTTTGTAGCAGTTGTCGAGTGATGGGTGGGCAGCGTACTGGATGATGCCGACTTTATATTTTTTTGCTGTACTTGCGGTTGAAGTTACGGCAGAAGAAGCATTCCCGGAGCATGCGCAGGCAGTGACGGCGAGAATTGCAGCAAGCCCTGCTGCAGCGATTTCCTTAAACTTTTTCATAGTAAAATCTCCCTCTTAACTTTGCCTTTATTGCGGCTGCCGACGGGCTATAAGTATAAAAATAAAAAGCTCCTGCCCCCGTATTTAACAGGGGCAAGAGCTTTAATAAGCATCCTGCGGTACCACCCAGATTGGCAATTAATGCCCGCTTGTTCCGTACACAGCCATGTACGCTTCCTTGGTAACGGGTGAAGTTCCCGTCAAAAGCTACTTGACTTTTAATATAAAGCCGTTTGCCATGCCCTCATAAGCCCATTCCTTCAGAATATACGGCCGCGGTTCCACCATCTGCGGCTCTCTTTGCGTATAATTTTGCCGAAGTACTCTTCTTACTCATCGGTTTAAAATTTTATTATTATGTTACAGTATAGACAGATTCTTTTATTTTGTCAACGCTTTTGCCGGAAGAACAGCTTTTTTTGCTTTTGTACCAGGCTTGGCTTTATACGGGCAGTGGCTGAAGTCAAGTTTTACATCTTTGCCGAGTTTATAATACTGCCTTAGTTCATATTTATAAAACGGACTGAAAGAATTATAATAGCAGTATCGTGAGTCAAACGCTTTTTGGTCGAAGTTTACTGTCCCTGACCCGGCTGCAGAAACAGTTTTAACCTGTTCCTCAATTTTACAGTAAGAGTTGTAGTTTGTGGATAATGGAAAGAACATGTAAATTATAGAACAGAACGCAACAGCAGCGGCAGAGAGATGGATATATGAGGCCGCACTGGAATCCCAGTTTTCCATCATACAGAGGGTGAGCAGAAGCGTAAGAAGTGCAAGTGGAAGAAGCGGCCTTCCATTGCTGCCAACTGCCGCAGGTATGAGCTGCGAAGCAACTATGCTTATATAAAGTGCGGCAATAAAGCCTCCTTTGCGGTTTTTATGAAGTGGCATGAGAAACGCAATTGCAATGGCTATAGAGTATAATACCCAAAACACGAGCATGAGTGCTGTCCTGATTTTTGAATGTGAAATGCTGATGTTGAGCCTTGGGAAAGCGAGCACCTGCGAAATAGGAGCCATTACTGATCCAAAGGTAATGAAAAATTTTAGGAAAGATGCAAAGCGCCCATGCATGCTGCGTAAAAAGCAAAAAGCACATATGCCAAGCAGCGTAGCTATTGGCCAGAGGCCGTTGTTAAAGTCAGAAAAATAAATGGTAAGATGCCTGAAAAGCACATGAAGGAATCCGGAGTTGCCGTTGTACCCTGATTTGGCTAACCTGCGGTAAGCGCCGGGGCATGTGTAAGTAAAAACCGTGATTGCCGTGGAGACGGCTGTCAGCGACCAAAGGTATTTTGATGTCTTCTTTTCCTTGTGCAGAAGTATCATGGAGACAACGCAGAAAGCAAAAATCGCCGTTGCAGTCTGCTCATGCATAAGGCCAGAAATTGCCAAAAAAATTGGGCAGACAAATTTTAAAACTCGCGGCAGAGGCCTGTCCCTAAGTGTATTCCAAAATGGCAAAAGCCCTAAGAGGAAAAAGAAAAGTGGATAAAAATAATTACATGAGCCGTCCATCCACATAAATGTATCTGCAAAAAGATGGTATGAAATCGGAATGAGGCCTGGGAAGAAGGCGCATACGCACGCGAGTGCAAAATCACGTTTCCATCTTTTTTCCTGGACTGTGAGTCTTCCTGTTACGCAGTAAAAAAGGGTAAGGGCAGTGCACTGTGTAACAATAGGGGTTAAAATTTTCCATATTGAAAGCCCTTTAATTAAAAGCAGTGACGCGAACACATTCGCCATGCGTGAGCCTGTGTATTCGTAATAATAAATATAATAATCCCATATTTTTTTGAGCGTGCCTCCATAAACAGTAAAAAGAAAGTCATCGCCCTGAGGGAAAGAATAACTGTATAGAAATAAAAACAGAATCAATGCCAGGATAAACGGAATATAAACAACACACTTTTTGGCTTTTACACTATGCATAAAAAACCTCTTCCCTGCGAAAAATTCCAGATCCGCTTATCTTTTACGGAACTGGTTAATAGATATGTAAGAATTTTAAATAATAATTAAAAATCTTCGTATATTCTACACATTCTGCCAACAAATGTAAAGAAAAACTTTTGTAATTTTCTTCAAAATTTTATAAAGGCTTCAGACTTTGCTATTATCTTTTATACTTATAAGAAGTTAAACGGAATTACTGCCCGCATAATTGCGTATGCACAGGCGCAAACTAAAAAGAGGCTTTTAAGCCGTTATTTTAATTTATTCGGAGGTGCTGGATATGACGGACCTTTCCTGCAGCGTATCTGGATGCGCGAACAACAGGTGCGAAAAATGCTGCCGGCCTGACATCAAGGTAAGCGGCCCTGATTCCACGGAAACAAAACAGACTTACTGTGCAAATTTTCAGGATCGTGAAGAAGATGCCCCGCAGAATGCGGTGGACAGCTTTTCGCCCAACCCATCAATGGAAGTTCACTGCGACGTGGAAAACTGTGCGTACAACCGCAACAGAAATTGCAAAGCAGACCATATTGACATCAGCACAACTCAGGTAAACGACGGTCAGACGAAAACCCAATGCGGCACATTCCGTACCGCAGAATGAGCGTATGAAAAAATCCCTGCTGCGTTTTGCACAGCAGGGATTTTGCTTGGCGGGCTTTATCAGTTTGCAAGAAGCAGCTTTTGCCCGTCATAGTCAATTTTCAGTGTTGATCTCGGTTTCAGACCGCCCTCGATAATTCGCCTTGCGATGAGTGTTTCAAGGTTGTCCTGTATAAACCGCTTAAGAGGGCGTGCGCCATATACAGGGTCGTAGCCGCTGGAGACTATAAAATCTTTTGCAGCATCGGTAAGCTGGATGTTGAGCCGTTTTTCATTCAGGCGGCGCTGCAAATCTTTAATCTGCAGGTCGACTATTTTGCTGGTTTCCGCGCGGCTGAGCGGGCGGAAGAAGATGATTTCGTCAAGTCTGTTGAGAAATTCCGGACGGAACTGGTGTTTAAGCAGCTCCCTTACTTTTGACTTTGCATCGCCGCTGATATTTCCGTTTGCGTCTATTCCTTCGAGAATCTCACCAGAGCCGAGGTTAGATGTCAGTATGATTATTGTGTTCTTAAAATCTATTGTACGGCCCTGCGAGTCGGTGATGCGCCCGTCGTCAAGCACCTGCAGCAGAATATTGAAAACATCAGGATGGGCTTTTTCAACTTCATCGAAAAGTACGACAGAATATGGGTGCCTGCGCACGGCCTCTGTAAGCTGGCCGCCTTGGTCATAGCCTACATATCCCGGAGGCGCCCCAATGAGGCGAGATACCGAAAACTTTTCCATGTATTCCGTCATATCTATACGCACCATGTTCTTTTCATCGTCGAAAAGTGCCTGGGCAAGTGCCTTGGCAAGTTCTGTTTTGCCGACACCTGTAGGCCCAAGGAAGAGGAAAGAGCCTATCGGTCTGTTTGGGTCCTGTATGCCGGCGCGGGAACGCAGGATAGCCTCCGAAACTTTTTTAACGGCTTCATCCTGGCCTATTACGCGTTTGTGGAGTATGCTTTCCAGATGGAGCAGCTTTTCGCGTTCGCTTTTCATAAGGCGTGCAACAGGAATCCCTGTCCATTTTGCCACTATTTTTGCTATTTCTTCTTCTGTGACACGGTCATGCAGCAGCGAATCCGAAGATGTCTGTGTTTTCTCAGCTATTTCCTCTTCTGTTTTCAGCTGCTTAGTTAGTGTGGGCAGCTTGCCGTATTTAAGCTCGGCTGCCTTGTTAAGGTCATAAGTGCGCTCGGCTTTTTCAATTTCGGCGTTTGTTTTTTCAATTTCCGAGCGCAGGTTGCGCACTTTGCTGATGGCATTTTTCTCGTTTTCCCATTTTGCTTTGCGCTCTTTAAACTGTGCGCGTTCATCAGCAAGCTCTTTCTGGATTTCTTTGAGGTGCTCTTGAGCCAGCGGGTCGCTGTCCCTTTTTAGCGCGGCTTCCTCTATCTCGTGCTGCATGATCTTGCGTGAGATTTCGTCAAGTTCAACAGGCATGGAGTCTATCTCAGTACGCACCATTGCGCATGCCTCATCAACAAGGTCTATTGCCTTGTCAGGAAGGAAACGGTCTGAAATGTAGCGGTTGCTGAGCACGGCAGCGGCAATAAGTGCCTGATCCTGTATCTTGACGCCGTGGAATACTTCATACCGCTGCTTAAGGCCGCGCAGGATGGCAATGGTGTCTTCAACCGACGGCTCTTCTACCATAACGGGCTGGAACCGGCGCGCCAGCGCAGCGTCCTTTTCAATGTATTTGCGGTACTCATTTAGCGTTGTTGCACCTATGCAGTGCAGTTCACCGCGCGCCAGCATAGGCTTTAGAAGGTTTCCGGCATCCATGCTGCCTTCGGTTTTGCCTGCGCCGACGATATTGTGCAGCTCGTCTATAAATAGTATAATGCGCCCGTTGCTCTTTTTGACTTCATTAAGCACTGCCTTAAAGCGTTCCTCAAATTCACCGCGGTATTTTGCGCCAGCTATGAGTGAGCCCATATCAAGCGAAAAAACTTTGTGGTCTTTAAGGCTGTTAGGAACATCACCGCGCACGATTCGCTCGGCAAGGCCTTCCGCTATGGCTGTCTTTCCAACGCCCGGCTCACCTATAAGGACAGGATTATTTTTAGTTTTGCGCGAGAGTATGAGGATTACGCTCCTTATCTCATCGTCACGTCCAATTACAGGGTCGAGCTTGTGGTTCTTTGCAAGCGCTACAAGGTCCTGGCCGTACTTTGAGAGAGCATCGTATGTCTCTTCAGGGCTGTCGCTTGTAACGCGCGTATTGCCGCGCACTGTTGAAAGTGCTGTAAGGAAACTGTGGCTTGTAATGCCAAAACGGCTGAAAATATCGCGCATTGCGGAGTCTGGCTTTTCAATCATGGCAAGCATAATGTGCTCGACTGAAACATATTCGTCTTTCATCCGTTTTGCCTGGCTTTCGGCTTCCACAAGCACGGCGTCTACATCAGCCGAAATATATATTTTCCCGGGTTCACGTCCAGGGCCGGTCACGCTCGGCAGCTTTTTTACGGCCTGCTCCACAGTGTCAAGCACGCTTTTAGGGTCAATGCCCATTTTCTGCAGAAGTTGCGGAATAAGCCCGTTCTCCTGCTCAAGCAGGGCTTTTGCAAGATGTTCCTGCTCAATCTGCATGCAGTTGTTCTCAAGGGCGATGCTTTGCGCCTCTTCGAGCGCTTCAAGTGATTTATGGGTAAAGTTTTGCATATCCATTGAAAAACCTCCTTTTGGGGTCTGAATTTTCAGAGAATTATTGCGTTTCTAAGATATTCGAGGTATCCTTCTTCTATTTTGTGCTCTGCCTTTTTTAAGCTGCCTTCCGATTCTGAGGCGCCAAGATATTCTTTCAACGCAGAGTCAAATTCGTGAAGATAGCATAGAATTGCATGTGCTGCTTTTTCGCATGTGCGGTCATTTTCATTTTTCGGGCAGCGCAGGCGACGTGTGTAGCGCCCCGGCTCTGCCGAAGAAGGCACTTTTCTGCCGGCAAAATATGGCCCTATGAGCTGGTTTTCAAGCTTTTGCCAGAAACGGGAAAAGTCTTCTGAAACCTGTAGCAGGCTGCTGTTCTGTGTGCGGAAAGCTGCGCGCAGCCCGCCGATATATGGTTCATATTTTCTGTAAAGCTCCAGTGTATACCGCACTGTAGGCCGGTAGCGGTAGTGAATTGAGCTGCGTATCGTCACCATGCTGCTGCTTGGCTGTTCGCGTATTTTGAAGTTGTCAAATCCAGCCAGCATACTTTCCATGCAGGAAAAAATATCGTGTATCCTTGTTTCTGGGATGGGGCATGAGAGATATTTTGCGAGAATTTGGTTGACGAGGCTGCTGCGGCTGACGCTGCGCTCGCATGCCAGCCTGTCGACGGCATCAACAACGTCGTCAAGCAAGACGAGACTGTAAACATTTTTTTCCAGTGAACTCACCTCCGCTTTCAATAAACAAGTATACCTTATGATTAATAATATGTCAACACAGTTATATAAATTTTAGTACGAGTTATTAAACAACTGCGCATATGCAAATTTTACATATTATATGCAGAAAAGCATAAAGAGCGTTTTTCCGCAAAGGCTCTGCGGCTTGCAGTTTTGGTCGCAATTTCTCAAAATCTAAAAATAAAATTGAAAATTCTGTTATAATTAAAGGTAAATAAAGTACATATATAAAAATATGCAAAATTATTCTGAATTATATGGACTTATTATTTGAATTGTCCAGATAAGTGTCGTGATAATTTGCTTTTTAATGTAAACCAGCTTTTAATATCCCTTTCACGCACGCTCGATTTTGCGGAAAAAGATTTGCTGCCTAACCATATAAACCACGGTATGCGTGTAGCTTATATTTCTGCACGAATCGCTGAAAAAATAAATATGTCTGATAAAAACAGGTTTGACCTGATTTCTTATGCTTTGCTGCACGACAACGGCGTTATGGCGTCAATGCGCAGATTGGATATATGCGGCAGGCAAACTACTTACAATGTGGAATCAGACCCGGTGCACTGCTTGGAAGGCGAGAAAAATCTCGCGCATTTTCCTTTTCTAAGTAGGCAAAAAAATATCATCTTATATCATCACGAGAAATATGACGGAAGCGGCCCATTTGGAATCACTGGCATAAATATACCGCTTTACTCACGCATTATAAGTTTGGCAGATTATATAGCAATCCGATATTCGGAAGGGAAAGGACCGGATGCTATTAAAAACAGCATCATGAAGGATGCGTGCAAGTTTGACCCAGACCTTTGTGAAGTGGTGTTTGGGTTCAGCAGGCATATTGAGTTTTGGCTGAACCAGAAAGACGAATTCGTTTATAAGGCCCTGATATCCATGCTTCCGCAGGTAAAGCGTGAGTTTAATTACCAGAAAATACATCAGATTTCACAGATATTCAGCCGCATAATCGATGCCAAATCTCCATTTACAGGTTCGCATTCAAGGGGAATAAGTGAGAAAACGGGATTTATCTGCCAGTTCTACGAATTTGATGACGTGACTTACTGGAAAATGCGTATTGCCGCAGACCTGCATGACCTCGGTAAACTCGCAATCCCAAATTCTATTCTTGACAAGCCTTCTGGGCTTACCCGAAAGGAATTTCAGATAATACAGGCGCATCCGTTCTATACGCGCAGGATACTTGAAAAGATTGACGGCTTTGATGATATTACTGACTGGGCGGCAAACCACCATGAAAAGCTGGACGGCTCAGGCTATCCTTATGGGCTTGACAAAAACGATCTCGATTTTAACTCACGCATTCTTGCCTGTGTGGATATTTACCAGGCCCTGACGGAAGACAGGCCTTATCGCAAGGGTATGTCGCATAAAGACGCCATTAAAATAATGAACAACATGGCGAGGGAAGGCCTTATTGAACCGTCAGTCACTGAAGATATGGACTCGATTTTCCGCGATAGCGACTGAATATCTGTCAGAGATAGGCAAAAGAAAAGCCGCTGCAGGCCTGTAGACTTGCAGCGGCTTTTCTCTGTTACAGCTTAAACTCTTCCGGGTCATGCTCTTTAAGCGCAGGAGGAGTGTGCGGCACACGTTTCAGCGGGTCATAGTGGAAGCTGCCACATGGCCCGTCTTTCCGCCCAAACCGGCAGGCTCCGCCGGAAAATTCGGTGCAGTAGAGACAGTCAGGGTCGATTTCATTGCCGAAAAGTTTCTGGGCTTTTCTTTTATGGAACATTATACTCACTCCCGGTAAAACGATTAATAAGGATTTATCGCCTTCCGGCTGAAATCAATTATATCATTATCGTTTGTCGATTTCTATCCTTTCGTGGGGAATGCAAAAAAGAAAGGCGACACATAAAACCGCAAGCGCTGCGGCAGACAGCACTGAGCCGGAAAGCGCAGCCTGGGTTTCACCGCTGAAACTTGAGAATGCCTCTGCGCTTTGAGGGAAAAAAGTGCATAGCACAGAGCAGACAGCAGCGGAAATAGATCCCTGCGCTGCACGGCACAGCACAAAGCGCGCACGGTTTATCCTTATGCTGCCGAGGCACGAGAACACTTGAAGGTGGACGCAAACACCGCCCCAGCCGACTGCAAATGCAAAGACCCACAGCGGGGTTCCGCTCGCAGCAAGGTCGGCACATCCACCGGTTACTTCAAGTAGAGTGGAGCATAAAATGGAAAGGCTGTGCGGAGCGGGGATAATGCGGAGAAGGTTCATAAGCGCGGCAAACAGTATAACAAAACAGCACATCATCAGCGTGGAGTAGGCCGCGTCTGCCGCCGAGCTGATAAACGCATGCACAGTCCCGCAGGGAGGCTGAATTTTTTTGCGCTGTGCCGGCTCTGCACTGTGGCGGCAGAAAATCCCGGAAAGTATTCCCATCGCAAAAAATGAAACAAGCTGTGACACAAAAAGAATGTTTCCGGCCTGCGCGCTTTTAAGGAAGCCGATACCGACTGCTGTTATAACAAAAGATGGGCCGGCGTTGACACAGAAACACATCATGCGCTCGGCCTGCTTCTGCGTGATGGCACCTGATTCATAAAGTGCCGCTGCGGAGCGTGCGCCGGACGGATAACCGCCGATTATGCTCATTATGACAGACGCCGCAGCATTGCCGGGGAGGCGGAAAAGCGCCTGCGTCAGCTTTTCCAGCACACGGCCGAGACGCTCGGAAAGCCCGCTTTTCACAACAAACACTGAAAGAACCATAAACGGGTAAAGCGACGGAATAAGGATACTGAGCGAATACCGCAGGCCGTTTTCTGCACCGTGTGCAGCCTGTGCAGGAAAAATCAGCAGGGCACACGCGGCAGCAAGGACTGCTGTGAGCAGTGCACCGGATTTTTTGTCCATAGAACCACCTCGTCATATATGTATATGCTACGTGGATATTTCACCATTCCGCAGCATAGCATTAAGCAGGGAAATATAGGTTACAGAAGGGGTGGGTTTATGCACACGCCTGAAAATCTATTCAGTCAAACAGGCCTTTCCATAAAAGGGCACATGGAGCTCAACGGAAACCATGAAGCTGTCGTAGAAGGGTGCAGCGGCATCCTTGAGTACGGCGAAACGGTAGTGCGTGTGTGCATGCCTGGCCACACTGTGCGCTTCACAGGCCGTGGGCTTAATATCCAGTGCCTGACGGCTGACGCCCTTGTCGTGACCGGATATATCACCGGCATCGAATTTCTCAGTTGAGGTATGCCTATGCTTTCACTGAAATTGTCACGCTGGCTGCTGGGCTATGTGCGCTTTGATGTGCACAGCGGCAGCCCGGAGCGCTTTTATACATGCTGCGCCCGCTCTGGAGCATATCTTTGGGATATTAAGCCCGGAATATCCGGCGGCGCGTGTATCCTTGCGCGCAAATACCGCACACTGCGTTCGAACGCGCGCCGCGCCGGCTGTCGCCTGAAGGTGACTGAGCGCCGAGGTCTCCCGTTCCTGCTTTATAGAACTCGCGGGCATGCTGGGCTCTGGGCAGGAGGAGCGGCGTTCTGCCTTATTGTTTATCTTCTTTCACTGCGCGTCTGGTGCATACAAATGCCGGACAACAATTCAATTCCCAGGGAAAAGCTTGAGGCGGAGCTTGCATCTGCCGGCCTGACACGCGGCACATTGAAAAGCTCGATAGACCCGCAGGCTGTGTCGGAGCGCATTATGCTGAAGTTTCCCGATATCCGCTGGATGAGCGTAAACCTTCGCGGAAGCGCGGCGGATATTGTCATACGCTGCAAGACTGAAAAACCGAAGATTGCGGATTTAAAAAGCATTTGCAACATAAAAGCGTCTGCGACGGGGCAGATACTCTCGATGAAAATTTTTGCCGGAACGCCTGCCGTAAAAAAGGGCGATGCCGTAACTGAAGGGCAGCTTATTGTGAGCGCGGTTGTAGTTGACCAGTCTGGTGGGAGCACGCTTACACACGCCTCGGCTGAAGTGACGGCGGAGACGAAGCACAGCTTTACAGTTTCAGTACCGATGAAAAAACATGAAGCAGTGCCTACGGGGCGGACACTGTACCGAAGGAACTTTGAGATTTTCGGTGCGCGCCTGCCGATTTCCCTGCATGGCAAGCCCCAGGGAAGCTGGCGTATCTCGGCTGAAAAATTTGACGTTTCGCTCTTTGGGACTCCTCTGCCGATCGGCATGTATGAGGAGCGGTGGGAGGAAGTACGCGTGAAAGACTCCCTCATGACGAAAAGCCAGGCTCGCGCTGCCGCCGAGGCGGAAATCATGAAACAGGCGAAAAGTGCTATGAAAGACGGCAGGGTGACAGGCAAAAAGATAACTGAAAAATGGGGGAAAGATAACCTGACTGCTACGGCTTTGCTGAACTGTGAAGAGAATATCGCAAGAGAAGCGGAAATCTACCTAAAATAATAAAATAATTTTGTATATTTTATGCTTACTTATTTTGCAGACTGTGATATAATAGTATCAATAAAAGTTTTAATTACTTTGCAGATGTAAATTTGTTTTCTTGGGTGATGGGATGTTCGAAGAAAAAATAAATATTGACCGAATGGAACAGGCGGCAGCGCTTTTTGGGAATCTGGATGAGAATGTAAAGATAATCGAGCAGGCGTATGGGGTGGAAATAGTCTGCCGTGACAGCGAACTGAAAATTTCCGGTGATCCGGAAGGCGTTGAAAAAGCTGCACGCGCTGTAAAGACGCTGCTGTCCCTTATAAACCGCGGCGAAAGTGTCAGCACGCAAAACGTGCGCTACTGTGTTTCCCTTGTAAATGAAGGAAGCGAAGAAAAGGTCAATGCCCTTGTGGGCGACTGTGTTTGCCTTACTTCAAAAGGCAAGCCGGTCAAGCCTAAAACACTTGGCCAGAAACGTTACTGCACGGCTATTGCAACACATACCATCACCATAGGCGTAGGCCCTGCGGGCACAGGCAAGACTTACCTTGCTGTTGCGCTTGCAGTGAAAGCATTCCGCGCACAGGAGGTCAACAGGATTGTCCTTACGCGGCCGGCGGTGGAAGCAGGCGAAAAGCTCGGCTTTCTGCCCGGCGACCTTCAGCAGAAAGTCGACCCTTACCTGCGGCCGCTTTATGATGCACTTTTTGACATGCTCGGTGCGGAAACATACCAGCGGTATGTTGAGCGCGGAAACATTGAGGTCGCACCGCTCGCCTATATGCGCGGGCGGACGCTGGACGACAGCTTTATCATCCTTGACGAGGCACAGAACACGACGCCGGAGCAGATGAAAATGTTCCTGACACGGCTTGGCTTCGGCTCCAAAATGGTTATAACCGGCGACATTACACAGATAGACCTGCCGGACGGCAAGCGCTCCGGACTTAAAGAAGTGCTTCAGATTTTAAAGGGCATAGACGATATTGCGCAGATTCGTTTCAGTGAAAAAGATGTTGTGCGCCACAAACTGGTGCAGGACATTGTAAAAGCTTATGAGAAATATGAAGAAGCGGGGCGGTGAATGTCATGGAAAAAATAAGAGTGATGATTGACAATAAGCAAAAGGCGGTCAAAATCCCGACTGGCCTTCGCATGCTGGTGCGCAGGTGCTGCAATGCGGTGCTACGAATGGAAAAGTTCGAAGGCCCAGCAGAGATAAGCGTTATTTTTGTGGATAATGAGCAGATCCATAAGCTTAACATGCAATACAGGAAAAAGGACACCGACACGGATGTGCTGTCTTTCCCAATGGGTGAAAACGGCGTTTATGATATAAACCATTCGACCGGCGCTAAAATACTCGGTGACATTGTAATCTCGATGGAGAAAGCGGTCGAACAGGCAAAACGCTACGGCCACGGCCTTGAGCGCGAAGTTGGCTATCTGACGGCACACTCCATGCTGCACCTTCTTGGGTACGACCACGAAAAGGGCGGCCTGCAGAAAGTGCGTATGCGTGAAAAAGAAGAACAGGTGATGACGGAACTCGGCCTTCCGAGTACGAGCAGCTATGTTCTGGAAGACGACGAGGAGTAAAAGGTGCAGTTTTTAAACTGTTTTCGCTGTGCTTTCCGAGGAATCATTTACTGTATAAGCAATGAGCGCAATATGCGTATACATACGGTGGTAGCGCTGTATGTATTTGCGTTTTCGTTTTTTTTCCACCTGAGCCGCATCGCATATGCGGCCCTATTTCTTACGTTTGCCGCAGTTATAATGGGTGAGATGTTCAATACGGCCGCGGAAGAGATATGCGATTTTATAGTGCCTCATTTTGACACGGCAGTGCGCCGCATCAAGGATATGTCATCCGGTGCGGTGCTTGTTGCTGCCATCTTTTCCGTGCTGATTGGCATATGCCTTTTCTGGCGGCCGGAGGTTTTCATGAGCATTGCCGCCTATTACGGAGCGCACCCTGTTATGATTGCTGTTTTGGCCGCGACGGCCGTTATAAGCATTGTTTTTATCGTGCTTGGGCCGCACGGCATACGTGACCGCGTAATGAAACGCCGAAATAGAAGAGGGAGGAAAAAACAGCTTGGATAAATCAGAAAACCAGAAGACCGCGTTTATATCAATAGTCGGGCGGCCAAATGCAGGCAAGTCTTCAATACTGAATGCAGTACTCGGCAGCAAGGTGGCTATAGTTTCACATAAGCCGCAGACAACTCGGACATGCATACGGGGAATCATGACGGAAGGTCCTGTGCAGCTTGTCTTTATAGATACGCCCGGGCTTTTGAAGCCGCGCAGCCGCCTTGGCAAATATATGGTGAAATCTGTCGTTGAGGCGATCTCAGGTGTTGACGCGTGCCTGCTTGTGGAAGAAGCAGGCGAAAAGATATCGCCCTCGTCGCGCGAGCTTATAGAAAAATTCAAAAAACATAAAATACCGGCTTTGCTTGCGCTGAACAAAGTTGACCTCCTTACAGATAAGTCTGTTCTCCTTAAGCAGATAAC
>DHSD01000006.1 GCA_002411365.1 Ruminococcaceae bacterium UBA5295
TCCTTTCGGGAGGTACAGTGTTTTGTGACAAAACCATTGTACCAGAAGGGCTGACGACCCCTCAACTTTCATTTAACTTTACAATACGAATAATCTTTGAAGGAGTAATAATTATGAAATTATGGCGGAAATTATTATCTATTGTTATGGCATCAATGATAGCAGTTCCCTTCGCAGGATGCTCTAGTGGAAGCACAACCCAGTCATCTTCGGCCACCACAAAAACTTTTCAGGCACAATCCAGTGGTCAAAAAGTAGGTATTGCAATGCCTGAAAAGACACTTCAGCGCTGGGTTCAGGATGGCAACAACATGAAAAAAGTGCTTGAACAAAAAGGATATTCCTGCGAACTGCAGTACGCCAATAATGACGTTAACTTGCAGGCACAGCAGTGCGAAAATATGATTACAAACGGCTGCAAAGTTCTTGTAATTGCTTCAATCGACGGCTCAAGCCTTTCCAATGTACTGCAGCAGGCACATCAAAACAACGTCAAGGTTATAGCGTATGACCGTCTGCTGATGAATTCACCGTATGTTGATTATTACGCAACATTTGATAATTATCAGGTCGGCAAACTTCAGGGACAGTATATTGTAGACAAACTTGATGTCAAAAATGGCAAAGGTCCTTTTAACATTGAGCTTTTTGCCGGGGCACCTGATGACAATAACGCAAAGTATGTTTTCAAAGGTGCTATGGACGTTATGAAGCCATACATAGGAAAAAGCTTAATAGTAAAAAGTGGGCAGACCTCTTTCGCCCAATGTTCAACAGAGCATTGGAAAACTGAGGTTGCCCAGTCTAGAATGGACAATTTACTGTCCGCAAATTATGCAGGCGGTGCAAAGCTTGACGCTGTTCTTGCACAAAATGATGCTATTGCGCGTGGCGTACTCGCTGCGTTGAAGAATATCGGTTACGGCAGTGCCCAGAAACCTCTTCCAATCATCACAGGCCAAGACAGTGAAAAATCCAACGTCATCTCCATCAAAAATGGCGATATCTCAATGACTATTTTTAAAGATACGCGTACATTGGCTAATAAAGTCGCAACAATGGTAGATGCTGTGCTGCAGAACAAGAAAGCTGATGTAAATGACACCAAAACATACAATAACGGCGCAAAGGTAGTTCCAACATATCTGTGTTCCCCAATTGTTGTAACAAAAGAAAATTACAAAAAGATCTTGGTTGACTCCGGATACTATACCGAACAGGACTTAGCCGGTTAAAACTGTTACGCCAATATAATCACCCGGATGTACTTTTATCCGGGTGATTGGTGATTATTAATAATCTCCGGCAGGATGGAGGATTGTCTATGGCAGATAGGATTTTAGAGATGCGAAATATTATTAAAGAGTTTTCAGGGATCCGTGTATTAAAAGACGTCAACTTTTCTGTTGAGGAAGGTACTATCCATGCTTTAGTTGGTGAGAATGGTGCTGGAAAATCCACTTTGATGAATATACTAAGTGGTGTGTATCCATATGGCTCATACAGTGGTGATATTGTTTTTGAAGGGAAAACATGCCAGTTCAAGACCGTAAAGGACAGCGAAAAAGCTGGAATAGCAGTTATTCATCAAGAGCTTGCATTAATACCTTACTTAACAATTGCTGAGAATTTGTTTCTTGGAAATGAAAAAGCTAAGAATGGGATAATGGACTGGGATCAAACTTATTTTGAAGCCAGCAAACTGTTAGAGCGGGTTGGCCTCAAAGAAAATCCGCATACTCTTGTTAAAGATATAAACGTAGGAAAACAGCAGTTAGTCGAAATTGCTAAAGCGCTTGGCAAAAATGCCCGTTTGCTCATTCTGGATGAACCAACAGCAGCACTTACGGAAGTAGATTCACAGCATCTATTAAAGTTGCTACTTGAGCTAAAGGGAAACGGCTTAACATCCATACTGATATCACATAAGTTAAATGAAGTCACATCAGTTTCAGATGCTATAACAGTAATACGCGACGGCGAAGTAATTGAAACTCTTCAGCAGAGAAAAGATGAAATTACAGAGGACCGTATAATTCAAGACATGGTCGGTCGGAAAATGACAGAGCAGTTTCCGGCGCGCGATGTAAAAATCAGCGACAAAATTGGTTTTGAGATACAACATTGGATTGCTGACAATGAATTAATCCCTGGGAAAAGATTAATTGACGATGTCAGCATTCAAGTTCATAAAGGTGAAGTAGTCGGGCTTGCCGGCCTAATGGGCGCTGGGCGCACAGAACTTGCTATGAGCGTATTCGGAAGGCTTCGTGGAAAAAACATTCATGGCTCTGTTGTAAAAAATGGAAAAGCTATTGACACAAGTACTGTTAAAAAGGCTATCCAAAATAAAATTGCTTACGTAACTGAAGACCGTAAATCTGCAGGACTTATCCTTTCAAATGATATCTGCACTAACGTTACTATAGCCGACCTGCCGCATTTTGCAACTCGCCATATTTTAGATAAAGACCTGGAAATACGCACAGCAAATGAATACCGCAGTAAGTTCCGCATCAAGTCCAACAATGTTTTTCAGCTCACAAAGAATCTGTCTGGTGGTAATCAGCAGAAAGTTGTATTGAGTAAATGGATACTTACAAAGCCAGACGTGCTTATTTTAGATGAGCCCACACGCGGTATAGACGTGGGCGCTAAATATGAAATATATACTATTATTAACCAGCTTGTCGCAGCGGGTAAGTGTGTTATTATAATTTCTTCTGAATTGCCTGAAGTATTAGGAATAAGTGATCGTATTTATGTCATGAATGAAGGTAAAATTGTAGGTGAATTGTCAAAAAGTGAGGCAACACCTGAAAGGGTTATGCAATGCATTATTAGCAATCAGAAAGTAGGAGCGTGACAAATATGAATAATCAGAACACTAAGAAGTCTTCATCTGTGAATTTGCGCCAGTATAGTATGCTGATTGCGCTTGTTGTAATCATGATTTTCTTTCAGGCACTAACAAAAGGCATATTTTTAAAGCCTCAAAATGTAACCAACCTTATTCTTCAAAACAGTTACGTTATTATACTTGCAGTAGGCATGCTGCTATGCATTGTGAGCAGCGGATCAATTGACTTGTCAGTTGGATCAGTTGTTGCTTTTACCGGTGCTATACTTGGCGTTTTAATCGTGCAAAAAGGAATGAATACATGGCTTGCTATTATCATTACCTTAGCCGCAGGTCTTTTAATTGGTATATGGCAAGGCTTTTGGATTGCATATGTTGGCATTCCGGCTTTTATTGTAACGCTGGCCGGCATGCTTATTTTTCGCGGCCTAACTCTTTACATACTGCAAGGCATGACACTGTCACCGTTCCCAAAAGATTTTTTAGCAATAAGTTCAGGCTTTTTACCTGGCGCCAAAGTTGGGTCATTCAATATTACAGCTATAATAATCGGTGCCGCTGCCATGGTGCTTTACGCGATAACCGAAATCAGTGGAAGGCAAAACAAGAAACATAAGGGATATGCAGTTTCAAGCAACAGCGTTTTCTTTGCCAAATTGGTTATTATACTTGCCGTAATAGCGGTCTTCTCACTTTGGCTGGCACTTTATGAAGGTTTTCCAATCCTTCTCATTATACTCATGGTACTAATTATGGCTTATTCATTTTATACAAATAAAACTGTTTCCGGCCGTTACCTATATGCTATGGGCGGCAATGCCAAAGCCGCTGTGCTCTCAGGCATTAATACTAAAAAAACGCTCTTTTCTACATTCGTCAACATGGGCGTGTTGGCTGCCTTGGGAGGAATAGTCTTTACATCCCGACTTCAGTCTGCAACTCCTACCGCCGGCCAGGGATTCGAAATGGATGCAATCGCCGCATGTTACATCGGTGGCGCTGCCGTTATGGGTGGCAGCGGAACTGTAGCAGGTGCCGTTGTAGGTGCCTTGGTTATGGGCGTTATAAACAATGGCCTTTCCATTATGGGAGTAGGAAGCGATATTACTCAAGTTGTAAAAGGATTCGTTCTTCTTGCTGCAGTAGTATTTGATATTGTATCTAAAAAGCGCTCGGCAGAAGTGTAAAATGCTAAAACATCATTATTTTAAATTGTTCCATCAAATTAATTGGGAGGAGTTCCTCTTCTATGAATTGTCTAATTGGAATTGATATAGGGACGTCTGGCTGCAAAATTATAGCTATCGACGAGCATGCCAGAATCCTCAAGTCAGTAACAGAGCAATACCCATGCTATTCGCCTAAAGCCGGCTGGTCTGAGCAAGACCCTGAAGACTGGTGGAAAGGCGTGTGTTCGGGTTTGAAAAAGATTACTGCCGGTTTAGCAGGCAGCAAAATCTGCGCCGTCGGCTTTTCCGGCCAGATGCACGGCATGGTTGCACTTGATGAAAGCCTGCAAGTAGTTCGCAGGGCAATTCTTTGGAACGACCAGCGGACTGAAAAGCAATGTAAAGAAATTACAGAATTGGCAGGCGGGCTTGACAGCCTGCTGCCTATTACAAATAACCGTATGCTCACAGGATATACCGGCGGGAAAATCCTGTGGATGAAAGAAAATGAGCCTGAAAATTACGCAAAGACAAAAGTTATACTTAACCCGAAAGATTACATACGTTTCAGGCTTTCAGGTAAAATCTGCACAGATGTTTCGGACGCTTCAGGCACCGGCTTTTTTAACGTGCGAGAGCGGAAATGGGCTTCCGATCTGATTGAGGGAGCAGGCATTGACAGGCATCTGTTCCCACAGGTTGCAGAATCGACAGACATCACGGGATCTGTAACAAGAGAAGCTTCTGGGCAGACAGGCCTTCCTGAAGGTACACCCCTTGCAGGGGGCGGCGGTGACGCTGTAATTTCCATGGTGGGCCTTGGGCTTGTAAAGCCCGGCCGCATTGGTATAACCCTTGGCACCTCAGGTGTTGTAGCGGTAAACCTGCCGTCTTTTATCCACAATCCCAACGGTATGCTGCAGGTGTTCTGCGGCAATGAACCCGGCCTTTACAGCGCTATGGGCGTAACCCTTTCAGCTGCCGGCTCATATCAATGGTTCCGCAATGTTTTCGGGGACTTTGAAACTGAAACGGCAAAGCGTGAAGGCAAAAATGCCTTTGAGCTTCTTGACGGGGAAGCTTCGGCAGTGCCAGCAGGTTCAGACGGGCTTATTTTCCTGCCTTACCTTACCGGAGAGCGTGCACCTATAAATGACCCGAAAGCAAAAGGTGCATTCCTCGGTATAACATCGCGCCATAAAAAAGGGCATTTTGCGCGCTCAGTTATGGAAGGCGTCACATTCTCACTGAGGCAGGTATATGATCTTATTAAAAAGACGGGCAGTGAGGAACCTTCCGGTGAAATTGTGCTTGCGGGCGGTGGAGCAAAAAGCCAGGTTTGGCGGCAGATTTTCGCCGATACATTTGGCCTTCCCGTGCGTACTGTATACGGCAGTTCTGAAGGCGGCTCATTCGGAGCAGCCCTCATTGCAGGTGTAAGTGCCGGAATATGGAAAAACCTGGCGCAGACCGTTCCACTTATTGAGTCAGAAAGCACAACATTGCCCAAAAAGGAAAATATCCCTCTTTATGAATCACTATATCAAAAGTATATCAGGTTTTATGGCGCCCTCAAATGGAGCTATTAGTGCAAAAAACTATTTGTTTTAACAGGAAGGATTTTCATCAATGATAAACAATATTCCGCAGGTAAAACTTGGGCTTGTTGCAGTCAGCCGCGACTGCTTTGTAATATCCCTTTCCCGTGAACGCAGGGAAACAATCGCAAAAAGTTTCACGTCTTCAGGCGGCAGCATCTATGAAGCAAAAACCATAGTGGAAAATGAAAACGATATGCTGAAAGCTGTAAAAGAAGTTCAGGGCGCAGGCTGCAATGCCCTCGTCGTATTCTTGGGCAACTTCGGCCCGGAAACACCGGAAACCCTGATTGCCAAAAATTTCGATGGGCCGGTAATGTTCGTTGCCGCTGCCGAAGAAAGCTACAAAAACCTGATAAATGGCAGGGGCGACGCCTACTGCGGCATGCTTAACTGCTCTTATAACCTTGGGCTGCGTCATATCCCCGCCGTCATACCTTCATATCCGGTTGGAACAGCAGACGATATCGCCAAAATGATTTCTGATTTTCTGCCGGTAGCACGGGCAGTTATTGGCCTTAAGTCTCTCAAGGTTATCACTTTCGGGCCGCGCCCGCAGGATTTCTTTGCATGCAATGCGCCGATTCAGCCGCTTTATGACCTCGGCATAGAGGTACAGGAAAATTCCGAGCTCGACCTGTTCAACGCCTACAAAGCGCATGAGTCCGACAAACGCATACCCGAAGTAGTTGCCAGCATGGCAAAAGAACTCGGCCAGCATGGCAATACATATCCTGACCTGCTGAACCGCCTTGCACAGTTTGAGATTACGCTCCTTGACTGGGCAAAAGGAAACAAAGGCTCGCGCGATTACGTCGTGTTTGCCAACAAATGCTGGCCTGCGTTCCCAAAAACGTTTGGATTCGAGCCATGCTATGTAAACAGCAGGCTTACAGAAAGCGGCATGCCGGTAGCCTGTGAAGTTGATATTTACGGTGCAGTAAGCGAATATATCGGCGCCTGCATCAGCGGCGATGCTGTGACGCTGCTTGATATAAACAACAGTGTACCTGAAGATCTCTATAAAGAGCAAATAAAGGGCAAGTTCCGCTATGCGCTGAGTGATACATTTATGGGGTTCCACTGCGGCAACACGCCTTTTTGCAAGCTTTCAGACGGCAAGATAAAATATCAGCTGATTCAGAACAGGCTTCTTGAAAACGGCAACAAGCCGGACTTCACACGCGGGACGCTCGAAGGTGACATTGCGCCGAGTGACGTCACCCTCTTCCGTATGCAGGGGACAGCGGACAGCAAAATCTCATGCTACATTGCCCAAGGTGAGGTACTGCCCGTTGCCACGCATTCTTTTGGCAGCATCGGGGTTTTTGCAATACCTGAAATGGGCCGTTTCTATCGCAATGTTTTAATTGAGAAACATTTTCCCCATCATGGTGCCGTTGCTTTCAGCCACATCGGCAAACCGCTTTATACGCTTTTCCGTTATCTTGGCCTGAAAGATATTTCGTTCAACCAGCCTAAAGGTATGCTGTATGCGTCAGAAAACCCATTTGAAAAAGGATGCGGGGAGGGTTAAAAATGAGTGTAGAAAAAGAATTTTTTGGGGCTCTGCCCGACGGCCGTGAAGTATATAAGTACATCTTGAAAAACACGAATGGCATGTCGGCAGAAATACTTACATTCGGCTGCCGCATATATCGCCTTTTTGCACCTGACAGGAACGGCAAAAGTGAAAACGTCGTGCTTGGCCACAGGACTTTAGCCGAATATAATCGCGATGACGATTTTTTCGGCGCTGTTGTGGGCCGCTGCGCAAACAGGATTGCCGGCGCAGAGTTTAAAATAGGTGAAAGCACATACCATCTTGCAAAGAACGAAGGTAAAAATTCACTTCACAGCGCACCCGGCGGCTATCAAAGCCGTGTGTGGGAAGTGGAAAAAATCGATGGCAGTGATATATCGCCGTCAATCACGCTTTCGTGCCTCGACAAAGACGGCGAATGTGGATTTCCGGGAAATGTAACAGCAAAAGTCACATATTCGCTTTCATCTGACAATGCCCTGACTATCTGCTACACTGCACAGGCAGACAGGGAAACGCCTTTTATGCCTACTAACCACACTTTCTTCAACCTGACAGGCATCGGAAAAACTATACTGCCGCTCACTCTCAAGGTGAACGCTGGCTCAATAACAGAGACTGACAATGATTTGATACCGACCGGAAAATTCATTCCAGTAAAGGGAACGCCGTTTGATTTCAGCACACCTAAGCCTATTGGGAAAGACATATTTGCCGATGAGCCTTTTCTCAAAACATTCGGAGGCTTTGACAACAACTTCGCCCTTAAAGGCCTCCCGCATCAGTTCAAAGAGGCGGCTGTGCTTTATGACAGCGAAAGCGGCAGAAAAATGCGCGTTTTGACAGACATGCCCGGCCTTCAGGTGTTTACAGCTAATTCCTACCATAAGGATTCGCTGGGCTATGATGGGGAAGAAATGGAAAACCACCATGCGGTGTGCCTCGAGACACAGTTTTTCCCGGATTCCGTCCACCATGCTGAATTCCCGTTCGAAAATCTGAAACCGGGGTCAAAGTTTAAAAGCATTACCTCATATCAGTTTACAGCAGAATAATACGTAAGCTTATTTCCGCTGCCGCGATGAAATGGTATAGCCACTTGTGATGGCAAGGCACACGGAGAGGGTTTAGTAAAGAAGCAGCATCCGGAAAATTCCGGATGCTGCTTCTTAATCTACATTAAACAAAGTATAAAAATAAAATGTCAGTCACTTAAAAAAGTATTTACAAAAAGCAGAGCCGCACCAACGGCGCTCGCTTTGTCACCGTACCTGCTGAAATGCAGGTAGCGGCATGGTTCATTAAATGAATCAAACGATGAAAGCTTTTCGTAGAGTGTATCAGGATATTGCTCAAGGTACTGGTCAATCTCGCCGCCTATGATAATGTCAGAATCAAAAATAGTGTGGATATTATTAATGCCCGTCGCAAGGTAGTCAAGGTATATCTTCCATTTCTCTACGCAGTACTGGTTACCCATCTTCATCGCTGCAAAAAATTCGTCAATATCATTAAAATTCGGTTCTGTCAGCACTTTTGTAGAGCAGTACGCCTCAAGGCACCCTTTTTTGCCGCAGGAACATGTCAGACCATTTTTGACGATAGTCATGTGGCCAAACTCGCCTGAGCGCCCATTGCTTCCGTTGTACAGTTTATTGTCGATGATTATGGCACCCCCAACACCTTTGTTGATTGACAAGAACACAGCATTCTTGATGTTCTCAATTTTCCATATTTCTGCAAATCCGGCAAGGTTCGCTTCATTGTTGGCCATAACAGGATAAGGAATATATTTTGCGGGAATATTAAGTGGAAGATTTTTTATTTTCAGCGTCGGGCTGTAGTCCAGGATGTTGTCTTTAGTGTTGATTACGCCGGGAAAAGCTATGCCGACCCCAAGTATTACATCCGGGTCAACTTTATTTTCAGCAATAAAATTTTTAAGGTATTCGGCAATTTTTCTGAAGTACTGGTCATCGTTCTGGAAAAGCTCGCGTACCTTTTTATAGTGCAGGACGTTTCCGTTAAGGTCTATAAGTACAAACCTCAGGTGGTTCTGGGTTATCTCTATCCCTGCAGACAGCTTTGCACCATAAGACAGTGCTATTGTAGCAGGTTTCCTTCCGCCCGACGATTTCAATGTGCCCGTTTTCCTCACAAGGCCGTGGGCGGAAAGGTCTTTTAGTATGAGGGAAACAGTCGGCATACTCAGATGGAGCGAATTCGCAATGCCCTGCTTGGTAGCGTTGTCTTTTTCATACAGAAAATTGATTATGCGCTTTTTATTTGTGCTTCTGACTTCCAGATTATTCATAACTTACGCTCTTTTCACATACATAATTCTGATTAGCAATCACATCTGGCAGAATTTGATAATATCTTATAATTATATATTATAGTATTTTTTAAAAGTCTATGTTATAAAAATGTTACATAGAATTTTTTAGAAAATAAAATAAAAATAGTTTTATAAATGCATAATATATAACTACAATAATTTTATTACGTTTTACAGCCATTTAATTTACTATAGCACATTTAAATTAAATAAAAATTTATACCGCTGCAGGCGTATTCGGTTACCGGCACCCACACGATAAAGTAAAAATGGCCATAAAAATATGCCCTGACAGCTTCCATCAGCCAAATCAGGGCATATCCTTTATTGCAACCTTATTATGGGACTTTTAAACTGCCCGCGTCTGCCGCAGACAAACGGCGGATTCAGTTTTCATAGCGCCCGCAACAGTTCTTATACTTTTTGCCGCTGCCGCATGGGCACGGGTCGTTGCGGCCCGGCTTCTTCTTTTTGCGTATCGGCTGGCGCTTTGCCGGTTTGCCGGAGTCGCCGTCGCCGCCGGACTCGCCCGTCGGTTTCGCCACCTGCTCGCGCTTTGGCTCTTCAGCCTTGCGCAGCTGCACTGTAAGCATCATGCGTGCCGTATTTTCCCTTATGGTGGAGATCATGGCGTCAAACATGTCGAAGCCCTCCACACGGTACTCAACGACAGGATCCTGCTGGCCGTATGCACGCAGGCGTATCCCTTTCTGCAGCTCGTCCATTGCGTCGATGTGATCCATCCACTGGGTGTCAACATTCTTAAGCAGAATGACACGCTCCAGCTCCCTCATTATATCGGGGCCGAATTGTTTTTCACGCTTTTCATAAAGTTCATGGGCTTTGTCGGTAAGGTCGTGCTGCACGTCGGCAGGCTCAAGGCGGACTTTTTCTTCCGATGTGTAAACGAGGTCGTCAGGCCCTATAAGCCAGCCAAGGTAATGGTCGCGCAGCCCTTTAAAATTCCACGTGTCGTGGCCTGCGTCTGCCGGCATAAATTTCTGCACCTGTTCCGCGATTGCCTGGTCTATCATCTTCAGTATCTGGTCTTTGATGTTTTCGCCGTTCAGTACCTGGTCGCGCTGGCTGTAAATAATCTCGCGCTGGCGGTTCATTACGTCGTCAAACTGAAGGACACTCTTGCGGATTGCGAAGTTGCGGCCCTCAATCTTCTTCTGCGCATTGGCTATTGCCTTCGTGAGCATCTTATTTTCAATAGGCATATCCTCGTCGACATTCAGGTTCTCCATCAGCGCTGTTATGCGCTCGCCGCCAAACAAACGCATCAGATCATCTTCAAGGGAAATGTAGAAGCGGCTCATGCCTGGGTCGCCCTGGCGGCCAGAACGTCCGCGCAGCTGGTTATCTATGCGGCGTGATTCGTGGCGCTCCGTGCCGATAATATAAAGCCCGCCCGCAGCTTTGACTTCCTCTGCTTCGGACTTTGTCTGCCCTTTATATTTCGCGGTGAGCTTCTGGAACATCTCCCGCGCATTTAAAATGTCTTTATCGTCGGTCTCCGAATACGCATCCGCCTCGGCGATAAGCTTGTCCGGCACTTTTCTTCTCTTCATTTCGGCTTTCGACATGTACTCAGGGTTGCCGCCAAGGACAATATCCGTGCCGCGGCCAGCCATGTTAGTCGCTATGGTTACAGAATCCTTGCGGCCCGCCTGAGCAACTATCTGAGCTTCTTTTTCATGGTACTTTGCATTCAGCACCTCATGCTTTATGCCTTGTTTTTTAAGCATTTTGCTGAGCTGCTCTGATTTTTCTATCGAAATAGTGCCCACAAGTACCGGCTGGCCGGTTTTGTGGTGCTCTATTACGTCGTTTATCACTGCGCGGAACTTCGCTTCTTCAGTCTTATAGACAACGTCCGGCAGGTCTTTGCGTATCATCGGCTCGTTTGTCGGTATCTCGACTATATCCAGCTTATAGATTTCGCGGAACTCGGCTTCTTCCGTCATGGCAGTGCCCGTCATGCCCGAAAGCTTGTCATACATGCGGAAGTAGTTCTGGAATGTTATAGTCGCGAGCGTTTTGCTTTCCCTCGCTACCTTGACGCCCTCTTTTGCCTCAATGGCCTGGTGAAGCCCTTCGTTGTAGCGGCGGCCATACATAAGGCGGCCCGTGAATTCGTCCACAATTATAACCTGGCCGTCTTTCACCACATAGTCGATATCCTTGCGCATTACGCCGCGCGCTTTGATGGCCTGGTCTACATAGTGCTGTATCGGTACGTTCTCGGCATCTGTGAGGTTCGAAATTTTAAAGAATTCCTCGGCCTTTTTAACGCCCTTCTGCGTAAGATTCGCGGTCTTTGCCTTCTCGTCGACAACATAATCAGCGTCTTTATAAAGCTCGTCGTTATCCTCTTTGCTGTCAAGCTCTGCAACTTTCACGCACTTCAGCTTTTTGGCGAAAGAATCCGCCACATAATACATTTCCGTCGAATTCTCGCCCTGGCCTGAAATTATCAGCGGCGTGCGCGCCTCATCTATAAGTATCGAGTCTACTTCATCCACAATGGCATAGTGGTGGCCGCGCTGCACTTTGTCATTTTTATATATGACCATGTTGTCGCGCAGGTAGTCAAACCCGAATTCGTTGTTAGTGCCGTATGTAATGTCGGCATTGTAGGCTTCCCTGCGCGCGTCGTTGTCCATATCATGAACTATAAGCCCAACTGAAAGGCCGAGGTAACGGTAGACTTTCCCCATCCACTCAGAGTCGCGGCGGGCAAGGTAGTCGTTCACAGTTATGATGTGGACGCCTTTTCCGGCAAGCGCGTTAAGGTAAGCCGGCAGCGTAGCCACAAGCGTTTTGCCTTCGCCTGTTTTCATCTCGGCTATGCGCCCCTGGTGCAGGACTATGCCGCCGAGGATCTGCACCGGAAAATGGCGCATGTCAAGCACACGCGCTGAGGCTTCACGGCAGACGGCAAATGCATCCGGAAGAATGCCATCGAGCGTTTCGCCGTTTGCCAGCCGCTCTTTAAGTGCCGGTGTCTGGGCTTTCAGTTCAGTTTCGGACATTGCTTTGTATTTATCTTCCAGCTCAAGCACGGCATTGCAGGTTGGCCTTATTCTCTTCAGCTCGCGCTTGCTGTAATTGCCAAACATGGCAGATAAAATTGATTTCATGGGCTTCACCTCAAAACTGCCGCGTTATGCGGCTGCTATTCTCCGCTTCAAGCCAGATTTTTCTTCTCCGGCTCCATAGACAAAGTTTATTATAGCATATTGTCAGTGAAAAATATAGAATCTTTTGCACGTTCAGCTTTTTCGAAATCAGTTTTCAGTATTTTCACGGCATTGCTGCCGCTCGCCTGCGCCATTTCCCGCCTGCTTTTTTCTTCTTGTACTTTTTATCCTGCCAGTTATAAGTGCGATAAGCGGAAAAATGAACTGGAATGGTATGCCGATTGCTGGAATATACGGGATGAAATCTACTGCCGAAAGCATATTGTTGTAAAGGATATACCCAAGCACCACCATGAGCAGGCCGCAGCACGCAGCAGGGCGTGTGGAGCCTCTTGTTCCAAGTGCTTCCGAAACGCTGAGCGATGCCGCATAAAGCGAAACGTCAATCCTTACTATGCCAGACAGCACAAGGTTTATGCCTATAAGGACAGAAATCCTGCTTACGAAGTCCCCTATTGAAATAATGCCTACAGCGTCATACGAAACAAACAGGAAAAGCCTGCATGTCGGTGCGCCGAGTATCATGAGATTCCGCAGCGTTGCCGTCAAAAGCACCGCGCCGCCAATAAGGATGCCTTTAACCATAACACGTAACGGTTTAATATTCCTGTCTGCCACACCAAAAAACGGGACGGCAAGTACCGTTTCCCCGAAGGGTGCCACGAGGGTAGAAAATGTCCCATGCACAAGGGCCGTCGGGCCGGAGCCTAAAACCGGCTTGAGGTTGTCGGCATCCATAAACGGTATCCCAAGCAGAAATGTGAGGCCGACAAAAATAAGGGCTATCGGGAGTAAGAATTTTGAGCAGCTTCCAATATTGTCCGGCCCGGAGCGCACCTGCCATATTATAAGCGGCAATGACACCATTAGGATCGCGACCTGCGGCGTTTCGTTGAGGCCTACTATCTTGATAAATTCATTATAGATGTAAAATGTCTGTGCCCCGGCAAATACGGCATATGCGGCGTAAATGCCGCATATGGCTTTTCCGGCCGTATTCCCGAAAACCTCCTGGAAAATCTGCAGGAAGCCCCTGTCGGGATAAAGCTTCAGCAAGGCGCCGTACATCCATGCAAGAAGTATTGAAAGGCCCACCGCAATTATTACCACTATCCACGAGTCCTGCATTGCCGGCCCTATGGAGCTGATGACCAGCGAGCTTCCGATGGTTTGGAGTGCAATAACAGATGAAATTTTTCTGCCTGTGGTTTTCCTTTTTTCCATTAATTCTCCACCTAACCGATTTTCATCCATGGGCCTAAAAGTTCCGCAAGCTTTGGCCCAAGGTCAAGCTGCACGCCAAGCCCAAGAACGATATCCGCAAAAATCACAAAAGCATAAACAGGTACGCTGAACCACGTGAGGCGCTTTTCAGCTTTTGCATCCCCGCCGTCTTTACCTGCTGTCAGAAAATCTGCCGCCGCAATGGCAGCTGTCAGTATGAGTGAAAGCAAAAGGTCCGGCATTCTATTCATATCCTTTCGGATAGGCAAAGCCCGTATTGCTTATCTGCACTTCCGCATTTATGCTTACCTGAAGAGTGCGGAATTTCTGGTGCCAGTCCGGTTTCAGCTCTGCCCACAGTTTTGGGTCCTTCTCGTAGATTTTACGGCCGAATCCGAAAATATCGCAGCCAAAGCTGTTCTGCACCTCGTGCACAGCACGTTCCGCATGCTCTTCCAGCGAGGCGGACGCAAACTGCTCAATGCGTTTTATGCCAAGCTGTGCAAAATAATTATTGCCGCTGTTTTCTTCATCAAAAATACATTTTGTCTTAATGCCTATTTTCATTGCAGGCGTTTTGCCGTCAAGCTGCGGGCTTGTGTTGGTGCACACTGCCTGTATCTTCAGCGTAATGTTTTTTTTATCCGGCTTCTCGCCGACAAGCAGCACGCCCTTATGGAGCTGCCCTGACACAAGCATATCATCCGCTGTCTGCTCCTCATTCCTCACGCCGACGTATCTGTCACCGCTGAACACTGCCGTGCCCGAAATCTCAGCCTGTTCCTTGCCGCCTATTTCTTTCAGCCTGAGGCATGGGAGCACAAGGTCTTTTCCCTGGCCTAAAAATATATCGTCGGCCTGATAAAGCGAAACCTCTGGCGTCTTGCCGCTTTCAGAAAGGTTTTTAAGCGAGTCGGATATTTGGTATGAAGCGAGGTTCCCGCTCGGCTGGCCCTGCAGCAGCTCGCCCGCCGTGTCTTCGAGCGAGACCATCATGAGTATTACAAGCCGCGGCTGCGTATCCCTGTTCAACCAGTCGAGCACTGGCGTAAGCCCTTTTTTTGCAATGTCGCTGCTGAAAATCACAACTTTGCAGTCGCTGAAATAAAGCGCATGGCCTGAAACACGCGAGGCATTTTTTACAGCGTCGGCTATTGTGTTGCCGTTGGCCTCAATTATTTTTCCCTTAAGCTTTGTCTGCTGGCCTCCACCGTCGGAAAGGTCAGCCACCTCGAAAGTAAGGTGATAGCGAAAAGGCCCTGTGCCGCAGTCTATGGCCATGCCGCCCACAACACTGCGGTTTTCAGCTTCCTGATAGTCCCAGCACCCTGTAAGCGGCACCAGCAAAAGTGCAAGGCAAACGGTTAAAAGCCGGCGCAAAAGTTTCATTTGCCAGCACCACCCTGTTTTTGCCTTGTAGTATTTTTAGTAAGCTTAGACGGCCTTTTTATCATTTTGTTCCATGGCGCGCGGAAAGCGATGTCTTTGATTTCCTGAAATTTTTCTATATGGACACTCTGCATCACCGGCACGCCAAAAGACGTTACATTATATAAATAAATCAGAAGCGCAACATTCCCAAACAGTAAGCCGTACATGCCGAACGTTGTGGATAAAATTATTATCACCGTGCGCGTCAGTATGGTGAACCCCTTGATTTTCGGGTTCATCATGCCGGTTATGCCCGCAAGCGCCATGATGATTATGATTGGCGCACTCACGATTTTTGCCTCAACGGCAGCATTGCCTATAACGATAGCGCCCACTACACCGAGCATCTGGCCTATCACTCCCGGCATCCTTGTACCGGATTCGCGCAGAAGCTCAAATACTATGAGCATGATTATCATCTCAAGCGTAGTCGGGAACGGTACGCCCTGCCTTGACTGTATTATGCTGACAAAAAGCGGCGTCGGCAGTATCTCTGGGTGGAGCGTGACAAGCGCAATGTAAACCCCCGGCAGTGTAGTTGAAATTATAAAAGAGAGGATGCGCAGGAAACGCCCGATAGAAGCAAAAACATAGTTCAGGTAGTAGTCTTCGTCGCTCTGGAAGCTTTCCACAAAAAGGTAAGGCAGTGTAATGGCCTGCGGCGTGCCGTCCAGTAAAACGGCTATCCTGCCTTCAAGCAGCTTGCCGGCAACAACATCCGGCCTCTCAGTGGAGCCTACGGTGTCGAGCATCATATGGCGGCCGTCACATATAAGCTCGGCAAGATATTCCGTGTCGAGTGTGCCGTCAATGTCGATCCTGTCGAGCCTTCTGCCCAGCTCATCTACTACGTTTTTATCGGCAACGCTGCCAAGGTAGCACACGCATGCCTTCGTTTTCGTCTTTCTGCCGAAAACACGGTACTGCATCTTCAGGTCGGACGTATGGAGCTTGCGGCGCAGCATTGAAAGGTTGACAAGCAGCGACTCGTTGAACCCTTCGCGCGGGCCGCGCAGCACGCGCTCGCTCTCAGGCTCTTCTATGGAGCGTGTTGAGTAGCCTTTGGTGTTAAGGATAAGTGAATCGCTGCACCCTTCCGCAAGGAGGACCGTGTCGCCGTACTCGACCGCCTGGATTATGCCGTCTATTTTCGCCGTGCGCTGGATACTGTCAGAAAAAATTACATTCTGCAGCAGAGTCTCCATCAGGCCGCCGCTGTCTTCCGGAAGGCGGCATTTCATAAGCGGGCAGACTATGTCATCATTTACAAGCTTGTTGTTGACCATTCCGTCGGCATAGATAAGGCAAAAATCAGTCCCTTTGCCGGAATTGTTTTTAATGCAACGGTAATCTATCGTATCGTCGCCCTTAAATATGTTTTTTATATAGCAGACGTTCTTTTCAAGCTTTGCCGACGGCAGCTCCGCGCTGCCGAAATCACTGCTGTCTCCCATGGCAAATCCTCTTTTCGCCCTTTTTTCTTATGATTTCCAGCGCAAGGGAAAATATACCTTGGAGTTTTGCAACAAATATCCATAATACTGATACGATAGGAGATTGAAACATTGGTGTATTTGCTATACAATAAGACTGAAAAAAAGTAAAAAAATAAATAATATTTGGCAAATTGATGCAGAGGTACTTCAGTGGAGGGATATTTTATGCTGCCAGAAGAGTATAAAAAAAAGATACAGAATGGCGGATGCGATGAAATGCTGAAAAAGGTCTACGGCTGCGCGGAAGATGCCGCCAGGCAGGGAAGAAGGCTCGTAAAGCTGCTCGGCGAATTTGAAAGCAGGTTTGGCAATGATCATGACGTCATGATTTTCAGCGCGCCGGGACGCACGGAAATCGGCGGCAACCACACCGACCACCAGGGCGGGCGTGTGCTTGCGGCCGGAGTAAGCCTCGACGCAGTCGCCGTCGCGGCCAAAACAGGCGGCTGCACAGTATGCGTAAAGTCAGAAGGATTTCCTGAAGACAGCCTCAGTACCGAAAGGCTCGGCAAAAAGCCCGAAGAAGCGGGCACGTCCAAAGCGCTCATACGCGGGCTGTGCAGCGGGTTTTCAAACCGCGGATACCACATAGGCGGATTTTGTGCATTCACGGCAAGCGACGTGCTTGCCGGTTCAGGCCTTTCATCTTCCGCTGCATTCGAAGTGCTCATCGGAAACGTTATAAACAGCCTTTTCTGCAGCAATGAAGTTCCTCCGCTTGAAATTGCAAAGCTCGGCCAGTACGCTGAAAACGAATACTTCGGCAAGCCGTGCGGGCTTATGGACCAGGCGGCAAGCGCCCTCGGCGGCTTTTCAATGATAGACTTTTCCGATTTACACAGTCCCCGTGCCGAAAAAATACCGTTCGACTTTTCAAAATGCGGCTACCGCCTCTGCATGATTGACACAAAAGGCAACCATGCAGACCTTACGCCCGATTATGCGGCGATCCCTGCAGAGATGAAGAGCGTGGCCTCGTTCTTTGGCAGGGAAGTCCTTTCTAAAGTAGACGAAAACGAATTTTATTCCCATATTCCCGGCGTGCGCGCGGCTGCCGGTGACCGCGCGGTCCTGCGCGCCATTCATTTTTTTGCCGAGAACAGGCGCGTCACGGAAGAGGCCGAGGCTCTGAAGCGGAACGATTTTCAGTCATTCCTGCGCATTGTAAATGAAAGCGGGCGCTCTTCGTTCCAGTACCTGCAGAATGTTTATTCGCCAACCCATATTTCTGAGCAGGGCGTTTCTGTCGCTCTCGCGCTATGTGAAAAGATGCTTTCACACCGGGGCGGTGCATGGCGCGTGCACGGCGGCGGCTTTGCCGGTACGGTGCAGGCATATGTTCCAAACGATTTCCTGCTGGAATTCACCAATAAATTTGAGTCCGTGTTCGGCAAAGGCACTTGCCGCCAGCTTTCTATCCGCCCTGTAGGGGGCACTCCCCTTCTTTTTCTTTAAAAAGGAAAGAAGGCAAAAAGAAACCAACATTTATAATCAATATCAATTTTTGCTCACATCAAACTTTAAAGCCCACAAAAACAAATAATAACCAAAGCTGTTGAGCCTTGAAAGTTTTCGCGCAGCCTTTTTCAAAAGGCTGCCTAACAAAGGAAGGAGAAACATTTAAACGATGGCTGAACTCAGATGGGACCCTTTTATACGTGACTGGACGATGGTGGCTTCCAACAGGCAAAACCGGCCGCAGATGCCGAAAGACTGGTGCCCATTCTGCCCATCGTCAGGCAATGTACCCGACTATGAAGTGATGGAATACGACAATGATTTTCCCGCGCTACGGCAGGACCCGCCAAAACCCGACGATGTTGCCACAGACTTTTTCAAAGTGCGCCCGTGCTACGGCAAGTGCGAAGTAATACTGTACTCGCCGGAGCACACCGTTACTCTTCCGGAGCTTTCGGGCGAGCACATGGGCAAACTTGTCGACCTGTGGTGCGAGCGCTTCAGCGCCATGCGCACCTATGCTAAAATAAAGTATATCTTCATCTTTGAAAACCGCGGCGAGGCGGTAGGCGTAACAATGCCACACCCGCACGGCCAGATTTACGGCTATCCGTTCCTCCCGAAAAAGCTTGAGCTTGAAACACATTCCGCAAAGGAGTATTATGTACAGACAGGACACTGCCTTTTCTGTGACTACCTTAAAAACGAAGAAAAAGAAAAGAAGCGCATCATTTTCCGGAATGATTCCTTCACGGTATTCCTGCCGTTTTTCAGCGCCTATCCTTACGGCGTCTGTATCCAGTCAAACAGGCATATACAGTATATTACCGATTTGACGGCGGCAGAAAAAAAAGGCCTCGGCGCTGCTGTGCGCGACACAGCCGGCATGCTCGACAGCCTTTTCGGCTATAAATTTCCATACATGATGTGCATGCACAACGCACCGGTCAACTGCGGTGATTTTTCAAAAGATTTTCACTTCCACATCGAGTTTTACCCACCGATGCGCAGCGCAGAAAAGCAGAAATACAATGCTTCCAGCGAAACAGGCGCATGGGCTGCATGCAACCCGACCTGCCCAGAGGAAAAAGCCGGGGAGCTGCGCGCCGCCTACAAGCGCTTTCTTGAGCGAAAGGAGAAATATAATCTATGAACGTACTGATTACCGGAGGAGCCGGCTATATCGGCTCACACACATGCGTTGAGCTGCTTAACTGCGGTTACGATGCGGTTGTTATGGACAATTACAGCAATTCTTCACCGAGCGTTATCGGCAAGATAGCAACCATCACAGGCAAAAAATTTCCCGCATATGAATGCGATATGCTCGACCTTGACGGCTTTGAAAAGATTTTCAGGGAAAACAAAATAGACGCTGTCATCCATTTTGCGGGCCTCAAGGCAGTAGGTGAGTCTGTAGAAAAGCCGCTTGAATATTACCATAACAACCTTACGGGGACAATTAACCTTCTGCGGCTCATGAAAAAATATGGCGTCCACCGTTTTGTGCAGAGCTCTTCCGCGACCGTTTACGGCACGCACAACACAGCCCCTTTCACCGAGGATATGCCGCTCTCCACAACGAACCCATACGGCGCTACAAAAGAGTTTATAGAGCGTATACTGACAGACATCTGCCATGCGGATAAAAACTGGGACATCGCGCTTCTGCGTTATTTCAATCCTATTGGTGCGCATCCGAGCGGCCTTATAGGTGAAAACCCAAACGGCATACCGAACAACCTTATGCCATATATAATGAAAATTGCTGTCGGCGAGCTGCCTGAACTGCACGTTTTCGGCAATGACTACCCAACACCAGACGGCACCGGCGTGCGCGATTATATCCATGTCTGCGACCTTGCTGCCGGCCATGTGAAAGCCCTCGAAAAAATAGACTCCTTCCACGGCGCGCGGGCGTTCAACCTCGGCACCGGAAAAGGAAGTTCCGTCCTCGAAGTCGTCCATGCCTTCGAGCGCGTAAGCGGCGTGAAAATTCCTTATAAAATCGAGCCGCGCCGTGCGGGCGACATAGCCATATGCTACGCCGACTGCACACGCGCAGAAAAAGAGCTTGGCTGGAAAGCAAAATACACGCTTGACGACATGTGCCGCGACAACTGGAATTTCATAAGGAAAAACCACTGATTGCCGTTAAGGCAATGTGCAAACCATTTTTACAAATTTTAACAAGCATATAAATATAAAAAGCTCAGGGATGGTTACAATAATCCCTGAGCTTAATTTTTGATGTTTTGCTTTTTGATTATGTGTTTTTCGGCTTTGAGTCTTCAGTGGCGTTTTCGTCAGGCTCGCTGCCATCAGGTTTCTCCTCTGTTTCGGTATCATGATTTGCCATAAAGCTGAATGGGTGCAGGTAATCTTCTTCATCATCAGCGGCTTCCTGGTATTGGGAAGATGGATTGTTATTTTGAGGCGCTTCCGGCTCTTCATAGCTGTTTTGGCCTGGTGCATCGGAGCTTTTCTCATCGTTGCTGAACGGAACAGGCTGTACCTTTTCGGTTTCAGCCTTTTCCTCAGGTTTTTCAGCCGGTTCGTCTTCGTCAAAGTTGGTTTCATCTGCCATACCGTCGTTTTCCGCGTCACCGGAAGACGGGGAAGCCGCATTTTCTTTTTTCTCTGCTTTTTCTGCAGAAGTAATCTCGTCCAGCTTTGTATATGCGCGCCTCAGCCGCTGGCCGGCAACATCCACAGCGTTGCAGTACGTCTCCGTATCTCCAGCCTTTTTGTCGCGGAGATGGTGGTAATAGTATTTCCCGAGTTGGATATAGGCGTGTGCCTGTGCTTCCTTTTCATTCCTGATAACAATTTTCAGCCGGTTCATCATGGCCGCTTTACGGTTTTTGTCCACTATGAAGTCGACTGCTTTCGTCATAGAGTCTGTTGCGTTCTTCCAAAAATCCATAACGGTTTCCTCCTGCCGCAGACGCGGTCCTTTTTTGTTTTATCTTATTATAACTCTTTCCCATTATAAATAACAGTAGTATTTCTTCTATTCCTTTTTTTATGTCAGTGTGCTATAATTAGCAAATAATGCAGAAACTAAAATAATGTGCTCGAACAGCATGGAATTATAAGAAAAGCCTGCCGTGCAGCAGCGCTTAAAGCTAAGGAGAAGGACCGGAAATGTCGACTCAGATGAGAAAGGACGTTGGCTGCCCAAAATGCGGAGCAGCCGTGCGGACGCAGATGTGGCCGGGCATCTGTGCACAGGAAAATCCGGAGCTTCGTACCAGCCTGCTTGATGAAACTCTCTTTGACTGGAAATGCCCTGTGTGCGGGTATTCGGCACAGTTTGTGTACCCATGCCTCTACCATGACCGTGAACACCAATTTATGGTTTATATGGCACCTGGCGGCAGCGGAGAGTTTCAGCCTGTTGACATAAGCAAAAAATTCCCCCAGCTTGCTGAAGTAAAGAAACGCGTCGTCGCTTCGCCCGCAGAGCTGAAGGAGAAAATCCTGATTTTTGAAGCCGGGCTCGACGACTCAGCCGTCGAGCTTGTAAAATATGCGCTCGCCGATGTTTTAAAAGAAAAGCGCGGCGTAAAAACTGCAAAAGGATATTTCAGTTTCGCAAGTGATGAAGAAAACCGTATAGGCTTTGTATTTTTCCCAGAAGGGCAGGAAACGCCGGTCATCCGCAAAACCAGCATGGATGCATACCGCAAGTCGCTCGAGATTGTGAATGCATACCCGTCCGATGAAGGCAACAGCTTCGTCCCTGTCGACTGCGTAACAGCCCGCAGGCTTCTTACGGAATTCCGGGGAAGTACAGAGTCTGCAGATAAAGCCACTTAAGCGGAAAGGATTCACAATGTGCGGATTAGTTGGATTTACAGGTGAAGTAACCGACCGTGACACGGTCATTAAAGAAATGACTGACCGAATCATTCACCGCGGGCCTGATTCGTCAGGCGTATATACTGACGGCAGCATATCAATGGGCTTCCGCCGCCTTAGCATAATAGACCTGAGCCAGGGCGACCAGCCGATTTATAATGAAGACAAATCGCTCGTACTGATGTTTAACGGAGAGATATATAATTATAAACAGCTGCGGGAAATCCTCATTGCAGACGGGCATAAGTTCCGCACCAACACCGACAGCGAAGTGCTCGTCCATGGGTTTGAAAAATGGGGCACAGGCCTGCTCAACAAGCTGCGCGGAATGTTTGCATTTGCCATTTGGAACACAAAAGAGAAAAGCCTTTTCCTCGCGCGCGACTTTTTCGGCATAAAGCCGCTGCACTACGCCGAAGTCAACGGCCATTTCGTGTACGCTTCCGAAATAAAGAGCATACTTGATTTTCCTGGCTTTGAAAAAAAGCTGAACAAGAACGCGCTGAACAACTATATCTCGTTCGAATACCCTGTGCCGCCGGAAACATTTTTCGAGGGCGTTTACTGCCTTCCACCGGCGCACTACCTCTGGTACCGTGACGGCAAGGTCGAGACGCACCGCTACTGGGAGCCAAAGTTCCAGCCTGACGACTCCATGACGGAAGAAGAAGCGGTTGCATCCATCGAAGACGTGTTCGAAGACTCCGTTGCAGCCCACCGCATCAGCGACGTGGAAGTCGGCTGTTTCCTCTCCAGCGGCGTAGACTCAAGCTATGTTGCAAGCTATTTCAGCGGGCAGAAAACATTTACAGTAGGGTTTGGCTCCAACGAGAGATACAATGAGATAGGTTATGCAAAAGACCTCTCCAAAAAGATCGGCGTCGAGCACCATTCCCATGTCATAACACCCGAAGAGTACTGGGGCAATATCAGGCATGTTCAGTACCAGATGGACCAGCCGCTCGCCGATGCTTCATGCATTGCGCTTTATTTTGTCTCGAAGCTCGCGAGCAAATACGTGAAAGTCGTCCTTTCCGGCGAAGGTGCGGACGAACTTTTCGGCGGCTATAATATCTATCACGAGCCCGACGACCTCGCCTCATACCAGCGCCTGCCGCTCGGCCTGCGCAGATGGCTTGCCGCCATTGCTGAAAAGCTTCCGCAGAACGTCCGCGGAAGGAGCTTCCTTATACGCGGCTCCAAATCAGTGGAAGAGCGCTTCATCGGCAACTGCAGCATGTTCAGCATGCATGAAAAGCGCAGCCTCCTTAACAAAAGTGTTCCCGCCACAGTTCCGCAGATTATCACAAAACCATTTTACGACCGCGTGCATGGCTTGGACGATGTGACAAAAATGCAATACCTTGACATAAACGTCTGGCTTGCCGGGGATATTCTCCTTAAAGCCGACCGCATGAGTATGGCAAATTCTCTCGAGTTGCGCGTGCCTTTCCTTGACAGAAAAGTGTTCGACGTAGCGTCGCGCCTTCCTCTGCGCATGAGGTTAAACAGTCAAAGTACAAAGTATGCAATGCGCAAAGCCGCTATGCGCCATCTGCCGGAAGCAACAGCGCAGAAAAAAAAGCTCGGTTTTCCTGTGCCTATCCGTGTCTGGCTGCGCCAGGAAAAATACTACGGCATTGTAAAGCAGTCATTCACATCAAAAACAGCGAAAGCTTTTTTCGATACCGATTTCCTCATAAAGCTGCTTGACGCGCACTATCACGGCAAATGCGATAACAGCCGCAAAATATGGACGGTTTTTTCATTCCTTGTATGGTATGATATTTATTTTAACGGCGTTTCTCATGCACCCGGAGATATGCCTGCCGTGACCGACTGAACGCAGGCCAAAACTGAATTGGATAAATAAACAGGCGGATATTGGGACGGTTTTCTTTAAAAGGAAGGCTGTTTCAGTATCCGCTTTTTGCTGCCATACAGCCGGCAGTTCAAAACATCAATTCTTATTTTTACTACCAGATTTTCACAAAATGAAACATGGGCGATGCCCAAACGGCAGATTTTTGCTTCTTTTGAAAAGGATAACGCAGAAATTACTTTAAATCAGCCCATCGGGATACTTTTTGTTTTTATTTATCCATATGCATATAATCTGACTGCGGCGGCGAAAATAAATCCGAGGTGATATGCATGGAATTTCTGCGTGCGTTTCTCATTGGCGGTGCCATCTGCGCAGTAGGGCAAGTTTTGCTCGATTTTACAAAGCTTACCCCTGCACGCATCCTTGTCTTTTTCGTAACACTCGGCGTAATTTTAGGCGCCTGCGGCGTATACGGCCCTCTTGTAAAGTTCGCCGGTGCCGGCGCCACCGTCCCGCTGACCGGCTTCGGCTACCTGATGGCAAAAGGCACACTGAAAGCCGTACGTGAAAAAGGCCTGCTCGGTGCGTTCTCAGGCGGGCTCACGGCTGGCGCCGCAGGCATTGCGGCCGCCGTATTTTTCGGTTACCTTGCAGCTGTATTTTCAAAATCTGGCGACAAAAGCTAAGCCTTTCTTCCTCTCCGCCAAAAAGGGATACCGCTACGCCTCGCTCGCCTGGACACTCTTCCGACTTATAAACGGCAATCTGTTTTTTGCTGTTCTCTGGCAGCTTGCAAAACTCGTATGGCGGGAAACAAAGCCGTTCCGGCCGCGCCGTTTTAAAAAAGCGCATCTGTTCCCTCCAACAAAATAAAAAGAGCGGGCAGGTGCGCTGCCTCACCTGCCCGCTTTTCTTTTAAATACCGCCGTTTCCCTTACTGGATGGAGCAGTCCAGATAATGCTCCAGATCTTCTTCGTCTTTTTTCTTCTTCTCAAAAAGCATCACGACAGCTACAGCAATAGAAACTACTGCGGCAATGGCAGAAAAGATTGCCACCCACATTGAAAATTTTCCGGAACGTTTCAAATTGGGCACCTCCATTTTTCAGGAAGCCGACATAATTAGCTTCCAATCAATTTAAATAATAAGCATTTTCTACAAGGTTGTCAATGCCGGTAAAAAAAGAGCCCCGCATACAATGCGGGGAACTGCACAGAACTCAGCCTGCTGCATTCAGCTTGCGTACCAGCGCAGACTTTTTATGTGCTGCATTGTTTTTCTTAATAATACCCTTTGCAGCAGCCTTGTCGATTTTCTTGACTGCAGCTTTTACGGCCTCGGCCTTCCCGGCGTCTCCCGCTTTCACGGCAGTGGTGGCTTTCTTTATCTCAGTTTTTAATTCCGTGCTTGCGGCTTTGTTGTTCTCTGTTTTTACAGCTATAACTTTAACCCGTTTTTTCGCCGATTTGATGTTAGGCATTGTTCCACCTCCTTCGGCAGTTCGCAGCTATTTATTATTATGATAGCATTTACTGCATGAAAAAGCAAGAAAAAATCTGTAGGCAGGCAAGGCTCCACTTCTCCAACGAAAGGATGGTTTTATGAATTTCCGCACGGATCTTGCACTTGAATGCACCGAGTCTGCCCGTCAGACACGGCGTGTAGAAAATGGATGCACTGTGACGCGCATTGAGCAGGACGGCAACATCTATATTACCCTCGAAGTAAAATCTATCTCCGACCATATTGACGCCGATAACTCGCTCCTGAAAATTTACACCGAAGAGCTGGCGTCCCTGCTCCCCAAAGGGGGTGAAGTGCTGGCGGCAGGCCTCGGCAACCGTGCTGTCACCCCCGATGCCCTTGGCCCGCTTACGGCCGATCACATCCTCGCCACGCGCCATATCCGCGGTGAGCTGGCGCGCGTTACAGGCCTCGGCAGCCTGCGGCCCGTCTCCGCCGTAAGCCCCGGCGTACTCGGCTGCACGGGCCTCGAAGCTTTCGAAGTCCTGCGTGCCATTGTCGGTGCCATAAAGCCCGCCGCCGTAATAGCTGTTGATGCGCTTGCAGCGCGTGATCCGGCCCGCCTCGGGTGCACCGTGCAGCTTAGCTCCAGTGGCATCTCGCCCGGCGCAGGTGTCGGCAACAGCCGGCCTCGCATCGACAGGAGCACGCTCGGTGTGCCTGTTATCAGCATAGGCATCCCTACCGTGGTAGACGCCGCCACGTTTGCCCTCGACCTTTCCGGCAGCAGCGCGCCTGCAGAAAAAACAGCCCCGCGCGGCGCGCCCATGATGGTGACGCCGCGCGAAATTGACCTTATTATCGAGCGCGGCTCACACCTTCTCGCCATGGGCATAAACCGCGCACTCAACCCTTCTTTTTCCGTTGAGGACTTTGAGCAGCTCACCTAATTCTCTTTTCCTTTAAAAAGAAGGCAAAAAGAAACCAGGGCAATATGGGATTTTACCAACGCAGATTTCTATTGCCAATTTTTACCGTATAAAACGCAGGCTCATCTAACCACTTATTTGCAAATTAAATAAAAAGGGCTTATGCCTTCTCGTCTTTCCACGTTCATGTAATTTATAAAAGACCAGCGACATAAAAATAAAGGAAGGCATGGCCTATTTAAGAATGAGGGAAGCAGGGAAGAACGTGAAAAAATGGTCGCAGGCAGCCGCATGTTTCGCATCTGCCGTCCTTACGGCGGCTGGGGTTTTCTGTGTTGCAGCCCGCATACCGCAGGGGGCAGCCGAAAAAGCTGCGACGGTCGCCGCAGAATTCATAATCCCTGCCGGAAACACCGACGGCTTTTTCAGTGAAGAGCACGAGGAAGGCGATGGCAGTTCATGTTCGCCAAAAAGCGCCCCGTCTTCCCATGCTGTTTCTTCCGGCGCCTCATCTGGCACAAAAGCAATTCCCTCCAGCGGCCAAAGCGTAAGTTCCTCAGTATCCGGAAAAGTCCTTGAGCTCACTATCGGAAACGGAGGGGTTGAGGTCAACAGCATGTGGATAAAAAATTCCACAGAGCGCCATACGTCGGTTAATTTTTCAGAAGAGCTTAACAAAGCCCCCGCAGTTAAAATAAAAATGAACAGCACCTCTCCTCAGGTGCTCATCTACCACACGCACACAACCGAATCCTACGAACCGACGTCAAGGACTACAGACAGAACAAAAAGCGTATGCGCCGTAGGCGAAAAAATAGCCGGGCAGCTCCGCAGCGCAGGCATCAACACATTCCATGACACCACATACCATGACTACCCCGCTTATAATGGCTCCTACGACCGCTCCAAAGCAACAATGGAAAAAGACTTAAAAAAATACCCGGGTATCCAGGTAACGCTCGATATCCACCGCGACGCAATGCACCGCAGCGACGGCACGGCCCTTAAGCCAACCGTCATCATTGGCGGAAAAAAGGCAGCGCAGCTCATGGTCCTTGCCGGATGTGACGACGACGGCTCGCTCGGCTTTCCAAACTGGGAGTGCAACCTTCGCCTCGCCCTGCGCCTGCAGCAAATGCTCAGCGGCCAATATTCCAGCCTTGCACGCCCTCTTGATTTCTGCGCGCGCAAGTACAACGAAAACATGACTAAAGGCTCGCTGCTTGTTGAAATCGGCACAGACGGCAACACACTCGATGAAGCCGAATACACAGGCGAGCTTTTTGGAAAATCACTTGCGGAAGTGCTCAAAAGCCTTTCATGAAAAACAGGAAGTGAAAATTAACATGGACTGCATGCGTCGCAGCAGGCGGGCTTTCTGGACTTCTTTTTTTGTCGCCCTCCTTATTATCGCCCTGCTTTACGGCATGGCGGACGTCGATTTTCAGTGCCGCCGCATCGAATTCGGCGACGGGAAAACACTTATCTTTCGCATTACCGGGAAAAATCCGTACTTTGCTTGCATTGGGGCATGGATATGATATATAATTATTTTAAATGACCTAACTATTTCTTTTTTTCGGCAGCAGGCTGCATTCTGCCGGATTTATTTGTAAAGAATCTACGGACAAATAACGGGGGATTTTCATGAACAGACGGGAAAAAACACTCGGCATTTTTCTCACGGCTCTTTTTCTGTTTTGCTGTGTTTTTATAAATGCTTCCATCATACCGGGATATATCGTGCCTGCCTGTGCGACAGAACCTAAAAACACAGATGGTGGTAATGAACGGACGTCGACTCCATCGCCTGATAAGCCTAAGCAAAGTTCCAGCCCTTCGCCGTCTCCCAGTCCGTCACCTTCCAAACCCCAACCCCCTTCCAGCTCCAAGGCACCTTCCAAACCCAAGCCAATTTATAAAACTTCGTCCAATATGTACAGTAAAGCGCCGTCTGCCTACTCAAGCCAGAATTATTACCGTGAGCCAACAAGTTCCAGAAGGCATTACACGGCCACATACTCTTCTTCGTCAAGTTCTTTAGCGGCTGCTGCCTCTGAAGGAAGCAGCTCTTCAAAGTCACCGTCCAGCACGGTTTCCATGCCAAATGCGGAAGATGTAAGCGAAGTTGATCCCCTTGCCTCCGCCGTAAACAATTCGTCTGCCGCCCAGATGAACCACATAGGTATTCTCGCTTGGGTATGCATAGGGCTCGGCATACTTGTAATTTTAATAGTTATCTTCAGTAACAGCCATAACAACGGCGGCGGCAGCCCCGGGCATAAACGCTACCACCGGCCGAAGCGCAGCAAAAAGAAGCGCCTTCTCAATGAAAAATATTACCGCGGCCTCAACCGCTACTGAGCGGCCTGCTGCCCGCGGAGGGACGGCGGCAGGCAGATTGCCTGCCGCTATTCTTTTTACAATAAGCCGATTTTAAAATCCGGTTCTGGCTATTTTTAGAAGAAGCCGGGGAAAGCAGGTGTTTACCTTTTGAACATACCACGCAAAAATATACGCAACTTCTGCATCATAGCCCATATAGACCACGGCAAAAGCACGCTTGCTGACCGTATCCTTGAGCTCACCGATTCCGTGCCTCTGCGTGAGATGGAAGACCAGATACTCGACAATATGGATCTCGAGCGTGAACACGGAATAACAATAAAATCGCACGCCGTTACGCTTCTTTACCATGCAGAGAACGGGCAGGACTATATTTTTAACCTTATAGACACGCCGGGCCATGTGGATTTCAACTATGAGGTTTCACGCTCGCTCGCAGCATGCGAGGGGGCTGTGCTTGTTGTTGACGCAACTCAAGGCATTGAGGCGCAGACGCTCGCAAATACTTACCTCGCCGTAGACGCGGGGCTTGAGATACTGCCTGTCATAAACAAAATCGACCTGCCCAGCGCCCAGCCTGAAAAAGTCAGGAAAGAAATAGAAGACGTCATCGGTATTCCGGCCGACGAGGCTCCCTGCATCTCCGCCAAACTCGGCACAAATGTCGGCGAAGTAATGGAGCAGATAGTCAAAGACGTGCCGCCGCCTAAAGGCGACGGAAATGCTCCGCTGAAAGCGCTTATATTCGACTCCTATTACGATTCCTACAAAGGCGCTGTAGCACATATACGGGTGTTTGACGGCACTGTGAAGCCGGGCGACGTTATCCGCATGATGTCTGCCGGCGGGGAATTCACCGTCGTTGACTGCGGCTATATGCGCGCCACGAAATTTGAGCCCGCCGAATGTTTAAGCGCGGGAGATGTAGGCGTCATTTCAGCTTCCATCAAAGACGTGCGCGAAGCACGTGTAGGCGACACCATAACACTTGCGGCAAATCCCGCAAAAAAGGCGCTGCCGGGCTACCGCCCTGCGCAGCCGATGGTCTTTTGCGGAATCTACCCGGCAGACGGGGCCAAATATCCGGAACTTAAAGATGCGCTCGAAAAGCTGCAGCTTAACGACGCCGCCCTCAGCTTTGAGCCTGAAACATCGGCGGCGCTGGGCTTTGGCTTCAGGTGCGGCTTTCTTGGCCTTCTGCACATGGAAGTCGTGCAAGAGCGGCTTGAGCGTGAATATAGCCTTGACCTCATAACGACCGCCCCGAGCGTTATCTACCACCTCAAGCTCACAGACGGCACGTCAATTGAAATAGACAACCCGACAAACTACCCTGACCCCTCAAAAATTGCCGAGGCTGAAGAACCGATTGCCAACGCGCATATATACACGCCCAAAGACTACATAGGGGCGATTATGGACCTCTGCCAGGAGCGCCGCGGCACTTTTATAGATATGGATTATCTGGACACCGACCGTGTCGACATACACTATGAGCTGCCGCTTAATGAGATAATTTACGACTTTTTCGACGCGCTCAAAAGCCGCACCCGCGGGTATGCTTCTTTTGACTATGAACTTTCCGGCTATAAAAAGAGCAGCCTTGTAAAGCTCGACATACTTATAAACAGCGAACCTGTTGACGCGCTTTCGTTCATTATACATTCAGACAAAGCGTATCCGCGCGCCCGCAGAATGGTGCAGAAGCTAAAGGAAAAGATACCGCGCCAGCTTTTTGAGATTCCTATCCAGGCGTGCGTGGGGGGCCGCATAATCGCGCGCGAAACCGTTAAGGCGCTGCGCAAGGACGTTCTCGCCAAATGCTACGGCGGCGATATCTCACGCAAGAAGAAGCTCCTCGAAAAACAGAAGGAGGGCAAAAAACGTATGCGCCAGATAGGCTCCGTTGAAATTCCGAAGGACGCATTCCTGAGCGTGCTTAAACTTGACGAATAGGGAGGATAATAAGATGGGCAAAAGCAGCAGCGGGCCTATAGGGCTCTATATCCATGTCCCGTTCTGCCGCAGCAAGTGCCCTTACTGTGACTTTTTCTCCCTTTGCGGCGCCGAAAACCTGATGGACGATTATACCGGCTGTATAATAAATCAGATAAATTTCTTCTCCGAAAAGATCCACCGGCCTGCCGACACACTCTATTTCGGCGGCGGGACTCCGAGCCTCCTCGGCGGCAGAAGGATTGCGCGCATAACAGAAGCGGCCCGGCGTGCGTTTGGCCTTAATGGCGCCGAAATCACTGTTGAAGCAAACCCCGGCAGCGAGCTTTCTGGATTTATGGAAGAAGTGCACGCAGCGGGGGTGAACCGAATCTCACTCGGGCTTCAGTCCGCAAACGTGGAAGAGCTCCGCCTTCTCGGGCGGAGCCACACGCCCTGTGACGCAACACGCGCCGTACAGTCAGCCCGAAAAGCCGGAATCGAAAATATATCGCTTGACTTAATGCTCGCCGTCCAGGGGCAAAATAAAGCCAGCCTTATAAACTCAATGGATTTCTGCGCCGGGCTTGGCGTTCCGCATATCTCTGCCTATATTCTTACTCTTGAGCCGCGCACCGTGTATTGGAAAAACCGCAAAAGTCTCAGGCTGCCTGATGAAGAAGCATCTGCAGGGCTTTACCTCACCACGTGCAATGAGCTTGAAAAGCGGGGATACCATCAGTACGAGATTTCCAATTTTGCCAAGGCGGGCTTCGAAAGCAGCCATAATTTAAAGTATTGGCACTGCGAAGAATATCTGGGTCTCGGGCCATCGGCACATTCATATATAAACGGCAGAAGGTTCCATTTCGAAAGCAGCCTGCAGAAATTCCTGCATGGAAGCGCCCCTGTGCAGGACGGCGAAGGCGGCAGCTTTGACGAATTTGCCATGCTGCGCCTGCGCCTTGCAGAAGGCCTTACGGACAGCGCCTGCCGGGAAAGGTTCGGCATGCCTATACCCGGGCGCATACGCCGCGCGGCGAAGTTCTATGAATCCTGCGGCCTAACCTCATGCTGGAGCGGCGGGTTCCGGTTTACCCCGCACGGCTTTCTGCTTTCAAACACACTTACGGCCGAGGTACTTTTTGCGTTACCTAAAACGCCATCATCCGCGCCATACAATACTTAATAATTAGTTTACAAATAAGATATTGACAACCGGGCAAAGTAATGGTACTCTTATAAACAGAGTTAGCACTCTTACATATAGAGTGCTAACTCAAAGAGCGAGAAGGGAAAAGAGTTGGAACTCAGCGAACGGCAAAGGAAAATACTTGCAGCAGTTGTAGAACAGTATATTGCTACGGGTGAGCCTGTCGGTTCAAAATCGCTCTGCAATGCCCTTGATTTTCGCGTGTCTTCCGCAACAGTGCGCAACGAGATGAGCGAACTTAACCGCATGGGCCTGCTGGAGCAGCCGCACACATCGGCAGGGCGTATCCCTTCACAGAAAGGCTACCGCGTGTATATTGACACGCTCATGAAGCGGCGGCCAATCTCAAGGCAGGAAAAGCAGTATCTTGACAGCATGATTCTGCCTTCGGCCTATGACCCGGAGAAGCTGCTCGACGGCGCCGCAAAAGTTCTCGCCTCCATGACGAGGTATGCGGCGGTCTCTACTACGCCAAGCGGGGAAAACGGCGTGATACGCGCGGTGCAGCTCGTGCAGACGAGCCGCCGGACTGCGATGGTTATCCTTATGACTTCGGCCGGCACTATGAAGAGCCGGGTGTTCCACTGCGACTTTGACCTTACGCCGGAGATCCTGCGCGTGTTCTTCCGCATGCTGAACGATAAGCTCGCCGGTGTGCCTGTTGCATCCGTCACACCGGCTTATATGCAGACGCTCGCAGCTTCTTTCGGCAACATAGCAATGATGATGAGCTCTGCGCTTGCGGCTGTTGCAGACGCTGCGCGCGAATCTATGCGCTCAAACATCTGCCTTAACGGCGAGGTAAACCTTCTATTCTACCCTGAGTTCAGTCAGGAGGAGATAATGCATATAGTTGACTTCCTCTCACGCCCGACTGAGCTGCACCGGCTTCTTGAGCGGCATGATTCAGCCCCTCTCCAGGTATTTATAGGCAGGGAGATTAAAGAGCCTGAGCTGGAAGATTCCAGTGTGATTGTTTCCCGTTACTGCATAGGCAGCAAGGATGCCGGTGCCATAGCCGTCCTTGGCCCCACGCGCATGAATTACAGCAAAATAATTTCCAATATGGAGTATCTTTCCAGTTCAGTTGGCAGGATGCTGACGGAGCTGATGGATCTAGATTAAAAAGGGGGGGTTCCCTTGAACCAAGAAAAAACAAAAGTAAAAAATGCCCCGCAAGCAAAAGAAGAGGCAAAAAAGCAGGAACAAAAAGTAGAAACGAAGCCGGAAGCAAAAAAGGCAGAGCCTGAGAAATCGGAAAAGGAGCAGCCGTCGGCCGAAGATAAGCTCAAGCAGGAACTTGAAGAAACACGCAGGCAGCTGAAAGAAAGCCAGGACGCAGCCGCAAAGCAGAAAGACGTCCTTATGCGCACAGCCGCCGAATATGATAATTTCCGCAAGCGGACAGCACGCGAAAAAGGAACTATCTATGCAGACGCCACGGCCGATACCGTAAATGAAATGCTGAGTGTTGAAGATAATCTGGAACGCGCGCTTGCACAGAAAGAATGTTCTGCAGAAGACCTGCGCAAGGGCGTTGAAATGACGCAGAAGCAGATGCAGTCTGCCCTTAAGAAGCTCGGTGTCACCGAAATGGGCAAAGAGGGCGATCCTTTCGACCCGGCCCTTTACAGCGCGGTCTCCCATGTTGAAGACAAGTCGCTCGGTGAAAATGTCATCGCAAAAGTGCTGCAGAAAGGCTATAAAATAGGAAATAAGGTAGTTCGCCACGCCATGGTGCAGGTAGCGAACTGATAAAATATTTTGGGATTCAGCAGACTGCAGAGAATATACCGGCAGTCCTTTCGGGCACCTTTATAAGATATAAATCAAATGAAACAGAGTAACTGGAGGTAATAAATATGTCGAAGACAATTGGTATCGATCTCGGTACAACAAACTCATGCGTAGCTGTTATTGAAGGCGGTAAGCCTGTTGTCATCCCCAACTCTGAAGGCGCACGCACAACGCCGTCCGTTGTTGCATTCTCAAAGACCGGCGAGCGCATGGTCGGCCAGGTGGCAAAGCGCCAGGCAATAACGAACCCGGACCGCACAATTTCTTCCATCAAGAGGAAAATGGGTTCTGATTATAAAGTAAGGATAGACGACAAGACCTTTACCCCGCAGGAGATTTCAGCTATGATACTCCAGAAGCTGAAAACCGACGCTGAGGCTTACCTTGGCGAAACGGTAAACTCTGCCGTTATTACTGTTCCGGCCTACTTCAGCGACAGCCAGCGCCAGGCAACAAAAGACGCAGGCAAAATTGCCGGCCTTGACGTGAAACGCATTATCAACGAGCCGACGGCCGCAGCGCTTTCTTATGGGATTGACAAGGGCGGCGAACAGAAGATAATGGTCTACGACCTCGGCGGCGGCACATTCGATGTTTCCATTATTGAGATGGGCGACGGCGTGCAGGAAGTCCTTGCTACAGCCGGTGACACACACCTCGGCGGCGATGACTTCGACCAGCGCGTGATGAACTGGATGGTTGACGACTTCAAAAAAGCAAACGGCATTGACCTTTCCGGCGACAAGATGGCCATGCAGCGCCTGAAGGAAGCGGCTGAAAAAGCAAAGATTGAACTTTCCAGCATGACTTCTTCTCAGATTAACCTGCCGTTCATTACGGCAGACGCAACGGGCCCGAAGCACCTTGACATGACGCTCACCCGCGCAAAGTTTGAAGAGCTGATGGCAGACCTTGTGGAAAGAACGGTCGGCCCGGTTAAGCAGGCCCTTTCCGACGCAGGCCTTACGTTTAACGACATCAGCAAAGTCCTCATGGTCGGCGGTTCTTCCCGTATGCCGGCAGTGCAGGAAGCCGTTCAAAAGCTTTCCGGAAAAGAACCGTTTAAGGGCATTAACCCGGACGAGTGCGTTGCGATTGGCGCTTCCCTTCAGGCCGGTGTTCTCGGCGGCGAAGTGAAAGGCCTGCTGCTGCTCGACGTTACGCCTCTTTCACTCGGCGTTGAGACAATGGGCGGCGTAATGACAAAGATAATCGACCGCAACACGACAATACCGACTAAGAAAAGCCAGACTTTCTCAACAGCAGCAGACGGCCAGACTTCAGTTGAGATCAACGTCCTGCAGGGCGAACGTGAGTTTGCGAAAGACAACAAGCAGCTCGGTATCTTCAAACTTGACGGCATCCCGCCGGCACCTCGCGGAATCCCTCAGATTGAGGTTACTTTCGATATCGACAGCAACGGCATTGTAAACGTTTCCGCCAAAGACCTCGGCACAGGCAAGCAGCAGAAGATTACGATTTCTTCCAGCACCAACATGAGCAAGGACGATGTTGACAAGGCCGTTAAAGAAGCCCAGAAGTATGAGGCCGATGATAAGAAGCGCCGTGAAGCTATCGATAAAAAGAACGAGGCCGAAAACCTGTGCTACACAGTTGAAAAGCTCATCAAAGACAGCGGCGACAAGATCCCCGATGCCGACAAGACAGACCTCAACTCGAAAGTATCAGCTTTGCGCGCAGCGATGTCATCTGACAATACCGACGATATCAAGGCAAAAACAGATGACCTGCAGAAGGCCATGTATGCCGTCAGCGAAAAGCTCTACAAGAATTCTGCCCCACAGCAGGGCCAGGCAGCAAACCCGCAGCAGGGACCGGCTGGTTCTAATTCCAACGCAGGCCCAACTACTGATGCGAACGGCAACACAGTCTATAATGCTGAATATCATGATGTAGACGGCAAAGATAAAAAGTAAACCAAAATTGACTGATCTGCAGTAGTGCAGTAAATGATTTCAATATCAGATTTTCACAAAGCGAGGAAAATGTCGAAGCCTGGAAGAACTTGTGATTTCACAGAACTGCAGGATTTCTTTTCAGAATCCGGTAAATTTTCGCCGCTTTCCAGAAGGCGGGAAGGGCAGCCATGCGGCTGCCCCTCTTACGCTAAACAGGACATAAAAAGTCCCTGCAGCATTTATTCGGGAGTGATAAGGCTTGGCTGAAAATAAAGATTACTATGAAGTTATGGGCGTGCCGAGAAATGCCTCCGAAGCCGAAATCAAAAAAGCGTACCGCGAACTTGCAAAAAAATACCATCCTGACCTTCATCCGGGCGACAAAAACGCAGAAGCAAAATTCAAGGAAGTAAATGAAGCCTATGAAGTCCTTTCAGACAAAAACAAGCGTGCGCGCTACGACCAATTCGGTCAGGCAGGTGTCGACCCGAATTTCGGCGGCGGAGCCGGTGGGAGCCCTTTCACTGGCAATATAAATATTGATGATATTTTTAACAGCGTATTTGATGGTTTCGACGGGTTCGGTGGATTCGGCGGAAGTACGCGCCGCGCGGCAACAAACACGCCGCGCCGCGGAAGCGACAGCGAATCTTCTGTAACAATCAGTTTCGAAGAAGCAGCCAAAGGCTGCGTAAAAACGATATCCTATGAGAACGTCGCCGCGTGCCGCGAATGCCATGGAACAGGCGCAAAAAACGGCGCAACGCGCACATGCCCGCAGTGCGGAGGCACAGGCCAGGTTCGCATAAGCCAACGGACGCCGTTCGGTGTTGTGCAGACGAGCCGCACTTGCGACCGCTGCGGAGGCACAGGCAAGGTAATTGACTCTCCATGCCCGGCATGCGGAGGCACAGGCCATGTCCGCCAGCGCAAGTCTATTGAGATAAATATACCCGCCGGCATCGGTGACGGGCAGGTCCTTAACGTTAGCGGAATGGGAAATGCCGGCACAAACGGCGGGCATAGCGGTGACCTCCATGTTTACGTCCATGTTAACCCGCATCCGATTTTCGAGCGCCGCGGCAATGATATATGGTGCGAGCTGCCGATTACATTTACACAGGCAGCCCTCGGCGCGGAAGTGATTGTCCCTACTATTGACGGCCGCGTGGAATACGAGGTACATCCGGGCACACAGCCGAGAGATATATTTAAGCTGCGCAGCAAAGGAATACAGAAACTTGGCGGCAGAGGCCGCGGTGACCAGTACGTCCGCATTACGGTGGAAGTGCCGCGCAACCTTTCCCAAAAGCAGAAAGACCTCTTAAAGGAATTCGAGTCCGTCGGCGAAGAGAAAAACTACCAGAAGCGCAAATCTTTTTTTGAAAAGATAAAAAACATGTTTGGTGATTAGTTTCGCAGTCTCTTGCCACGGAAACCTTTTCCACGGCATAAAAGAGAAAACAGCTGCAAGGCAGGTGCCGAAAGCTTTCCGCTTTTTCTTCTGCAGAGTGAAAACAGAAAGCCCTGATGCGCCTGCTGAGGCATTCCATTAATGATGGAATTGCCGTAGCTGATTCTATATAGACGTCGGAGAGCCGCATAACTGCGGCTCTCCTTTTTATTTTTATTTACGGGTTTTCATTAAGGTATCAATGCCGCTTCATGACAAAACGGCAATATTATGCGAGAACATCCAGCGAAGGGTTGGTCTGCTTTTCTTCGTCATGCCTTTCTGAAAGTTTTTCCTGCTGCCGGGCGTCCGGCATTACAACTTTCTGCTGAGATACCACAACGCCTGCTTTAGGCCTGGCTGACGCTTTAGCTGCACCGTGCATGATAACACGCGAAATATCCGTATTATACTGAAGCATGGAAACACCTATCCGTTTCGTCTTTGCAAGCTCATCCGGATTTGCCTCTTCACGCCTGTTCTGCTGTTCGAGCTGATGGATCTGGTCATTTACTTTTGAAAGCAGGCTGTCATATTCGCGGAGTTTCATCTGAACCGTCGAGCCTGAAACCCTCTGCACACGTGCTGTAACACGGCAGTCATTTTCCATTTTTCGTATGGAATCCGCAAGCCTACGCAGCTCCATTATCTGTGAATTCTGTGAGCCTGACGACTGCGCTACGCCTGGTACGCACTGCCCTGGCGCGGCAGCCGAAGCAATTTTATCAATTTCCACTTAAAATCCCGCCTTAAACTCGAAAATTAAAGTATCCATTTTTAAATATCGTCACAAAGCAGGAATTCTTTAATAGATTTTTAAAAAATTATTGCATTTCCGCTGGTGAAAGATTCAGCTCGGCGGGGCTGACTATTCCGCTGCGGATGGCACGGTCACGCATAAAGATGTAAAGCTCTGCAACCGTCGCATCGACGTAAACCGCTACGGCCGCATATGCCAGAGCTGTAAAAAGCCAGCCCAGCGGATGCACGATTTTTGACATTACGCCTGCGGCAGCCCATGCGAGCAGGTACCAGCCGAAAAACGAGAGGTACAGTATAAAAATAGATTCTTTTTCACCGTACGTCATCAAATTGCTTATCTGCCTTGCACGCTTACCGGATATTGACGGGTTGTCGGAAAGTATGTACGGCACCATGCAGTATTTCAGCGCCATAATAATGCCAGGTATGACAAGGAGCAACGTGCCTAAAAAGACAATGAAGAACACCGCCGCCATGTTGCCCAAAGTTCCGGAGTAGTCCATGCTGAAACCGCTCAAAACCATTTTTGCATCGGTAGTGCCAAAGTGGTTGCGCACAAAAAAGCGCGCAACGCCTACCGAAAGCGGCAGGATAACAAAAATAGTCACAAGGATCTGCACAACAGCCAGCAGCGGCGCTTTGCTGCGCTTAATGCTGTAAAAAGGGCTGAATAAATAAGCGGAATCTATGCCCGAAGACACCAACGAGGCAAAAATACTGTTAATCAGTGAAGACACAAGGCACACTATATAAGCTGTTAGATAGTGCCCCCTGAGGGCCAACTTCGCATTTAATTTCAGCACCGTTCTGTCCCACATATTGTTTTCTCCTTTTCTGATGGTCAGATTTTTTTACAAGGCAATATTTCAAAATGCTTTCCCACCCTTATACAATATGAAAAAAAGTCAAATTGATTTACAGGCAGACCCCAGCAACGTACAAAAAATGCCGCCCAGTCAGTCGGGCGGCAAAAAAGAAAGAAAGAGGAGGGCTATATATGAAATGTCCTCTTGTGAGGAAACTTGCTGTTTGTCTGCGGAGCCTGTGGTCCGGTATTCCGGCCTCACCGCATCCTCCCGCAGTATTTAATACGTTCCGTTTTTCTTTCGTTTTTTCTGGAACGACTATATTATATATGCAATTTATTACTTTCTCATGAAAGATTCTTGAAAATTCCATGCATTTTTTATGAATAAACTGAAAACAGCATGGCAAATCATATATTCCTGCCCAGCGTGCCTTTTAAGAACACGCTCTTCAAACTCAGCCGTCCTTAAAAAATAACGCTACACATTAAAGCGGAATAAAACGACATCACCGTCATTCATCACATAGTCCTTGCCCTCAGAGCGGACAAGGCCCTTTTCCTGCGCATTGTTTATATCTCCGCACTTGACAAGCTCGTCGAATGGCACGACTTCCGCACGTATAAACCCGCGCTCGAAATCTGTATGGATCTTGCCTGCAGCCTGAGGTGCCTTTGTGCCGTTCCTGATCGTCCATGCGCGCACTTCCTCTTTGCCCGCCGTAAGGAAACTGATAAGGCCAAGCAGGCTGTAGCATGCGCGTATCAGGCGGTCAAGGCCGGATTCCTCAAGGCCCATATCTTCGAGGAACATCTTTTTCTCGTCCGGCGCCATATCGGCTATTTCGGCTTCTGTTTCAGCGCATATCGGAAGGACTGCCGCACCTTCCGCTTTTGCGATTCCTTCAACAGTTTTGTAGTACTTATTGTTCTCAATGCCGCCCTTAAAGTCGCTGTCGCTCATATTAGCCGCATAAATAACCGGCTTGTTGCTCAGCAGCGAAACCGAGGCGAGCAGCTTTGCCTCGTCTTCTGTGCACTCTACCGTACGAGCAGCTTTCCCTGCATTTAGCGTGCTTTTTACACGGTTGAAAAAGTCAAAATCGGCCTGATACTTCTTGTCCGTCTTTATGAGCTTTTTCGTTTTCTCAATGCGGCGGTCAAGCACTTCCAGGTCTGAGAGGATAAGCTCAAGGTTGATTGTTTCGATGTCGCGCTTTGGGTCTATGCTGCCTTCAACATGAATGATGTCGTCATTCACAAAGCAGCGCACTACATGGACTATCGCATCGCATTCACGGATATTCGCAAGGAATTTGTTGCCAAGGCCCTCGCCTTTCGAAGCGCCCCGCACAAGGCCTGCAATGTCAACAAACTCTATTGTAGCAGGCGTGTACTTAACCGGATGGTACAGGTCCGCAAGCCAGTCAAGGCGCTTGTCAGGCACCATAACAGTGCCGACGTTAGGCTCTATGGTGCAGAACGGATAGTTTGCCGCCTGCGCCCCCGCATTAGTGATTGCATTGAAAAGCGTGCTTTTCCCAACATTAGGAAGCCCCACAATTCCCAGTTTCATATTGATGTATCCTTCTTTATCCTTAATTTAAGTTTCCGATGCCATAAAAATATTATATACAATTTCAGTTTTCTCCGCAACTGCACAGGCCTGCAGCGCACCGCTCCAAAAAGTTTTCAACGGTTTGAACTGAAACGGTTAAAAACTCGCTTTTACTTTTATTTCATACATTTCGTGTTATCATGCGTCATGGCTTTTAGCCTTTTGCCCATTCCTGCTGTTAATATGATAGCCTGCATCGATATTCCTCCTGCCGCAGTCAAACTTTTACTGCAATTATTAGTTATTAAATATT
>DHSD01000026.1:0-11093 GCA_002411365.1 Ruminococcaceae bacterium UBA5295
TCCCGGTCATTCCGGGCAATTTCGAGGGTGCTACGGGACAGCCTGTCCTGCCCGACCGCCTCGGCTACAATCTCCGCTATGTAGTCCATTCTGCCGATGCTGATATGGTCAAGGTCCAGATGCCCGGCACGCTGCGGCAGGTGATGCTTCCGGGCGGTTATTCTATGGCGGCAGTGTACTCGCTGTCGGTGAGATTCTTCACGCGCCGGCTGACCATCTGACGGAGTAACAGCGCTGAGAATGCGCGCCGGCCATTTGCTCACGGGTTGTGCAAAATGCAATCTGCTCATTTTGATTCACCTCCTTCCAATGAGCCAATCAACACTCACGCTCAGGATATCGGCGAGTGCGTTAAGCTCATAATCTGTTACGTAACGGATTTGTCCTTCCAGCTTTGAAAGGCTTGAAGCGTTCATATTAATACCATTGACCTGAAGCTGAGCTAAGAGTTCTTTTTGCTTCATGCCCTGATTTTTACGTGCTGTTTCAACACGTAAGCCCACCATGTTACGGGTTCCTAAAACTTGTTTACGCAGTCTCATTGACTTGTCCCTCCTTCCTTAACGGGCACCACATTGGGCTTGTCCGAAAGTGTCTGTTAAGCCTCTGGTGTGCCTGCCGGCAGAAGCGTATCGGCTTGCCTATATCAGTGTCCTCAACACAGTACTCACAGTTTGAGCAGCAGGGTTCTAATTTTTTCATGGTTTGTCCTCCTTTCTGCCCGGTCAGGCAGATTTCTGCTGCTCATCGAGTACCTTTTCGGCGGCATCCAGCACACCGGGAGCATAGCCGCCAAGGTATGATCCATTCAGGATTTCACAAAAGCGGCTGTATGCGAGCGTCGAATATCCCTTAACTCTGACAAGCCTCCACAACCATTTGATAGTGTGCTCGCCGTCGATAAGCCGTTTTTTAATTTCTTTGTATTCTTCCAACTTTATGCCCCCTTTGCTAATAGATTTCGATACCAGGTATAAAACTTTGCTGTTGGGATAAAGAATCCTCTATTTGCCGACCCTGGCTTTTGCCATCCCATGCCAAACGAATTTGGCATCATCAGGTATGCCCGCACACTCCCACCATCGCACCCGAGAAAGTTGGAAACAGCTTTCAAGGCAACATTCAACCCCGGTTCCGGAACGCCTGTCACGTACAACTGCAAGTCTTCTGTCTCCCGGTACAATCTCCGTCAGTACGGCAGCGTCAAGGTTCTGGAAGGACTTGAAACAGAGAAGAAGAACCTTTGCAGTGCATAAGTATGATAACAAATACGGCCCCAAGACAAAAATGCCTTGGGGCCGGTTCTTTGAATGCAGGTGTCCTACTATGCTATCTCAAGTTGACGAGGACAATATTTTTTTACTATTTTAATTATAGTCCTGCAAATTTCTTTATATTGTGGATCAGATATTATGCTATCTTGATCAAGCGATGCATTTAGCAAACTATGGGAACCTATCTGAATGGCACTAAACAAGGTAGTTAATTTACCTTTATTAATTCTAGTCTCACTATCATCTCTCCTGATATCACTTTCAAGTACATCAATTGGACAATTTGTATTTGGAAAGAAAAAATTAGCAACATTTTCAAGGATGAATCTACAATGATTGGGAATAAACGTCTTCTGCTCTAGGGAAACATCTGATTCTTGCATAGCTATATTCTTAATAACTTTTAATTTTTCCATGTATAATGTTTCCTCTTTTTCTCCGGATACATATATGCTTCCCGCAATTGAAAAATCCAATTTCCCAAAATTTTGGTTGCTTCTATATTTCAACATATTATAAAAGATATTATTATGTGTAAGGACAATGAATTGAGTTGTTGTTTTCATTCGATCATAGAGTGAATCGATAAATGACTTTATATTGTAAATAAAATCATAATCTAGTGATGATATAGGATCGTCAATTACTATCAGTTCAATATTTTGGCTGAATTTTAGTGCGATTTCTGCGACAAATAAAAAAAAGGCAATAACTGTTTTTTCTCCATCGCTTAGGTAACTATTAATACTATGACTAATGTTTTTTGAATTCAAAACAAGGTTGAACTGTGGATCAACCTGAAATTTTGATAGTCCAATATCATTGAGAATTTCATTCATTTTTTTAATTAATGGCTTTTTCTGTGATAAATCTTGCAAATAAGTTTCTTTGGATATATCCATAGCCATTCTTTTGCTTCTAGTGCCAATTGAAATAATTTCTGATAATCGCTTGAATATGTGTGAGCAAGCTTTGGCTTTAAGAATTTATCTATATAATTATCTCTGACTCTTTTTTTATTAATGGCAGCATATTTCAGATTTGTATCTAGTTGTAAAAGTTCAGAATTGATATACTTAATATCGCTAAATTTCTCTTTGTCTATACTCAGTTCATAATCAGTAGAAATATTTCTTGTGATGTTTTGGGGTTCAAGTTTGGAAGCTATAGCTTTAGTTAATTCATCTTTAATGTCACAGATATATTTTTCCATACCACTTATTTTGCTTATAACTTTTTCAAAAGTCGGCATAATTTTCTCGTAGTTTTTGAGTTGATGTTTAATAACATCATAATTCTGATACATATTATATTGCTTATTAATAGCCTCCAGGAGCAAAGCTAATTGCTCTTTTGTTTTAGAACGTTCTGATTTTGCGAAGCTGTTATAGGCACTAATCATTTGCTTAGTTGCATCATCTAATGACCTATTACAAAAAGGACAACAGTCTTTCTCTATAATATTTATGCCATCCTTTATCCATCTCTGCACTTCTTCTGGTTTTTGGGCCACTATCCTACTAGCAAACTCTGTCTTCTCATTATCTTCCGAAAACTTTAGTAATTTTATCAATGCGCAACAATAGTCACTGAACTTTTGTAAATACTGTTCATCAATGAATGCTGAAATATTATTATTATCGGATACACCACTATAGGTTTTATATTCATCCAATAATGTTTTCTGATCTATTATTGTTGGGATTGTCTTAGTGGAAATTTGTTTAACAATATCTTCAACTATTTATTTTGTATTTTGCTTTGAATCAACGAGTGCTTTATTTTCTGAAACATCACATATCATTTGCTGCTGATCATTAACAATAGTATTTGCATTATAATCGTCGTATGCTTTTTGTGCGATCTCATATTCTGCTTTTTTCATCATGTAGTCTTCTTTTAACGGATTTTGTAAATTCTCCGCTATAGCATTTTTTACGCTAAAATTATTCGCACTGAAATCATTGATCTGAATCTTCTCTCTGGTATAATCGCTATTAAAGATGCAAATATTTCCTGAAAATTTATCATGTCCCGGTGTAATAACAGTTCCATCAGATAGAACACAAGAAACATCAAGTGGCTCCGGACAATTCAATTTATGTAATGAACTAAAAATAGTACTTTTTTTATCATCTGAATAGTTGTCTGATAGCAGAGAAAAAATTTTTGTTATACTTGTTTTTCCACTGCCGTTGGCACCATAGATAACATTAAGCTTATCATTAACAAAAGGAATTGACACATTGTTTTGAAAACATGAACAGCCAGAGTTTATATTAACTGAATTGATATATGCCATCTTGACAATCCCCTTTATTAATTATTTTAGCCTAATTATATTCCCAAATTGAACCAATTACAACGTAAAAAGCCATATTTTACATAATAGCGGCGCAGCCGTAGAGTCATTCCTCCACGGCTGCGCCTCTTTTTTTCTATTTTATCGTCCAAAATTAAAATAGGCGACACAAAAAGAGTCACGAAAGCATTTCCTTTCGTGGCTTAGATGGTGCGGGTGACAGGACTTGAACCTGCATGGTTTCCCACAAGAACCTAAATCTTGCGTGTCTGCCAATTCCACCACACCCGCAAATATGCGCCGCAGCGCATGAAAGTATTATACCTTAAAATCAGCTTTTTGGCAATCAGCCGATTTTTAATTCGCCCTGTTCGAGCATCGACTGCGCGGCCAGCATCGCGCCAAGGCGGCCGCTCGGATAGTTAAGCGCTCCCTGCATCCACGCGGCATATGGTTCGCGCAGCGGTGCATCGGCCGAAAGCTCTATTGAGGCGCCGAGTGTAAAGGCACCGGCAGCCATAATCACTTTGCAGTCATAGCCGGGCATGTCCCATGGCTCCGGCGTGACAAAAGAATCCACCGGCGCGCCTTTCTGCACACCCTGGCAGAAAGCAATCAGCGCTTTTTCCGTTTTCAGCCCGACAGTCTGAATAATATCGGCACGCGGCTCGTCATACTTTGGGGAAACTTCATAGCCAAAGATGTGGAAAAGCGCCGCTGTGAACACAGCCGTTTTTAAAGCTTCTCCCGTTACAACAGGCGCATGGAAAGCGCCCATAAAAAGCTCACGGTTATTGCCGAGCGTAGCGCCAACGTCACGCCCTACACCTGGCGCTGTAAGGCGGTATGAGCAGCTTTCCACAAGGTCTTTCCTTCCAGCAATATATCCGCCCGTCGGGGCAATGCCGCCGCCCGGGTTCTTTATAAGCGAGCCGGCCATAAGGTCGGCACCGTGGGAAACCGGCTCGTCGCGCTGCACGAACTCGCCGTAGCAGTCGTCTACCATAACAATGCAGTCAGGCGCTTTCCGCTTCGCAATCTCTGCAATTTTTTCTATTTCTTCCACAAACAGCGACGGGCGCAGGCTGTACCCGCGTGAGCGCTGGATATACACCATGCGCACACCCGGATTTACACGGCGCTCGATTTCCGCATAATCAGGTTTCCCTTCCGGCGTAAGGTCTACCTGCTCATATTTAATGCCAAATTCTTTCAGCGAACCGTTGCCATTGCCCGTAAGCCCAATAACAGGGCGCAGCGTGTCATAAGGTATCCCTGTAACACTCATCATGGTGTCCCCCGGGCGCAGCACGCCAAACAGCGCAACCGTAAGGGCATGCGTCCCACTGACAAAGTTATGCCGCACAAGCGCATCTTCCGCGCCGAACGCATCGGCAAAAACGCGGTCAAGCGTTTCGCGCCCCCTGTCGCCATAACCGTAGCCGGTCGAAGCGGCAAAATGGCTCTCGCTTACACCGTTTTTTATAAACGCCGCAAGCATCTTCTGCTCGTTCCAGTCAGCGGTTTCATCAATCTGCCTGAAAAACGGCTCTGCAAGTTTTTCCGCCTCTTCGGCTGCCTTCAGAATTTTAGTGTCGATTTTAAAATATGGATACAACGTATATATTACTCCTCACAGCCGAAGCTTTAAAATAAGCGCATGTCGTGTAATAATGTCAAAGCGCTGATGTCACTTAATCGGGAAAAGTGAGCTTGCCCAGTAATCGTACGGTTCAAAGCCAATGGCATTGTAGAACGCCTCATTTTCACCCTGCATGCGAAAGATAAACATATTATGCCTGTTCAGCTTTTCGGCAAGGGTACTTACCGCGGCATGGCCGTAACCGTGGCGGCGCAGGCCCGGCACGCACGCAACCGCGGCAATAACGGCAGCATCATCTGTGATGGCAGTGCAGACGGCGCACGACGCAAGCCTCCCGCCCTGGTATACACCTGCTGAAAGTGCTGTGCCATGGCGTGTGCGGAAAGATAAGTCCATATAAAATGCCTCGAATTCCGGCACCGGAAAGCTCTCGCTCTTTACCTGCTCAAGGAGCGTGTAGATATCCCGCGGGCTTGGGTTCATCACCGTGTCGGCATAAACGCCATGCACGATATTTTCGGGGTGGAGCACCATAATATCCCCGCATGAGGAAATTGGAAGCCCGACGTGCTCCGCCGTTTTAAGCGGGCAGCAAAGCTGCTTCAGGTCAAGTGTGCGCAGAAACGCAAACAGCTCATCCGTATCTGTTTCCTGCCCTTCCAGCAGTACAGCCTCGTCATCTATCCTTGCGACTACAGTGCCCCCTTCCTGCATCCAGAACTGCTCGAACGGCTGGCTGAGCCCATAGGCAGAGGCCGCCGAGAGAATTTTGCATCCGAACGGTGTGTTGCTTGGGACATCAGGCATCTTATCAGTTAATAATTTCAGCATAAAGTATGCCGATCAGACCTTTCTTCTTCAATCATTTCCGCAAGCCCCTCAATCAGCTTAATGGCGGCATAAAAATCCTCCCGCGAAATCACCCCAACGGCAGAATGCAGGTAGCGGCACGGCAGAGAAACCGCGGCTGTGCGCACGCCTTCCCGCGAAACATGTATTGCGCCCGCGTCATTTCCGCCCGCTATATCCTGCTTTGCCTGGCATTTCACACCGGCTTTTTCAGCTGCGCGGAAAGCCATATCGTAATAGGCGCGGTCATATATTGTGCGCTTGTCCATAAACGGGACAACAGGCCCTTCGCCGAGGCGGCAGGCCTGCCTTTCCCTGCTGACGCCCGGGACGTCGGCAGCCGCCGTAGCATCCACAACAATGGCGGCGGCCGGGTGCACACCATACGCTGCTGTTTCAGAGCCGCAAAGGCCGGTTTCTTCCTGCACTGTAAACGCAAACACAGCGTCATACTTAAGGCCGTGCCTCATCATGCCAATGAGTATAGCGCATCCGGCACGGCCACCGAGCGCACGCCCTTTAATCGCCTTCCCTGACGCGTCAAACACCGAGTCAAACGTTACCTCATCGCCCGGCTTCACGGCCTTTTCAGCTTCTTCGCGGGAAGCGGCGCCGATATCGATGTAAAGCTTGCTTAAGGGAATGCTCTTTGACATTTCATCTTTTTTAAGCAGATGTATCGGTTTAAGCCCGATAACTCCCCTGACGTTTTCACCGACCGTGACGGATTTGCCCGGCAGCACACGGCGGTCTATTTCACCCACAGGCACGAAATTGAGAAGGCCTTCGTCGGTTATATGTGTCACCATTAGGCCGGCCTCATCCATGTGCGCGCTTATCATCAGCTTTTTGGGCGCACGCTCTTTCCCTTTTTTCAGCGCAATTATGTTCCCGAGAGGCGTGATTTCAATTTTATCCGCAAGCGGACGGATTTCGTCAAGGATTATCTCCCTTACTTCATCTTCCCTGCCTGAGATTCCGCGCGCCTCGCTCAGCTTTTTAAGCAGCTCAAGTTCAGCCATCATTCCGCCTCCGCTATATACTCAGCAATAAGCTGCGCCGTGTTTTCAACATCCTGAAGGTCGACTATCTCGGCCGGCGTGTGCATGTTCCTTTCGGGGATAGAAACCAGCCCGGTAGGGACGCCCGCACGGGAAGCTGCAATATTCTCGCTGTTTGTTCCGGTATCTCCGCCCATGGCGTCCCTGCTGTACGGTATACCGAGTTTCTCGGCAACTGAAACCAGCTTTTCGCTCATGGCACGGTTCAAAACAGGCGCAAAGCCTATCATCGGCCCGCCGCCAAGCTTCCCGCACTGCTCCGGCCTTACGCCCGGCTGGGAAGCAAAGCCGACATCGACGGCAATGGCAGCCGTCGGATTGGCAATGTAAGCGCCCGTTACGGCACCCTGCCCGCCGACCTCCTCACGCGTGCTGCAGAGGAAAGTCACATGACAGGATAACCTTTTTCCCGACAAAATCTGCACACAGCGCACAAGGGCAGCAACACTTGAACGGTTGTCAAGCGCAGGCGCCGAAATGCGCCCGCCAAGCAGCGCCTTCGGCTCCGTGCTAAAAAGTATGCGGTCGCCGGGCTTTACAAGGCGCTTCGCTTCCTCGCAGGTACAGCCTATGTCGACCGTCATCCTGCCTGCTTCCTGCACTTCGTCCTCTTTGCTGCCGGTAAAGTGCGGCGGCATGAAGCACACAACGCCGTAAAGCTTTTCTTTTCCGTAAACAGTCACGGCACTGCCCGGCAGCACACGGCGATCCATGCCGCCGCAGCCGTCAACGTTTATGAAGCCGCTTTTATCAATGCCTGTAACAATAAGGCCGATCTGGTCAAGATGGGCATCAACAAGGATATGAGTTTTTGAACCCATATCGCCAATTTCCGCTGTGAGGTTTCCGAGCGTGTCAGACGATGTCTCGGCGAATGGGGCAAACTCGCGGGCGGCTGTCTCCCTCGCGCCTGTTTCGTCCCCTGATGTCCCGTCCGCCATGCACAGGCGGAACACCGTTTCTCTCAGTTTTTCATTCATTTTCTTTCAGTCCGTTCACAATCTCACGGAAACGGTTTCCGCGGGCTTCAAAATTGGGGAACATGCCAAAGCTTGCGCATGCAGGCGAAAGTGAAACCACATCTCCGCTTTTTGCGTGTGAGCGGCACAGTGCGACGGCTTCTTCGAGCGAAGAAGCATGGAGTACCAATGGGTTCCCCTCGCGGTACCCCGCGGCGGCCCTCACGGCGGCCTCTATCTTCGGAGCTGTCGCGCCTATAAGCACAAGGACTTTGACTTTATTGACTATGGCAGGGCCGAGCGGGTCAAATGGGATATTCTTATCGTACCCGCCCGCTATGAGGATTATCTTCTGCTTAAAAAGCGAAAGCGCACCGTTTATCGTTCTGCTCGGCGTCGTGCCTATAGAGTCATTATAATATGAAACGCCGTCTACTTTGCGGACGAACTCATTCCTGTGCTCCACTCCATTAAAAGTGTGCGCCACTTTCCGCACATCTTCAGCTTGCGCAAAGCCGTGTACGGCACATATCGCCGCGAGATAATTTTCTATGTTGTGAAGGCCCGGCACCTTTATCTCGGAAGCGTTCATCACGCGCCGCTTCCCCTGCGGCAGCGAAAGGAAAATCTCCCCGTTTCCGTCCATCCATGCACCGTACTCCACAGGGTGCCTGCGGCTGAACATCAGCGTCTGCCCGCGCGTCTCCGAGGCAAACTGCTCCGTATATTTATTGTCAGAATTCAGGACTGCCCTGCCGAAGGCGTTCTGGTGCAGTATGATGTTTTTCTTTGCATCTACATACTCCTGCATATCTTTATGGACGTCGAGGTGATTCGGAGAGATATTGGTTACCACGGCTACGTCAGGGCTTTTGCGCATGGATATGAGCTGGAAACTCGAAAGCTCCGCAACTACAATGTCGTCCGGCTTTATGCTGTCTATCTGCGGCAGGAGCGGAGTGCCTATATTGCCCCCAACACGCACACTCTTCCCCGCGGCCTTAAGGATTTTGGATATGACTGTTGTTGTCGTGGTCTTGCCGTCGCTTCCCGTAACGGCTATTATCCTGCACGGGCAGAGGTCGAAGAAAACTTCCATCTCCGACGTTACCGCCGCGCCGCGCGCACGCGCCGCATTCAGCTGTGGAAGATAATAGCGCATACCTGGCGTGCGGAATATAATCTCCTCGCCCATATCGTCGAGGTACCCTTCGCCCGTGATGAGGCGCACGCCGAGGGCTTTAAGCTTTTTTGCAGTATTCCCAAGCTGTTCTTCCGTGCGCCTGTCGCGCGCCGTCACAATGGCGCCGTGCTCCGCAAAGAGCTTTATAAGCGGCAGGTTGCTGCTGCCGATGCCGCAAAACGCAGCTGTTTTTCCCTTTATTGACTTGTAAAACTCTTCTGTTGTCATGGAAAAAATAGTCCTTTCCAAAGGCGTACATAAGCCGCCAATTATTTCTATTATACGTTTACAGTTTCAAAATATCAAGCAGAAATATGTGCAGCTTTTTAACTTAAAAACGTGGGAATCCGGAATGTATTTTAAGTGCTGTGCATTTTAAAATTCCGCCCCGCCTGCGCCACACACTCCGTTGCCGCAAAGTCCCACTGCCAGTTCAAAATTTTTTTCACGCCGTGACACCAAGCCGCAGGCAGTATTTGCACAACTAAAAGCATGAATATTTTTCCGCACAATATCCATGCTGCATTTATAACTGAGTGATAGCGATGGCAAAATGCAAAAGCCTCCTGCCGCAGTTGGTTCTGCAGCCGGAGGCTTTATTAAGCTACTATTATATTATTTTTCCGGTTTATGGCCTTCGCATGTATCTTCAAATTCATGCTCGTGGCATACGCTCCCCGAAGACTTAAGGTCACCCTTCAGATAAGCTTCAACGGCTTTGCCGGCATCACCTGAAGCCCCTGAAAGCACTTCAATGTTTTTCTCATTGAAAATGTCGACTGCCCCGCCGCCTATGCCGCCTGTTATAATCACATCTGCCCCAAGGCCCGAAAGAAAGTTCGGCAGGAATCCCGGCCTGTGGCCCGGGTTTGGGCTAAACTTTGAGCCGGTCACCCTGCCGCCCTCGGCATCATAGATTTTGAAGCCCTCGCAATGGCCAAAGTGCTCGGAAACATTGCTGCCGGCACACGCAACTGCAATTTTCATATTAATTTCCTTTCCTGCGGCACTGCATATGAACGGCGCGAAGCCCTTCTGCTGCCCGTTTTCTGCATTATGCCTGCTGTTATGATTTCCAATATGCCAAAATTATAAGCATATGTCCGTTTGCCTCTCATATCTTAGCTCCATTATGAGCATATGTCAATATTCAAGCCAAAAAAGTATGCGGCAGACACCGCATACTTCATAAAAGCCTTAAATACCGTTTTTACAGCCATACCGCCAGCAGTTCCTTCTGCAAAACTTGCCCTTGCACCTCTGGCAGCAGACTATCCTTTTCGAGCCGCACGCAGGGCAGGCATAATCGCCGCTTTTAATCTTCTTCATGTTTTCGAAGCTTTCCAGCCACTCCCTGCCACAGTCAAGGCATTTGACCGGGCAGATGTTCCTCGTGAAGTTTCCGCCTTCTATGTGTATTGCTTTGCCGTTAATCAAGCTGTCAGCTATTTTTTGGCGGGCAGAAATAAGTATGCGCTGGAATGTTGGGCGCGATACCTCCATCTTTTCCGCACACTCTTCCTGCTCAAGGCCTTCAAGGTCTTTGAGGCGAATGGCTTCAATCTCTTCTATCTTCAGTATGTTTTCAGGAACCGCATCCATTTCCGCCTCGGCCGGGACAAAAAACTGCACGGCGGGAATATTTTCAATCTTTCTCCATTTCACAGGCCTTGCCAAAGTTTATCAGCTCCGTTTCCATCAGCCGCCCTGCTGCAAAAGTTAACTGCGGCCATACTTATTCTTTCCCTGATTAAATATGTTAATCTGATTTTGGGCATATGTCAATGTGAATTTGCTTCGCTTTTCCACTTTGTTACTAAATTGATTTTTTATCCGGCATGTACCGCCGCCTCTTGCTTTTT
>DHSD01000026.1:11324-11530 GCA_002411365.1 Ruminococcaceae bacterium UBA5295
TTTTAAAAAACAGTTGATATTTTATGAAAAGCAATGTAATATAGCAAATAGAAATTTCCATCATACCAATATAGATGTGAGGCATATGGCCGCATAACTGGATGTTCCATATTTGACGCACTATTTTCACATACAAGCCATAAGTATATGTGAAAGCCACCATAAGTTTATAAAGTTTATAAAAAACGTGAATTGCAATAACAAGT
>DHSD01000003.1:0-9346 GCA_002411365.1 Ruminococcaceae bacterium UBA5295
TTGGCATGTAGCTTTTGGAAGGACTTTCCCTGTTGACATCTCAACATCAGGGTCTTCTGACTGGCAGCCGGAAGTAAACATTTTAACATTGCATTCGCTGCCAAAAAGTATTACCCTCTTGTTGGTCATGCATACGCCGTGCACAATAGTTGGGCATGGTGCCTGCGGCGTAAAAACATCAAGGCAGACATCCAAAAAAAGGTCCAGGTCTACGGCATAGAATCCCTGATTGAACGGGACGGGTTCAAGGTGCAGAAATACTTTAATTACCTGCGCGCTGCGTATACGTACATTTGTTGCTTGTTCTATCAGTTCGTGCTTGTCGGGGGTAAAATATACACGGCGGTCTTCAAGATACTCTTTTCCGCTGCACGAATCATAGACGCGCGTCGCGTTAATGCAGACTGCTTCCTTGATGTTCCCTGTGTTCGTCTCCGTCGAGTAGTTGCACTCGGCGCGGTTTTTGTCCATAACATCAATCCTCCTGACGTGTTTCATGAAACTTGTTTTTCAATACCATTTTATGGCTTCGGCTTCATTGTGTTACAGAATTCCTGCCTGCATATAAGAACTCTTTAAACGCAGATGGCATCTGAGTTTAAGTTTTGACTTCTGCCTTTCAGCCATTTCAGCATTGCTGAGCTATTATTTTCATATTAACAAACGGATAAAATAAAAAAACTTGCAGGTTAGTACATTTTGTGCTAAAATTAATGTGAAATATGCGGAAGTAGTTCAGTGGTAGAGCGTCAGCTTCCCAAGCTGAATGGCGCGGGTTCGAATCCCGTCTTCCGCTCCAAATAAAGCGCCCGCATGAGTACCGATTATTCAGTATTCATGCGGGTTTTCTCTATGCTTGTGCCGCCCTTGCTTTTTGCTGTAATGTTCGCATTTGTATGTGCTTGTACGCTAAAATTCATGCGAAAGTGGACATTGAGTGGACATTGTTTTCATTGGAAACAATGTATCAAAAAGCGCTGTTATCGACTAACTGTGCGGGCAACGTCTGAAATTTATATAATATGTAGTTAAGCAATGGAATATTATTGCCTAAAGCCATAAGCAGTTCCCAAAAATTATTGCAAACGTTTTATTTCTGTTTTCCTTTATGAAGCAACGGGACGTTAATTTCAACTTCTGCACGGTCTGCCCAATCAAGCAAAATGTTTGCAGTATGAACATTATTTGCTAATATTTTACAGCATATGGCCTGACATTGATTTGTTTGCGCAAGACGGATATAATGTACTAAGAAATTGACGAATTGTGTCGCCTTGTATTTTAGGACTTTTGAAAGGGTCCGATTAATCGTATATTTTCCAAATCCAGAACATTGAGGAGTCTCAGATGAAAGGACTACATATATTTTCGAGATCAAGAGTATCGAGGAATCTCAGATGAAAAAACTACATAATTATTTATCTACTCATAAGTATTTTTATCTATTGCTTTTGTTCATTCCTCTGCAAATGTGGTTTCAATATAATGAATGGACTATTGTGCCGAAATACTTTACTCAAACACTGCTTGACCAGAGAATTCCATTTATCAAGGAATTTGCAATTCCATATGTAACATGGTTTTTATTTATTCCGTTTGGTGTTATTTATATTGGAGCTTATTCAAAAAAGGATTTTTACAAACTGTTTATTTTTCTGTTTGGCGGAATGGCCACAGCGAACGCCATATTTGTTCTTTTCCCGAATGCCCAGGGACTGAGGCCGTCAATCCATGCCAGTGATCCATTGTCTTCACTTATAAAGTTCATGTATTCTGTAGATTCCCCGACAAATGTCTGTCCAAGTATCCACGTCATAAACACTTTTGCTATAAACTCAGCTCTGCAGCACTCGGAAGAATTTAAAAAAAGCCGTATTAGAAAAGCAAGTTCAAATATTCTTACAGTGCTGATATGTTTGTCTACGGTATTTATTAAGCAGCATTCGGTATTTGATGTTTTGTGCGGAATAGTTATAGCGTCATGCTTTTATATACCGCTTTACGTGCAGCCTGTGCGCAAATTTGTAAGGGTACGTTCTATCTACCGTGCAAAAAGAAAAGCAATTAATCATGAAGAACGCTGAGCGGCATACACCATAAACTTATAACAGCTTTCCGCAGCATTTTCAACTTTTGTATATAAGATTTTTGGGACATTTCAGCAATTTTGGAAAAGGGCAGAAATATGGAACTATACGAAAAGGCAGAAGTCAGTATTGTGAAAAAATATCGCAGCAAAATCTGGATACCATTCATTTCTGCTGTGAAAAAATACCGCCTTATTGAGGAAGGGGACAAAATCGCCGTATGCATTTCCGGAGGGAAAGATTCCACGTTAATGGCTAAATGCATACAGCGCTTGCAGAAATACAGTGATTTTCCATTTAGTGCCGAATACCTCGTTATGGATCCAGGCTACAGCAAAACAAACAGGAAGAGGATTGAGGCAAATTCCAGCGCGCTGCATTTGCCTGTGCGTATTTTTAACACAAATATCTTTGAGATTGCCGAAAAAGCCGACCGGTCACCATGCTATCTTTGCGCAAAGATGAGGCGCGGGTGCCTTTACAAACATGCGCGCGAGCTTGGATGCAATAAAATTGCCCTTGGCCATCATCTTGACGACGTGATTGAGACGACGCTTATGAGCATGCTTTATAGTGCGGAAATCCGCACTATGATGCCGAAGCTTCACAGCGCCCACTATGGCGGCATGGAGCTGATACGCCCGCTGTATCTTGTGCACGAAAGCGATATCATCTCATGGGGCAAGTTTAACGGTCTGCAGTTTCTTCGCTGTGCCTGTCGATTTACAGAAAACTGTTCGGATGGCCTGAAGGAATCAAAGCGGCAGAAAATGAAACAGCTTATCGCTGAACTGAAGCAGGAAAATCCGGATGTAGATAAAAATATTTTTCACAGCACGGAAAATGTTAATCTTGACACTGTAGTTGCTTACAAAAAGGATGGAATTTCTCATTCTTTCCTCGACGATTATGCCAAATAAGAATAATGCCTTGACTTTTTTGCAATTTCATGCCTATACTGAGTAGCAGGGCGATGCCTGCAATAAATTTATAAAGACAGGACTTTTTATGCTGAATTTTGCAAAGCTTACACTGAACGATATTGAAACTGTAAGGCCTTTTTTAAGGTTCCAAAAGTCCAGAATATGCGATTATTCGGTAGGCGGAATATTTATGTGGAGGGAATACTTTAAAACACAGTTTACAATTTTTAGGAATACACTGCTTTTTAAAGTTAGATATTTAAATGGAACTACGGCGTTTACGGTGCCGATTGGCGAAAACCAGCAGGAGGCGCTAATTGAGCTTGAAGGCTATTGCAGGGAGAATTTTATACCGCTTGTTTTTTGCACCGTGCCTGATAATTCGTTAGGGCTGCTGGCAGAACGATATCCACGCGCCACGGTTAAGCAGGAGAGAAACTGGTATGATTATCTTTACCGAACGCAGGATCTGATTGACCTGAAAGGACGTAAATACGACGGCCAACGGAACCATATCCATAAATTTCATAAACTGTATCCGAACTTCTTATTTAAAAAGATAAATGAAGAAAATCTAACGTACGTAAAAGATTTTTACGCTGAGCTACATAAAAACCATCAAAAGCCCTCTCCAATTGCCAAGGAAGAAAGCTACAGAACGGCGGAGTTGCTGGATAATTATAAAAAATACGGCCTGTTTGGCGGCTGTATCGTAACAGATGAAACGATTGTTTCAATGTCAATAGGGGAACGCGTAAATGATACGCTGTTTGTTCATGTTGAAAAGGCGGACACTCGGTACCAAGGTGTCTATCAGGTTACCGTGCAGGAATTTCTGAAATACTTCGCCGGTGAAAGTGATACGTTTGTAAACCGTGAAGAAGATGTGGGAGACGCCGGTCTGCGGAAATCGAAACTTTCTTACCACCCTGCTGAGCTGCTTAAAAAGAGCACTGTGCAGGTTAATATTTAGAATAAAACTGGAAGTCCGTAAATGGCTTTCATTTTTTATACCCTAAAAGCTTATAAGGAGGTGAAAATATGGATTTTGAATTCTGTAAAATGGAGATTTATATTCCGACCGCATGTTTTGAGGCGCTGCGCGAAGCACTGAGAAGCGTAGATGCAGGCCACGAGGGAAACTATGACAGCTGCCTTTCATACAGCAAGTGTATGGGCTGCTGGCGCCCGCTGCAGGGCAGCCATCCTTACAAAGGCGAAAAGGGGAAGCTATGCACTGAAAAGGAATATAAAGTAGAAGTCCTTTGCCGCACCGAAAATGTGGAGACAACAATCCGTGCTGTAAAAGCAGTGCACCCATATGAAGTGCCGGTGATAAATGTAATTCCGCTTTACCAAACAGGGCTTGGATGCAGCGAAAAACAAGGAAATATGTCTGGAAAATAAAACGAACGCGAAACTTTTTTCGCGTTCTGCATTATGTGTAGTGTATACAATTATTGCGGGCGGTAAAGCCACGGCATCATCTTCCAAAGGATGACACGGCGCTTGAGATTTGGGTCTGTCTGGCGGTCTATTGTAAGGAGCCTGTCATAGTCTAAAGACTTAAGGTATGCATTTATGCGCTGCCGACTCATGCCTTCGCGCATTACGACATCTATCGAGTCCATAACTGCACGGGGAAGCGTATCCTTTTTAAGCAGGCGCAGAAGCTCCCCATTTTGGCTGTTTGCGTATTCAACAGTGCTTATTATTCGCAGTACTGCCTCAACACGGCGGAAAACCGAAAAGCCGACAGGGGCATTTTTCGGCAGCTCAATTTCATTTGATTTGCTGCGTTTTAGCACTGTTGCTGCCTGAACTGCCGTTCCGGCATTGAGCAGGCAGTCGAAAAGGAATTCCTCCGCATAGCCGAATTGGTAATTTTCGTCAAAACTAATTTGTTTTGACAGCAATAAGTCGCGTCTTACCATAATGGCCGCAATATCGATTTTTGTCCTGTGATGTAGTATGGACTCCGCAAAGAATGCGCCGTCAGGATGATGCACTGCGCTGCTGACATTCCTTAACTCAGCTACGCGCGCTTCTTCTTTTGAGGAGCAGCCGAAAACGAAATCGGCATTTGTGCGCTTTGCCGTTTCGAGATATGGGCGCAGCAGCCCTTCGTAAAGCCTGCGGGCAAAAAAGAATGTGAGATACTTTCCACATGCCTTCTGCACTGCTGTGTTGAGTGCTGACGGGACGTCGGAATTTCCATTCTGTATTACAAACCCATGTAACCCGAGCCCTTTTAGCTGTGTTACAGCCTGCAAAACAGTCTTATCGGAAGAGCCCATGTCAACGATAATGATTTCCGCGTCAATCCCTTTAAGCTGCTCGGCAGTAAACGTTATGATGCGGAGGATACCTTCTTCGATGTTTTTCGCTGGTATCAATACAGAAAGTTCTGAAGCCTGCACGTGAGATCCGCCCTTTCATAATGTGCGTCCTTCTCTCTTTAAGTATACCATAACAAAAAAATTTGATAAGATGAATTATGAACAGATTAAACTGTAAAAATAAAATAATCTTGTAAAGTCTCTTGCAGGAGTAATCAGTGGCTGTGTGATGGAGGTTCTGGTGCTTTACCTTCTTGCTGCTCTTTTTCTTTAAGGTAGAGTATGGCAGAAACGCGCTTGCTGTCATCGATAAAATGGTCGAGGCGACTGACAATATCGGCAGGAGGTCCTTTCATGCCTTTTTTTGCCCACTGGATCACCATGCCTACGAGCCCGTATGTATAAAACTCGGCTATAAAAATTCGGTCAACTGGCTCTATAGCCCTTTTGGACGGGGCATGCTTTACGACCTGATTTATGATTTTCAGCAGCATGGATTTTGTGGCATTGAAAAGATAGCTGTAAAAAATATTCTGGCAGTCCATGTTGAGCGAGCCAATGTAGAAAACTTTTTCCCTTTTCATTATGCTGAGCACTTCAAGCATGGCTGAGCTCCAGTTGCCGCTGTCAGATGCTTTTTCTAATGTTGAGACGATTTCATTGTAGTAAATCCAGTTTACAAGGTCATACTTGTCCTTAAAATGGTAATAAAAAGTCTGCCGGTTCAGCCCGCAGTTATGCACGATATCTGAAACGGTGATTTTTTCCAGATTCTTTTTTCCCATCAGACTTTTTAAGGAATCGGCCATTGCCTTTTTGGTAATCAGGGAATCAGACATAAAAATTCCTCTCAACTTCCGGCAAAACGGAAACATAGCTTAGAAATCGGCTTCGGCAGGATTTTGGCATACACCTTTATTATTAGTGTAGCAGAAGTCCCGCATTTTTTCAACTTTTATGCTTTTCCTTCACGTGCCCTATGCGCTTCAAGATTTTCTGGAAGCTCTTTTAAAATCCTTTCTGCGTCGTAAATTTGGCCAGCGTTGTACTGCAGCTGATTTTTTTCTTTTCCACTCTGAATGCCCGGCGGTCATCGTCCCATGCCGTTTTTATGCACTGAATTGCAAAAGCATCAGTTTCCTTTTCACCGAAATAGTTTTCAAGTGTAAGAGGAACCATGTAAGGAGGCATTTTATCTGCAGCAGATTCACGAAAAATTTCGCAAATTATGCGTGATGACTGCTCAAGGATATCAGGCGCTGATTCTTCGTCATTTTCGAAAATGATTTCTGCTGTATCGAACTTTTTAATTAAGTCGCACACAAATGAAATACCAGACGAGTATGTAATCGCATACAAATAGTTAAATCCGGAAAACAACTCCTGCCATGACATAGGCTGTGCGTCGAGAAACTGCATTTTCACGACATCTATGCGGCTAATTTCAGCGGAATGTTTTTGCCCCTCTGAAAAATCTTCATCGAAAAAAGAAAGATTATCATTCATGCTTGCAGTCTCCCTTGTAACTTTTATATGATTTAGGATTTTGCTCAAAACTTATTATACCATGAAATATATTATAATTTTATAATCTACTTTTCTTACTTTTATTTTTACATAAAAACACCCCAATGTTATTCAGCATATCATACTGCCTAACTTTTGGGGTGCAACTCACACTATTTATCCACAGGCATCAAATATAATTAAAATGAAGGCCGCTATCGAAAAAATCATTTTTCAGCAGCGATTGCTAAGCCATTGATTTTACTTTTTTGCTTCGGCTTTTTCCTGTTCCTCATCTTCATTGAAAGCCTTGGAGCCGGAATCTTTGCCTTCTCTGCTTTCTTTCCACAGGCGATCCGCTATTGGGCGCCACGCGGAAGCGTACGGCAGGCATTTGCCGCAGAGGTGCTCACTGCTTTCAGGACTCAGAAGGTCGGTGCTATTTGCACCTGTTTCTTTCACGAGCTGCTGCAGCCTGCTTGGGTTTTCAAGCATTGGGCAAGGACGCAGCATATTTTTATTAAACGGCTGCGCTTTCTGGTAAGCGAGGAACAGCGGCTGGCGCAGGCAGTCGAGCAGGCTCTTGTTATGGATATTCGCGCTGGAGTAGTGGATGAATACGCATGGCTCCATGTCGCCGTTTGCATTGATATGGCAGTAGTTTTTGCCGCCCGCAATGCATCCGCCGACGAATTCGGCGTCGTTCTGGAAGTCCATGGTGAAGATAGGCTTGCCGCCGGTCCAGTCACGGATCTCACGCACACGGTGGTACATATATTCTCTCTGTTCAGGATTAAGCAGCAAATCGGTTGAAGCGTTATTGCCAACAGGCATATAATGGAAATACCAGCTGTAAACAACACCTTTGGAAATAAGCATATCGAGGAAATCGTCGTTTGTTACATCCTTGTAGTTATGGGAAGTATAGCAGATAGAGGTGCCGTAAACAAGGCCATAACTGTGCATTTTATCGAGTGCAGCCATGACTCTGTTGAAAGTACCGTTGCCGCGGCGGCTGTCTGTAGCTTCTTCGAAACCTTCAATTGAAACTGCAGGTATAATATTGCCGAGGCGTTTCATCTCTTTGCAGAAATCATCATCTATAAGCGTTCCATTGGTGAATATCATGAATGCACAGTCGTTGTGCTTTTCGCAAAGTTTTACGATGTCGTCTTTGCGGACAAGCGGTTCACCGCCTGTCATCATGTAGACATGAGTGCCGAGTGCTCTGCCCTGTGTCACTATGCTGTCCATATCGTCAAAGCTGAGGTTCAGTGTTTTGCCGTACTCAGCGGCCCAGCAGCCGGTGCAGTGCAGGTTGCAGGCACTTGTAGGATCAAACAGGATAACATAAGGGATATGGCAGCCGTATTTTTTGCTGTTTTCTTCTGTATCGCGGAAACCGCGGAAGCCGCCTTCATAGCCGGCATCAAGCAGCAGCGTTTTAAAGACGTGCGGGTCCACCCAGTCCATCATATGGCTCAGCATACGTGACCATTTACTGTCTTTGCCCAGGCCCTCACGGAGTTGCCTGTAGGCATCCGGTTTCCAAACGTCACCAAGGACTTTCTGCGTCATGTTAACAATTTGCAGAAAACCTTTTGTACGTTCCTTTTTGGTGTACTTATAAACACCGTCAATCACAAGCTCGAACGCTTTGCGTTCAGCTGTATGTGCAACTTTACTTTGCACGGGAATTCCTCCTTCATTTGGTTACATCGCCACACTTGACTCGAAGGTTTTCTAATCTTCTATTCAGTATAAAGTAATGGTTGTAAGAAGTCAATAACAAGGTATATGAAATCATCTTATGTGCTGCGCAAAAGCAGCAGTGCCGCTATTGCAAAAACGCCGGAAGTGATTGCCGCAGAAATGGCGGCCTGCCGGTGGGACAGCGTACGAAAAGCTTATGCGAAAGCATTTTTTATAAAATAGATAAGCATACACTTGTGATTTTCTGCCACAAAAATAATTATTTTGTAGAACTTAAAGGGAATATAAGAAAACAGTGTTTCGCTGTCTAAGCGCACGAGGTGCAGGCACAAGATGCTGAGCCTTTCTCGATTTATCGGAGAGGAAGAAGTAGTGTAATCGGCTGAAATTGAAGAATATCGTGAAATTGCTGGTTATGCTGCTTGCCGCTGATAAAAACGTCGCCGAAATTCTGCGGGAGGAAGATTGCCGATGGCGGCATTTCGGCGTTGGCGGTTGTAAAAGACTTCAATATATTCAAAATGGAGGCTTGTGCCTGCGCATGGATAGGCGCTTTTTGATAGATTGTTTCCGATGGAAACAATGTCCACTCAATGTCCACTTTTGCATGAATTTTAGCGTACAAGCACACACAAACGCGAACATTACAGCAAAAGACAATGGCGGCACAGGCATAGAGAAAACCCGCATGAATACTGAATAATCGGTACTCATGCGGGCGTTTTAGATGGTCGAGGTGACAAGACTCGAACTTGCGACATCCTGCTCCCAAAGCAGG
>DHSD01000003.1:9537-54330 GCA_002411365.1 Ruminococcaceae bacterium UBA5295
GCTACCAGCTGCGCTACACCTCGAAGTAAATACCAAACAAATTAATTATAGATGAAAAATCCGATTCTGTCAAGAAAAATTTATCTTTCGGTGGATATCCGCAAAATATCTAATTTCATACGGTCAAATATATGCAGGCATAAAGAGCGAACTCACTGAAACGTACTTCTGCCACAGACCAATGGCTTGTCCATAGCATAAAATCCAGCTATAATAAAATTCAATGATAAAAATGGAAGGGGCATCAGCGCTATGGCAGCAAAAGACCTAATACTACAGCGCCTCAGGGAAAACGGCGGTTTTGTTTCAGGTGAGGAACTAAGTGGGCTTCTTCATGTTACGCGCACATCAGTATGGAAAAATATTAATATGCTGAGAGAAGAGGGATATGAGATAGACTCATCGACAAACCGTGGCTACCGGCTCGTCTCATGCCCAGACGTGTATTTGAATGATGAAATTACAGCAGGACTTGAAACCGAATTTCTCGGCAAAAACTCTTTCTGCTATGAAAGCATAGATTCAACTAATGAAGAAGCTAAGCGCTGTGCTTTAAAAGGGGCACCGAACGGAAGTTTGTTTATTGCCGAACAGCAGACTGGCGGAAAAGGGCGTCTTGGCCGAAGCTGGGCCTCACCAGCCGGAACAGGAATATGGTTTTCTGTTTTACTGCGCCCCGGCACGCTGCCCCTCAACGCCGCTGCCATAACGCTGCTTGCAGGCTACGCTGTCTGCAGCGCCATCAGAGCTGCTACAGACTGTAAGGCAATGATTAAATGGCCCAATGATATTGTTGCGGGCACTAAAAAGCTCTGCGGCATTCTGACAGAAATGAGTGCAGAAATGGAGCGTGTGGAATTTGTAGTCATAGGCATTGGAATAAATGCAAACACGGTGGCTTTCCCTGAAAATCTGCAGGAAAAAGCTACGTCAATTTGTCTTGAAACTGGAAAAAAGGTGCGCCGCGTCGCGCTTCTTCAAGAGGTTTTGCGTCACCTCGAAAAGCTGCTTAAAGAAAATCCTATTTCACTTACACCAGCTTTCCTGGAAAAATATAAATTGGTCTGTGTAACCCTTGGCAGAAAAGTGGCCTTCCAGAGAAACGGGCGTCAAGTAACCGGCACAGCAGAAGATGTTTCACCTAACGGAGAGCTGCTTGTGCGCCTGCCAGACGGAAAAATGGAAAAGGTATTCTCGGGAGAAGTAAGCATACAGGGATTTTACGGGCAGAATTTCGAATAAAAAGTTAATACTTTTTGAAGGCAGTCTCAGTAAATCAAATTTTGCTGGGACTGCCTTTTTTCAGCCCATACCGCAGCCACACAGCCAAGCTTCAATCATCACAGGCAGAATATGTTATGGCATAATCTGTGTATTGCTTTAAATACATTAAAGTGATAATATAGTCATAAAGTGGTTACAAAAAAGTAACTATTTACGTATTTGATTACAAAATCGTTACGTACAATACGAACTTTGTGGAAAGGATGATTTTAAGTGAAGAAAAAGGTAATCGCACTCATTCTCGCGCTCGCAATAGGCAGCAGTGCCAGCGTTTCAGTTGCAACATGCACTAAAACACCGGCTGAAGCTGTTAAATCTGTGAAAGCCGCATTAACATCTGCAGTTGCTAATTCGCAGTGCGGCGGGCTGCTCGGCAAAATACCTGCCGCATCATCATGCAGCAGGCAGTCTAATACGGTTAATAAAAATTGCAGCGCAAACTCAAAATCTGCCTGTAATGTCAGCTCGTGCCCTGCAAATTCAGAAAGCACATATTCTGCGGCTTCAGCATCTGAAAAAGCATCATGCTCATCAAAAAGCTTGTCGGAAGCACGCAGTGCATCAAATGCAAAATCTGGGAACCAACGTACATGCAGTTCCAGCTCAAACTGCGGCAGCTCATGTGGCGGCTGCAATTATTCAAGCACCTCCGGAAAAGCGCTCAATGATATTCTTAATTCGTTTTGCGCAAATGCGGGTTTTTGCGGCAACACATCAAAGGCTGCACCAAAACCATCGTCTTCCGCCAGCAAGTCTTTAAAATCAAACAGCTACAGCACCTTTCAAAATGAAGTTGTGCAACTCGTCAATGCAGAACGTAAAAAAAGCCGGCCTTTCAGGCCTTGCTGAAAATGCATCTTTGATGAAAACCGCTACTATTAAATCAGAAGATATGGCAAAGAATAATTATTTCAGCCACACTTCCCCAACTTATGGCTCGCCGTTTGACCTTATGAAAAAGTTTGGCATAAGTTACCACGCTGCCGGTGAAAATATCGCCATGGGCCAAAAAACGCCTGAACAGGTTATGAAAGCGTGGATGAATTCGCCAGGTCACCGCAAGAACATTCTTAATCCCTCGTTTACAAAAATCGGCGTCGGCGTTGCAAAAAATTCAGAAAATCAGTATTACTGGACACAGCATTTTATTGGATAACCCTCAATATCTATCAGTAAAATAGAAAATAATAAAAGATACGCTTTGATATAGCTGCAAAAGCTTTATCAAAGCGTATCTTTATATCAATGTTAAAGGCATGAAGCGTACACAATTAAAAAATACAAAATCAGTGCCATATTTTTGTATTACAATATTGCTCAGCAAAAACAATTTATGACATAAACATCTGGCCGCCTACGCTATAATTGTTTCTGCTGGGCAGGGAGCGATGATTTTGAAGCCGACGATTTATGTTGATGTCCTCGTAGCCGTCAATTTTTTTATCAATTATTTTCTTCTCCTGGCATGCGCCAAATTCCTTTCCGTGCCAGCAAAGCGGTGGAAACTTGCCGCAGCTTCCGGACTTGGTGCCTTTTTTTCGCTCTCTATTTTTTTGCCGGAATTTCCTGCGTGGGCAACAGTAATGATAAAGCTACTTATGTCAGCCGCAATAGTTCTTTGTGCTTTCGGTTTCCACAGCTGGAAACAGTTTCTCCGGAACACTGCGGCATTTTATTTAATAAACTTCGGCTTTGCAGGCCTTATGCTTGCACTCTGGTACTTTTTGGCCCCACAGGGCCTGATGATAAGGAATTCTATAGTTTATTTTGATATTTCGCCCGTTCTTTTAATTATTTTAACCGTTATATGTTACTTGATCGTCACGCTTATCTGCCGCATAACAGGGCGTCAGATGCCAAAGGAGCTTTTTTGCCGCATAACAATTCACAGTGGCGGAATATCATGCACCTGCAATGCACGCGTAGATACAGGCAATTCACTCCGCGAGCCATTTTCAGATTACCCTGTAATCGTTGTAAGCCGCAGTGTTATTGAGCGTATGCTGCCCAAAAGCAGCAGCACAGGATTACGCCTTATACCATTCGGCGTTGTTTCCGGCTCCGGCCTTTTAAAGGCGTTCCGTCCTGAGCTGGTGCTTATCTTCTATGGCAAAAAAATAATTGAAATACATAAAGTCTACATAGCAGTCTCAGAATCAAAACTTGAAAACTGCGATGCTTTGCTCAACCCGGATATTCTTCAGGCATCCGGCTAAATCCTGCCGAAGCCGGATGTAAAACACGCCGGAGCGGCACGGCAAAGGGAAAACAAAACATGAAATGTATAAGGCAAATCAGGGAATGGCTCATATCGCTCTTAAGCAGGCTTCTAAGCCCGTTGCTTCGGCGCGGCGTCTACTATATCAACGGGCCTGAAACGCTGCCTCCTCCCCTTACAAAGCAGGAGGAAAGCCAGGTCATGGAAAACATCATTAACGATGTTCCTAATGCACGCGAGCCGCTTATTACGCATAACCTGCGGCTTGTCGTTTATATTGCCAAGAAATTCGAGTCGCCCTGTGCAACTCTGGAAGACCTGATTTCCATTGGCACCATAGGCCTTATAAAAGCTGTCAACACATTCCGCCCCGAGCGAAAAATAAAGCTGGCAACTTATGCGTCGCGCTGCATTGAAAATGAAATACTGATGTATCTCAGAAAAACATCCCAGCTAAAAAATGAAATTTCCATAGATGACCCGCTCAGCGTCGACTGGGACGGCAACAAGCTCCTGCTTTCTGATATCATAGGAAGCGACCAGAACTCCATAAGCATAAACCTTGAAGACGAGGCTGAGCAGGAACTCCTGCGCAGCGCCGTTGACCGCCTCGCCCCGCGGGAAAGGAAAATAATGCAGCTGCGCTTCGGCCTCAACTGCAGCCGTGAGCACACGCAGAAAGAAGTGGCTGACACACTCGGTATATCACAGTCTTACATATCACGCCTCGAAAAAAGGATAATAGAACGTTTGAAAAAAGAGCTCGAGCGTGTCAGCTAATCATGTTCCGTATAATGCAGTATAATGCGGTAGGCATCAAGCAGCTTTTCATATGGCCAACGGCAGTTTGCCGGACTTGTAGACGGCAATGGAACAGCCGCCATTCCAGTTTTGCTGTAGCAGAACCGGCGGTAAAGCGATGCGGCTTTCGTACCCGTTGTAAATATTCTGCGTATATTCGTTTTTTTGAGTAGGCCTGCGATATCGTTAGGCACCGGTTCACGGATGCTCGCGTCATCAGCACCTGCAATACGGCAGCTTTTCAGCACATCCCACATAGCTATGCGATGCTGCAGCAGGAAAGATGCCTTCGCTTCATTTGTTTCTGGCACCGGTGCGTTGTAAAGGCCGGCAGCAACACGCCAGAACCTGTTCTGAGGATGTGAATAGTAAAACCCATATTCTCTCGATTTCGGGGAAGGCATGGTGCCGAGTATCAGAGCCCGCGAATTTTTATCATAAACAGGTTTAAGCGGATGGACTACAAGGGTACTCTCCTTCTGCATCAGCTTTTTCCCTTCTCAGCTTTCATGGCATAGTGCAGAAGTGTCTGGCGTGTATTTGCGCATTTGCCGTCAATCACAGCATTGAGCAGGACTTTCAGCATATTCCCTACTGTTTCGCCTTTAGTGAAACCCGCCTTAATCAGGTCATCGCCTTTTACTGCAAGGTCTTTAAGTTTGAAGCACTGTTTCTGGTCAAGGATACGGTCAAGCACAGCCGAAACCTGGCGCAGCGACAAAATGTATCCGTTTTCCGGATTTGCTTTCCCTTTTGCGTCTGCCTGCTCAACCATTACAAGCAGGCGTAAATTTTTTTCACCAAGGCCGTTCAGCCTGCGGCGCAGACAGCGTTCGTCAGGCCAAAGCGGCAGGTCATGACTGCGGACAAGCGTTAAAACTGTCTGCAGCGTTTTTTTATCATAGCGCAGGCGTGTCATTATTTTCTGCGCTATTTCTGCGCTTTTTTCCGTATGGCCATAAAAGTGGCCCGTCCCATCTGCGCCACGTGTAAGGCACATAGGTTTGCCAAGGTCATGCAGAAACATGGTAAGCCTAAGCACAGGCTCCGGTTCTACCGCATCAACACAGTGGAGAGTATGCTCCCATACATCGTAAATGTGATGCGGATTATACTGGCAAAACCCGAAAGTCGGGGAAATTTCCGGAATAAACTCAGCAATCACTTCTCTGAAGCGCCTTAAAACTTCTGCAGCGTTCTGGCCGCATAAAAGCTTTGTAAACTCTTCGCGTATCCGTTCTTTCGATATGCCATTGAGTAGTTTCCTGTTTTTCTCCACGCTTTCCGCTGTGCCAACTTCTACAGAAAAGCCGAGCACTGATGAAAAGCGCAGCGCGCGCAGAATGCGCAGCCCGTCTTCATGGAAACGCATGTCCGGGTCACCTACGCAACGGATGATGCCATGTGAAAGGTCTTCCTTGCCGCCGAAGCAGTCCACAAGGCCTTCTTTTTCACTGTAAGCAAGGGCATTCATCGTGAAATCACGGCGTGCAAGGTCTTCTTTAAGATTGCCTGTAAAGGAAACACTGTCAGGATGCCTGCCGTCTGAATACGGGCCGTCTACCCTATACGTTGTCACTTCCACAGGCATGCCGCCTGTAACGACCGTCACTGTCCCATGGCTCATGCCTGTTTTCACAACATGCATATCCGAAAAAATGCTTTCCGTCTCTTCCGGCAAAGCAGAAGTGGCAACGTCCCAGTCATTAGGCTTTCTACCGAGCAAACTGTCACGCACACATCCGCCGACCGCATAAGCTTCACGCCCGTCTCCTATAAGTCTGTTTAAAATACCGCTGACCTGCGGCGGAATCTGTATTTTCATACCATTCCTCCATTTTCAACTGAATCATGTCGAAATCTTATTTTACAACTTCTGAATGATACTCTTCCGGCATGGCAATAATGGCATTAGGACCGTGACGGGAGGATATGCGAAGTGCAATACAACAAAGTCGAAATCTGCGGCGTAAATACATCAAAGCTTAAAGTGCTGACTGAAAAAGAAAAGATGGAACTGCTCCGCAGAACAAAAAGTGGCGACATGGAGGCGCGGGACGAGCTGATAAAAGGCAACCTGCGCCTTGTGCTCAGTGTAATCCAACGCTTTACAAACAGGGGCGAGAATCTCGACGACCTGTTTCAGGTCGGCTGCATAGGCTTAATAAAAGCAATCGACCATTTTGACACAAGCCAGGGTGTACGCTTCTCTACTTACGGCGTTCCAATGATTATCGGCGAAATCCGCCGGTATCTGCGTGACAACAACAGCATCCGAGTCAGCCGCTCGCTGCGCGACACAGCCTACAAAGCCATGCAGCTTAAAGAAAAGATGACTGCTAAAAACAACCGCGAGCCTACCGTTGAAGAAATTGCAAAAGGGCTTGACATTCCGCGCGAAGAAGTGGTTGTTGCCCTGGAGTCCGTCGTTGAGCCGGTCTCGCTTTATGAACCCGTTTTTTCAGATGACGGCGACACTATATATATCATGGATCAGATAGGCGACAAAAACGATGACAATAACTGGCTTGATGAAATTGCCCTCAAAGAAGCGATAAGGAACCTTAACAGCCGCGAAAAGCGCATCCTTTCAATGCGCTATTTTCAGGGCAAAACCCAAATGGAAGTTGCTTCAGAGATTGGAATCAGCCAGGCGCAAGTCTCACGCCTTGAAAAAGCAGCACTTGATAAAATCAAAAAGGAAATCTGAAATCTCTCAACATCTCTAAGGTGCTCCCGCCAATCTGCAAATAGGAAGCTAAAAACGCCGCGCCGCACATAAACATAATAAGTGCGGAGGTGGTTTGGGTGAACTGCAGAATTGATGATATGCGCCATAAGGAAGTTATCAACATCAAAAACGGCATGCGCCTCGGAAACGTATGCGACCTGGAAATAGACACGGCCACAGCACGTGTTTCAGCCCTGATAATCTATGGGAAGCTCCGCTGGTTAGGCCTTCTCGGCCGCGAGGACGACATTATAATCCACTGGGACGACATCAAAGTAATAGGCGACGACACAATTCTTGTAAACTACACAACCCCGGTGCGTACAAAAGGGCCGCCGCGCGGTATAGGCGCTCTTTTCGGATATAAATAAAACATATGGCACTTAGCAACTCCGACCGTATTCCTGTAAAGCGTAATGATAGCCTTTACTCAGCCGCAGTTTCCTCCGGCTCATCATCACATACGCCGATAGCTTTGCGGACACTCTCCTCGCGCCCAAGAAAATAATCCTCTATCACGTCCCAGCGTTCCTTGCTCGAAAGGTCATGCATCATAAAGCCCATCATCGTATCCTGGGCAGACTTGTGGCGCCTGTGGATATCTGATGCAACACTGTTCTTATAATCGTAATCGCCCGCCGTCAGCCTTGCCAGCTTATCTGGATCATTTATCCTAACGAATATCTCCATGTTCTGGCTCCCGTGCACCTCATATGAAGCAAGGCCAAGCAGCTCGAGAAAAGACAGCAGGCGCAGCCGTTCCGGCTGGCGGCTGTTGCGGCCAAGCGGAATATACGCCTGGTAGATATTTTCCTCGCCGGGCGCGCACTGGGAAACAAGCTGCACAAAATAATTCGGCATTGAAATATAGCCTGAATTAAGCACACGGTAGCCCATTTCTCCTGACGGCGTTTTTCTGGCCGCAATGAATTTGAGGCGGTCGCTGTTAGTGCGGAATCCGATATTTCTCGACATATCCGCGATAAAAAGCTGCAGTATCATGTTTGAAAACTCCAGCCTGCCGCAGTCTTTGCCAAAGCCTTCTGCCAAATCTTCGCGGAATTGCTTTGCCGTAAAGACCTGGCCTTTGCTCTTATACTTACGGAAAATTCCTGAAATCACCGTGCAGTCTTCTTTCAGCTTTTCCTTAAGCTCCTGAAACGGCAGCGCATAAACAGCTTTTATATGAATGCGCGGAGAAAAGATCTCGTCATTGCCGCACTGAAACAGCTCCCCGTTGAAAAAGCGGTGATTAAACTGGGAAAAGCTGATATCCCTGAAATTGTTCTGCCAGATAGCCGGCATGTCAAGCTCATAGATTTTTCCACTGTTCACAACTATAGTGTCAGACTCATAGCGCTTGTTGCGTGAAGGAAGCACACGCCTTGTGCGATCGTCCAGCTGCTTGACAAAACGGCCAAACTTTTTTTCAAATTTTTCGATTGACTTCAGCGGAACATTTACAAAGCTTTTTGTAAGCATGGCTTTCGGCCGGACTGTAATAACTGGATACCCGTAAATGCTTTCAAGGTCTTTTGAAAGGAGGAGCATACCGTTTTTTACTTTGTTTTCGAGCTCCCTGCCTCTGAACAGATACAAAAACGCATCAGGTGAAATGAGCAGGCTGCGCCTGTTACTCTCCTTATAAATGCTGTATATCTTCCGAAGCATTTCACGCAGCTGATACTGCTTCATCTCAGAAATGCCATAAAGCGTGCGCACATAACGTGTGTCAGTCGGCAGGAAATCCGCGCTTGCGCACCCCTGCGAAGATTTTCTGCGTGCCGCCCTGCCAATTTCCTGAACATAGTCTGCAAGACTGCCTGTCGGCGCAAAATGATACACATTGCGGATATCCTGCACATCAATGCCCATGCCGAAAGCTTTTGTGCAGAGCATAACTATACAGGCGCCACTGCTGAAGTTTTCCTGCGCCGTGCTGCGCGCCTTTTTGTCAAGCGTTCCATAATACCTGCATACTTTCGGGCGTACAGCGGAATCAAGCGCTGCATAAATATCGTCCACCTGCGTTGTGAACGGGCAATACACGAGAGATTTTTCTCCTTTTTCGACATATGTTTGTACAACCTGAGCCGCCTTTTTAACTTTGAACGATTCTGCCCCTTCAGTTACGCTTTTAAGGCTCACACGGTTTATGTCAAATGCAATGTTGTCCCTGCGCACACTGCCAAGATAAATCAACGGGTCTTTCAAAAACAGGCTGTCAATTGTTTCATTTACAATGTCTTCGGAGCCGCCATAAACAGCCGTTGCCGTAAGGCAGAGAATCGGGAACCACATGCCAGAGCGTTTCAGATGATTAAGGAAATCGCCGAGATACCAGTAATCCGCCCTGAAATCTTTGCCCCATGACGTTACAATGTGCGCCTCATCAATTACAAAAAGGCCGACTTTTCTCCCTCCTGTAATGGCATCCAAAGGTGTGGAGACAAGCAGTTCAGGCGCTACATAGACGATTGACTTTTCGCCTGCCTTTATTGCCGCTATACGCTTTTCGCGCTCTTCGAATGACAGGGTAGAGTTAATATACGTTGCGCACCTTACGTTATGTTCATTCTCAAGCTGAAGCACCTGGTCTTTCATCAAAGCTATAAGCGGTGTTATCACAATAGTCACAGCGCCGAATTTTTCTGCGATATGGACAGCGGGAAGCTGGAAAAGCAACGATTTGCCGGCACCAGTAGGGGCTGTAATAAAAATATTGCGGAAGTCATGGCTGCCGCCAATAGCCTTTTCGCTTTGCGCAATTATCTGGGAAATAATCTCGCCTTGTGAAATCTCTACGGTATCTTTTGCTGAACCGGGCCTGCTGTAAAATTTAAGCTGCCGGAAAGCGGCATCGTTTCCCCAGTATTTCTGAAGCAGCGGCAAGTATTTGTTTGCAGACGACTTTTCCGTGACATTGAACCCTTGAAACTTTTTCACACCGTAAGATACGCCAAGTTCGTCCAAAATTCCGGCGAAGGCCGGGAAAGCGTATCTGTCAGGCTCAGTGCGGGAATTCATGCAGTAAACTGTGCCCGACGGCAGGCGGCCTTCCAGAAGCTCAGCTTTTTGCAGCAGAAAACGGCTGCCTGAAATTGAAGCGCTGGATTTTGCATCCACAATTTCTTTTGGCACCGGCATCGGCCTTTGTGCAAAAAATGGCACAATTTTCAGCTTTTCATCTGTGCAGCGGTCAAACGGGGCAAGAAAATAATGCGTTTCGTCCACAGAAACAACATCGCCGTAATAATTAAAATAAACAGCAAGGTTGTCCGGTACAGAGTCAGTTTCTTTCTGAAAGTATTCATAAAGGCTGCGTGCATCTTCATTTGGCACTGCTGAGACATAGTGCCCTGAAAACAGGTTGTCATCAACTATCTCCACAGTGCCGTTGTAATGCCGCATCAATTCCGGATCTTCGGAAATGGCCGCGAGAAACTGCTCATAAATACCGACGCGAAACCCGCTGCTCGAAATCAGGTCTTTTGCTGTTTCTGCTTTCTTTGCTTCCAGAGCTGCCAGATTAAGCGTCGCGTCAGGATTCAGAATCCCGTCTGCGTAAAGGCTCTCACTGCAGGAAAGGATCTCGGCATTCTGCAGGCGGCCAAACCCCCTGAAGAACAGTACCGTTTTCTCCTTCTGGTTTTTCTGTAAAAATTGTTGAAGTCTGGTATGGAAAAGATCTTGGAATTTCAATTTTTTCACCTTTGTCCTTGAATTACGCCGAAACAAAACCGGATAGATTTCATCAGCTTTTTGTTTATAGTTTTATTATACCCCTTTTTTGAGCTTTTTTCAAAAAAATGCAGAAATAGAAAAAATTTATAAGTTAGAAATATTTAATGCAGCAAATATTATTCTACCTAATGGCTGAGTATATTTGATGATTTTCGGCCAATGTGTTAGGATTAAGCATATTAATAAACCAGTGACATTTATCTTTTAATGCTTACCAGCAAAAATTAAAATTACAGAACCCGCAAACTGTCTGATGGACACTGCAAATGGAGAAGGTTCAAGCATGGAAAAAATGGCCGATATTTTCGTGATGGGCAAAAAATACAAAGTGCCCTCGCGCCTTACAATCATGAAAGCTTTGGAATACGCCGGTTACCAGCTCGTACACGGATGCGGCTGCCGAAACGGATTCTGCGGCGCCTGCGCAACAGTCTACCGCATAAAAGGCAGGCAAGACCTCGTATTCTGCCTCGCCTGCCAGACGCAGGTGCAAAATAATATGTACATAGCAATGCTTCCATATTTTCCGCTCGTCAAACAGACTTACGATATAAATAAAATTAAACCGGATAAACAGGTAATGATGCATCTGTACCCGGAGATTTACAAATGCATAGGCTGCAACGCCTGCACAAGGAGCTGCCCACAGGGTATTAATGTTAGGCAGTATATCGCATACGCCAAAAACGGCGAATTAAAAAAATGCGCCGAGGCATCGTTTGACTGCGTCATGTGCGGCATATGCTCTTCCCGCTGCCCTGCCGGCATCTCACATCCTCAGGTTGCCCTTCTCGCAAGACGCCTGACCGGAAAATATCTCGCGCCAAAGTCTGAGCAGCTGGAAAAGCGCGTAAGGGAAATCAAAAACGGCGATTTTGACGAATCCCTCAACAGGCTGATGGCGAAGCCTGTAAGTGAGCTTCAAAAGCTTTACAACAACAGGGATATAGAAAAATGAGGGAGAACTGCGCCATGTATTCGGAAAAAATGATCGATTCTGTGAAGAAGGTAGAAGCAACACGCCCGTACCGCCTTCACACAGAGCCAAAGAGGATGGCTGCTGATGAAAAGAGCAGGCTCCTTACAGCTTTTCACCCTGATTACAGAGAAGACCAGTTTGCAGTGCTAAAAGTCGGGCCAAACAAAGGTGACAAAGTGCCTAAGGAACTCGCGGCACTTCTTCAGGCAAACAGCAGGCTTGCAGGCATTGATATCGACCTTGAAAAGCCTGACTATGATGTTGACGTACTCGTTATAGGCGGCGGCGGTGCCGGCGCTTCCGCGGCAATAGAAGCAAATAAAGCCGGCGCAGATGTCATGATCGTTACAAAGCTGCGTATGGGAGACTCAAACACCGTTATGGCCGAAGGCGGGATACAGGCAGCCGACAGGCCTGACGATTCGCCAGCCATACACTACCTCGACGCTATGGGTGGCGGGCGTTTTGCCAACAGGCCCGAACTGCTGAGAAAGCTTGTGGTTGAAGGGCCGTCCGCCGTTAAATGGCTCAATGGCCTCGGCGTAATGTTCGACAAGAAACCCGACGGCACTATGGTAACTACACATGGCGGCGGAACGTCACGCAAGCGGCTGCACGCAGCAAAAGACTATACCGGCGCAGAAATTATGCGCGTTCTTCGCGATGAAGTGATGAACCGGCATATTCCAATCGTTGATTTTACTTCTGCCATAGAACTGCTGCTCGACGAAAACGGCAAAGCCGCCGGCGCTGTCCTGATGAATATGGATACAAAACAGCTTCTTGTTGCCCATGCAAAAGCAGTCGTTCTCGCAACGGGCGGCGCAGGCAGGCTGCATTATCAGGGTTTTCCTACATCTAACCACTATGGCGCAACAGCAGACGGCCTTGTCATCGCTTACCGCGCAGGCGCAAAGCTGCTTTATGCCGACACTTTGCAGTACCACCCAACAGGCGCGGCTTTCCCTGAACAGATATCAGGATCTCTTGTAACCGAAAAAGTGCGTTCCCTCGGAGCAATGCTTGTAAACCGTGAAGGCCGTGCTTTTATGCATCCGCTTGAGACGCGCGACGTTGCCGCTGCCGCTATAATCCGCGAATGCACAGCGCGCGGCGAAGGCGTTCCTGTCTCCTCTTCCCTTAGCGCCGTATGGCTTGACACTCCAATGATAGACGAGCTGCACGGCGCAGGCACTTCCGAAAAAATGATACCAGCCATGATGCGTATGTTCGGCAGATATGGCATTGACATATGCAGACTGCCTGTTCTCGTTTACCCAACGCTGCACTACCAAAACGGCGGGATTCAGATTACGGCTGACGCAATGACAGACGTGCCAAACCTTTTTGCTGCAGGTGAAGTCACAGGGGGGATACATGGCCGCAACCGCCTTATGGGCAACTCACTGCTTGACATCATAGTGTTCGGCAGAACTGCTGGCCGCAATGCTGCCGCTGCCGGCAAAATGGCAAAAGCCGGCACGCCGACGCTCAAACATGTAAAAAGGTTTCAGCGCGAAATGGAAGGAGCCGGCATACACAGTGATATTTTTTCTCCAAAGCTCCTTCCAAAATACACAAGATACTACCGTGGGCTCAAAGGTACAAAAAACGGTTCATTTTAATTTTTCGACACACTTTATAAGGGCAGCCATAATGCGGCTGCCCTTTATTACTGCCTTGCGGCAAAAGATTTCCATAATTAATGCTGCAATATTTATTCTGCCATCAGTATTCGGTGAATGGTTTGAAATTAAAAGCGAAAGCACGGCCGTCGCTTTATGTATCGTCGTTTATTTATGCCTTAACAGGCTTATCAAAGAACTTTTCATGTATCACAGAAACAGCCTGGTCGGCGTCTTTGCAGTCTATTAAAACCGAAATCTTAATTTCACTTGTCGAAATCATATGTATATTGATATTTGCTTCGTAAAGGGCTCCAAACATTTCGGCCGCAATCCCAGGATGTGATTCCATTCCGGCACCTACAATCGAAACTTTCGCAACATCTTCGTCATAAACTACTTTATCGGCTCCAATCTGCTCGATATATGGGGCAAGTATGGCGATAGTTTCTTTCGAATTTTCGTGGCTTACTGTAAAGCTTATATCCTTTGTGCCGTTTCTGCCAACAGATTGAAGAATAATGTCTATGTTAATGTTTTTAGACGCAAGCTTTGAAAATATTTTGAATGCAAGGCCCGGCCTGTCTGGAACTCCAATAATAGAAACACGCGCAACATCTTCGTCTTTCGCTACCCCGCTTATAAGCATTCCTTCCATTTTTGCTGCCTCCTTAACAATTGTCCCCGGCCTGTCATTCATGCTGGAAAGAACCTCCAACTCTATGCCATATTTTTTCGCCATCTCTACAGAACGGTTATTAAGCACCTGTGCCCCAAGGGAAGCAAGCTCAAGCATCTCGTCATAGGAAATAGCGTCAAGTTTACGGGCATTTTTAACCTTGCGCGGATCTGCCGTAAACACACCTTCAACATCGGTGTAGATCTGGCAAAGGTCAGCATGCATTGCCGCTGCAATTGCAACTGCGCTGGTGTCGGAGCCGCCGCGCCCCAGCGTTGTCATATCGTCATAACGGTTAATCCCTTGAAATCCAGTGACCACAACAATATTTTTCTTGTCAATCTCTTTGCGTATCCGCTCCGGGTCAACGCGTTTGATGCGCGCGCTCCCATAAACGGAATTCGTCACAAATCCAGCCTGCCACCCGAGCAGTGAAACCACAGGATAGCCGAGCTTTTCAATTGCCATCGCAAGCAAAGCTGCCGACGCCTGTTCACCCGTTGTTAGAAGCATATCCATTTCGCGCTTGGAAGGGCTTCCGTTGATTTCCATCGCCTTTGCAATCAAGTCATCCGTTGTGTCGCCCTGAGCCGAAACGACGGCTACAACATTATTGCCCTTGGCATAAGTTTTTGTCACAATATCCGCAACGTGGAACACACGCTTAGCATCAGCGACCGAGCTGCCGCCAAATTTCTGGACAATCAGGCCCATAAAAAGTTCATCTCCAAGATTTACAATTTTGATTACAAAACCACTGCGCCCTGTTTTATTCAGTGAAAATACTCGCGCCTTTAGGGTCGACGGCCAAGGTTTTTATTTTCCAGCCATTAATATTTTTCTTTTTAAGGCGTATTTCCGCCTGCGCAGAAAATTTTTCCGCCATATCTGACGAAACCATTGAAATAATGGTTGGCCCTGCACCGCTCACATATGTACCAAGCGAGCCGAGTTCATAGCTCATGCGGAATACATCTTCCAAGTGGTCAATCAGGTTTGCACGGTAAGGCTGATGGATTTTATCCTGAACGGCAACACGGAGGTTTTCAAGTTTTCCGGAAAAAAGTGATGCCGTCATAAGGGCAGAGCGCGAAAGGTTATAAACCGCATCCTCCCTTGAATATTGCTTTGGGAGGACAGAGCGGGCCTTCTCGGTCTTAAGCTCAAAAGGCGGCACAAAAAGCACAAAGCGTATTTTTTCCGACACCGGCACGCTGACGCTGTAAACCCTGCCCGCTTCTATGGCCGACGCCGCAAGGCCGCCCTCAATGGCAGGCGTTGTGTTGTCCGGATGGCCTTCGATTTCAGCCGCAAGGTCAATGAGCTCCTGACGTTTCAGCGGGCTGCCGATGAGGCGGTTTGCACCCAATATCCCCGCCACTATGCATGCAGAGCTGCTTCCGAGCCCGCGCGCCATCGGTATATTATTTAGCTGTATAATCTTGAGGCCCGGCAGCTTCCTGCCGCAGCGCTCATAAACATGTTTTGCGGCCCAGTAAATCAGGTTCGTTTCGTCTGTAGGTATCTTTACATCGTCTTTGCTTGTAATTTCAAGGGAATCAGACTCTTCCATCCATACCTGATTATACATTTTCAGCGCAATGCCTAAGGAATCGAAGCCGGAGCCAAGATTTGCGCTTGTCGCCGGCACTTGAATCCGTATCATATCAACATCTCCATAAAGTCAAAGGTCACTGATGCGAATCGTGTTTTTAATCTGCAGGCCAAAACCAGACAACTTCTCAAGCCTTTCTGTGATTTCTTTTTCTTTCATCATTGGCGTCACAAAAGCAATTTCGCCGTCTTCCGCGCCTCTGCGTGAGAGGCGTTCAACCTTTCCGAACTGCGAGCAGATATATTTCCACGCAGCGGCCTCATCATCTGTGTTAAGGCGCACATACATGGCATCTTTATTTTCGCGGTAATCCTCAACATAATCGGGCGAACCGTCTTCCCAGAACAGGTATTTCCTGGCCTTAAAATGCTTTACACAGTCGATAATATCAGCGACAACAGCGCTTGCAGTTGGCAGCCTGCCAGCACCTTTTCCGTAAAAGACCACATCACCTGTTGCGTCGCCGCGGACAAGGATACCGTTAAAAACGTCATCCACTGTTGCGAGCTGGTTTTCACGCGAAACAAACATGGGGCAGACAATAACCTGTACTTTTTTATTTTCGAGCCGTTTCACCATGCTTATAAGCTTAATCACTCCGCCCCACGCCGACGCATAGTCTACATCGATACCCGTTATGCCACGTATTCCTTCAGTATGTACCTGCTCAGGGTAAACATGTTTACCATAAGCAAGCGACGCAAGTATGCAGATTTTCCGGCAGGAGTCAAGCCCGTCAATATCGGCCGCAGGGTTGCGTTCCGCATAGCCCAACTTTTGCGCAAGGGCAAGCGCATCTTCAAAGTTCATCTTCTCACTTATCATTTTAGTGAGGATAAAATTAGTGGTGCCGTTAAGTATCCCCGCTATGCCAATAACTTCATTGGCAGCAAGGCACTGGCTTATAGGGCGGATTATCGGTATACCGCCGCCGACACTCGCTTCAAACAGGAAATTAAGGTTATTTTTCTGCGCCGTTTTAAGCAGCTCCGCTCCCTTTGCGGCAACAAGTTCCTTATTTGATGTGACAACACTTTTCCCATGTTCAAGGCACTGCATCACATATTCAAACGCCGGATGAAGCCCTCCCATGACTTCAACGACGATCCTTACTTCCGGGTCATTCAGAATCGTATCAAATGATTTCGTAAAGCGGCCTGCGAATGGGCTGTCAGGGAACTCCTTGTGGTCAAGGATATATTTGATATGGATCTGTTCTTTTGCCCTTTTCGCAATAATTTCGCAATGTTTTGTTAAAACTTCTACCACTCCGGAACCAACCGTCCCGTAACCCATTACAGCAATCTCAACCATTTAAAGCAACCCCTTGTCTTATCATCCATTTCTCATAATAATTTCATACTTTAACAGTTTAACACGATTTCACTGAGTATTCAACCAAAGTTGTTCCTGCTGCTGCGCTGTGACGATGCCAAGCTCTGGTTGCTGCTTGTACCTTCCTGAGACGACGTCTGGCTGCTGCTTTTTGAAGAAGAATTGTTATGCCACGGATTCGAGCTGTACTGGTGCCATTCCTCAGATGAAGGATTGCTCGAATACGGCCTCTGCCAGCTGGAGCGTTCATAACGGCTTGAACTGCTTTCCGGCCCTTTCGGTATTATTTCGCTACTGCTGCTGGAACTGACGTAATCATCAGCATTACCATTCTTAGGCATATTGTTCTTATCAAACCATCCGGTTTTGGAGTTGGCACTGCCCGCAGGGACAATCATGCCTGTGCTTGGGTTAAATGATGCGGAAATAACATTCGGGTCAAAACTGAATGTCTTCTTCGGCTTGTTCTCGATATACTGCTTCATAATGTTACGCCAGATTTTTTTTGCAAATGACGCCTGGTAGTCGCCCTGAGCGCGCGGCGTTGCGTAACCCGTCCATACACCGGCTACGACATACGGTGTACCGCCTACGAACCAGCTGTCAATATCGCTGTTTGTTGTGCCTGTTTTTCCAAACGTCTGCCAGTCGCTCAAGTCCGCCTGCCTGCCTGTGCCGTTGCGCATAACGTTTTCAAGCAGCTTATTCATTATAGTCGCCGAAGAAGGCGATATGGCCTGCACAGGCATTTCGGAGCGGTTGTCCATTCCATTTATCACGTTGCCGTCATGGTCCGTCACATAGTAGTAAGTATATGGTTTGTAATACTTACCGCCATTGCCGAAAATCTGATAGCCTGCCGTCATCTCGCGCACTGTTACGCCGTGTGTAAGGCCGCCGATTGCTGCAGCAAGGTTGTAGTCCGAGGATTCAAGGCTTGTAAACCCAAGCTTCTGGCGCATGAAGTCAAGGCCATAAGCGGGAGTTATCTCCTTAAAAAGCTGTACGGCGGCTGCGTTCCACGACTGCTCCAGTGCATACTCAACTGTGATTTTACCGTGGTATACATGATTCCAGTTATCCGGCCCAGACTTACCGCCTTTCCAGTTCGGCACTGGTTCATCGTTTATAAGGCTTGAATACGTCACTTTGCCAAGATTGACTGCGGGTGCATAAACTGCTAAAGGCTTGATGGAAGACCCTGGCTGCCTTTTAGCATCTGTCGCAAAATTGAAAAGGCGGTCTGAGGTTTTCTTCCCGCGCGAGCCAATTATGGCCATCATGCGGCCAGAATAGTCCATGGCGGTATATCCGCCCTGCAGGTTCGGGTAAGATGCCGGGAACGTCGTATTGTCAGTAAAAGCTTTCTCGGCATCTTTCTGCAGCTCCTGGTTCATAGCGGAGTAAATTTTAAGCCCGCCGTGATAGATAAGGTCTATTGCATGGTCTGAAGAGCAGTTATAGGCTTTCATAAGTCCCTGCTTCACATCCTCAATCATGGCGTCGGTGTACCAGTCCCAAACCTTGTTTTCATTATGAACCGACGCTTTTTTCTTGGCGGCAAACTGCATATGCTCCGACTCGTTCATCGCATCCTGATACTGTTTGTCAGTTATGCGTTTCTGGTCGTGCATGGCTTTAATCACCGTCTGCTGGCGCTTTTTATTTGCCTCTGGGTGCAAAGTTGGGTTATACGCTGCAGGATTCTGGGTAATGCCGGCAATAGCAGCACACTGTGCAATGTCGCAGTCTTTTATATCCTTATCATAATAAGTCTTTGCTGCCGTCTCAACGCCATTGCATCCGCTGCCGAAGTTTACAACGTTAAGGTATGCTTCAAGTATCTGCTGCTTTGAATATTTTTTTTCAAGGTTCTTGGCACGGAATATCTCCGTTATCTTGCGCGTCAGGCTGACTTCATCATCGCCCGTCATGTTTTTTATGAGCTGCTGGGTGATGGTTGAACCTCCATATCCGCTGCTGCTATGGACGATATGGAAAAGGTTGGCTGCAGCACCCACAGTTCTTTTCCAGTCAACACCGTTGTGCTCCCAAAAACGTTTGTCCTCTATCGAGACGATGGCATCTTTCATTGCCTGAGGTATTTTATTATAATCCACCCAGACACGGTTTTCATCGCTGTAAAGGCTAATGTACTGCATGGGATGGGTTCTGTCGTCGCCGTTTCCGTTTGTGTAAACAAAAGTTGTGTAGTTCAGCTTCAGTTTCTGCAGGTCGAGATTAACAGAAGAATTTTTTAGGTTGCCAATGAATGCGGCAAGCGAAATTGCCACAATGATACCTGCTATAACGAAGATGACAAAGACTGTCAGCAGGCCTTTAAATATCATGCCCGCAATCGATTTCCCCGTTGAAATGCGGTCGCCCTGCATACCTGCAGGCCCTGAATATTTATTTATGTCTGTTTTTCTCATCAAATACCGCCTTTCTGCCGAGAAAAAGGAAACAGCAAAACGCGAGTGAATAATTTGCCATAATTTGCAAAAAATACATCTGAGGTGATTGCTGTGAAAAAGGCTGTTATGCTGCTGCTCTGTTTTGCAGTGCTTACTGTCGCCGCGATTTTTCTTGTAAACGATATGCAGCGGCAAAAAATAACATTTTCAGCATCTTCTGATAAGAGCATGTCAGATTATTTTAACTCTAATGCACAATCAAGTCAAGAAATCCGCGCAAACCGCCCCACATCATCATATGAGACTGATTATACCGTAAAAGCATATAAAGGCCATATAGGTGTTTACCGCGGAGACGAACAGAAACCGTTTAAAGAGTACCAAACCGATATTGCGGTTCTGCCAAAGCCAGACCGTGACGAGTTAAAACGCGGCCGCACTGTGCACACAATGGCAGAAGTAGAAAAAATAGTTGAAGACTATGATGGCTGACACATTTCTGCCCTTCTGTTGCAAAACAATAACCGAAGCGGCTGCTGCAAACTGAAGATTTTGCAGCAGCCGCTTCTATTGCAGTGCTTTCAGCACTTGGCACGTTCGTTCTGGTATTTCTGCTTTGCCTGGTCTACTTTCTGTTGGTCGGCAGCAGGCGTCTGGTACCAGCCGCGCTGCTTCATCAGGTCAAACACTTCAGCCTGTATCTGATGCTCTTCATTGAGAATCGACATAAACCCGTTGCGTATATCTGGCGTTGCACATTCATTTGTAAAAGTATTGTAAGTGTCTGTAATGAATTTTTGAGATGACAGGACATCGGTCATCAGGTCTTTTTCTGGAAGTGTGGCACTTGGCTGGTTGCCGTTTGTCTGTGAAAAATTCATTTCTATTTTCCTCCTTATCCTAAGAATTCCATCAGGCGGTTAAAATGGCCCTGATGCTTCTGCGCCACGCAGTCACATTCCTGCTTAAGCTGCTGGTCTGTGCACATCTGGGAATAGGTCTTGAGTTTAGCAATCAGCGCCTGCTCGCCAGCCAACTCGTCTTCAATGGCCGTGAGCTCTTTTTCAGTAAGCTGCGCCATGTTTTTTAACACTCCTTTGTACTTTATATATGGTTTTATATATTCAGCCCTTAAAAGGCAGAATATGCATTTTGCTGAGGCTCTATGTAGCCTCACGCATTTTCCGTCTTTCACCAAGGCCCAAGCTCACCGAAAGCGCCTGGTCAACCTGTGCCATTTCCTGCTGGTCCAGCCTGCCCATACGTTCTTTAAGGCGCTGCTTGTCAAGCGTGCGCACCTGCTCAAGAAGCACAATGGAGTCTTTCACAAGTCCTGTCCTCTGTGCATCAAGATAAATATGTGTAGGCAGGTCTGCCTTAGTATGCTGGCTTGTGATGGCGGCCGCAATAACGGTCGGGCTGAATCTGTTCCCAACATCATTCTGTACAATGAGAACAGGCCGGACCCCGCCCTGTTCAGAGCCTACGACAGGGCTTAAATCCGCATAATAAATATCGCCTCTGCGAACGACCATACTTATAACGCCCCGATTTCTTCCTGAAATAGGTTTCTGCTGATATTCTTGTCATTCCTGCTGGAAAATATACTCTGCAGAAACCCTTCTTTATAATATTATGCAGGTGCCGCCATTGACATAAAATCGCATATTTTTCCACAATGGTAAATACAGCGCTAAAATTTATAAAAGGGCAAAAAAAAGCGCCGGCCATATACGGCCAGTGCAAACGATGATAAATATTAATTTTTACGCATTAATGTCTCTGTACGCCCCAAGTACCGGCTCCTTAAAGTCATGGAACCGAAATGAAAAGCCAGGAGTCGGGATATCAAGCGATTGTATCTTTCCTGTTTTTCCATCCGCAGCAAGTGTAAAATTATATCCCTTAAGACTGCCGGCAAAAACATTGTCACCGCTTTTTTTCAATGCCCCGGGCTGTGAAGCGCCGTCGACAGTCTTAACAAGCATCGACGCAAAAGAGCTGCATGGAAGCACGCAGCTTTCACTTCCTGCTGAAAGGCCGCAGTAAGTCTGGTTAAAATTTCCACCGTTCCAGTACCACTTAAGGCCTTTTCCATTGCCTGAAACGATCTCTACCGATGCGTTCTCCATGCCGGCACGGCTGAAAGCGCACAAATAATTTCCAGCCGGTGACGAAACATCCGCCTTGCATGAAAAAGTGAAATCAATATCCTGCGCTGAAAGTGCTTTCCCACCTGATGAGCATCCAGCAGCAAGCATAAGGAAAGCTGTTAAGCAAACCAAAAGAAATTTCTTCATTCAGCCGCCCCCGCAAAAGGCGGAAACGGCAAACGCTGCTACCGCCCGATTTCCCGGAAAATTTCCGGAAGCATACCTACTATCTCCGTAGGCAGCATGGCAGTCTGCGAAAATCTGGCCGCGCAGCGGTCACCCGCAAGGCCATGTAGATACACAGCACCCGCCGCCGCATTAAACGGCTCAGCTCCCTGTGCCGCAAAAGAAGCGGCCATTCCCGCAAGGACGTCGCCGCTTCCGCCTTTTGCCATGCCGGGATTCCCCGTTGTGTTGCGGTAAAGCCTCCCATCAGGTGAAGCTACAAGCGTGCCCGCGCCTTTAAGCACAGTTATGGCATTATGCTCCGCAGCAAATCTGCAGGCCGTTTCGTGCCGGTTAGACTGTACATCCGCTACTGACGTTTTCAATAAGCGCGCCATCTCTCCCGGATGCGGCGTCAGTATAAGCGGTGCCCTACATTCATGCAGTAAATCTATATGCTCCGCAACAATATTTATGCCGTCTGCATCTACAATGACAGGCACCGCCGACTCCTTTAAGACAAGCGAAACCTCCGCCTGCGCCGCTGTGCTTTTTCCAAGCCCGCAGCCAATGAGCACGGCACTCGCACGGCGCAGAGATTTCCTAATGCTTTCAATGTCTCCTGCAGAAGCGAAACCATCTGGCTTTGGGTGAAGAATTGTAAAAACAGGTTCCGCAAGCCGTGAGGCAACAATTGGGTAAATCGCCTCTGGCAATGCGACTTCGACAAGGCCTGTGCCGCACCTAAGAGCGGCAGAAACGCTCATAGACGCAGCGCCTGCCATGCCCTCACTGCCGCACACGCACAGTAGCCTGCCGTAATCGCCTTTGTTGCTGTCTGCGGCCCTCGGCTTCAGCACAGACATGAGAATTTTGCGGCCTTCCGATTCCGGTGGATTAAGCGGCCCTTTTTCTTTTATAACAACTGCTGACGCATAATCTTTAGTATGTGCCACGCTTACAGAAAAGTGCGCACCGCCTGCAATGCGGAGCGCATTCCCGGAAAGCGAAATATATGGTCTCCCCGTCTTTTCATTATGAAGCAGCTGAACGTCGCACGGGCCGAATCTACCAAAGCCAGTGCCTACCGCTTTGGCGAAAGCCTCTTTTGCGCAGAAAGCAACCGCCGCGCTTTCCGCAGGGAAAGCTTTCCCTGCGAACCATTTGTTTTCGGCGCTGCCGAAAACACGTCTGCAGAAGCGCGGATTCTTCATCGATTTTTTAATGCGCCCGACTTCAACTATATCAGTTCCTACCGAAAGCAACCAACGCCACCTGCCCCGACAAAAACGGCCTTATTGCATTGAGCACTTTTTCTTCAGGGTTAAAAACGACAAGCACATTGCCGTTTTTGCTGCTGTGTGCACAAAAATACCAGCTGTCTCTGCCATCATCATATATTGAAGTGAAATACGGCTTGAAAGCCCGTTTCCTGTTTATAACGTCAGGCTTAAACTTACCCATTTCGGATATATTGTGCGCGTCCACTGAAAGGACATGCTTGCGTTTGCGGCGGCTTATTATTTTGTCGATAGTTATGTCGCCGTTAGTAACACTGTATTCGAACTCCACATTACGGGAAGTTATAAGGTAATAGTCCGCAAAAAAGAGCGCAATCCAAATCAAAAACGCTATCATGAAAAGCGCGGGAATTTTAAGGGTAAGGAATACTACAAAAATGCTCATGAGTGCGACGGCAAGGAAAACCGTGTAGTCTTTCAGCCCCATCTTTTTCTTAATTATCTGCTCAACAAAAATATCGTCCATCATATCTTCTAAATTCCTCCGGAATCGATTATCCCATCTGCTGTTAAATAGTATTGTAGCATAATAAGAATATTTTTACAATTCAAAAATGGCGGTTTTACAATTTGCTTGCAATTACGGTTAAGCCGTGCTATATTATAAAAAATGATATCTTATGAAAACGCTGAGAAGAAGGAAGTAGCTGTTTTCCGAACCGTCAGCAGAGAATGTGCGTTACCGGCTGAGAGCACACAGACGGCTGGAATCCAGTGAAGTTCCCTTTGGAGCGGTGCGGCTGAACTTTTATTAGGCTGCAACGGGCGGCTGCGTTAAAAGCTGGAAAAGTAAATTTTAGGGTGGTACCGCGAAGAAAAAGCCTTCGTCCCTTGCCGGGACGAAGGCTTTTTCTTTCCATCACTTGAAAGGGAGCATCATCTATGAAGGAAAAACTGGAAGCGATCCGCGCAAAAGCGGAACATGACCTGCAGGAAGCCAAAGACAAACAGGCGCTCGAAGACCTGCGTATCCACTACCTTGGAAAAAAGGGCGAACTCACCGCCATTTTAAAGCAGATGGGCAAGCTATCAGCAGAAGAACGCCCCGCCATAGGCAAAATGGCCAACGAAATCAGGACAGCAATAAATTCCGAGTTGTCTAAGCGCGCGGCTCAGCTCAAAGAGGCAGAAACAGCAAAGCAGCTCGAAAGTGAAAAAATCGACGTCACCTTTCCCGGAAAACGCCGCAGCATAGGCCACCAGCACCCACTTAGCAAAGAACTTGACGAAATAAAAGAGATTTTCGTCGGCCTCGGATTTGATATTGTCAGCGGCCCGGAAGTTGAGTACGACTACTACAACTTTGAGGCACTCAACATTCCTAAGGACCATCCGGCACGCGACACACAGGACACTTTCTATATAAATGACAATATTCTCCTGCGCACGCAGACTTCGCCTGTGCAGGTGCGCGTCATGGAAAAACAGAAACCACCTATCCGCATCATCTCGCCGGGGAGGGTTTACCGCTCCGATGAAGTCGATGCGACACACTCTCCACTTTTCCACCAGATTGAAGGGCTTGTTGTCGATAAGGGTATTACATTCTCAAACCTTAAAGGCACGCTTGAAATCATAATAAAGAGCATGTACGGCGAAGACTCTGTAGTGCGCTTCCGCCCTCACCACTTTCCGTTTACGGAACCTTCCGCAGAAGTTGACATACAGTGTTTCAACTGCCATGGCAAAGGCTGCCGCATCTGCAAGGGTGAAGGATGGATAGAGCTTTTAGGCTGCGGCATGGTGCACCCGAAAGTCCTTTCAAACTGCAATATTGACCCGGAAATATACAGCGGCTTTGCTTTCGGGATGGGGCTTGAGCGGCTTGTCATGCGCAAATACAGCATAGATGACATGCGGCTTTTCTATGAAAATGACACAAGATTTCTCAATCAGTTTTAAAGGGGAGCGGAATAATGAATCTTTCTATAAAATGGCTTAAAGAGTTCGTGCCGCTTGACGACATGCCTGTCCGCAGCTTTACGGAAGCCATGACCATGAGCGGCTCAAAAGTCGAAAGCTGGAGAAAAGAAGGCAGCGAAATTTCAAACGTCGTTGTCGGCAAAGTACTTTCACTTGAGCACCACCCGAACGCAGACCATCTTTGGGTGACAAAAACGGATGTCGGTTCCGGTGAGCCGCTGCAGATAATTACAGGGGCACAGAACCTCAAAGCCGGGGATATCGTTCCTGTGGCACTTCATAACTCCACACTGCCGGGCGGCAAAAAAATTAAAAAAGGCAAGCTGCGCGGCCTTGAAAGTAACGGCATGCTCTGTTCCCTCGGAGAGCTTGGCCTTACAAAGCACGATTTTCCATATGCTGTTGAAAACGGCATTTTTGTTCTGCAGGAAGAAAATGTCCATCTCGGGGAACCAATATGCGAAGCGCTCGGTTTTGACGATACGGTGATAGAATTTGAAATCACCAATAACCGGCCGGACTGCTTTTCAGTGATAGGCCTTGCAAGGGAAGCAGCTGCCACATTCAACAAACCTTTAAAGCTGCACACGCCTGTTGTAAAAGGCGGGCATGGCAGCACTTCTGACATGACTTCTGCCAATGTTGAAGCACCTGACCTATGCTCTATGTACTCGGCACGCGTTGTAAAAAACGTCCGCATAAAACCGTCGCCGCGCTGGATGCGCGAGCGCCTGCGTGCAATGGGCGTGCGCCCAATAAACAACATTGTCGACATCACAAACTATGTTATGCTTGAATATGGCCAGCCAATGCATTCATTTGACTACAGGTGCCTTGATGGCCATAAAATACACGTCCGCCGTGCATCAGACGGAGAAATAATCAAAACACTTGACGGAAACGAACACAGCTTAAGCACAAAAGACCTTGTTATTGCCGACGAAAAGAAGCCTGTTGCGGTAGCCGGCGTTATGGGCGGAGCAAACAGCGAGATAACCGACGGCACATCTACGGTAGTGTTCGAGTCTGCCTGCTTCAACGGCCCTTCCATAAGGAAAACGGCACACAGGCTCGGCATGAGAACAGACGCATCGGCACTTTATGAAAAGGGCCTCGACCCCAACAACTGCCTCCCTGCGCTCGACCGTGCATGTGAACTTGTTGAAATGCTCGGTGCAGGAGATGTTACTGACGACGCCGCGGTAGTTAAAAATTATAAAGAGGGATGCCGCAAAATACCGCTCGAAACAGAATGGATAAACCATTTTCTCGACATCGACATGGGCACAGATGAAATGAAAGGGATACTCAAAAAACTTGGCTGCGGTTTTAGCGGGGATGACATAATAATTCCTACATTCCGGCCAGACCTTGTCCACAAAGCGGACATTGCCGAAGAAATCGCGCGCTATTACGGCTATGACAAGATTCCTGTAAAATCACTTACCGGCGGCGCACAGGGCAAATATACACGCAGGCAGAAATTCGACGGCAAAGTCGGCAAACTAATGCGTGCCCTCGGTGCAAGCGAAATTATGACATACTCTTTCATAAGCCCAAAATACTATGACAAGATCAAGATGCCATCAGATTCTCCGCTGCGGAAATCCGTCGTAATATCAAATCCTCTCGGTGAAGATACGTCAATAATGCGCACAGTCGCGTTGCCATCAATGATGGAAACGCTGGCACACAACTATAATAACAGGAACGGCTCCGCGTGCCTCTACGAACTTGCAAAAGTTTACCTCCCGTCAGATGATGAAGGCAAGCTGCCTGAAGAAAAATTCAAGTTGATTTGCGGCATGTACGGCGAAGACTATGATTTCTTTTCCGCAAAGGGAATGGCGGAAGAGCTGCTGCAGTGCCTCGGTATAGACGGCTGGGAAATCAGCGCATATTCCGGCGGCGGCAGCTACCACCCCGGCCGCTGCGGAAAGTTTACGGACGGCACAGACGAACTTGGCATTATAGGCGAAATCCATCCGGCTGTAACGGCTAACTATGGCATAGACTGCCGCGTTTACAGTTTTGCTCTCGACATGGATACGCTTTTTAAACATGCGCAGCTTGAAAAAGCATATGCGCCGCTGCCAAAATTTCCGGCAGTTTCGCGCGACCTTGCGCTTGTGTGTGAAGACAAAACACCTGTTAGCGTGCTCGAGAAAGCCATACGCAGTGGCTCCGGAAAACTGCTTGAAAATGTTAAGCTGTTTGATGTCTACAAAGGTAAGCAGATAGAAAAGGGCAAAAAAAGCGTGGCATTCAGCGTAACGCTGCGCTCTGCCGACAGCACGCTTACAGATGAGCGCGTTTCAAAAACGATGGATAAAATAATCGCAGAGCTTAAAAAAATTGGTGCTGCGCTACGGCTTTAACCTAAATTCCCTTTTTTTCACTTGCATTTCAGAAAAGCTTGTTGTATGATAAAAACTGCGGGAGGTGTTTCCATGCTTGATAAGACGATGACATTTTCGCTCAGTGGTAACCGTGAAGAAGATATCAAAAAAATTCTCACCACTGTTTATGATGCTTTAAAAGAAAAGGGATATAATCCGATAAACCAGATCGTCGGATACATTCTCTCGGAAGACCCAACGTATATTACAACGCATAACAATGCCCGCAGTCTTATCCGGAAAATCGACCGTGACGAATTGCTGCAGGTTTTGTTGAAATCATATCTGGGAGAATGACGGCTTTTTACAGAACTCCCGTTTGCTGGAGGAATGCTTATGAAAAAAGAAACAGAAAAAGCGCCGCAGTTCCCAATGTATAAAGGGAAACCTTTAGTTCGATGCGGAAATGTGCTTTACTATGGAAGCATGACTGACCCATATGTTATCCGTCTCGAAATAAAGGAAAAGAAAAAAATAAAAGGCCTGGAAGTTGCCGATAAAGTATCTATTCAACTTATGAGGACTGACCAGACTATACGCAACCGCAAGCAGATAATAAAGGCAAGCGAAAAAGATGGCCTTTACCGCGCTATTGATCTTGCCGATGTGTGGCTCGGAAGGGCACTTACGGAAACCTGAAAAGCGATTTACTTCTAAGAAGTCCGGGATATTGCAAATGTAATATCCCGGACTTCTTTACGTTTTGATGAGCTGGTTAAAGCCGGTCCTGCCGGGCATCACTGCCTTACCGGCCTATGTCATGGCGGTAAAAAGCGCCGTCAAAGTGTATCTTTCCAACACCTTCATACGCTTTCTTAAGCGCTTCATTGAGGCTGCCGCCAACCGCTGTAACACCGAGGACGCGGCCTCCATCTGTATAGAATTTTCCGTTTTTAAGCACTGTCCCCGCATGATAGACTGTTACACCTGGCAGCTGGCCATTTTCGTCAAGGCCGGTTATCTCCATTCCCTTTTTATATTTCAAAGGGTAGCCGCCGGAAGCCATAACTACACATGCGCATGCCCCTTTGCTCCACTCTATCGGCTGCTGTTCAAGTTTTTCGTCTATAACCGCCTCAATGATATCCACAAAGTCTGTTTTAAGCAGCGGCAGGACTACCTGCGTTTCCGGGTCGCCGAAGCGCGAATTATATTCGATCACCTTCGGACCGTCAGGCGTAATCATCAGCCCAAAATACAGGCAGCCTTTAAATTTCCGGTCTTCAACATTCATGGCTTTTACCGTCGGGGCGAAAATGGTTTTCATGCATGTTTCCGCAATCTCAGGCGTATAGTACGGGTTCGGGCTTATAGTTCCCATTCCGCCTGTGTTAAGGCCTTTGCCGCCGTCAAAAGCACGCTTATGGTCTTTGGCTGATACCATCGGCTTTACACATTTTCCGTCGGTAAAAGCAAGGACTGAAACCTCCGGCCCGGTCAGAAAATCTTCCACAACAACGCGGTTGCCAGAGTCGCCGAATTTTTTATCTTCCATGATAGTTTTTACAGCAGCTTCCGCCTCGTTATAATTTTCAGCAATCATGACGCCTTTGCCGAGCGCAAGGCCGTCCGCCTTAATAACGGCAGGATACTTTCCCCTTGAACATATATAGCCGAGCACTTCCTGCGGGTTGTCAAAGGCTTCATAGCCGGCCGTAGGAATATTATATTTCTTCATTAGATTTTTAGAGAACACTTTGCTGCTTTCGATCTCGGCTGCTTTTGCCTTCGGGCCGAAAGCGCGTATCCCTGATTTTTTGAGCTCGTCCACCATGCCGGTCGCAAGTGGGTTATCCGGCGCGACAAAGACAAGGTCTATCTGCTCCTCTTTAGCAAACTTCACAACGCCAGCCGCATCGTTAACATCAATCGGCACACATTCCGCATCACGCGATATGCCTCCGTTGCCCGGCGCGCAATAAAGTTCTGTTGCCCTCGGGCTTTCTTTCAGCTTGCGCACAATGGCATGCTCGCGGCCGCCGCCGCCGATAACAAGGATTTTCATTTCCGCAGATCCTCCTTTTAAGAGTCAGTGATGAAACAGGCGCAGGCCTGTGAATGCCATTGCAATGCCGTATTTGTCGCATGTTTTTATAACGTTGTCGTCACGGATTGAACCACCCGGCTGGGCTATGTACTGCACGCCCGAACGGTGCGCACGCTCGATGTTGTCGCCAAACGGGAAAAACGCATCTGAACCAAGCGCAATGCCGCTCTGGCCCGCAATCCATCCTTTTTTCTCATCACGGGTAAGCGGTTCCGGCTTCCTTGTAAAGAGCTGCTCCCATATGCCGTCGGCAAGCATGTCTTTATAATCGTCGGAAATATATACGTCGATTGCATTGTCACGGTCAGGGCGGTGCAGGCCGTCTTTAAACGGCAGACCGAGCACTTTCGGGTGCTGGCGCAGCAGCCACCTGTCCGCTTTATCACCGGCAAGGCGTGTGCAGTGTATGCGTGACTGCTGCCCTGCCCCTACGCCTATGGTTTTGCCGTTCTTCACATAGCAGATAGAGTTAGACTGTGTGTACTTAAGCACTATAAGCGAAATCAACAGGTCGCGCTTTGCCCCTTCTGGGATATTTCTGCTTTTTGTCACGACATTGTGGAGCAGCTCCTCATTTATAAACGAGTCGTTACGCCTCTGCTCGAATGTAATGCCAAATACATCTTTATCTTCAACCGTCTGCGGTACATAATCCGGATCTATTTTAATCACCGTATAAGTGCCGCGGCGCTTTTTCTTCAGAATCTCAAGTGCTTCGTCAGTGTAGTCCGGAGCAATAATTCCGTCTGATACCTCACGCTTTAGAAGCATGGCTGTCTCTTTGTCGCATACATCGGAAAGCGCCGCAAAGTCACCGTATGACGACATTCTGTCGGCACCGCGCGCCATTGCATAAGCTGCAGCTATTGGCGAAAGCTCCATATCATCTACAAAGCAGGCTTTTTTCTCCGTATCTGAAGGCTCAATGCCAACAGCGGCGCCCGCCGGGCTCACATGCTTGAACGAAGCTGCAGCCGGCAGGCCTGTAGCCTGTTTCAACTCTTTTACAAGCTGCCAGCTGTTAAGCGCATCAAGGAAGTTGATATACCCCGGGCGGCCGTTAAGGACGCTAAGCGGAAGCTCCCCGCCGGCTTTCATAAAAATGCGCGCCGGTTTCTGGTTCGGGTTGCATCCATATTTCAGCATGATTTCTTTCGCCATTGTAAAATTCCTCCTGTTGTCATTTTTTGCCGGAATATCCGGTTACTTATATTTGGCTTTGGTTTCAGGCATTTTTATTTACAATACGGCTTTCTGCCCGCCCTGTTTTTAAATCAATAAAACGCACAAACAGCGAAACCTTATTGTTTTCGTTGAGGCTTTTCCACATTGCCGCCGTAAACTCGTCAATGCCACCCTTCAGCAAAACGGTTGAGGGTTCGCCTGTAAATGACGGCAGCGGATTCCCATCGCCGGAATAAGTATGTATAAGGTGCCCTTCCCCCGCCGCAGGCTTGCTGTACTCATAAAAGAACCGCTGGACCGATTTTCCTTCGGCATCGCCGCTCTTTATTATTGACAGGCGGTACTTAAAGTCTTTCCCCATCTCGGCGAGGCCTGAAACGCGCGGAGTAAAATTCGGCCTGTCCGGTTCAAATGTCCTTGTGCACAGGGCGTCATCAAATGAACCGCCGCCAAGCAGCGATTTATATATTGTGTCTGTCTGGTCACCATTAGTAACTATAGTATACTGGTTCCATACGCGCACGGGAGGATAAATAATCAGCGATGGATCCGACATCTTCGACGGGTCAAATGCCTGTGTGCGGATGCCGTCCCCGTCTTTTACAAAAATGCGGTTCCTGCTGTTCTCGCTGCGCCCCATTATAAAATAGGCCACCACCGCATTTGCGCCGTCAGCGCTTCTGCCGATCATAATGCCGCGGCCCGGATAAACATTGGTACCAAGTGCCTGCTCCACTGTCATTATTTTCATTGTTTTGCCTCCTTTATTGCTACTCTTCCATCTTTAACTTCAAGCCTGCCTTCACAGAACAACGCTACAGCTTTCGGCAGTATCTTCCACTCCGCCTGTTCCATTACGCGCTTTTGCAGCACCTGCGGGGTATCACCCGGCATGACCTCAACGGCTTTCTGCAGGATTATTGGGCCACCGTCACAGATTTCATTTACAAAATGGACCGTTGCTCCCGTGACTTTCACACCGCGCTTCAGCGCCGCCTCATGCACATGAAGGCCAAAATACCCTTCGCCGCAGAAAGACGGAATCAGTGAAGGATGAATATTCATTATTTTATTTTTATAGTGCGAAACAACATTTTTGCTTATAATGGTCATAAATCCTGCAAGGACTACGAGGTCTATATTGTATTGCCCCAGCAGGGCAAGGAGTGCACTGTCGTAGTCTTGCTGGGATGCAAAACTGCGGCGCAACAGGATTTTCGTGGAAATATTCTCTTTTTTGGCACGCTGCAGCGCATAGGCTTTGCTGTTGCTTGAAATGACAAGTGCAATGCGGCCGCCGGGGATTTCGCCGCCTTTTTCAGCGTCAATCAAAGCCTGAAGGTTTGTCCCGCCGCCCGAAACAAGCACAGCAATGTTCAGCATAGCACGACTTCCCTTTCCCCCACCGTAATTTCACCTATAACTCCGGCAGGCTGCCCACATCTTTTCAGTTCATCAACCGCAGCGCCGGCATCCTCTTTTCCAACAATCAGGCACATGCCGATACCCATGTTGAACGTATTGTACATGTCGTGCTCCGAGATATCTCCCTGTTCCTGCAGGATTTTGAAAATAGGCATCTGTGGCAGCGCTTTTTTCTCTATCTTCGCCGCAACACCATCTTTCAGCATGCGCGGTATGTTTTCGTAAAACCCTCCGCCGGTAATATGCGCGGCTGCCTTGACATTGACTTTCTGCATAAGTGACAGGACCGGCTTTACATATATCTTTGTCGGCGTAAGCAGCTCTTCACCGAGTGTATGCCCAAGCTCTGCCACCCTCGTGTTTATATTCTTTTCGCTTATATTTAATACTTTTCGCACAAGTGAAAAGCCGTTCGAATGAAGGCCGGAAGAATTGAGGCCAATAATGGCGTCACCAGGTTTTACCGCAGAACCGTCAAGTATTTTACAGCGGTCAACAATCCCTACCGAAAACCCTGCAAGGTCATACTCATTTTCCGGATAAAATCCCGGCATTTCGGCGGTTTCGCCGCCTATAAGTGCGCAGCCTGCCTGCACGCAGCCTTCGGACACACCATTAACAATCGCCGCCACTGTTTCCGGACGGTTTTTGCCGAGAGCAATGTAGTCAAGAAAAAGCAAAGGTTTTGCGCCGCAGCAAACTATGTCATTTACGCACATAGCCACACAGTCAATCCCTACTGTATCGTGCCTGCCCATTAAAAAGGCAATTTTCAGCTTAGTGCCGACGCCGTCCGTACCACTTACAAGCACAGGCGCCTTCATGCCCGCAGTATCTGGCTGGAACAACCCACCGAACCCGCCAATGCCTGAAATAACTCCGGGGGTACGCGTGCGCTCAACATGCTTTTTCATTAGCTCAACCGCGCGGTAACCCGCCGTGACATCTACTCCGGCAGCCTTATAGCTTTCACTGAAACTTTTCATATGTTCTGCCTCCGCATTTTAAAGTTCTTCCGCCTTTTCACGCACTGCCCTGTCTTTTGCTTCGGTTTTATCCGCCATTTGTTTTTTCATATCTTTCAGTTTTTCAGAAATGGCGCTGTCGCTTAAAGCGAGAATCTCTGCCGCAAGGATTGCCGCATTTTTGGCACCGTTAACCGCTACTGTCGCAACGGGGATACCGCTTGGCATCTGGACTGTTGCAAGCAATGCGTCAAGGCCGCCAAACGCAGCCGATTTCATTGGAATGCCAATTACCGGAAGTGTTGTTTTGGCAGCAAGCACACCCGCAAGATGTGCTGCCATTCCCGCTGCGGCGATGATGACGCCAAAACCGTTTTTCTCCGCATTCGCTGCAAATTCGGATGCTGCTTCCGGTGTTCGGTGTGCTGAGATAACGTGCGTTTCGCACGGTATACCCAACAGCTTGAGTTCTTTAACTGCATTGGACACAACTGGGAAATCGCTGTCGCTTCCCATAATCACTGCTACTTTTTTCTTTCCTGTCATAATAGCACTCCCATTCCGATTTTCTGCTGAAAAGTCCAACTTACTCACAATGCAAGTCCTTCTGAATCTTTTCCCTCAACCTTCTGCTTTGCTGAAAGGCCTGTGAAGGCCTTTCAGTTAAAAAGCAAGCAATATATAAAAAATCCGCAGATGATTTCAACTATCTGCGGAAATTTTATCGTTATTGTCGGTCTGCGCTCGCGCCTGATGAACTTGGCCCTTGCTTCACATCGTCAACCACAATCTCCTTAAGCGAAGCCGCAAGGCCAGCCAGCGACTGTATATTTGATGGAATAATAATTTTTGTTGCTTTGCCGTCTGCAGCTTTTCCAAAAGCCTCAAGGCTCTTTAAGGCAATCACGCTTTGGCTCGGATTTGCCTCATTCAAAATCTTTACACTGCCCGCTATTGCCTGCTGGACAAGAGTAATCGCTTCCGCTTCGCCCTGGGCCTGGCGTATCTTTGCTTCTTTAGCTGCATCTGCACGCAGGATAGTAGACTCTTTTTCGCCCTCTGCAACAAGTATGGCGCTACTCTTTTCACCCTCTGCCGTCAGGATTTTCGCGCGGCGCTCTCTCTCGGCTTTCATCTGCTTCTCCATTGACTCCTGTATCTCCCGCGGCGGTATGATATTTTTAAGCTCCACACGGTTAACCTTAATGCCCCACGCATCTGTAGCCTCATCAAGCACAGTACGTATTTTCGCATTGATTATATCTCGCGAAGTAAGCGTACGGTCAAGTTCCATTTCACCTATAATGTTGCGCAGCGTAGTTGCGGAAAGGCTCTCAATGGCAGAAAGCGGGCGCTCCACGCCATATGCGAACAGTTTTGAATCCGTAACCTGAAAATAGACTACAGTGTCTATCTGCATCGTGACATTGTCTTTTGTAATAACGGGTTGCGGCGGAAAATCTATTATCTGCTCTTTAAGCGAAACTTTCTTGGAAATTTTATCAAAAAACGGAATCTTAACATGCAGGCCCGTCTCCCATGTTAAGCGGTAGGTACCGAGCCGCTCAATAACAAAGGCATGCGCCTGCGGAACGACTCTAACATTGACAGCCAGTATTGTAATAATCAGGATAACAATGATAATAAAAATAATAATTGCTTGCATACAATCTCTTCCTCTCAGGCAGATTTTGCCGAAAAGCATAAAGCTGCTGAACTTTAATTGTTTTTCAAGTGCACAATCAGTTTAACCCCTTCGATTGATTCTACAAAAACTAATTTTCCTGCTGGTATTACTGAACCATCCGCAGAACGTGCCATCCAGCTGTTCCCAAGGACAGTCACCCTCCCTGTTCCGCGGGCATTGTCGATTTCCTTTGTTACAATGGCAGTTTTTCCAACATAGCGGTCTGCATTAGTGCTCGTTTTTTTCACGCTAAGCGCTCTTTTGCTGAACGGCCTTATTAAAATAAGCGTCAGCAACGTTACAATAATAAAAGCGGTAATCTGAAGCGGAATGCTTCCCCCAAGCAGACACGCAATCAGCGCACCGGCACCGCCTAAGGCAAACCATATAGAGACAAGCTGTGTTGTAGCCATTTCTACGATTGAAGCAACGATAATAACGCCAAGCCAAACATAAATCATCATAGTACTTTCCCCTTTCATCAGAGGGGTAAATCCAGTTTTAGTCTATCATGAAATGGAAAACTCCGCAATAGTTTTCCTCGGTTCTTCCAGAAAAATTTTCATGTTTATTTTACCGTAATAGAGCTGCTTATCGCCTTATATTTCTTTTCGCCTATGCCCGAAACGTTTTTAATCTCTTCGGCCGAGCGGAAAGGCCCGTGCTTATTTCTGTAATCCACAATTCGAGCTGCAAGGCTTTCCCCAATGCCGTCAAGCTGTTCACTCATCTGCTGCGCGGACGCCTTATTTATATTCACCTTCCCTGCCTTTTTGCCATTCTTCACTTTTCGAGCAGATGATGATACGGAATTCTTTTTCACAGCAGAAGAAAGCACTGCAGCAGCGGATGACGGCACATACGCTTCCATCTTTTCTTCCACTCCGGCCGCGGAAACAACATTGGCGCTTTTTGATGGGATATCTGTGCTTACGGCAGGTTCAGAAAGTGGAACCTCAGGCACATAAAACGCGTTGTACCCAATCATTACGGCGCAGATAATTCCGGCTATGACTATTAGAAAGCGTACCTGGCGGGACTGCTCTTCCTCCATAAGCTCACTTCCAGTTTTCCACAAACTTGCGTTTTTTATTTCAAACAGGACGAAGCTGTTTAAGAAAATCAGTGAAATATTTTGGAAGTTTGCTTGTAAATTCAATGTAGCGGTCATCGCGCGGATGGCGGAAGCCAATAATGCGGGCATGGAGGCACTGGCCGTTAAGGCCCTTGACCGGTTTTTTGGAACCGTAAACAGTGTCCCCTGCCACGGGGTGGCCAATATAAGCCATATGCACTCTGATTTGGTGTGTCCTGCCTGTCTCTAATTTAAGGCGTATATGCGTGTATCCCTCATATCTTTGAATTACTTCGTAGTGGGTAACTGCATTGCGTGAATTTTTTTCAGTTACGGCCATTTTTTTCCGGTTGACCGGATGGCGGCCAATAGGCGCATTTACCGTTCCGCGGTCGTCTTTCAAATTTCCTATAACAACAGCCTCATAAATGCGTGTAAAGCTGTGCACTTTAATCTGCGCCGCAAGGCTGTGGTGGGCAAAATCATTTTTGGCCACAATAAGCAGGCCGCTTGTGTCTTTGTCTATGCGATGCACAATGCCCGGCCTCATTACTCCATTTATACCTGAAAGGGAACTGCCGCAGTGCGCAAGCAGTGCATTCACAAGCGTCCCGTCCGGATGGCCCGGCGCCGGATGAACCACCATGCCCTTAGGCTTGTTTACCACAAGCAAATCGCTGTCTTCATAAACTATGTCAAGCGGTATAGGCTGCGCTTTCACTTCAAGCGGAACCGGGTCAGGCATTATTACTTTCACGACATCGCCTGCAGAGCAGCGGCAGCTTTTTTTCTGCCCTTTTCCGTTAAGCGAAACATTGCCGCAGCCAATAAGGTTTTCTGCTGCAGAGCGGCTTACATTTTCGAGATGGCTACCGATAAACTTGTCGAGCCGCAGACCTTCGTCACATTCTTCTGCTGTAAATACAAAACGGCGCATTTATCTTGACCTAAGCACTTTTTCGGTGTGGTCGGTTTCCGTGAAAAATAAAATATGGATTATGAAAAAGATTGCGCCAATCGTCACGCAGCAGTCACCGAAATTAAAAATTGCCGGGAAAAAAGAAAGGTGGATATAATCAATTACATATCCGCGAATCAGACGGTCAGCCATGTTTCCAAGTCCTCCGCCCACAATCAGCACACAGGCAGCCCATGAAAAGAATTCATGCTTTGTGTAGCGGAACATGGCAAATATAAGCAGTGCACAGATAACAGCTGTAATGGCAACGAACAGCCAGCGTTTGCCCTCAAGGATACTGAACGCAGCTCCGGTATTTACAGTGTAATCAAAACTTAAAACGCCTTTAATGATCGTTTTGGAACCTATCGGTTTAATATCCTTAAGCACAAACATTTTCATAAACTGGTCGCCTGCAGCAAAAAGGATAGATAAAAGCAGGGCTATAACTGGCAAAGGAACACCTTCTTTAAAATTTACGTTACTGGAAAGTAAACAGGGAGAGCCAGTGGAGCTCTCCCTGCCTTTTATTTTAGAATTTTCGCGCAGCGTGAGCAGATATCAGGGTGAGTAGGGTCACTGCCTACAGTATTGCTGTAGCTCCAGCAGCGTGCGCATTTTTTGCCGTCGGCATGGGCTACCGTAACCGAAAGGCCCGGAAGCTCCTCGCCTTTATATGAGCCTTCGCTGTCTTTGGCTATTTCCACCTGCGAAACAATCAAAACTTCAGAAAGCGTATTTTTCACTGACTGTGCAAAGTCATACAGTTCCCCCTCGCAGTGCAGAATTATTTTTGCATCGAGGGAAGAATGCACAACATTATTCCGGCGGGCAATCTCAAGCGCTTTTTTGACATCGTTGCGCAGAAGATGAATCTTATCCCATCTCGCAATAAAGGGCTCATCTGCATCAACGTTTGCCGGTTCAGGCATATCGTTATAAAGCACATGCTCCGCATTTTCGCTTTTCTTATGCTTCATGCTCTGCCATATTTCTTCGGAAGTAAATACAAGCACAGGCGATATGAGGCGCGTCATCCCGTCAAGGATAATATACATCGCAGTCTGGGCGGCACGGCGTGTTTTGCTTTCAGCTTTTTCAACGTAAAGTCTATCCTTCAAAACATCAAGATAGAAATTTGACATATCTACGACGCAGAAATTGTGTATCGCGTGGCAGGCAATGTGGAATTCATAAGAATCATATCCCTTTTTGGCTTCCGCTATCAGCTTATTAAAGCGGCTGAGTGCCCACCTGTCAATCGGCTCAAGCTGGCCCGCGTCCACCATGTCGGTGTCCGGGTTGAAATCAGAAATGTTGCCAAGCATAAAGCGCGCAGTGTTTCTTATCTTGCGGTAAGCCTCGGAAAGTTGCTTCAGAATAGCAGGTGAAATACGGATATCCGCATGGTAATCCGAAGAGGCTACCCAAAGCCTTAAAATATCCGCCCCATATTTATTGACAACTTCAGAAGGATCTATGCCGTTGCCAAGCGACTTGCTCATTTTGCGGCCTTTGCCGTCGACAACCCAACCATGTGTAACTACAGTTTTGTAAGGGGCTTTTCCACGCCATGCGACGGATGTAAGGAGCGAAGACTGAAACCAGCCGCGGTACTGGTCTGCACCCTCAAGGTACATATCCGCCGGCCAGTGCATGTCCGGTCTCTGATCCGCAACAGCGGCGTGGCTGCAGCCCGAGTCAAACCACACATCCATGATATCGTGCTCTTTTGTAAATTCAGTGCAACCGCACTTCGGGCATTTTGTGCCTGCCGGCAGGATTTCATTTGCAGGCCTTACATACCACGCATCAGAGCCTTCTTTTGCAAACAGGCGCGAAACAGCAGCCATTGCTTCTTTTGACATAAGCGGCTCGCCGCAGTCCTTGCAGTAAAAAATCGGTATCGGCACACCCCAGCGGCGCTGGCGCGAAATGCACCAGTCATGGCGCTCACGCACCATGGAAGTTATGCGCTGGCGGCCCCATGAAGGTACCCACTGGACTTTGTTGATTTCCTCCACCGCTTTGTCCTTAATTGCATCTACAGAGCAAAACCACTGTCTTGTTGCGCGGAACAAAACAGGATTCTTGCAGCGCCAGCAGTGCGGGTACTGGTGGATAATATGCTTAACTGCAAACAGTGCGCCTATTTCTTTAAGGTATTTGAGTATAGCCTTGTTTGCCTCAGCCGTTGTAAGGCCTGCAAAGCGCTCGCCAGCCTCCGCTGTCATGCGTCCATGGGCATCTACCGGCACTATGATTGGCAGTTCCGGGTAATGGTCGTGGCAAACGTCATAGTCCTCAACACCATGCCCAGGAGCCGTGTGCACACATCCAGTGCCGCTGTCAAGCGTTACATGGTCGCCGAGGATAACAAGCGACGTGCGGTCAAGGAACGGGTGGGCCGTTTTGATATATTCAAGTTCTTTCCCTTTAAACTTGGCAACTACTTTATAGTCAGTCTTGCCTGCGGCCTGCATCGCTTCTTTATAAAGCTCCGTCGCCATAACGTAATACTCGTCGCCGCATTTAATAAGCGAATACTCGAAGTCCGGTCCAAGGCAAATGGCCACGTTTGCAGGGATAGTCCATGTTGTAGTTGTCCAAATCACAAAGTAAACTTTATGAGGGTCGACGCCTTTTGCCGAAAAGATGCCCCTGTCGTCTGTAACACGGAATTTAACGTAAATAGAGTCGCATGGGTCTTCGCTGTACTCAATTTCAGCCTCAGCCAGAGCCGTTTCACAGCTTGGGCACCAATAGACCGGCTTAAGGCCCCTGTAGATGAGGCCCTTCTGGACCATGTCTGAGAAAATCTCGACCTGCTTTGCCTCAAAGTCATGCGTAAGCGTAACATAAGGGTGAGACCAGTCTCCTATGCCGCCAAGGCGCATAAACTCATTGCGCTGATCATTGATGTACTTGAGCGCAAATTCACGGCAGATTTTGCGCAGCTCAACGTCGGAAATCGTCGTCGAATTGCCGACGCCAGCTCTTTTGCGCGCCTTAAGTTCTGTTGGGAGGCCATGTGTATCCCAACCCGGCACATAAGGGGCCTTATAGCCTGTCATATTGCGGTAGCGGACTATAATATCCTTTAAAACCTTATTGAGAGCAGTCCCCAGATGGATGTCCCCATTTGCATATGGCGGGCCGTCATGCAGCACATAAAGCGGCTTGCCTTCATTTTTTTTCATCAGATTTTCATAGAGTTTATTTTCCTGCCAGCTTTTCAGCATTTCCGGCTCACGTGCCGGCAAATGAGCCTGCATTGGAAAACCGATTTTAGGAAGGTTAAGTGTGCTTTTGTAATCCATTGGTTTTCTCTCTCCTCTAAGATTTTCTATTTCTGCTCCTGCATAGTTGCTGAAAAAACAAAGTCTGCCCGCTTAGGCTGAGGCATCTGCAGTAACGCCAAAATGCCCAGCAGGCAGAACAATTTCTTTTCTTCTCATGCGCGGCACGGTTTATCTGAAAAATTTTTTATTGTTTATTTTAAAAGTTAATCATCAAAATTTGTTACCTGCGACTGAAGCCTTATGGTATGTGCGCCAACAGGAACTTCTTCTGTTGGTTTCGGCCTTATTTCAGGCTCTGGCTTCTGCTCTGTAATTTTAGGCACCCTCAGTTCCGGCTGTGTCTGAGGTTCTACCACCTGCGGCTGCACCACATGCTCCGGCGTATAACTCGGAAGCTCACTTATTATTGCCATCTGCTGCTTGTAAAGGTTCAGCAGTTTGGAGCGGAAGTTCGTAACTTCATTTTTGAGAAACTCGAGCGTTTCCTTCTGCTTTTCTATTTTCTGACCCGTACCGGATGTTATCTGGTTTGCTTTCATGTTAGCATCGTTCATGATAATCTCAGCCCTGTGGCGTGCTTCACGCACCGAGGCATCACCGAGTTTCTGTGCACCAATAAGTGCATTTTTAATGTCGTCTTCCTGTTTTGTGTAGCTTGTTATTTTCTCAGATAAAATCTTCACTTTTTCCGCATTTTGCCGGCCCTGTGCTTTTATGCGCTCTGTTTCCTCTTCAGCAGAAGAACACTTTTTAAGGAGCTGTTCATATGATTCCTTTACTTTGTCGACGAATTCGTCAACGTCATCCATTCGGTAACCGGAAAAACCGGATTTCCGGAATCCTACATTTACAATGTCATTCAAAGATAGCAATTCAATCACCCCACATAACTATAAGTATACTTTCCGCCTGCTGTTAAGAAGCCGACTTTTCAAGCCAGCGAGTAAAGATAGTTAATTATGGGATTGAAAATGTTGTAAATAATTATGATGATACCCGCCCGAACTGTGACAAGCGGAATAAAGGCCGGCCCCTGGTTTGAAAACTCCACAGGCCTTAAGCAATCCATCAATGCGGTTTTTTCAGCGGATGAATCATGCTTACGATACGTGCTTCAAAAATACTGGCATTTATAATTGCTTTTCTTTAGAAATAAACACCATTATTTTCTAACTCATCCACCACATCTTCTCCTTTGAGGTCAACATTATATGGCGTAATTATAAAAGTGCTCGTCGCAACGCGCTTGATTTTCCCGCCATTTGCATAGGCAACGCCGCTGAGAAAATCAACTATCCTGCGTGCTATATCCTTATTTGTGTTTTCAAGGTTTAGCACAACCGTATGCATCTTAAGAAGTTCATCCGCAATAGTGCATGTTTCTTCGCCAAAACGTTCCGGCTTAAACAGAACCACCTGTAGCTGTGCCGTTGCATGGATATTGACGACTTTATTGCCGGAGCTGCCAGATGGCATATGCCTTCCTGCATCCCTTACGGGGCTGTCCTGCTCGCTGTCGTGATCTTCCGGCGCTGCAGGGTTCTCATGCCTGTCATCCTCTTCATAGTCATAATCGTCATATTCATCTTCCGGCGGATTCCACATATCCTTGATTTTTTCCACAAAACCTGCCATGACTGTCTCCTCCTTACTTGATTAGTTACTGATTGTGATGATAATAAATGCGCGATCCATAAATGGCTGTTCCAATCCGGACCATGTTAGCCCCGGCCTCAATTGCAAGAGGATAATCGGCCGACATGCCCATGGATAGATAATCCATAGCTACATTATCTAATTTTTTATTGCGCGTGTCAATAAAATATTGATTCATTTTTGAAAAATAATTAACTGTTTCGCTCTGCGGCACCCCTGCAGGCGGAATTGCCATAAGTCCTCTGATGTGTACAGCAGGAAAAACGGCGATTTTTTCAATCAGTTCGTTAAGATGTTCCGGCAGAACACCGGATTTATTTTCTTCCCTGCCGATGTTCACTTCAATGAGCACATCGGTGCTTACACCCTTTTTGACGCCGAGACGTGAAATTTCATGTGCAAGTTTTTCACTGTCTACAGACTGTATCATGTTTACGCGGCCAATCAGGTATTTTACCTTGTTTACCTGCAAATGGCCTATAAAGTGGAGCTGGCAATTGCCAAGGTTGTAGGAATCATATTTTGATATAAGTTCCTGAACCTTATTTTCTCCTATGTGGTCAACGCCAAGCTCTATGCTGTGGTTTATAACTTCAGTAGGCACTGTTTTTGTCGCAGCGAGCAAGGTTATGTCCTCCGGCTTGCGGCCGGATTTTACCGCAGCTTCCGCAATATTCTCACGTATTACTTTGAGGTTCTCTTCTACATCTTTAAAACGCTGCCCATAATCAACTGATGACTTTTCCATCATATAAATCAGTCCCTTCTGTTACGACTTGATCATAAGGTTTTACTGTACTATCTGTAAGCAAGCTGCCTTCATCCGGCAGCGGATTGCATATAACATAGCTGCTGGTGCTAAACTCCGGTATAATTTGCCGGAAATTCAGCTGGTTGGCACGCAGGACATAAACGCCTTCAACATCTTTTGTCTCTGAAACTTTTTTGCCTGAAGAATTTTCTACCTTTTTCGTCATCTTTTTATAATGTATAGCCTGCTGGCTTACTTTAAGGCCCGTGTACTTCTTAAGCGATATCTCGGCGATTCCGGAGCGTATCTCAGCCAAAGCTGAATCCATCCCCTCGCACCTCAACGCAACGGCGCCCTCGGAATTTTGGTCTGGCTGATTGACGGCAGCAACAGTAGCCTGGACCGGCGAGCTCGAAACGAATGGAAAACGAATCGAAACAGTATCATCCGGGTCAAGCTGTTTGAATCCTGTCAACTGGTCAGGTTTAAGTATACAGACAACATACCACTCGAAATCGCGGCTGATTTTTCCAATGGTACCCTGGATGGGAGAAGGCTCCAGCTTCTGAAGCTTTCTTATATCGCTGCACGTGATTGAGCGCACTTTGGAGATATCATAGGCATTTTCAAGCCCGTCAGTCGACTGAATAAAATATCCTGCTTCCGGCGAGGTTACAGAGCCGATCGGATTTCCGGCTGCTGAGGCAAGCGACTGCCTCAGCGCCTTAAGTGACGCGATGCGCACATTAAAATTCTTCACCTGCCCTGTCCCTATCTGCCTTTCATTTATAAGGTTGAGAAGCGTATTCTTTTCATCATAAACCTTCTCCGAGTCTCCAGAGCGCATATCAGTGAGCATGTCCATAAGCTTAAGCCATATGCGCTTGTTTGCGTTGTCTGCGCCAAACGAATATGTACTGCCCGGCAGCTGCAGGCTTTGCAGCTGCGCAATGGCCTGGTCTGTTTCCTGTACCTGATGATGAGCGGAAATTTGCGACTCGTCGCTGTAAATGTGGGCAATAACACTGCCCTTTGAAATCTTGCCGCCAGAGTTGGCAACATAGTCCGCCGCACCCTTCATGCCAGACTTTAAAACGATTTCATGCCGCAGTGCCACAACAGAAGTTTCAACTGAGTTTGAGGCCGTAAAATAAGACACCTGCTCCGTTTTAACCGAAGAGTGGTGGTAACGGTAAACCTGATAGCCAACATAAAGCAGCAGTAAAAAAGCTATCAAAAATGAGGCAGTCCTTTTTACAGCCGAGCCGTTCATATTTTCCACCCTTTTCCATCTATAATCTCAAAAGACTTTGCCGCAAGCCCTTCAAAATTTTGAAACTCATCGACAAAAAGCCATGTGATCCCGCTTTTATGCCTAAACCATGTCAGCTGGCGCTTAGCGTAGCGGCGGCTGCTTCTCTTTACCGCTTCGACGGAATCCTCAAGTGAACACTCACCACGGAAATACGGAAAAAATTCTTTGTAGCCTATTGCCTGCGATGCTGTAGACGACCCAGGCAGATGGTACACTTGTTTTGCTTCATCGAGAAGCCCCCTGCCCATCATCATGTCAACACGGCTGTCAATTGCCTTATAAAGCTTATTCCTGTCACGGTACGCTAAGCCTATAACGGCACTGTCATACGCGGAAGGTGCCATTTTTGAGCGCCTGATTTGTTCCGTCATGGTAATACCGCTTTCACGGTATATTTCTATTGCGCGTGTCAGCCGCTTGACGTTGTTGCCGTCAATGCGTTCAGCCGACTCAGGATCAAAAGAGCGCAGTTCATCGACAAGCGTCTGCGGGCCTTCCTTTTCAGCCTTCTCTTTAAGCTGACGCCGCAGCGCGTCATTATGGCCCACCGGTGAAAAATTCAGACCCGAAAGCAGTGAGCTCACATAAAGCCCCGTTCCTCCAACCAAGACCGGCAGCTTTTTCCGCGCGTAAATGCCGCATATACAGCTTGATGCCGCATCTACATAATCAGCTACACTGAATTGTCCGAGTGGGTCGAGAAAACCGATAAGGTGGTGCGGTACACCGCGCATTTCTTCCACAGTCGGCCGTGCTGTGCCTACGGAAAGTCCTTTATAAATCTGCATGGAATCAGCTGAAACGACCTCGCCGTTAAAGTGCAGCGCTATTTCAACGGCAAGGCGGGTTTTTCCTGTGGCCGTCGGCCCAATAACAGCGGCAACTGGGATTTCTGCCATTTACTGTGTCCTCCCGAATTTGCGCTCAAGCTCCCTGCGCGGAAGCAGGTAACAGACAGGCCTGCCATGCGGGCAGTACCTTATGTCCTCCTGCTCCACCTCATGCACGATGTGCATAAGCTCTTCCGGCGATGAGTGATCCCCGGCTTTAACCGCGGC
>DHSD01000003.1:54621-68291 GCA_002411365.1 Ruminococcaceae bacterium UBA5295
TTGCCAAAATCTTCGATGTCAAACCCTGCTTCCGCGCAGGCGCCAAGCGAATTAAGCACTGCTGAATATTCATTCTGAGCCAGTGTCACTGAAACAGGTTCAATCAGTATCTGACGGTCATTTTTTACCCCTTTAACTTTCAGCTTTTCATAGATTATTCGCTCATGGGCAGCATGTTTGTCAATAAAGATAAGGTTGTCGCCTTGCTCAATAATGATATACGTTTTAAAAGCTTCGCCGACAAATTTTTCCGGCGCTTCAGGTTTTTCAGGTTCCTTCACTTGCTTTTCCGGCTTTTGGCTGCATTGTTCCTGCCCTGCTGCGCCATCAGCTTTTTCCTGCACCTGTTCGTCGCCAGTACCTTCAGCATTAGCCACTCCTCCATCAGAAAGATGCCCGGCTGCAGAAAGCGGGATTCCATCTTCATCGTCGCACTCAATATCTGGCGCCGAAGGAACCGCGCGGTACGAGCCCACCTTAGCGGCAGGGCTGCCTATAAACGGGTGTGGCGCTTCAAATCCGGAAGCCTTACCATGCGTAAAGTCCTGCACCGAAGCATTGGGAATAAAATGGAGCTGCTCCGCCTGAGGCCCAGCACTGCGGAAAGCCGGTGCTGCCGAATCGGCAAGTTTCATAATGTGGGGCGTGTCACCCGTTTTAAGTGCTGATTTTACGCCATGGTACACTGCGTCGAAAATCGGCTTTTCATTAAGGAAGCGCACTTCTATTTTTGCTGGATGGACATTGACATCCACTGCCTCATACGGAACTGAGATATGAAGCACACATGCCGGAAATTTTCCAGCCATGATTGAGCCTTTAAAACTTTCTTCAAGCGCAACGGCTGCGGTGCGGCTCTTTACATAGCGCCCGTTGATGAAAAAGTTCTGCATGCTGCGGTTTGGGCGCGCGGCTTCCGGCTTGCTTATAAAGCCGGAAACTTTCACTCCGTTAAGCTCATAGTTGAGTGGGATAAGCCCGGAAGTGAATTTTTTACCAAACACAGCATACACGGCAGGCTTAATCTTGCCATCACCCGGCGTATGAAGCGTCTCCCTTCCGTCCCGCAGAAAGCGGAAAGAAATTTCCGGATGCGCAAGTGCTTCTTTCTGCACAACAGCGGAAGCCGCATTCCCTTCGGTCACATCCTTTTTGAGAAATTTCATGCGGGCTGGCGTATTGTAAAACAAATCCTGCACAGTGACTGACGTGCCTTTGGCGCATCCGGCATCGCCGCAGAATTTTTCCCCGCTGCCGTCAATACAGTACCGCGTCCCCGCAAGCTCGTCCTCCGTGCGCGTGATAAGCTCAACGTGCGCAACAGCCGCTATGGACGGCAGCGCCTCGCCCCTGAAGCCAAGCGTTGAGATCGAACCGAGATCCTTCCTTCCCGCAACTTTGCTCGTGGCATGGCTGAGAAAAGCTGTGGGCACATCTTCGCGGGCGATACCGTATCCATTGTCTGCCACACGCATAAAAGCGACCCCACCGCTGCGTATCTCAACTGTGATGGAAGCAGAATGTGCATCTATCGAGTTTTCAGTCAGTTCTTTTATAACCGAAGCGGGGCGTTCTACAACTTCACCGGCCGCAATTAAATCTGCAACGTGCTTATCCAGAACATGAATTTTCCCCACAGCAGTCCTCTCCTTTCCCAGCTCCTCATAACAGGCCAATTATTTTCCTGCAAGTTTGCAAAGTTCAAAAAGCGTGTTCATACATTCTATAGGCGTCAGTGTGTCTACGTCGAGCGCCCTGAGCTTTTCCATTATTTCCGTTTCGTTAGGTGGTGTAAGTGTAAGCTGCACCGGCTCTTCCCGTTTATCTTCTGCCGCCGGCTTTTCAGCCTGAGCAGCATTTTTCCCACTGTTAAGCTCAGCTAAAATCTGCTTTGCGCGGTTTATGATTTTATTGGGCACACCCGCCAGTTTGGCCACTTCTATCCCATAGCTGTCGTCTGCACCTCCGCGTACAATGCGGCGCAAAAATGTTATGTCGTCCCCGCGCTTCTTCACAGCGATGTTGTAATTTTTCACACCCGGAATTGTCTTCTCCAGCGCTGTCAGTTCATGATAGTGGGTTGCAAAAAGCGTTTTTGCCCCAAGGCGTTTCTTGTCTGCAACATACTCAAGCACAGCGCGGGCAATGCTCATTCCGTCATATGTAGAAGTGCCGCGCCCAATCTCATCAAGGATAAGGAGGCTGTTCGAAGTCGCATTTTTTACTATGTCGGCAACTTCCGACATCTCAATCATAAACGTGGACTGCCCCGCGGCAAGGTCGTCGGAAGCGCCAATGCGTGTGTAAATCGCATCTGTTATGCCTATCTCAGCGCTTGAAGCTGGCACAAAGCAGCCAATCTGCGCCATTATTACGCTTAAGGCTATCTGGCGCATATATGTCGATTTGCCGGCCATATTCGGTCCTGTAATAATAGCCACGCGGTTATCGTCTTTGTCAAGCATCACATTGTTTGGCACAAACGGTCCGTCAGAAAGCGCCTCAACTACAGGGTGGCGGCTTTCTTTAAGAATTATTTTACCACTGAGGTCAACATCCGGCCTTGTATAATTCCTGTCGACTGAAACCTGCGCAAACGAAAGCAGCACGTCAAGCTGCGCTACGGCCTTAGCCGTTTTCTGCACACGTTCCATCTGCTCGGCAGCTTTTTTGCGCACGGAAGTGAAAAGGTCGTACTCAAGCTGAACCGACTTGTCATGTGCGCCGAGGATACGGCTCTCAAGCTCTTTAAGCTCAGGAGTCACAAAGCGTTCGCAGTTCGTAAGAGTCTGTTTTCTTGTATATTCCGGTGGTGCCTTGTCTTTGTAAGCATTTGCAATTTCTATGTAATAACCGAACACACGGTTATAGCCAACTTTAAGTTTCGGGATTCCCGTGCGCCCACGTTCCTTTGCCTCTATCTTTGCAATAACACCGCGGCCGTCTTTCATGTCGCCTTTTAAAACGTCGAGCTCTTCGCTGAAGCCCGGCTTTATTATGCCGCCTTCGCGCACTGAAAACGGGGGCTCGTCAACAACAGCACGGTCTATGAGGCTGTGCAGGTCTTCAAGGCCGTCGATTCCATTATAAATCTGCCTGAGGAGTTCGGATTTGCAGTTCTTTAGCAGATTTTTCAGCGTAGGCAGTCGGCTGGCCGCGTCTGCAAGGCTGCGCAGTTCCCGGCCGTTTGCAGAGCCGTAAACAATACGCGACATCAGCCGCTCCAAATCATGCACACCGTAAAGCTGCTCCGACAGGCTGTCCCTGAGTATACTGTCGCATGTCAGTTCTTCAACTGCATTAAGCCTGCGGCTTATAGCCGCAGGCTTAAGCAGCGGGCGCTCAATCCAACTGCGTATCAGGCGCTTTCCCATTGCCGTCCTCGTCCTGTCAAGAACCCAGAGCAACGAGCCGCGCTTTTCCTTGTTACGCATTGTCTCCATAAGTTCAAGGTTCCGCCGGGTCGTGAGGTTCAGCTTCATATACTGCTCGCCGCTGTAGAGGTCAATCCTATCCATATTCTCAAGGCCGGTGCGTTCCGTTTCTTTCAGGTAGCCAAGCAGCGCGCCGAGCGCGCCGCAAATTTCAGGCTTATCTGTAAGCTGCAGCTCCTCCGGTGTTTTATTAAACTGCTTCTGCAAAACCGGCGCTGCTGCACCAATATCGAATTTTTCGTCATCGAGCAACTCAATGCTCGCGCTAAGGCGCTGTTTGATAAATTCCGGAAAGCCTTTAAGGTCCAGAACGCCTTGATTAATAAGTATCTCCCTCGGTGAAAAACGTGAAAGCTCGCTTTGCAGCTGCTCTTCGAACTCACCTTTATTTTTCGCAGCCAGCAAAGTCGCGTGGAGCTCACCTGTTGAGATATCGGCGAAGCAGACACCTGCACACTTTCCCACAACATTGAGCGAGCAGATAAAATTGTTGCGCGTCTCGTCGAGCATACTTTTTTCCAGTACTGTCCCAGGCGTGATAACGCGTATAATGTCGCGCTTAACAAGACCCTTTGCGAGTTTGGGGTCTTCCATCTGCTCGCATATTGCTACCTTATGGCCGTTTGCAAGCAGCTTCGCAACATATGTTTCGTAACTGTGGAACGGAATGCCGCACATGGGCGCACGCTCAGGTTGGCCACAGTCACGTCCTGTAAGCGTCAGTCCAAGCTCTTTTGAAACGAGTTTTGCATCGTCGTAGAACATCTCATAAAAATCGCCAAGGCGGAAAAAAAGAATAGTATCCGGATGCTTCTTTTTCATTTCAAAATACTGCTGCATCATTGGGGAAAGGGTTGCCAATTATACCGCCTCCGATGACAAATCATTTTTCCCATCCTCATTGTTTCAGCGGCATCCTTCGCTGCATGATGCGCAGTTCCCGCTGCACGCAGAAGGAGAATAATCAGCCGTCTCAGGGTCAGCGCCGTTTGCGCTCTGCTCAATGATAGCCATGACACGGCGCATAAGGACAGTAAATTCGTCGCGCGACTTATTGTAGGTTTCCATGTTTGGATTTTTCATGATTGCAGCATAGACTGTGTTCATTTCCTGCTGGTAACTTTTAAGCTTCGCCTCATCACGGTCTTTTTTCTGCATTTCATTCTGTATCGACATGCGCTTTAAATTGTACTGCCCGATTAAGTCCTGAAGTTCCTTGTCAGCATCTGCGTTCTGAATAGTGAGCTGCATTTTCAGGTACCTGTCGTCCTGCTGAATGGATTTGCCGATATTCCTCGCCTGCTCGATAATGTCCATAAAAAATCTCCTTATTGTATTTTGTTATTATGTTATGACATAAAGTATTCTGCCGATATAAAGCATGCCTACACAAGTGTGCCCTTCAAAATCCAGTTCCATGCTTCTGTGATTTTCACATTCGCAAAGCTGCCGATTATTTCGTCGCTGCCCGGAAAGTCTACAACTACGTTGCCGCCAGTTCTGCCATGCAGAAGATCGGTCTTTGGATTGCGCCCCTCAACGAGGACACGGCGCGTTTTCCCGACCTCCCCCGCGCAGCGCACGGCAGAAATTTTTTCCTGCTCCGCGCAGAGTTCCTGAAGCCATTTCGTTTTTTCCTCAGCCGGAACCGGATCAGGCATTTTTGCGGCAGCCGTGTCTTCGCGCGGCGAATAGATAAAAGTAAAAAGCGATGTATATCCTACTTCTTTTATAAGGCTTACCGTTTCGAGAAACTCATCGCGCGTTTCGCCCGGGAAGCCGACAATAATATCACTTGTAAGCGATATGTCTGGTATTTTTTCCCTCGCATACTTCACAAGGCCGATATAATCTTCCCTCGTATAGTGCCTGTTCATCTCTTTCAGTATTCTGTTACATCCAGACTGGACAGGCAGATGTAGATGATGGCAGATATGCTTCCCTTCTGCCATAGTATCTATAAGCTCATGCGTCGCATCTTTAGGGTGTGAAGTCATAAACCTTATGCGGTAATCGCCCTCCACCTTGTCAAGCATGCGCAAAAGGCCTGCAAAGTTTACCGGGTGCTCAAGTGTTTTTCCGTAAGAATTCACATTCTGCCCAAGTAGGGTGATATCCTTGTATCCCGCGTCCACAAGGCCTTTAAACTCCTTTAAGATAGCGTCCGGTTCACGGCTGCGCTCGCGCCCGCGCACATAAGGCACAATGCAGTAAGAGCAGAAATTATTGCAGCCATACATTATGGTAAGCCATGCACGTATTTTCCCGTCACGGTGGACTGGAAGCCCTTCTGCAATATGTAAGTCTTCCTGCTCATCACCGCGCTCCTGCACCATATTTTCTTTTTCTGTAAGCGCGCGGTAAAGCAGTTCGGGAAAGCGATGGAGCACATGTGTGCCGAAAATCAGGCCGACAAACGGAAACTTCCTGCGCATATGTTCAGAAGCTTCCCTCTCCTCCATCATACAGCCGCAAACGGCAATAAGCAGCGACGGATGGCGGCGTTTGAGGTTCTTGAGGGCACCTATATTACCGAAAACACGGTTTTCAGCATGGCCGCGTACGGCGCATGTATTCATAAGTATAAAATCGGCCTGCTCCGGATCATCTGTAAAAGAAAAGCCCATCTGTTCCAGAAAGCCCTTGATTTTTTCACTGTCTGAAACATTCTGCTGACAGCCGTAAGTATGCACAAGCGCCACAGGTGTATCTCCGCGCTTGCGTGTGCGCATAATCTCCGTAATTTTGGAAATATAGAATGATTGTGTATGCTCCGGCGTGCCCATGCGGTTAGATTTGCCCTGTTCCTGTTCCAAAAGGGAATTCCTCCAATATGGCTGGCAGCGCATTATAATCCATGCGCTCTAAGCAATTTCAGATATTAATTATGATACATTTATTATACCACATCTGCGCAGCCAATGGCTGTAAAGAATGTACGGCCTTGCATTGCGGCTATTATACCATAGGAAATGTGGCACTGCAAGAAAACAGGGCTTCTCATACAGAATGCTTTGGCGCCGTCTAATACCATACCTGCGTTGCCATGCATTCAGGAAACATATGCAAAGGGCAAAGCCTGCTTAAACGTTGTCACTATCGCCTGTCACGGAGCCTGTTATTCGAAAATTGCCCTTTTGTCATCTTGATAACTATACCCGACAGCCCAAGCACTGCAATGAGGTTCGGTATCATCATCATGCCGTTGAGCGTATCCGAAATTTCCCATACGGCGCTTAGATCCATTGTGGAGCCAAAAAAGACCATAACCACATAAATTACCCGGTAAACAGGAATTGACTTGCTCCCGAAAAGATATTCGCAGCAACGTGTCCCATAAAGCGCCCACCCAACGATAGTCGTAGTTGCAAAAAGAACGAGGCAGGCCGCTATGATTATGCTCGCCGCTTTATTGCCGAACACGGTAGCAAATGCGCTGGCCGTCAGGTCACTTCCGACATCTTTGCCCCATGGAACCGACCATATTATATCTCCGGAGGCATTCTTCGAAACACTTGACGAAAGTACAGCAAGAGCTGTAAGGGAACATATTACGATGGTATCTACGAAAACTTCAAATATGCCATACATTCCCTGTTTCACCGGATCAGTTTCACTTGTTGCGGCATGGGCAATTGGCGCAGTGCCAAGGCCAGCCTCATTAGAAAAGATTCCGCGCCCTGCTCCGTATTTCATCGACTGGACAATGGTTATGCCAAATGCGCCGCCCATTACGCTCGATGGAGAAAACGCGCCTTTGAAAATGGCTGTAAACGCCAGCCCCAAACGGTCGATATGCCCTAAAATTACAATCAATGCAGAAACGACATATACAATTGCCATAAACGGCACAAGCTTTTCAGCGAAAGCACCAATACGCGAAATCCCGCCAATCACAACAATCCCGACAATCACTGCAAGGATGGCGCCTATGGCAATGCTTATAGCAGCAGAAGATTTTTTTGCATCCGGATTAAAGCTCTGGATAGCGGTATTAATTGACGTTGCAATTGTGTTGCTCTGTGTGATATTTCCAGTCCCTATAGCTGTAAACATACCCAGGATTGAAAAGATTACTGCAAGCCACTTCCAATTTTTTCCGAGGCCGTTCTTTATGTAGTACATTGGCCCGCCTACCCAGTCGCCTTCTTTATTCCTCTCACGGTATTTTACGGCAAGCGTAACCTCAGAGTATTTAGTGACCATGCCCACAAAAGCGGCAATCCACATCCAAAACACCGCTCCGGGCCCGCCAAGTGCAATGGCACCGGTCACACCGGCGATATTCCCTGTGCCCACCGTAGAAGCCAGCGCTGTGGAAACCGCCTGAAACGGCGTGACCGAGCCTTTGTTTTTCTCTTGCTTTTGGAATATCTTACCGAAAGTATTGCGCATGATGGTGCCAAATTTCCGGAATTGGATAAATCCCGTGCGGATACTGATGTATAATCCCGTTCCTATGAGCAAGATAAGCGTTGGTACGCCCCATATGATACCATTTAGCCAGCTATTCGCAGACAAAATTGTCTTTGCCAAAGCATCCACTGGTTTTCCCTCCTTGTTGTACCAATTCTTAATTCAAAACGGCGTCCCTGCTCTGTTAATTGGAAATTGCATTATAGATTTACCATATCATGGATGTAGCTGTTCAAGTGTTACCAATATATTTAATTTACTCGCCATAGCTTTCTTTTATTTAGCAAAATTAAGCAGCAAATATTTTAGATGTACTGTAAATGCTCTTTATTCAATAAAATTAAATAAGCACATAGATAGGCAAATTTGTTTGTTGATAACATGAAATTTTACAAAATTACTGACATGATTCGATTAATTTTTTCATTTTCCAAACAGAACGAATTGGTCTAAAAACATAATTCTTTACATATGGCGAGCTTAACCGCTGTTTTATGCACACTGGCAAAATTGGACTTTTTTAAAAAAATGAAAAAGCGCACAGGCACTGAACTTTCAGCACGCATGCGGCTGCATATATATTTTGGCATACCATCGGTAATTCGAGTTCCTGGAAGCATCAATATTTGGTTTTCAGATGCTTAAAAAAGTAGTTTGCCATTTTTTATACTTTTTTTCTGCCAGTTTAACACTTTTTTATGATATCATAACTTCACGTGCATGAACAGCCCCCAATTATTTTAATTCTTTTATTGCTATTTATTGGAGTACAGGCATGCACACAATATTATATAAATCAAAAACACTAAAACGCGTAAATGCTTTCCTTCTAACTGGATAACCCGAAAAACAACAAAACCCATACTTACCTGAATTTCTAAAGCCAGGCCGATATGCAAAGGCTGTCACAATATGATAAAATATATGTGAAACAGTTTAAAAACATTTTTAACATAAACAAACTGTCAGAAGTTTGAAGCAGCGCAAATCATACAGCCCTTGGAGAGGGGCTCTAAACACTACTACTAATTTATATTGGTGGATGATAACTTATGGCTTGCACAACTATCCTTGTCGGGAAAAAAGCATCATATGACGGTTCCACAATGATTGCGCGGAATGACGATTCGGGTTCCGGGCATTTTACCGCTAAAAAGCTCGTAACTATCCATCCTGCGGAGCAATCCCCGGCTTACAAATCAGTGCTTTCCCATGTGGAGATTGAACTGCCCAAAAATCCGATGCGGTTTACGGCAGTGCCAAACGCCATAGAAGGCGAAGGCATTTGGGCCGCCAGCGGCGTGAATGAAGCGAATGTCGGCATGACTGCCACAGAAACCATCACTTCCAACCCTAGAGTGCTGGGGGCAGACCCGCTGGTCGAATATCGTCCGTCGCAGAACGGGCAGCCCGAAACTGCCGGCGGCATTGGTGAGGAAGATATCGTTTACATTGTGCTTCCTTATATCCACAGCGCCCGTGAAGGTGTTGAGAGGCTTGGCAGCCTTTTGGAAAAATACGGTACCTATGAAATGAACGGCATTGCATTTCAGGACGTTAACGAAATCTGGTGGATGGAGACAATCGGCGGCCATCACTGGATTGCCAGGAGGGTACCCGATGATGTCTACGCCGTTATGCCTAACCAGTTTGGGCTTGACCAGTTTGACTTCGACGATGCGCTCGCCGGAAAGAAAAACTATATGTGCTCAGCGGATATACGTGAGTTCATCGAGAAAAACCATCTGGATTTATCACTGAACGGGTACCTTAACCCAAGAGACGCCTTTGGAAGCCACGACGATTCTGACCACGTTTACAATACGCCGCGCGCCTGGTATATGCTTCGGTATTTTAGTCCCCATACCAAAGTATGGGACGGCCCTAACGCGGACTTCACTCCGCTTTCCGATGACCTGCCGTGGTGCATGGTGCCTGAAAAGAAAATCACGCCGGAAGATGTAAAATATGTGCTTTCCTCCCACTATCAGGGCACGCCGTACGACCCCTATGAAAACCATGGCAACTCAGCCATGAAAGGCATTTTCCGCTCGGTCGGCATAAACCGCAACGACTTTATGGCCCTTATCCAGATGCGTCCGGACATCCCTGAAGAATTCCGCGTTGTGGAATGGATCGCTTTCGCATCAAACGCTTTCAATGCGATGGCACCTCTTTATGCAAATGTGTCCGCAACGCCGGACTATTTTGCCAATACTGCAAAGGAAGTCTCAACCGACAGTTTCTACTGGTCCAGCCGCATGATTGCCGCCATGGCGGACGCATCTTACAGCAAATCCATATTTCATATTGAGCGGTACCAGCTCGCCGTACAGTCCAAAGGGCACATGCTGATTAACAAATATGATGAAAAGCTCCTGAATGAAGCAGATGCGGCAAAGCGTGCCGCCCTCAGGGAACAGGCTAATCAGGAAACCGCGGATATGCTGAAAAAAGAAACCACAGATACATTGGGCAAGGTACTTTTCGAACTCAGCAGCCAAATGAAGAACGCCTATTCCAGATCGGACACTTGACTGGGATACAGCTATTAGCCTTAAACCAGTAATAGCATTTTAGTTTGCAGAAAGTCCAGCAGAAGCTGGGCTTTTTTTATTGTAGAAGAGAAACGGGGTGACCGGCCTGACTAAAAAATGCGAGCTATTATTGGTAATATCTTACTATAATAAATAAAATTGCTTAAAATTGTATATTATGTTAATAGAATATTCTGCCAATGCTGGTATAATCAAGTAAGGTCCATGAAGGCTGCAATGATTGCAGAAAAAGCACGGAAAGAAATTTATGGAGGTGGCGTTTATGGTATCACGGTTTAAAAAGCCAATGGCGTTTATTTTATCATTTCTAATGATCTTTTCTGTAGTTTTCGGCAACTTCCCTATTTTGGCAAACGCGGATACAACAAAAACGGTAACCATATGCGTACAAAAGCCTGAGTCATGGTCAGACATTTACATATGGTACCGCTCCGACAACAGAAAAGGCAACGTCTGGGATACTACTGAGCTCGGTGCTGCACCCGGCAACATGGAGCCGGTTCCGAGTCGTAACGGTTGGTACGAAAAGACAATCACCACACCAAATGAAGTCACTTTTCTTTTCAATGATGGGACATGGAATAATAAACTCGATAAGATGGGGTTCAACAGCCCTGCAGCCGGAAACGATTTTGATGCATCTGCTAATATGTGGTTTACAAGCGACGGTGTCGGGCATACATCCGACCCATATGTGCCCACAGTAGCAAAAGTTAAGGCAATGCCCGGCTCCGAGTCGTTCAGCGGCAGCAGTGTAAACGTCAAATTGTTCATTTCAGGCGACAACGTAAGCGCCGCGTATTACACCCTGGACGGCAGTGATCCTAAAGCAAGCAAAGCTGCAGTCACATTCACATCAGGCGCTGTTGTCACAGTAGGTTCAAACCTCTCTGAAGGAAGCAGCGCAACGCTAAAGGCGTATGTTAAAAATGGCCTTGGCGAAGACAGTGAATCTTTTACTTATACGAAAGTTGCCAAAAAATCGGCCGATATTTTTAACAGTCTCAGAATATATCAGATTATGGTCGCATCATTTAAGGACGGCAACCCGAACATTGGATACAGGTCGTTTTGGGGCGCTGCAACACTTCAAAATCCTGGCGGAGATTTACAGGGCATTATCGATTCGCTTACCTACATAAAAGGGACAGGTGTAAATGCAATCTGGCTGACGCCAGTATTTACATCCGTAGGTTCTGAAGAGCGTCCAAAAGGATATGATCCTGTAAAAGATGACCCTGACGGCAACAAGCTGAATGCAACCGGCTACTATACAACAGACTATTTCAAAATTGACCCACATTTCGGCAGTGAAGCTAAACTTAAAGAGCTCGTAGACAAAGCTCACGCTATGCACATGTATGTGCTTCTCGATGGCGTCTTCGGGCATTGCTCAATGAACGTCAACACAATTTCACCTTCAGGCAACAGGCTCGTACTGAGGCCGGGATATAACCAATACGGCAATGACTCAACAAGGAAAGGCCCGATTGATGACGCTGCAAGCATAAATTTTCTAAAAGAAGTCGCTACATACTGGATTGACAAGGTCGGTATAGACGGCTGGCGTTGTGACCAGTCATACCAGGTTTCGAGGGATAGCTGGAGACAGATACGGCAGGCCGTTGAATCAAAATGTGCGGAACGCAGGGCAGCATTAAAAAAAGAGGGCGTAGACCCTTCATACAACGGCACGCTCGGATATATGGTTGCCGAAGACTGGAATAACAGGTATGCGATTGTAAACGACATTTATGGCACGCCCGGAAGCACAGGGCTTTACTCTGCATTCAGTTTTCCTGTGCAGGGCAACTTTGCAAATGTATTTATAAACGGTGCATCGCCAAACGCATTTAACTCATCATTTTCTGATGATGCGGCACAATATTCTTCCTTTGCAAAGCCGAACCTGTTTATAGACAATCACGACATGTTGCGCTTTGGCGATCTTCTTAATTCACATGGCATCTCACCGAACAATCAGGCCTACTGGGACCGTTACAAAGAAGCGATCTCAATGTTAGGTGCATATTCTGGCCCAGTAACAATGTTCTACAACACAGAAATAGGCGCAAGTTGTAGCCAGGCATGCCCTGAATATTTGAGCAGGTTTGCAGGTTCGTGCAATGACACCGGCCGTTTCAATGCCAAAACGAATTACAGCAGCCTGTCACCAAGGGAAAAAGACTTGTATGACTATACATCTGCGGTCTTTAATCTTAAGGAAAAGAATCCTGCTTTGTGGGAAGGTAAGCGTATACATCTTATCGGCAACAACGGCAGCCAAGTCTATGCTGATTTAAAAGTCGATACTGACGAAAATAATGAGGTGCTGTATGTACTAAATAATAGCGGCTCAACAACAGTAAATATTCCTCAAAGCAAAATCGGTGCAGAAACACTTAAGGACGGCATCACAAATCAGCAGTTTACAGCTTCAAATGGAAATTTCAGCATTCCCATGAACGGAAACTCAGCGCGGTTCCTTCTTGTGCCTGTGGCCCATTCTGACGCCGCATTGTCTACAATAGACAGCGGCGGTACCTCTGTAGCAATACCGGCAGGCAGCACGGCCGCATCTTCACCGGCAGAAATAAATATCGGCGTCCCCTATGGCTATACCTTAAAAGCTTCAAAGTTCACTGCAAAAGATAACGGCACGCTTGCCCTCTACAGCGACAGTGCCTATGCCATTCCTCTGCATGATACAGTAGATGTCGGTCAACAAACGGCTGTTTACGTCAAAATTACGAGCGAAGACGGCAAAAGCATAGCTTACTGGAAAATAAATTACAAGGCTGTGAAAAGCAGTGACGCTGCGCTCCTGTCTATCGACGATAACGGCACCGGTGCTGCAATACCTAAAGGCAGTACGGCCGCATCTTCACCGGCAAATATCAAAATTAATGCAAAGGCCAACTGTTCTGTCGATATTTCGAAATTCCGTGCAGCAGATAACGGCTCAGTTGCCGTTTACTCAGACAGTACATACACAAAACAGCTGACAAAAAACATGACCTTGACGCAGACGACAACCGTCTATATCAAGGTAACAAGCGAAGACGGCACAGCAAAGGCTTACTGGAGCATAACCTATATTGTCGGGCAAAAATCAGTCACTGTATATTTTCAGAAACCACGCGGCTGGTCAAGCGCATTCATATGGTACCGTTCCGACGATGCAGAAGGCGACGTCTGGAACACAACAGTATTAGGTGCATCTCCTGGTGACATGAAACCCGTAGACGGACATAGTGACTGG
>DHSD01000003.1:68500-68783 GCA_002411365.1 Ruminococcaceae bacterium UBA5295
CACATGGGCAAAAAAGCTTGACTTGAGCGGACTTAACCACCCTGCTGCAGGCAACAACTTCACAACAACATCAGATGTCTGGGTAACAAACGATGGCAGGCTGCTGACATCGAATCCATGGGTATCCGAAAAAACGGTAAAAGTATATTTTCAAAAACCCTCCAGCTGGTCTAATGTGTTTATATGGTACCGTTCCGACGACGATGAGGGCGATGTCTGGGACACAACAGTATTAGGCGCATCTCCCGGTGTCATGGAAGCCGTAGACGGACATAGTGACTGG
>DHSD01000003.1:68993-72030 GCA_002411365.1 Ruminococcaceae bacterium UBA5295
CACATGGGCAAAAAAGCTTGACTCGAGCGGATTTAACCATCCTGCCGCAGGCAATAACTTCAGCTCAACAGTTAATGTCTGGGTAACAAATAATGGCAAACCTACATCCGTATGTCCTTACTGAAAAGTGCCAGTAATTATCAGTTATATTAAAGCAGCTGCCAGCGCCTGTATGACGCTGGCAGCTGCTTTGCTTAAATTTATTTTCCGCAGCATATGCTGCCATTTTGCCGGCTCCGCCCCGCTGCAGGTTTTGCCGCTTCATTTAAATTGGAAACGATAAAATCAATTATATGTAACATTGTTACTGAGTCATATTTCAGGCAATGCTATAATCAGGCCGAAGATAAAAAAAGAAAGGTGATTAAAATGTCAACTGTAAAATTAAGCAGCAATAATTTTGACAATGTTGTTATAAAGGCAAATAAACCAGTCCTCATTGATTTCTGGGCAAGCTGGTGCGGCCCATGCCGTATGCAGTCGCCTGTAGTTGAAGAAGTAAGCAGCGAAGTGAGCAATTCTGCTGTAGTTGCAAAGCTTAATGTAGACGAAGAACCAGAGATTGCAGCTAAATTCTCCGTAATGAGCATCCCGACACTTATAGTTGTGAAAGATGGAAAGGTAGCAAGCCAGCGTATCGGCGTAACTCCAAAAGAAACGCTTGTTTCAATGCTGCGCTCTGCGGGAGCATAAGCTTTATCTGCCAAGCTTTTTTAACCTGCCAATATCAGTCAATGTGATTCTCCCTCGTGACAATTTTAGGAGCCCGTCGTTTTCAAAATATTTCAGTATGCGGCTGATTACTTCACGCGCTGTTCCAAGGTTTTTAGATATTTCCTCATGAGTAACGGAAATGGTACGTGAATGTTCCAGCTCAGCCTGTTCAAGCAAAAATGATGCAACGCGCTGCCCCATGTTTTTAGAAACCATCTGTTCCATCACCCACATAACGTCTGAAAAGCGCCTGTTCACAAGGGCAATGGAATACTCCTTGACGGAGCTGTACTTTTCCGAAAGCGTGCTCCAGATTTTGGCAGGGATAGAGAAAACAGTACTCTTCTTTTCCACTTCGAGTGTTATTTCAAACGTGATGTTTTTCAGCACGCATGAGGCTGTAAGAATGCACACATCGTTTGGCAGCAGCCTGTAAAGCGTAATTTCTTTTCCATCTTCCGACTCAAAATACGCCCTGAGCTGGCCGCTGTTTACAGCAACTATTCCGCGACACTCTTTTTCCTCATTCATGATGATTTCGCCTGGCTGGAGTATGGACTTTGAGCACGCGCTGTAAACTATGTCAAGGTCAGATTTATCAATGTGCTTCAAAAACGGCAGGCAATGCGATATAAATTTTAAATCTTCATCTTTCAGCATTATTCTTCTCCCCAAAGCAACAGCGAATCCGTGAAAAAATGGTTCTTATTTATTAATGCCCCAGACGAACACAACTGAACGCGCATTAAAGGGCAGTGAAGTTTTCTACGCAATAAATAGTATATCATTGCGCAGAGGTTAGTTAAAGCCTGTACCACAAGAGGAATCACAGCAGCCGATCCCAAAAAGACATACGCCTTGATTTGGCTTTAAAAACCATTTCAAGGCGTATCTTTTAAATATGTATTTTTTTACGCAGTAAACTGTTCTATCTGCAGCAGCTTTTCCCTGCAGTCATCCATTCCCATACGGTATATTTTGAACAGCATTTCCGTGTCGTTATAGCGGCGGAGTTCAACAGGGACGCTTGGGCGTATTACTATAGCCTTACCTTCCTTTTCAAGCTCCGTGCATAAATTTGCTTCGCTGTTGTAAATTTTGGAATGATTCTTCATTAAGCGTATTAAATTTGGGTAGCGTCTGTATTTTATGCACAGCATTAAATAATACAGGCCATGTCCGGACTTTTCTCGGTATGAAGCGTCCTGCGTGAGGACAATGATATTTTTTTTATTGCCGTCATTTATTGAGCGCTTAATCGGTATAGGCTCAGAGCAGCCACCGTCAAACAGCAAATGCCCTTTGTATTTTACAATGTTTGCAATTAACGGCAGTGAGCACGATGCCCTCACAGGTGTAAAGCCATCGTCCATTTCTTCTTTGCTGAAATAAACCGATTGGCCTGTCTCAATGTCCGTTGTACCCACTTCAAGCCTCACAGGTGAATTAAGGAATGTATCATAATCAAATGGAATCGTGTGAGGCTGCTCTTTAAGCATAAAGTCAAAATTAAAAAATGAGCCGGTTTTATGCAGGTTCTTAATTCCCATATAGCGTTCATCCGTCATGTTCTTCATATATGCTGTCGCAGTATTCTGGTTAATTTGCCCGGAAATATAAGCGAGTGCATTCATAGCACCGGCAGACACACCATACACAGTTGAAAAATGGATCCCTTTCTCATGGAGCACAGTAAGCACACCGCCTGTATACCACCCACGCGTTCCACCGCCTTCAAGTACAAGTCCTATAGACATGGTACATCTCCAATCATCTTCCATTACCTGATATGTTCCAATTATTCTTATTATAATATGACACAGGAAAATTTCAAGAGATATGGTATCATGTATCTTGTCAAAATCTTATTTTTCCATTTTGTGTATGAGTTCTTTTGCGGTCTTTTCTCCCGAGAGCACCATGCCTTCAAAAATTGGGTTCATTTCATGGGCTCCCCGTTTAAAAAGCATATTTAATTTTCTGCAATGCTGAATTTTTCCAATCAACATCAGGTATAACGTATGGCCATACATTTCAAACACACAGTATACTATGTTAAAGGCTCAGCTTACCGGCTGATTTGTCAATACGTTTCTGTAACATTCTTATATTGACTACTTATAAAAGGCTTGACGAAAGCCATTTTATTTAGTATACTAAATAATAAAGAGTAATAGAAATGCTACTGTGGCTCAGTTGGTAGAGCAGCGCATTCGTAATGCGCAGGTCGTCCGTTCGAGTCGGACCAGTAGCTCCATAAAGAAGCCGGTAGCCATGCGGGTTACCGGCCTTTTCTATGCTTTTTATATTAAGGAAGCCACTC
>DHSD01000003.1:72199-85805 GCA_002411365.1 Ruminococcaceae bacterium UBA5295
GAGTGGCTTCCTTAATATAAAAATGGACGGCCATTAAGCAATGGCCGTCCATATAGGAAACACCGTTTCCGCTGGATTTTTTCAAACCGGATATGCCAGCAATAATTTAAAAATCCCTTATAAAGCAGCTACTGCTTCAACTTCTACAAGAGCTCCTTTGGGAAGTGCTTTCACCGAAACACAGGAACGCGCCGGTTTACTGGTTAAATATTTTCCATATACACTGTTAAAAGCATCGAAATCATTGATATCAGCAAGAAAACACGTCGTTTTTATAACCTTAGTAAAATCTGTTCCTGCCGCACTAAGAATGTTTTTTATGTTTTTCATAACCTGTTCAGTCTGCTGTACAATATTGCCTTCAACAAGCTTACCTGTTTCAGGGATAATAGGGATCTGGCCACTGAGAAAAACCATGTCCCCACATTGGATTGCCTGTGAATATGGCCCAATGGCAGCTGGTGCATCTTTAGTATAAACTGATTTAATCATATGAATTTTATGTCTCCTTTCACTGTTCGTTATTTTGAAATGATGACATATCCTGCCTGCGTGATGGCATCGCATATTTGCTTATAATTTTTCGAGTCCTTAACTTCAATGCAGACAGAAAGGAAGCACGAATGGATATTAAGTGCCGTTGAATTCCTGTCATGGTATATGCTAATAATATTGCCGCCAAATTTAGAAATGATTGATGATATCTTTTTTATTTCGCCAGGCTTATCTGCCATTTTAATTAATATTTGCCCTAATCGGCCTCGATTCATCAACCCGAGATCAATAATTCTCGAAAGTGCAGTAACATCGATATTCCCGCCTGAAACAACGCAGGCAACATTTTTCCCATGCAGATTAAATTTGTTAAAAAGCATTGCTGCAACAGAAGCTGCCCCTGCGCCTTCAGCTACGACTTTTTGTTCTTCGATTAAATATAGAATCGCCATAGCGATTTCGTCGTCAGTAACTGTTGTGATATCGTCCACATATTTCCTGCAGTATTCGTATGTCAGCTTACCAGGGCATTTTACTGCAATACCATCTGCCAAAGTGGAGACATTATCTAAAGCTTCTATTTTGCTTACTTTTAACGCATGCACCATTCCCGGTGCACCACTTGCCTGAACACCAAAAACTTTGCAGCTGGGTTTTAGCATCTTTATTGCAAAGGCCACACCAGAAATCAGGCCTCCACCGCCAACCGGCACAATAACAGCATCTACATCAGGCAGCTGTTCCAAAATTTCAAGTCCTATGGTGCCCTGTCCAGCAATTACGTCATCGTCATCAAACGGATGGATCATGACGGCTCCGCTTTCTTTCTGTATGGCGCACGCTTTTGCGTAAGCATCGTCGTATACGCCATCCACCAGGCATACTTCCGCACCATAGCTTCTTGTTTTCTCTATTTTAGAAATTGGAGCGCATGACGGAATACAGATAGTAGCCTTTATATGCTTTCGCGATGCAGCAAAAGCCACGCCTTGCGCATGGTTGCCCGCAGAGCAGGCAACCACACCCCTTTCACATTCCTCTTTTGTCAGCGAAGAAATTTTGTTATAGGCGCCGCGGAGTTTAAAAGAACCTGTTTTTTGAAGATTCTCTTCTTTGAGAAAAACATTATTTTGGCTGCTGATTCCAGAGGCCTGTGACAAATTTGTTTTACAGGCGATTCCTTGCAACGTTTTCTTTGCGGAGAGAAGTTTGTCTTTTGTAAGCAAAATTTTGCCTCCTGTAAAAAGATCGATAGGATAACACAAATGCAGTAATTATTTCATTTCAACAAAAGTAAATGGCTGCCAGGGCTTTAAATAGTCAAGCAGGAAAATCTCGTTGTCATCAATCCGTCCAACAACATTTGTATTGCCGTAATTTTTTCTGTCTTTTAAAGCGATTTGCAATTCTCCGGTATAGTGCTTGTATAAGCAATTATCGATTGTAATATCGCCTCGTTTTATATCCACTGTATTGAATGGTTTATATTCGCTGCCTGGATCTTCAACCCTGCTGCCGCAAGACCTTATTATGTAGTCGGAAATATCGCCGCGATTATTATGTACACGGTCTAAAATGATGCTGCGTTCAAGATTGGAAATTCCATTTACCAGACGGACTTTAAGCGACATGCGGTAAGGATCAATCTGGCTTAAAGCCTTCATTTCATCCTCACTTGCAAAAGCGTTGGCAATTAATACATCATCAATTAGTCCTGATGCAAACAGGTGCTTTGCCTGCGTATCAATTGGCAGATTCCTGTCATCTTCAAGAGTACAGAGTCCTTCGCTAACAGGCCATGGGCCAAACTGGGCTGTTGCAGATGAAACAAATGCTGCCGTACGTATGCCATAATTTTTAAACTGCCTGTTGCATTTCATAAAATGGTCATAGCCAATACCCGAATACTTGTGGGGATAGAAATTATGGCATCCAAGAATATTTTCGGAATTTGGCTGGTAACTGAAAATATTGTCAACATATTTAGTGCCCGCGCTCATGTTCAGTTCGATTTTCAGCCCGTATTTATTGTATGACATGGCTGATTCTTCTTTGCCTGAAAAGCCGTTGTCAAGCCTGATACCATAAAGCCCCATATCCTTGAAAATGCCAAGATTACTGTAATCAACCCCAAGTTCTTTGAAGACTTCGGGATTAATATCAGCAATGACTTTCATGCCATACTTATTTGCATATGCTATGGTTTTTTTGAATTCAGCAAGTATTTTTTCCCTGTCACCCTTTACTGAAAGGAGGCAAGTAAAAATTCTTTTAAAATTGTATTTATTCGCCAAATCTATATAAGCAAGGTTTTTTTCTGTTGACGTGTGTGCTGGATAAATAGAAAATCCAATTTGTCGCATAGCAGCCTCCATAAATTTTATATTTAAAAACTTTACGCGTTTTCCTGCGCACCTTCTGCCTGGTTTGCAGTTTTCTCCTGTTCGCAGTACTGTCTGTCAACAATTTTAATAAATGGAAGGTAAATCAAAAATGCAATAACAAGTTCAATTGCCTGAAGGACTGCTCCCTGCCATCCAGAAACAAAGAGGCCACCAATGATTACCGGTGTCGTCCAAGGAATAATAACGCCATTTGGTGCTGGAACAATGCCGCCCGCCATGCAAACGTATGTTATAATAGATTCGACAATTGGTGTGGCAATAAACGGTATGGCCAAAATCGGATTCAAAACAATTGGGAGGCCAAAGGTAACAGGCTCATTTATGTTGAAAAGGCCTGGCAGGATTCCAAGCTGACCGATTTTTTTACATTGCTGCGACTTGCATACTGTTAAAAGTGCAATGCAAAGTGCCAAAGTGCATCCTGATCCACCAACCCATGTGTAAATCTGGACAAATTGCTGTGTAACTACATGCGGCAGCGCTACCCCTTTACTGTAGGCAGCAAGATTGTCTGCAGAAAGTGCGAGCCAAATAGGATTCATTACAGCTTCCACAACATCTGCTCCCGAGATGCCAAATAACCAGAACAGGCTGACAAAGAAATTTGCAATTATTGTTGCGCCAAGGCTGTCTCCCAGAGAAGTAAGCGGAACCTGCAGAATCGTAAAGATCAAATTGTGAACCGTATGGAACGGTGTATAACAGAAAATCAGTCTTACTATGCCAAAAACCGAAATTGCAATAGCACCCGGTATTAATGCCGAAAAGGCTTTTGATACAGCAGGAGGCACACCTTTAGGCATTGTAATTTTCCAGCCCTTTTTGTAAACGGATTTTACTATTTCAGTAGCAAAAATGGCTGTAAGCATACCTACAAAAAGGCCTTTGGAACCTATCCATTCCATTGGGATTACACTGTCAACTTTATAAATGGCACTGCTGCCCTTTGGTGTGAAATTTGTTGTGAATGGAGTAAGCACAAAAAAGCAAACAAGCGCGATTACAGCTGTACTTATGCCATCCTGTTCATAATGTTCCGAAAGGCTGTTTGATATTCCTAAAACAACAAAAAGCGTCATAATTGCCATTGTAGCATGATATGGCACTAAAAAGAAATCAGCCCAATTTGCTCCAAAAATTCCAGCCATGAAATTTTCATAGCCCGGTATTGGCAATGCAGAAAACAGCAGAAACATAGCTCCTATAATCAGCAGAGGCATTGCAAGCATAAATCCATCACGAATAGCGCACAGATAACGGTTATTTGCAATTTTATCTGCCACAGGCATTACTTTGTCTTCAAACTTATCCATCTTACTCATTTTTTTCACCTTCTTGAGTTTTCATAAGTTGTAAGGCTTGGTTAAGAACTTTCTCTCCATCCATTACGCCATAATCCATAGCATTAATCATTGCGACCGGGATATTTCTTGACTGGCAAAGCCTTTGGGCCCTTTTAAAGGCATACCTAATCTGTGGTCCCAAAAGGATAACATTGGCTTCGTCAACATGCTTTTCCATTTGTGCTTCCGGAAAAGCATCAATGGAAATTTCAATATTGCGCTTTTCTGCTGACTCCTTCATCTTTGTTACCATTAGACTTGTAGACATTCCTGCCGTACAAAACAGTAAGATTCTTTTCATTTTTTTCCCCTTCTTCATCCAACTTAAATTTCAATACTTTCTCCAGCCAATTTATTAATCTTGTGAGAAATACCCCTCCTCTTCAGGTGTGCCTATTTTCTCCTTGGAAGCGAGCTTGACAGCAAAATCTGCCATTTTCCTTAGGGCAATATTCAAGCCTGAACCGCCTTTTTTCGGAGTTTTTATTATATAAACCTTTTTGCGGAAAATAGGTGTACCTGTGCTTTCTTCAGCCATAGCAGCGAATGCCGGAATACCGCACTGATCTCTTACATATTCTGCAAAATATCCGCAACATTCTCCAAATCGCTTATGATTCAGCGCTGGGCCGCAGATAACTACATCAGCATTTAGTGCTTTAACCATTTCGCCAAGCTTTTTCATAGCCTGTTCTTTGTTTTCAAGGAAATAATGGTCTCCGCAAATAACAGTACCGACTATATCTGCACCTTTTCTAACAAGCATATTTCTAAGTAACATACCTGTTCCGACTGCGCCCCTCTGCGACTGTGGTTCAATATCCATTCTTTCATCTTCGCCAAGGCCGGCCTGAATCTGATTTAAAAACTGAACAGCCTTAATCATTTTTACATCCTCTCTAAATTTTCGCCATGATCTGCAATAACATTTTTAAACCAATAAAAGCTCTTTTTTCTCGAGCGCTTTAAAGTGCCATGCCCGTTATCGTCTTTATCAACATAAATAAAGCCGTAGCGCTTGCTCATCTGGCCTGTTGAGTTGCTTACAATATCAATTGGCCCCCATGTTAAATATCCCATCAACTCAACGCCATCGTCGATTGCCTTTTTTGCCTGCTCCAAATGGGCTCTCAGATACTCAATCCGGTAATCGTCGTCAATAGAGCCATCTGGATTTACAGTATCCTTAGCGCCCAGTCCATTTTCAACAATAAAAATCGGTTTTTGATATCGGTCATATAGCTCTTCCAAAGAGTAGCGCAAACCAAGCGGATCAATTTGCCACCCCCACTCAGAAGTCTTAAGGTATGGGTTATCCTCTGGGCTTTTATTGCCAATAATTCTCGGGTCTAATGATGAACCCGCTTTTGCTACTTTACTCTTGTAATAGCTCAGTGATATATAATCCACCAAATTATCTCTGAGTATTTTCTCATCATCTTTATCAACTTCGAATGGGATACCACTGCGGTTTATGAACGATTTAAAGTATGATGGGTAATATCCTCTTACCTGCACATCGGTGAAAAGGAGCGTCAGCCTGTTTGCCTGCATTGCTGCAATAACGTCTTCCGGCTTGCATGTTTTTGGATACACCGGTGCGGTATTTACCATACATCCAATTTTAGCGTCAGGAATAATTTCGTGGCATGCCTTAGCAGCAAGTGCACTTGCAACAAATTGATTGTGCATTGCTCTAAAAAGTTCAGGAAGTTGATTTGCATTTTTTTTGGGTAAAATTCCCGCATTTATAAATGGTGTGTAGAAAAGCAGATTAATCTCATTAAATGTGAGCCAGTATTTTACTTTATTTTTATATCTTTGAAACACAGTCTTAACATACCGGTCAAAAAGCGCAATTAACTCTCTATTACTCCATCCACCATATCTTTTTGCAAGGTTCAACGGCATCTCATAGTGTGAAAGGGTAACGACAGGCTGTATTCCATTTTTTAAAAGTTCGTCAAACAGATCATCATAGAATTGCAGCCCCTGTTCATTTGGAGATTCTTCATCGCCGTTTGGAAAAATCCTTGACCATGCAATTGAAACGCGGAGGCAGTTAAAACCCATCTCTGAAAATAAAGATATATCTTCTTTATACCTATGGTAAAAATCGATTGCTTCATGGGAAGGGTAATTGCCATCATCAGACTCTGCAACCGGGCCGTCAGCTCCATGCGGCAGAACATCGATTATTGATAGTCCTTTGCCACCTTCGAGGTAAGCGCCTTCAATTTGGTTGGCAGCTAACGCACCACCCCAAAAAAAGTTTTCAGGGAAGGCACCATTTGTTATCTCTTTTTCCACCGAACTATCTCCTTTCTTCAACTTGCCTTACTGCCATATTCAGTAGCATCTGCACATCTTATGTATCTAATGCATCTAATTATTTTGCTAATGCTAAGGCATCTTTTAAAACTTTTTCGCCATTTAATGAAGTATAGTCTTCCTTGCTGATGACTGTTACATGAATTCCCAAATGCTCATAGCGGCTTTTTGCATCAGCAAGCAAATAACTCACCTGCGGGCCAAGCATCAGAACATCTGTATGATCAGCATATTTGCCAAAATTATTTTCAGCAGTAGCTTTTATAATTGCGTCTATATTCATCTGGCTTGCTGCAATGTTCATTTTGCTTACCAGAAGGCTGGTAGAAACCCCTGCAGCACATACAAGCGTGATTCTAATCATTTGCTATTGTTGCCTCCTGTCTTTTCTGAGCCAGAGGGCTGAATTTTGCGATACAAAGCAATAAATTCCTTTGCTACATCAAGTATGGCAATTGCGCACATCAGATGATCCTGCGCATGCGCCATTAACAGCGTCATCCTTTTGATTTCTCCTGCTGCCTCTGCTTGAATAATGCTGGCTTGAGATTCGTGCGCTTTTGATAAAGCTTCGTCAGCACTTTGTATCTTTTGGTCAGCATCGTCGAAATCGCCGGCTTTCGCACTTTCGATTGCTTCCATTGCCTTGCTTCTGGCATCACCGCTATTCACGATAAGTTGCATTGTTGCTTTTTCCATATCCATTTTTTACAATCACCTTTCTTATTCAATCAGATAATCAAAGCTGTTTAAAGTTTTTTTAATTTTACTTTCCTTATCAACCATGAAGCAAAATCTGTGCCAAAACACAATTTTTTCAAAAAAGATAGTTTAAGGTCCTAAATTTTTAAATAATATTGATAATGCTACGTTTTTTCTATGTTTTGCAAAATTTGCGGAAATGTGTTTCATTTTTTGTAATTTTTAAAACACTTTTTGTCGCCATTGAAACACACAGTATAATAATTGCGCTCCATATTTGACTTTTTTAGCAATTTAGCTATACTTATTTATGTAACTGAAAAGGGAGAAAATTATGAAACGGATTGAGAAGATATTTTTTGAGCTAAACCACTGCCCCTCAGAAAGAGGAGTTACCGCTGGTGAGCTTGCTGAAAAACTTGGGCTGTCTCGTGCAAACGTCAGCAATGACCTTAATTGCCTGTGCAAAGAGGGCAAGGTCTGCAAATCCGGCACCAAGCCTGTGTATTACAGGCCTTCTCAGTCCGCTAAAAGGCAAAATTCTGATAATATTCTGGATATGTTTGCTAAAAGCAACCCGAGTTTGTTCCACTGTGTTGAGCAGGCAAAAGCTGCTGTATTATACCCCCCTCACGGCATGCACATGATGCTTTTTGGTGAAACCGGCGTAGGCAAATCAATGTTTGCAGAAATGATTTACCATTATGCTTGTGAAAGCGGACACCTCACTGACAATGCACCTTTTGTGGTTTTTAACTGTGCTGATTACTCCGATAATCCCCAGCTCCTCGTAAGCCAGCTTATGGGTACGAAAAAGGGCGCCTACACTGGCGCAGATGCTGACAGGCCCGGCTTGCTGGAAAAAGCAGACGGCGGTGTACTTTTCCTCGATGAAATCCATAGGCTCCCTCCACAGGGGCAGGAGATGCTTTTTACATTTATAGATAAAGGCGTTTACCGGCGGCTTGGAGAAACTACTGAACGGAAAGCTACCGTTCTCCTTTTATGCGCAACCACAGAAAACCCAAAGTCAACACTTTTGCGCACATTTGTCAGAAGGATCCCGATGCTAATCCAAATACCAAACCTCGATGGGCGCAGCATGGACGAAAGGCTGAATTTTATAAATACATTTTTTGTAGATGAATCGGCACGTTTGGAAAAGCCAATCTATGTGTCTGTAAATTCTGTTCGTTCACTGCTTGGGTATCACTGCTCAAACAATATAGGCCAACTTAAAAATGATATACGCATAATTTGCGCTGAGGCATATTCCAATTATATTTCCGGTAATAAAGACGAGATCGTAATTGTCAGCCATGATCTTCCCGAATATATTCAGGAAGGGCTTTATCAAGAAACTTCGCACCGTGAAATCTGGAAACGGTATCTTGGTGTAAACCAAAGGTTCTGTGTTTTTGACAGCAGCGCAGAAAAAAAGCCATCACAGAATACAGGCGGAAGCATTTACGACCGCATTGATTTACGCATGCAGGAATTGAAACGCGAAGGGGCAGACAGTGCAGTTATTGAAAAAGAAATAGATAGCGATATCCACGCTTACTTTGACAAATACACCCACATGTCAGAGCATTTTTCAAACTTTAGCACTCTGCGCAGCCTTGTTGGCATGGACGTAATTGCTGTCACCGACAAGCTACTTTCTTATGCCGAAGAGCATCTTATACGCAACTTTGGCAACAATGTACGCTATGGACTTGCGGTACACATATACAGCGCAATCAGTCGTGTCAAAAGCGGCCGCAAAATTGTGAACCCACAGCTAAACCATATACGGAAATCGCTTCCAGACGAATTTTCCGTTGCCCTCTATGGGCTTAAAATAATAAATAATACATTTCATATAGACATGCCAATAGATGAAGCCGGCTTTCTTGCAGTTTTTTTTGATTTAAACCATTACAGAAAAAGTGAGAAAGTGCTTGTTGTTATTATTGCGCATGGAAATTCCACAGCGACTTCCATGGCAGAAACAGTCAATCGGCTTCTCGGCATCAAATTTATCTGGGGAATAGATGCTTCTCTTGACGAAAAGCCTCAGGATGTTTATAAGCGCTTAAAAAGTCTCGTGAAAAATCATTCTCCCAATGCCGGCGTCCTTCTGCTTGTCGACATGGGGTCTTTAACTAATTTTGCCGCCGACCTGCAAAAAGAAACCGGAATACCTACGCGGGTGATCCCTCTTGTCAGCACACTGCACGCAATTGAAGCTGCCAGAAAAGCATCGCTCGGCTATCCTCTCGATTACATTTATAATGAGACAAAGCGTGTTGATGAACAGCTTTACAACCTTACGCCTTCGGCTCCAGCCAGGAACAGAATGGCAAAAACATTCATTATAACCATCTGCTCTACTGGTGAAGGAAGCGCCGCATTGATAAAAAGCATTTTTGACAGCCAGTTAAACTACCATAACGGGTTTTGTGAAACGGTCGCGTTAAAACTGACCGACCGGCAAAATATTATTGCAAGATTGCAATCTATTCAAAATATTGGCAAAATAATATGCACTGTAAGCACATTCCAAATAAATTTTCCCGTTACGCATTTTAATTTGAATGATGTCCTTAATGGAAATGCCCTTGCCTCCATACAAGAATTAATTGACCGTGAAGCTACTTTTGGAAAAATATATGAAACATTCTCAACAATGCTGAAAAGCAGGGACAGCGCTAATATTTTTGTGAAAACACGTTTATTTGTCGAGGAGATAGAGAAAAAATCCGGCCGCATTTTAAAGCCAGATGTAGCTGTAGGGGTACTCTGCCACTTAGGCTGCATGGTCGACCGGCTTTTGCAGGGGCAAACATCAGTGAATTTTCCTGATAAAAGCCCTTATATTGCTGAAAACCACCCCCTTTTTGAAATTATTAGGGGTTCGTGCTCAATATTTCAAAAAGAGTTTTCGGTTAAAGTCCCTGAGGATGAAATATGCCATATCATGATGTTTTTCTCACCTGAAAATTGCAATAAAATAAAAAAGTGTAATGTACAGCAATAAGTTGGCATGGAAATTGCTTGTTTTTAAGTATGAAACACATTACACATTTGGAAAGGCAGGAAATATCATATGACATCGCAAACAGTAACAGTTTCTAATAAAATTGGGATACATGCCCGCCCGGCTTCTTTGCTTGTTAATGCTGCAAGCAAATTTAAATCCGATATCACTTTTAAAAACGGTAACCGTACCGCCGTCGCAAAATCCATCATAAGCCTTTTGGCGCTGCAAGCTAAAATGAATGATAAAATCACAATAGAAGCGAACGGCTCAGATGAAAAGGATGCTATAAACGTGCTTGTCGGCCTGTTTAACTCAAAATTCGATGAAGAGTAAAAATTATGGAAGTGAAAAAGATGGAACAGGGTATTGGGGTTTCAAAAGGCTATGCAATTGGAACAGCATACTGCATGAAACAAGAAAAGAACTTTAACTTCCAGTCTGTTTCCGATAATCCTGAAGGTGAAATCGAACGCTTAACAAAAGCTATAGAGGCCTCCAAAAAGCAGATGCAGCAAATTTCAGCTGAAGCTCAAAAAAATCTCGATAAAAAAACTGCAGAAATTCTTGAAAGCCATATTAATTTTCTCGATGATCCTGCTTTTACAGGAGAAGCAGCCAAAACTATTAGAGAAAAATCACTGACAGCTGAAAAAGCTATATCATGCGTGACAAAAGACCTTTACAACACGTTCTCGCAATTTGAAGATGCATACACAAGAGAACGCGCAGCGGACATTAAAGATGTAGGGAGCAGAATACTTGACAACCTCCAGGGTACTCTGGAAACTACAGATTTTAGTAACCTTCCTGAAAACACTGTCCTGTTTACTCAGGAATTAAAACCATCTGACACTGCACGGATTGACAAAAATAAGGTAAAAGCTTTTGTAACCGAAAAAGGTGGCAAAACGTCTCATACGGCAATTCTTGCAAACGCTTTGGGAATTGCCGCCGTAGTTGGCTGCAATGGAATTCTCGGCAAAGTTAAAAATGGAATGGCCGTAATTGTAGACGGTACAACGGGCAACGTCATCTTGTCGCCAGATGAAGTAACTCTAAACAAATATAAGGATTTACAGAAGGAATACGAGAATCGCAAGCAGCATCTTGCTTTATTGGCTAATCAGAAAATACATACAAGCAGTGGAAAGCGTATTCTTGTTGAAGCAAATATAGGTAATCTTAATGATCTTGAAAGGGCATTAAAAAGCGGCGCCGAAGGTGTTGGGCTTTTCCGCACTGAATTTCTGTTTATGGGTAAAGATAAAATGCCAACTGAGGATGAGCAATACGCTGTTTACCGCAAAGCTGCAGAAATGCTTGGCAAAAAGCCGTTAACTATCCGCACGCTTGACATCGGCGGTGATAAAAAGCTGCCATACCTTAAACAGCCCAATGAAGCGAATCCTTTCCTCGGCCTTAGGGCTATCAGGCTATGCCTGCGCAATCCGGAAGTTTTTAAAACCCAGTTGCGTGCTATTTTACGAGCTTCATCTTTTGGGAACATAAGAATTATGTTCCCAATGATAAGTAATACAAATGAATTAGACAAAGCTATGGAAGTCCTTTGTGAATGCAAGCAGGAACTGAAACAAAATGGAATAAGCTATGACGAATCTATAAATGTAGGCATTATGGTAGAGATCCCCAGTGCAGCAATACTTGCAGATAAATTCGCCGAAAAAGTGGATTTCTTCAGCATTGGGACAAATGACCTTACACAGTATACGCTCGCAGTTGACCGCATGAACGAAACGATTTCAAGCCTTTATGATTCCATGAACCCTGCGGTGCTACGGCTGATAAAAATTACGATTGATGCGGCACATCGAGCATCTATACCATGCTGTATGTGTGGTGAGTTGGCTTCAGATGAAAAGGCCATACCCACACTCCTGAAATATGGCCTTGATGAGTTTTCCGTGAGCCCCGGAATGCAGGCAGAAGTTAAAGGCAGTTTGCTGAAAAGTATTAAAGCCTAAAGCTTGTAAAAGCCTATAAATGTCCAGATGTTCTGTGAGAGGTGCCTATGGAACTTTCTTACCAGAAAATACAAGCGCAAAGTCAGAAGCAAAAGCTTATCCTTTCAAAACAAATGAGGGAATCACTCAAAATTCTGCAAATGCCGTTACCGGAACTTCAGCAGAAAATTGAGCATGAAGTGCTTGAAAATCCAGTACTTGAATATGATGAAAGCTTTAATTCATCAGCAGACGACATTCAAAATGAATCCGATAATATAGAATTCGCTGCAATCAGGCTGGCTTCTGAAGGCGAAAAATTCCAACCATGCGCGTCACCTTTTTCAAGTTTATCGGAAATGGCCTACCCGTCTGATGTGAGTTGGAGAGCGCCTGATTTCCGCAGCTTCCTGATAAGGCAGGTTGGGGAATTACCAATAAGCCCATCCCTTGAAAAAATTTGCCGCTATGTAATATATTGTCTGGATGAACGTGGGTACCTCACATGCAGTGCCGGTGAAATTGCAAATGACCTCGGCTTACAGAGCTGCAAAACTGCTTGCGAAGCAATACACATAATTCAACAGATGGAGCCTGCAGGTATAGGAGCATATGATTTGAGCGAATGCCTGATACTCCAACTTAACCGCAAGAAAAAGATTCCAAAAGCTACATTCGTTATTGCTAAGCAATATTTGAATTTGCTGGCAAAAAATAAAATAAAAACAATAGCACAAATTCTGGGCATTTCTGTAGCAGATGCCCAGAAATGTTGTGATATTGTACGAAACCTTAATCCAATTCCATCAAGAGGATACGACACATGTACTCGAGAAAAATTTATCATTCCCGAAGTGCAGGTAAGTAAAAATGCGGAAGGCGTTTTTTGTGTAAAGAGCCTACGGCCAAATAGAAAAAAATTGTATATTAATCCCTATTATTTAAATCTGGCAAAAGCCACTGAAAATGACGAAACAAGAAATTACCTCCGTGAAAAGATCCGCCGCGCCTCTTCGCTGATTTTAGAAATTACAAACAGAAAAACTACCATCGTACGAATTGTTGAATCAATTTTAAAGCGGCAACTTCCGTATTTTGAAAATGGGAAAGCCTTTTTAAGGCCTATGTCTATGAAGTCCATAGCTTCCGATGTTGGGCTCAATGAATCTACGGTCAGCCGGGCTGTCCAGGACAAATTTATCCTTTGTCCTTTTGGCCTTGTCAACCTTAAATCACTTTTCAGCAGTGCAGCTTCGGCGCATACAGCTGAGATATCATCCGTTACCATTAAGGAAAAAATTAAAGAAATCATTCAAAAAGAAAAAAAAGAAAAGCCGTTTTCTG
>DHSD01000027.1:0-243 GCA_002411365.1 Ruminococcaceae bacterium UBA5295
AATTATGCTGATTTTTATATGAAAATCAAGGTTCATAATGATTTCGGCCAGAGATCTGCGGATAATAAGTTCACGCATTGGGAAAAATTTTGAAAAAGGGGCTGATTGATACGAACAGCAAATGGAAATACGTTTGGCGTATTTTTGTAATTATCCTGCTGAATATCCTCATTATCGCTGTTTTTGCAAAAACCGGCAGCCCTGTTCAGACGCTTTCAAAGTACGGCTCGTCGGGGACAGAGG
>DHSD01000027.1:499-922 GCA_002411365.1 Ruminococcaceae bacterium UBA5295
GGCGTATACGGCAGTGCAACAAAAAACGCAGTTGCCAGTTTCCAAAATAAAAACGGCCTAACGGCAGACGGTGTGGCGGGCCCTGCAACGCTCTCCAAAATTGGCCTGACCTCGGGTGGCAGCACTGGAGGNNCTGCTTGCAAAAGTCATCTCGGCTGAGGCACGCGGCGAACCATACGTAGGCCAGGTGGCAGTCGGCGGCGTCATATTGAACCGCATAAAGCACCCATCATTTCCAAACACTCTTGCTGGCGTGATTTATCAGCCCGGGGCCTTTTCCTGCCTTAATGACGGTGGAATAGATGCGGCAGTTTCCGACTCCGCGTACAGGGCCGCCCGCGACGCAATGAATGGCTGGGACCCTTCCGGCGGCGCGATATATTATTACAATCCCGCCAAAGCAACGAGCAAATGGATATGGTC
>DHSD01000027.1:1181-21831 GCA_002411365.1 Ruminococcaceae bacterium UBA5295
AAAAAATCATCCCTGCCATTTTTAACAGTTCATTTCATAAGGCCGTCAGTCTGCTTTAAACTTCCGGAACATCTTTTTTACTTCGGCATCATATGCCTTGCTGCTGCTGTCAGTTGCGGTATCTTTATAAATCATAAGGTATTTGCCGCTGTCTGAAAGCGTTGCATCGACCTGCTGGCCGAGAAGTGAAAAGTGGCCTTTGCCCTTTACCTCAGATATGACCTTCTGCGCAGTGCTGTTGAGGTTCGCCGGATTATATTCATACAGCTCAAGCGTGACATTGTCTTTGCCATTGTGGCCATAAATATAGCGTACGCCTGATCCTGCTCCAATTATATCGCTGCACATGGATTTTCCGTCTCCCTGCAGCGAAAGGTTTTTCCCGAGGTAACTTTTAAGGCCTGCGAAGCTGTCCGGTACGCTGCCCTGGCTGACTTTTTCCGGTATGGAAACCACAGGCGCCGGAGCCTGTGATGACGTTGCTGAGGCTTTGCTCGATGGATGCGATGAAGACGGGCTGACGTTGCCCGTCCCGCAGGCAGTAAGCAGCAGTGCCATCACCGCTGCTATTGAAACAATACCGATTTTTTTCATTCTGGCAATCCGCCTTTTCATTTTCTTTATGAGCTATTTGCAGCTAAGGCAAGCGGCAAATGCCGCCGCGCTGTCTCATGCGCTTTATATCATATAATTATCCGATTTTTTGCTTATTTTGTCAAGGCGGCTTTTGTCATAAAAAATCCGCCGAAGGCAAAACCTCCGGCGGAAAAGTACTTCTCATATCATGAGCGGCTTTTACAGCTCAAAATATGTATAAAATATCAATGCTTAATAATTCAAACGGCCATAAGAGTCTACATGGCTTCCCCAATAATTAGAAAGGTTTACTATTTCAACACCAGGTCTCGGCTGACCCTTATCTCCATCGCACTGGATAGCACGGCCGCCACCCATATAAATTCCTACGTGGCCATAATCGTCATAATACACAAGGTCGCCTGCTCTTGGGCTTGAAACTGGGGTTGTTATCCCTGTAAGTCCTGTGACTGTCAACCTTCCTACATTGTGGCCGCTCTTATAAAGGACATAACTTACAAAGCCAGAGCAGTCAAATCCGCCAAGGTCAGCTCCGCCCCAAGAATAAGGCGTACCTATGTATTGTTCCGCCACAGCAACAATATCTGAAGATGAGCCGGAATTTTCGTTGCCGCTTGAGCTCGAGTTTCCTCCTGAGTTGTTGCTTGAGTTGTTGCCTGAGTTGTTGCCTGAGCCTTGCGCTGAAGATGACTGCGAAGTTCTGTTCCCGGAGTTTACTGAGTTGCCGGTGCTGCCAGATGTATTGCTTCCACTGCCATTGCCACCTGTACTCTGGTTTGCATCTGCAGCTGCAGTTGCAGCGGCTGCCCGCTGCTGTGCCGCCTGATTTGCCGCAAGCTTGGATTCAGCATCTTTTTCACTTTGGTCCATAGAGTTATAAGCCTGCTCCGCTTCCTGCGCGAGAACATTCATCTGTTTCTGATTTTGCTCGAGGGACGTTTTATCATCCGTGACTTTTTTGCGGTTCTTTTCTATTTGTTCTTTCTGTGTTTTAACGCTGCTTAAGTCTTTTTTAACTGAATTTATAAGAGCTGTATCATGTTTCGATATTACGTCGAGCATCTCAGCCTTATCCGCAAAGTCCATAATGCTTTTCGCATTGAGGACAATATCCAGCTCAGAAGCTTCACCGGTAAGGTACAGTGCATAAACACGCTGTTTAAGTTCCTGATAGTCCTTATTTATCTCTTTTTCTTTCCCGGCAATATCTTTCTGCTTTTGGATAATATCGCTGTCGAGCTCACTTATTTCTCTGTTTTTGCTGTCGATTTGTTCCTCCAGATTCCCCATTTTTGCATTAAGGGCATCCTGGTACTGCTGCTGTTTGGACTTGTCGTTTTTCATCTTTGCTATCTGGTCGTCAAGCTGTTGCTCCTGTTGCTGCAGCGACGCTTTACTTTGGCTTGGCTCATCGGCCTTTGCCCGCACATTCCCCGCTGATATGGAGAAAACGAGTGATAGTGACAGACCAATTGCTGTTACACTTTTTAGTATCTGTTTACCTGTCAAAAATGTTCCTCCTTTTTGAAAACTTTTTTGGGATTTTTAAAAAAACTTTTTAAAAGCTTTAAATAATGATGATTAATTATATATTTACACTGCATGAGATGCGGTAAGCATCTGGTAGCAGGAACATACACAGATAGACTCCTATTCACTTAACGGCACGCTAAAAGCAAAATATTCTACCGGTAACTTTACAACACCTCTACTGGCTTTACTCAAGCCCTCATTCAGCGCCTGATTTTACTGCAACCTGCCAAAGCAGTCAAAATGTTTTCTCCAGTAACTGTTGCTGAGGCGAACATATTCAACGCCTGAGCTGTCGCACTGAATGGCTTTTCCATTTCCGACATAAATCCCAACATGGGACCTTGGCAATCCGCCATAAGTGTAGTCATAGAACACAAGGTCGCCGGCCATCGCAGATGAACTTGGAACCGGCGTGCAGAGGGCGTACAGCCCGTCGACACCACGCCGCCCTATATTCCAGCCGCTGTGGTTAAGGACCCATGACACATAACCTGAGCAGTCAAATGATGTTCTCGGGTTGCCGCCGCCCCATACGTACGGATAGCCAAGGTACTTCTTAGCTTCCGCAAGTATTGCTGGAAACCTCTTTACGCATTTGCCGCTTGATTTAGAAATACGCTGGCTTATGCGTGCGGTTTCTTTTGCATTTTCAGCCTGTGCAGCCTCTATGGATTTCCTGTTTTTGTCCATTGAACCTAAAGCCGCAGCCGCTTCATCAGACAGGTCCGAAAGCTGTTTTTCCTGCTGCTCAAGAGTTGTTTTTGCCTGGGTAGCCTGTAAGCGGTTTTTTTCAATTTCCGCCTTTTGAGCCATAATGCTGTCAAGGTCAGCTTTCAGCGTGTTTATCAGCTTTGTGTCGTGTTCCGAAACCACACGCAGAACCTCAGTCTTATCGGCAAGGTCCATAACGTTTTTGGCATTGAGCACGACTTCGAGATTAGAAGCTTCACCAGTCATATAAATGGCGCAGACACGGTTTTTCAGCTTCTGGAAATCTGTGTCGACCATTTTCTGCTTATCGGCTATAGCGGCTTCTTTCTGTTTGATAGACGCATTCAGAGAATCTACCTGTCTGTTTTCGCTGTCTATCTGCTGTTCAATATTTACAGCCTTTTCATCGAGAGTGTTTTTATACTGCTGTTTTTTTGCTTTGTTGTTTTTTAATTTTGCGAGCTGCTTATCCAGCTCTTTCCCTTTTTGCTGAAGAGATGCTTGTTGTTTTTTAAGATTGTCCAGCGACGTTGCCTTCGCCGGTATATTACCAAGCGAAGACGAGAAAGCGAGCAGAAACAAAAGGCCAAATACCGCTACGCTTTTTGCCAGTCGCCTACCAGTCAACTATCTCTCCTCCTTCTTTCTTAAGATATTTTCCAATTGATATAATACCGCCAAGTGCGCCAAAGACGCATCCGGCAAGCACAAACACTGTTGTTAGCAGTGCTGAGACCGAGCTCATTTCAATCGGGCGGAACATTGTAATCGATGTCAGGGTGCCCGTCATCTTGCCATAGAGCATCTGCAGCAGCACGCTGCTGAGGAGCCCCGATATAAGGCCTATGATGACGCCTTCCACAATGAACGGGATCCTGACGAACCAGTCCGTTGCGCCGACCGATTTCATAATATTTATCTCAAGCCTACGTGAAAACATTGTTGCACGTATGGTATTGGAAAGAATAAAGAGTGAAACAAGGCTCAATATAAGCACTATCCAGAAGCCGCCAGTCGTTACGATATTGTCAAGCCTTGTGAGCTTATTGGCAATATCAGAGTAGTCATTGATGCTCCCAACGCCTTTTACCTTCCTTATCTGAGTTACAGTATTTTTATATTTTGAAAGGTCACGGAAAGACACCTGAAACGCATCCGGCAAAGGGTTATCTTTGCCTGTCATACCCGCAAGCAGGTTGGCATCCTTTTCGCCAAGCATGCCCATCACGTTTTCGATAGCTTTGTCTTTCGGGATAAACTTGCAGCTCTTGATATTGTCAAGCTTTTTGATTTCCTCGCCTGCTTTTACCGAAGAGAGCACCGGAATACCCTGATTCATATAAACCCTTACCGAGTTTGTCCCTTCAAGTGTCTTCATGGCCGCACTTATATTCATTGAGCAAAGGATAGCCGCACCGGTAAGCAGAAGGCACGAAATCAACACGCCTATGGATGCAAGCGACATTGTGCGGTTATTCCATACATTCTGCACTCCCTCTTTAAGCAGGTACTTGAAGCTGATAAATACGCTGTTTTTTATTTTGTGCGTCGGCTGATAGGCTTGCTGCTTATGAGGCAGCTGCCCCCAATCCTGCTTGCTGCTTTTTACTGCAGGTGGTTTTTCTGCCGGCACTGGCTCTTTGTGTGCAGTGAACACTTGCTCTTTGTGCGCAGTGAGTACCGGCGCTTTGTGTGCAGTGAACTTTTTCGAAATATGCCTGCCGTCCGTTTTAGCCATGCTCTACCTCCTTCGCTGAGGATTTTGGAATGCAGGAATCTGAAAGAATAGTTCCATTGTTTATTTCAATAACTCTGCGCTGAAAATGCCTTACAAGCGAATGGTCATGCGTTACCATAAGTATTGTTGTGCCGCGGTTGTTTATCTGTGTAAGCAAGTCCACGATTTCAAATGAGAGAGCCGGGTCTATATTGCCTGTGGGTTCATCCGCAAGTATTAGTTGGGGCTTGTTCACAAGTGCACGCGCAAGGCTTACACGCTGCTGCTCGCCACCGGAAAGCTCACGCGGGTGGCAGCGGGACTTTTTCCGCAGGTTAACGAGGTCGAGTACATACGGCACGCGTTCCTTTATCTCGTGGTTCGAAGCTCCAATAATATGCATGGCAAACGCCACATTCTCAAAGACCGACATCTTGTTTATCAGGCGGAAATCCTGAAAAACCATGCCCATCATACGTCGCATATAAGGCACATCGCTGCGCTTAAGTTTTGAAAGCTTCTGCGTACCTATTATAACTTCGCCTTCCGTTGGGCGCTCCTCGCATGTAATTAGCTTTAAAAAGGTGCTCTTGCCGGCTCCGGATTCACCGACGATAAATACGAATTCACCGTCACTTATCTTTGTGCTTACATTTTTGAGCGCCTGGGTACCGTTCGGATATACCTTGCTTACATTCTGGAATTCTATCAAAATAATCGCCCCAAACAGACTGTAGTTTTTAAATTACACAAAATCGTATATATATAAAAGGCTGCCTATTGGCATATTTCCATGATACCAATGGGCAGCTATTTTATAATTCCTCTTAGGAAACAAACTGTAATATTTTTGTTACAATTTTTGCCGCTCATTTTTTTGGCTTTTTTTCTGCAGCAAAAAGCAGTCAGTATTTTGCTGGATTTGAATTAAGGTACTTCTTTACCATCAGAGCCACCTTAAACACAATGGCATCTTCAAACTGGCGCAAATCGAGGCCGGTAATCTTCTTTATCTTTTCGAGGCGGTAAACGAGTGTGTTGCGGTGAACAAACAGTTTGCGCGAAGTCTCTGAAACATTGAGGTTGTTTTCGAAGAAGCGCTGTATTGTGAAAAGCGTCTCATGGTCAAGCGAATCGATTGAACCTTTTTTAAAGACTTCTTTCAGGAATGCCTCACACAGCGTAGTCGGGAGCTGGTAGATAAGGCGTGCAATGCCAAGGTGGTCATAGCTTACGATAGAGCGCTCGGTGTCGAACACCTTGCCTACTTCAAGTGCTATCTGCGCTTCTTTAAAAGAGTGGGCAAGGTCTTTAATGCTGCTAACTATCGTGCCAATGCCAACGACGCAGTGCGTATAGAATTCACTGCTAAGTGTATCAACTATGGAGTTTGCCAGTTTGTCAAGGTCTTTTGGCTCAATCCCCGGACGGATTTCTTTCACGAGAGCAATGTCGGTCTCATTGATATTGATTACAAAGTCTTTGTTTTTGTCGGGGAAAAGGTTCTGGATAACATCGTATGCCGAAACGTCCGTCTTGTTCAGCACACGGATAAGTATGCACACGCGGCTCACATCCGTGTTGAACCGCAGCTCACGCGCCTTAAGGTAGATATCCCCCGGCAGGATATTGTCGAGTATTACATTTTTTATAAAGTTACTTCGGTCGTATTTCTCGTCATAATACTGCTTTATGCTGTTGAGCGAAATTGCCAGCAGCGAAGCATAGCGGCCTGCATCCGGATCTGTTCCTGAAACGAAAACCGCGTACTCTGGGCGCGGCTGGTTGCCAAATGATTTATAGGTATAGCCGCCCACTACAAAAGTGCCTGTAGAAGCTAACGCATCCGGCGTAAGGCTGTCATCCACTTCTCCAATGCGGCCCAGTTCGCTGCATGCGACAATAACCGATGTCTCGTCCACCACACCGATAGTCCTGTCGATAGCATCTCGCATCTGGTGGACAATCCCCTGAAATAGTCTGCTTGACATGGCAATCCCTCACTTTTCACGAATCTATGTCAACCGAAAAAAGCTTATAATTTAATATATTACATTTTACATAAATTTAAAGCAAATTTCAACCTTAAAATATCATATTGCTTAAATATAAAAAAATATTCACATATTTATGTTCCCAATGCAAAATATTTTAACAGCAGCAGCACTGGTTTCCATAAATTGCATTGGCGTTTTATGCTTTTCCGCAGCGGGCCGCAGCTTTCGCCTCAGCCTGCTTTTTCGAGAAGACGCAACCGCAGTAATTCTGGCGGTAAAGGCCATACTCATGTGAAAGCTCAATAGAGCGCAGATACCCGTTCCGTTTTTTAAAGTCGGAATAAAGGTACTTCACCCCATACCGCTTTTCAAGCTCTCCGCCTATCACATTGAGCCTCTGTGCATCTTTATATGGGCTGACGGAAAGCGTTGTTGAAAACCACTCAAAGCCATTTTCTTTTGCATACCCGGCGGCTGCCTCCAGCCTCATGCGGTAACATAGCGTGCAGCGGCCACCGCGCTCATGGTCGCCCTCATGGCCTTTCGCCATCTCAAAAAAGCGCTCCGGCTCATAGCGCCCTTCCGCAAACCCTACCGGGTATTTGGCTGGCAGCACGGCAGTCAGGCGCTTTGCTTCCGCTGCGCGCCTGCGGTACTCTTCTTCCGGCGAGATGTTTGGGTTGTAGTAAAACAGCGTAATGCGAAAATATTCTGAAAGGTATTCCAGCACATAGCTGCTGCATGGTGCACAGCAAGCATGCAGCAGCAGGCGCGGTGCGCTGCCGTTTAAACTTTTCAGTGTCCCATCAAGGGCTTTCTGGTAATTGACTTTCTGCATAATTAACGCCTTGTTTCTATTTTACCCGGAAGGTAATAAGGGCTTACGCCTGCGGTTTTTTCGGCAGAGTTGAGATGCCGAGCTCGTTAAGCTGCTGCTCATCTACGTCTGTCGGCGCATCGCTCATAAGCTCAGCGGACGAAGAAACTTTCGGGAATGCAATCACGTCGCGTATGCTGCCGCAGCCGAGCATGACCATGACGAGGCGGTCGAGGCCAAACGCCATGCCGCCGTGCGGCGGTGCCCCATACCGGAATGCGTTTGTGAGAAACCCGAAGCGCTTCTCAGCCTGCTCCGGCGTAATCTGCAGCGCCTTAAAAATGCGCTGCTGCAGCTTCCTGTTGTTTATACGTATAGAGCCGCCGCCAATCTCATTTCCGTTAAGCACCATGTCATAGGCGAGGGCATAAACATGCGCGGGGTCGCTTTCGAGTTTGCCGAGATCTTCTTCGCGTGGCATTGTGAACGGGTGGTGCATGGCCATAAAGCGGTTTTCTTCTTTGCTGAACTCAAACATTGGGAAGTCGGTTATCCACAGGAGCGAAATCTTATTTTTGTCGATAAGGCCAAACCGACGCGCAAGCTCGCAGCGCAGTGCGCCGAGTGAGTCGACCACAACCTTGTTTTCATCGCTCGCCACGAGAAAAAGCACATCGCCTTTCTCAGCGCCGAGAGACGCACGGACTCCTTTCACCTCTTCCGGCGAGAGGAACTTCTCATAAGAAGACGTTTCGCCTGCCGAGGCAAGACGCGTCCATGCAAGGCCCTTTGCGCCGTATGACTTAACCCAACCGCCGAGCTTGTCGATATCTTTGCGGCTCAGCTTGTCGGCCTGCCCTTTAAGGTTTATTCCGCGCACGCTTCCGCCCGCAGATATGGCACCTGCAAATACGCGGAACTGCGTGCTTTTAAGCGCACCGCTCACGTCTTTAAGCTCCATGCCAAAGCGCAGGTCAGGCTTGTCGGAACCAAAGCGGCTCATGGCGTCGTCCCATTTCATGCGCGGAAGCGGCGTCTTTATATCTACGCCCTGCACTTTTTTATATGCTTCTTTTATAAAGCCCTCCGCTATCTCCATCACGTCGTCCTGCGTTACAAAAGACATTTCAAAGTCAAGCTGTGTAAACTCCGGCTGGCGGTCAGCCCGCAGGTCCTCGTCGCGGAAACAGCGTGCCACCTGCATATAGCGGTCAAAACCCGAAAGCATCAAAAGCTGCTTGTAAAGCTGCGGCGACTGCGGAAGTGCAAAGAATTCACCCGGGAAAAGGCGCGACGGCACAAGGTAGTCGCGCGCGCCCTCCGGCGTCGATTTTATCAGGTCAGGCGTTTCAATTTCGAGGAAGCCGTTGCTGTCGAAATAGTCATGCGCAACTTTTACTACCTGGTGGCGCTTTATGATGTTTGCCTGCAGGTCAGGGCGGCGCAGGTCAAGATAGCGGTACTTAAGGCGCAGCTCTTCGTTTACGCCCGAATTGCACTCAATAGCAAATGGCGGCGTCTCGCTCTCATTTAGTATGCGCAGCTCCGTTACTGCTATTTCAATATCGCCCGTCGGTATTTCCGGATTCTTGTTCGAGCGCTCGCGCACCGTCCCTTTTGCCGCAAGCACATACTCGGCGCGCACCGATGAGGCTTTTTTGAAAACATCCCTGTCCGTTTTATCGTTAAAAGCAAGCTGCACTATGCCAGTGCGGTCGCGCAAATCTATAAATACAAGCTGGCCAAGGTCGCGCTGCCTCTGCGCCCAGCCGCAGACCGTAACTTTTTTGCCTTCGTCACTGCTGCGCAGCACGCCGCAGTAATGGGTGCGTTTCATACCCGTCATAAATTCAGCCATTTAATGAACCCTCCAATTTATATACAGTTCCTGCCGTTTTTGGTAGCCGTCAGAATTCCGGCGCAAACCGAAGCTTTTCCCCTATGTGCGGCAGACATTTTCGTTATAGCCGCCTGTACGTCAAAGTCCGGCCAGTTAAGCATTAAACCACGCCTCAATTAAACTTCTTCATCGCCATCTTCGCCTTCGCCGCTGTCTTTATCCTCCAGTTCAAAGAACCTGTCCGGCAGTTCATCATCGAGCTTTACTTCAGTCTTTTCGCCCGTTTTCATATTCTTTATAACTCCCTTACCCGAGTTTACCTCATCGTCGCCTATAACAAGCGAGTAGAGCGTGCCTATCTTGTCGGCATATTTCATCTGCATTTTTAGGCTGCGCCCAACCTCGTCGCACAATGTAGTTACCATATTGTCCTGCATTTCCTTCGTAATGCGGAACGCTTCCATATGCGCTTTTTCGCCAATGGAAGCAACAAACAGCTCACAGGGTTCCGGCTTCTCAAACTTGACTTTCTGTGCAAGCATGACCATCAGCAGCCGCTCAATGCCAATGGCAAAGCCGAGTGCCGGCGTCGGCCTTCCGCCCATTTCCTCAACAAGGCCGTCGTAACGTCCGCCGCCGCAGACCGTGCTCTGCGCGCCGAGGCTGTCCGACACAAATTCAAAAACCGTGCGTGTGTAATAGTCGAGCCCGCGGACTATGGAAGTGTCTACTTCATACTTTATGCCGACGGAATCGAGCATCGACCTGACCTGCTCAAAATGGCTGCGGCAGTCGTCGCAAAGGTAATCCATAATCTGCGGCGCGCCTTTTGCTATCTCGCCGCAGTGCTTCTCCTTGCAGTCGAGTATACGCATCGGGTTGCGCTCGAGGCGTGACTGGCACGTCTCGCACAGTTCGTCTTTATACTGTGTAAAATATGCTTTCAGGGCCTTTGTATATTCCGCGCGGCATTTCGGGCAGCCTATTGAATTGATCTTCAGCTTGAGGCCCTTAATGCAAAGCCTTTCAAAAAGCCTGCACGCAAACGCGATAAGCCCGGCATCAGCCATGGGCAGGCTTGAGCCGAACATCTCGACGCCGAACTGATGGAACTCACGCAGGCGCCCCGCCTGCGCGCGTTCATAGCGGTAGCACGGCGTAACATAGTACAGCTTAACGGGCATCGGCTCGTTGTAAAGGCTGTGCTGCAGGTAAGCGCGCACCGCGCCCGCCGTTCCTTCAGGCTTCAGCGTAATGGAGCGCCCGCCTTTATCTTCAAAAGTATACATTTCTTTTTCGACGACATCGGTAGTTTCGCCGACCGAGCGCCTGAAAAGGCGAGTGTCTTCAAACACCGGAGTGCGTATCTCATGGAATCCGCTTATCTCCGCCTCACCGCGCATTATGCCTTCCACCGACTCCCACATTGAAGCCTCGCCCGGCAAAATATCTTTTGTCCCTCTTGGTGCTGTTATAGGTTCCATAACTTTCTCCTTTTCAGTTTCTAAAAGTACACTGCCTGATTTTCATTAAGCACGGCGAAAAATTGCCGCCGGATAAAAAATGCCCCCGTCCCAAACAAAGGGACGAGGGAAACTCCGCTCGTTGTGCCACCCTTTTTCGGGGCTTTTGCAACCCCCTCAAAGTGCCCGTTCACGCTGGGCAGGCGGTCCGGCTCGCGGATGTCTTCTCCGGAAATCCTTTTTGCAGAAGCGCTCTCAGCCGCGGCGCTACCTCTCTGTGCGGGTTTTCCGGATACTCCTTCCGTTCTCCGCCGGAATATTTTGTTCAGTCTTTAGGATTAAGAATGTCGCGCCAGTCAAGGTCGCCGCGTTCAAGGCCGTGGATAAGCACTTCAGCCGTTGCGATGTTTGTCGCTACCGGAATATTGTGCATATCGCAAAGGCGCAGCAGGTTCATGTCATTCGGCTCATTCGGCTTAGGATTAAGCGGGTCACGGAAAAACAGCAGCAAGTCCACTTCATTGCATGCAATGCGCGCCGCTATCTGCTGGTCGCCGCCCTGCGAGCCTCCAAGGAACCGCTGGATTTCCAGTCCGGTCGCGTCAGAGACCATCTTGCCCGTTGTACCTGTAGCGCACAGCCTGTGACGGCTCAACACGCCGCAGTATGCAATGCAGAACTGAACCATCAGCTCTTTTTTTGCATCATGGGCAATCAAAGCAATATTCATAAACTCCCCTCCAAAGAAGAAACGATTTCAGAATTTTTCAAGCGGCGGCAGCGGCACCTGATTGCCCTCCATCCTTGCGGCAAGGCGCGCAAGCGCCATGGTGCCGGGCGAATCCGGCGGCGCCAGCCTCGCATTGGCACACGCCGCCGCAAGCTGCGGGTCGTTAGGTACAACGGCAATAAGCCGCACGCCCGCCGCGTCAATTACCGAGTCAAGGTCACGGTAATAGCCCTGCGCTCTGAAATCGAAACAGCTGAAGCGGTTGATTACAAGGCGCTGCTGCTCAACGCCTGCTTCCTGCAGGCGTATACGCGTCTGGGCTGTGTCGCGCAGGCAAACGGGGTCAGGCGTTGCAATAAGCATCGCCCGTCTCGCAGGCGCAACAGCGCTTAGGAATCCCTGGCCAATACCTGCTGGACTGTCAATAAGCACATGGTCATAAAAGCGGGAAAAAACACCGACAAGCTCCCGCATTATGTCCGGGCTTACCACATCTTCTTCCGTACCCGCCGCAGGCAGCAAAAAAAGGTTAGGCGAAACGGAAGAAGCATATACGGCTTTGTCCGGTTCTACGGTACCGGCAACAACGTCGGCAATATCAAACACACGGCGTTCAGAAACGCCGAGCATATGGTCAAGGCATCCGAGACCGGCATCGCAGTCAATCAAAAGCACACGCTTCCCGCGCGCCGCAAGTGCGGCACCCAGGCCAGCAGTAATTGTTGACTTTCCTGCTCCGCCTTTTCCGGACGTGATTACTGTTACAGCATTCATAGGCAACCCTCGTTGTCTCTAATATTACCACAATGTTTCTCCAGAGTAAAGCATTTCGTTTGTCGAAATTTGCGTCTCTTTTTTGGCATTATGACATTTTTCGACATTCCCTCTGTTTAACCCGCATTTTGCTGTGACGGTGTGGTTTTTACCGTCGTTGACGGCGCGACTATATTGCCGTTGGAGTCGACGGTCTTGCCGTAAAAGTAAGCATCAAACAGGTCTTTCGCCACTGCGTTGGAATAGCTGCTTGTTGCGCCGTGCTCCAGCACTACAGCTATGGCGATCTGCGGGTGGTCGTAAGGCGCAAAGCCTATGAACGACACATTATCGGCGCCGTTGCCCGTCTGGCCTGTGCCTGTTTTGCCTGCCACAGGAACCCCGTAGCTTGAAAACACATGCCGCGCCGTGCCTTCGGTAGCGACTGCGCGCATTGCTTCTTTGACATAACTGATGTTCTGCTGTGAAACGCCAATGCTGTCCACTTTCGTAGCAGGTGGTGTATAAACCGTCTTTCTTCGTGAGTAATCGGCCACTTTGTCAAGGAGATGCGTTTTGAGCCTTGTTCCATTGTTGGCTATCGTCGCGCAATATGTGGCAAGCTGTATCGGCGTAAGCATATTGTCGCTCTGGCCTATGCCCGCCTGGGCCGTGTCGCCAGCGGTCCATGTGCCCCCCGCCGCTTTGCGCTCGTCTGGCCCTGCAAGCGTGCCGGGGCTTTCGCCGACTTCAACGCCCGTTTCCTGGCCGAGGCCGAGGCGCTTCGCATAGAGGTTCATGGCCGTTATGCCCGTCCTGTAGGCCACGGTGCAGAAAAACATGTTTGACGATTTGGCCATTGCCGTGCGCATGGAGATATCACCTGAAGCGTTAGGGTCTCTCAGATGCAGGTCGCCAAGTACAAACATCCCCGTGCAGTGGATAGTAGTTGCGTTCGTAATCTTGCCTGTCTGCAATGCCGCGAGCGCAACCGACGGCTTGAAGCACGAGCCCGGTGTGAATGCGCCGTCAAATGCACGGTTCAACAGCGGATGGGCGCTGTCTTTCAGCAGTTTGCCGTAGTAGTCCGGGTTTTTTGAAAGTTCGTTTTGGTCATACGAAGGATACGTTGAAGCAGCAAGCACAGCAAAATCCTTAACGCGGATTACGGCGGCAGCGCCTGCTACACAGTCATAACCTCTGCCGTTCGTCCTTGCGCCGCGGACATTTTCGGCGAGCGAAGCATTGGCTACTTTCTGCAGGTTGCTGTCTATCGTAAGGAACACGCTGTTCCCGGCCGTCGGCTGCGTTGTGACGGTTTCTGAGGCGAGCTTGCCGTTAGAGTCGAATTTTACTGTCTCCTGGCCCGATTTACCGCGCAGGTAATCTTCAAAGGCTTCTTCCACACCGCTGTTACCTACACGCGCATTAAGCGCATAGCCCTTTGAATCATGGTATTTATCATATTTTTCTTTTGATATGGAGCCTACGGAGCCGAGTATCTGCGGCATAAGCGAGCCATAAGGGTACTGGCGCACCGCAGTCACCTTAACTTCAATGCCCGGAAGCCGGGCTGAATTCTCGCTTATGATGGCAATTGTGTCCTGGCTTACGCCGCTTGCGAATGTGTATGGCAGCGAAACGGAGAACCCTGATTTTGTCATGTTGTACCGCACCGAAATGATATCGCGCGTATCTTTTGCGGAATACCCCTTACACTTGTACTTATCTTCAAGGTTTTCCATGCACTGGTCGGCCGTGGCATAGCTGTTCACATGAAGGCAGTCCTTCGATTTCAGGTAGGCAATGCTGGCGTCACCCCCCGGGATAAACTCATACTTTCCGGAAGAGTTTATACGTATCGGCAGCTTATCCTCCCATTTTTCGTTGCGTGAGTTCAGCAGGCGAATCAGAGCAATGATGGTCTGATTCTCGGTCTTTTCCGATACGGTCGCGGCATTAAACTGAATGGCATAGCCCGTCTGGTTAATGGCAAGGCCATTGCCCTTGCAGTCAAGTATTTCACCGCGCGCAGCATCCATCTCAACCGTGTCTGTGCTTGAGCGGTTGGCTTCCTGCAGCCATTTCGAGCTATTTTTTATCTGCCAGTCTGCAAGGCGGACGACATACAAGGCGAAAATTGCAAGCAATGCCACACTTGCAAAGATGAAGCGGCTGGTGTGTTTGGTGTGTTTTTCTTTTTTATCTTCCTCACCCATCTGCTGTCATTCCTCCTCGTCTGAGCGTATCTGCACCGCGAGCGCACGGTTGAAGAAATATGTGATAGGAGTAAGCGCAACCGTATAAATGAATATCGGGATATAATGCGCCGTAAGCGCATAGGTAATGTGCTGGTAACCGTGAAGAACATAAAAGCACGCCCAGTTAAGCAGCATTACCGCCGCCGTTGTTGTTATTGAAACGAGCATTGAGGTCACAAAACTCGTCTTTACAAAATTTGATGCCATCACTGAAATCACATAGCACACAAGGCTGAGTACAAGGCCGTGGAACCCAAGCACGCCGCCGAAGCCAAAGTCGACTAGTAGCCCGCCGAAAAGCCCAAACATCATGGCAGGCACCTCGTTCTCAAACAGCGCTATGGAAAGCACGACCGGAATAACCGCTACGGGCCTTGCACCATATATTGGCGGCAGAAGGCCCGGCGTCTCCTGTATTACAAATACGACAAATATTTCAAGTGCATATGCAAACCACCGAAACCCGCGGTATCTCGTCATGGTTTGCTGCCTCCAGAAGAAGCCTGTGACGGCGAAGGCGACGAGAGGGCTTCTTTCAGTGCCTGGCCCTGCCCTGCAAACGACGTTATGACCATTACGTCATGCGCGTCTTTTACGCTTACGGCCGGCGTCACCTCTGCATAGAATGAAACGTCATACTGGCTGTGCTTCACATCTTTTACAGTGCCTATTATAAGGTTGTGCGGATAAATGCCCCCTATGCCGTTTGTAACGATTAAATCGCCGGCCTTCACTTTTGTGCCGGCCGAAAGGTACTGGAGCTTAAGCAGGTTTTTGTCTGCCGACTCTATATCGCAACCTATGACGCCCGTTTCCCTGTTCATTTTGTCTATCGCACTTATTTTCGTATCCGGTGAAAGGATAGTTATCACCCTGCTGTAACTCTGGCTTACATCAGACACCCAGCCGACAACGCCCGCTTCAGTTACAACCGGGTCATTTTTCGCAACGCCGTTCTGGCTTCCTTCATCTATAACAAAGTTGCCAAAGATGTTGGCGGGGTCGCGCCCCACAACAGAGGCTGTGACCGGCTTAAAATCCTGATTCTGGCTTTTCAGCTCAAGAAACTTGCGCAGCTGTGCGTTTTCCTGCTGGTAACTGTAGTAGTTTACGAGTTTTTTGTTGAGTCCATTTACTTCATTTTTCAGTTTCTTATTTTCAGCAAGCAGCTGTTCTTTAGATTCACCGGATGCCTTCGCCGTTGCGGATGCATTGTTAGTCACAAGCGTGCTTATGCGCTGCATCGGCGTTGTAAGGCGGCCCAGAAACTTCCCAAGCAATGTAGTGCCCGAGTTGGAAGTAGCAAGCATCAGGCAAAACATTAGGACCATAACAGCGGCAAGGATTTTGGATCCTGTGGAATGAAAAGCGTCTTTCACGCGCATTTCCTCCTATTTCAAAAAAGGCAGGCCTCTCGGCCGTTTAATTAACGCATTATCTTGTACTTTTGATTATACCATGCTTTCATGCCATGTTCCAGCCTTTTAAAGAAGGTTAACAAAAGTGCTACAATTATGCAGCTGCACAGTGCGGCTGCAGGCGTTACCAAGCGGGGCAGGCACCTTTTGAAGCACCTGCCCCTTTGTGTATAAGCAAAGTTAAAGCAGTTTACCGTCGTAATGGGCACGCTCGCCGCCGATATACTTTGGGCGTGTGCGGGCACACACGAGGTTTGCTTCGCCGACTTTTTTCAGCGATATCCGCACCGGCACCGCCACCGGCTGCAGGTGCATGCCTATAAGCGTGTCGCCTATATCCATTCCTGCCTGCGCCGCAAGTTCCTCCACGGCAACAGGGTCATCAAAAGCGTGGTAGGCCGCTGTTGCAAATGATCCGCCCGCCTTAGGCTGCGGGACAACGTTTACAATGGGAATGCGGTATTTTACCGCCGCTTTGCGCTCTATGATCAGCGCCCTGTTAAGGTGCTCGCAGCACTGGGCGGCAAGATATATCCCCCTCTTCTTCAGCTCCGGATAAATTCCCGCAAGCAAAGCATCCGCAATTTCGGTATTGGAAAACGAACCGATATTATGGCCGCTGACTTCACTTGAAGAACATCCAACGACAAAAATATCCTCCGGTTTAAGGCGTGCTGTTTCAAGGAGCTCCTTTACGGCCGTTTCAGCTTCTTTTGTCATTTCTTCATACATTCTGTAAGACCTCCATTTAAAACAAGTGGGCTTTTGTTGAAAAAATTCCCAGCAAATTTAATGGCGCGGATGCGCCCTGACCTTTACCGCCGCCTGTATCAGGGCGGAAACCACCTCTGCATTAGTCTGCTTGTCACTTTCCGGCTCCGGCTGCCCACTTGCCATAACCATATATTTCGGCGGCAGTTTATTAAGGGCAAGGGCTACAATATCTTTTTTGCACCTGTCGCACTTGCAGCACGAAAAGCGCTCAAGGAGTTCGTCAAGTTTGCTTATAACTTTCGACTCCATAATGTTTATGACAAACGTCTGCTGGTTGTCAAGTGACGGAACGGCAACACGGTGTGCTTCCGTAAGCTTGTAAGGCGGCACAGGAGCCGGAGGAGGCACATATGAGGGTTCATTCCCGCGCCTGCCGCTCAGGTTGCCGCCATCATCCGCTTCATCACGAAGTTCCCGTAGGCCTGACGGCATAAGTTTTTGGTACATTAGTTCTTTGTCTATTTCTTTTTTTGCCCTTGAACGGCTTTTCTCTGTTTTTGATGGTTTCGCAGTTTCCGCCAAAGTTCACACCCCTTTTGCAAGAAGTTCATCAATAAACCCGCCATAGTCGCGCGCTACACTGCTGTGCGGGGCATAGTCGAAAATGCTCCTCTGCAATGACTGCGCTTCGCTTGCCACAACGCTGCTCCTTATATATGAGTCGAACACACGGATATTGAGGTCCCTCGCAACAAGCTCGGCGGTACCGCGCACTTCGCGCCCCATGCGCGTGCGCGGATTGAATCGCGTCAGGAGTATGCCCGCTATGAAAAGGTCGGGGTTGCAGTACCGCTGCACGCGCTTTACCGTCTCATAAAGCTGGGCAATGCCCTGCAGGCTGAAAATGTCAGAAAGCATGGGCACAATGATGGTATCTGACGCCGTGAAGGCATTTATCGTCAGGATGCCGAGCGCCGGCGGTGTGTCAATAATAATGTAGTCATACATTCCCTGCACAGGGCCAAGCGCACGCTTAAGCAGATACTCACGACCTGTGTTTGTAAACTCAAGCTCTATGCCGCTAAGCAGGATGCTCGAAATAATAACATCCGTTGCGGGAAGTTTCTGTATGGCATACTGGGTTTTTACCTCATGTTTTAATACGTCGTAAATTGTCGCACTTGTTTCAATGTCAGCGCCGATGCTGAACCCGAGATTGCCCTGCGGGTCAAGGTCAACAGCCAGTGTGCGGTAGCCGCGCCTTTTGAGCCCTGCCGCAACTGAGCAGGCCGTAGTTGTTTTGCCGACGCCGCCTTTTTGGTTGGAAACGGATATTATCTTTGCCACCCGGTCTGCCTTCTTCCCGTATTGTTTTTGCGCGGACAGCCTGAATTTAAACTATCCGGCCAACTTTCCTTTATATTTTATTATAGCGTGGGATCTTACGATTTACAATATTCCTGTGCTGCTGCCAAAAAATCCACAGCAAATTACGCACCAATGCAAACGGCATGCCGCCGCTGTAAAAACCAGTGAATTTCAACCTTTCCTGTGGAACTCCCTCGAGACGGAAACACCGGCAACAGCGCCGTCGCACACGGCCTTAGAGACCTGAAGCAGCCCGCCTGTACAGTCACCCGCAGCGTAAAGCCCCGGAACATTTGTGCGCATATTCTGGTCAGTAACTATCACGTTGCCTTTCGTTTCTACCCCTACTTTACGGGCAAGGTCCGTGCTCCCGGCAACCCCGACGGCTACAAAGGCGCCCGCAGCCGGAAGCTCAGAGCCGTCTTGGAACTTAATGCCTTTGAGCGTCCCGTCGCCGTAAAGCGAGCCGATTTTCTTTGTCACTACATTGATTTGGGGCGGGAAGGAAGCTGTGGGGTTTTCGCCGTTTGTCAGCACTGTTACCTTCGCCGCAGTTTGGAGAAGCGCCTGTGCTTCATGCAGTGCATAATCGCCGCTCCCGAGCACGGCAACTTCCTTTTTCCGGTAGAAAAAAGCGTCGCATATTGCGCAGTAACTTACCCCGCGCCCCTCAAACTCCTTAAGGCCCACTATCTGCGGTGCTTTGCGTGAGGTGCCCGTAGCAAGTATAAGGAACGGCGCCTCATACGTTTTCCCGCTTGCCATGCTTACGCTGAACCCGCTGCCATATGAGATGCCCACAGCCTCTTCATCCGCAAACTTCACACCGAGGCGCGCTGCCTGGGCAGCCCCGTTTTCAAGCAGTTTTTTGCCCGAAACAGGTTCCGGGAAGCCAAAGTAGTTCTCTATTCTTTCAGTTTTCATAAGCGCGCCGCCCATAGGGCCGGCGTCGAGCGTCTCAAGCCCTGCGCGCGCCGTATAAATTGCTGCCGAAAGCCCGGCAGGGCCGCGTCCAATTATAATAACGTCCGCCATAAAATAAAATTATCCCTCCATTTTTCAGATGATTTTTTCCGCAGTGCAGGAATCAGTGCGGCCTTTCCTTTTTCTTTTTCTTTTCCTCAGGGTTGGCAAGTATGAAACCGTAAATCTCAATAAACAGGTTAATAAGCGCTATAAGGATTATAAGATAGTGCAGACCATTTACAGTAACGCTCCCAGACATGGAAGTCTTAACCACAGTATAAAAAATAGCGTGCACAATCGAAGTCAGCCCCGAAAGGCATACGCCGACGCCAAAGTTCCTGCGCTCGCGGAGTTGCACGGCGCTCAGCGCCGTGATGACGGGGCTGCATATGGCCAGCATTATATAAGCGAGGGCGTCGATGTTGTGGCCGATATCCGAATATCTCTTTACAAGGCCAAACGTATTGAGCGCCGCCCCGCCCGAGCCGCCTGAATTGGCGGACGGCAAAAAAAGTATGCCTATCAGCACTGCCTGCAGTATGCAGACAACTATTTTCACCTGTTTCTTTGTCAAGTAGAAACCCCCTTTCCATATTTCGCAGCACGGCACGCATTGCCGCCCGCCCAAAACGGGCGCAGCGGCAATAATAACTGAAAAAATTCCCCCGCCGGAAGCGGGGGAATTTGCGCTGCAGAAGCCTGTTTACTTGTTTGCAGCAGCTTTCTGTTTCTTTTCCTTCACAGCAGCCTGTGCCGCAGCCAGACGGGCAATAGGCACACGGTACGGTGAGCATGAAACATAATCGAGGCCCGCGAAGTGGCAGAACTCAACCGATGACGGGTCGCCGCCGTGCTCGCCGCAGATTCCGAGGTGGATATCCGGGCGCGTTGCGCGGCCGTCTTTTACAGCCATCTTTATAAGCTTGCCAACACCGACCTGGTCAAGGTGTGCAAACGGGTCGAAGTCGTAAATCTTGTTGTCGTAATATGCACCGAGGAACTTCTCAGCGTCGTCGCGGCTGAAGCCGAACGTCATCTGTGTGAGGTCGTTGGTGCCGAAGCTGAAGAACTGCGCTTCCTTGGCAATGTCGCCTGCAGTAATTGCGGCGCGCGGAATCTCAATCATTGTGCCGACCTGATACTTCATCTGGACACCGGCATCTTTTATGAGCTTGTCCGCTGTTTTTGTGACAATGCCCTTTACAAACTTGAGCTCTTTCTCTTCGCCTACAAGCGGAATCATAATGCGTGGCTCAACATGGAAGTCCGGATGTGCCTTGTTGACATTCATTGCAGCGTTTATTACAGCTGTTGTCTGCATCTCTGCAATTTCCGGATACGTCACGCACAGGCGGCAGCCACGGTGGCCCATCATCGGGTTGAATTCGTGCAGGCTTGAAATCACGTTTTTGAGATCCTGAACGGACATCTTAAGCTCGCCGGCAATCTCTTTAATGTCTGATTCCTTTGTTGGGAGGAACTCATGAAGCGGCGGATCGAGGAAGCGGATAATTACCGGGCGGCCTTCCATTACCGTATACAGCCCTTCAAAGTCGCCCTGCTGGTAAGGCATAATCTTTGCAAGCGCCTTTTTGCGCATATCAGTCGTCTTTGAAACTATCATCTCACGCATTGCCTTAATGCGCTCGCCTTCAAAGAACATATGCTCAGTGCGGCAGAGGCCAATGCCTTCTGCGCCGAAATCACGGCCCTGCTTTGCGTCGCGCGGCGTGTCTGCGTTTGTGTAGACCTGCAGCCTGCGCGC
>DHSD01000027.1:21873-23327 GCA_002411365.1 Ruminococcaceae bacterium UBA5295
TCAAAGAACATATGCTCAGTGCGGCAGAGGCCAATGCCTTCTGCGCCGAAATCACGGCCCTGCTTTGCGTCGCGCGGCGTGTCTGCGTTTGTGTAGACCTGCAGCCTGCGCGCTTTGTCAGCCCAGCCCATGAAGCGGCCGAAGTTGCCGGCAATTGTAGCAGGCACAGTCGGGATAGCCTTGTCGTAAATATTGCCTGTTGAGCCGTCTATTGAAATATAGTCTCCCTCTTTTATTGTCTTGCCATCAAGGGTAAACTGCTTTTTAGCATAGTCAACCACCATGTCCCCGCAGCCGGAAACACAGCATGTGCCCATGCCGCGCGCAACAACAGCCGCGTGCGAAGTCATGCCGCCGCGCACTGTGAGAATGCCTTCTGCCGAAGCCATGCCTTCAATGTCTTCCGGCGAAGTCTCAAGGCGGACAAGGATAACTTTTTCGCCCTTCTTTTTCCAGTCGCGCGCATCTTCGGCAGAGAAAACTACCTTGCCGCATGCAGCTCCCGGAGAAGCGGCGAGGCCGCCGCCGATTGGCTTGGATTCCTTAAGGACTTTGGCGTCAAACTGCGGATGCAGCAGCGATTCAAGCTGTTTAGGCTCCACGCGCAGAAGTGCCTCGTCTTTATCTATCATACCTTCGTCGACAAGGTCGCATGCAATCTTAAGTGCTGCCTGAGCCGTGCGCTTGCCGTTGCGGGTCTGGAGCATGTAGAGGTGGCCGTCTTCAATCGTGAACTCCATGTCCTGCATATCCTTGAAGTGGTTTTCAAGGTTTGTTGCAATCTTTACGAACTGGCCGTAAACTTCAGGCATCTGGTCTTTCAGGTGGCTTATCGGTGACGGTGTGCGCACGCCCGAGACAACATCTTCGCCCTGCGCATTGATGAGGTATTCACCGAACAGTTTCTTCTCGCCTGTGGCAGGGTTGCGGGTAAATGCAACGCCTGTGCCGGAGTTGTCGCCGGAGTTGCCGAATGCCATCTGCTGGACGTTGACTGCCGTGCCCCACTCGTACGGTATTTCATTCATCTTGCGGTAAACATTGGCGCGGGGGTTGTCCCAGCTGCGGAAAACAGCCTTTACGGCTTCAATGAGCTGCTCCTTCGGGTCCTGCGGGAACGGCTTGTGCTCATTGTCTTCATATATCTTCTTGAAAATTACGACAAGTTTCTTAAGGTCGTCGGCGCCGAGGTCTATGTCGTTCTTAACGCCTTTTTCGGCTTTCATCTTGTCGATTTCTTTTTCAAACAGCTCTTTTGAAACGCCCATAACAACGTCTGCGAACATCTGCACGAAACGGCGGTATGAGTCATAGGCAAAGCGCGGGTTGTTCGTTTTTTTTGCCAGGCCTTCAACCGACTTGTCATTAAGGCCGAGGTTCAGGATGGTATCCATCATGCCCGGCATTGACTGGCGCGCACCGGAACGGACGGAAACAAGCAGCGGGTTGCTGTT